>NZ_DALZXU010000003.1:0-79967 GCF_031989085.1 Ensifer sp.
CCCATTTCACAATCGACGCAAACGAGTTGAACGGCGCCGCATCCCCCGCAAACTGTGCCAGAAACAGACCGGGGCCCTTGATCGTTTTCATGATTTTTCCTCGTCTAAGCTACCGTGACCGGATCGAGGTCACACGGAAGAAACGCGGGGGGCACAGCTTTGGCCCGGCGCAAATTCGACCTTGAGAATGCGGGTGAAAGGAAAGGCGCGCCCGACCAGCGGGCGCGCCTCGTTGATCAGAACGGAGAATCCGGGAAGTAGAACTGCTCGGCATTGTCCTTCGTCACCAGCGTGGCGTCGAGGATGTATTCGCCGCTGACCGGCACCTGGTCATAGAACTTTGCAGCCGTCAGCTGCATTGCGGTTGCGACCATCGCCGGCGGATAGAGCACGTCGACCGGAACCATCTTGTCGCCGTCCATGACCTTCTTGATCATGTCCTTCGAGCCGGCACCGGCAACGATGTACTGGATGTCGGTGCGCTTGGCCTGGCCGATGGCTTCGAGAACGCCGACGGCCATGTCGTCGTCCTGGCACCAGACCACGTCGATCTTCGGATATTTCGTCAGGTAGTCCTGCATGACGCGGAAGGCGTCGTCGCGGTTCCAGTTGCCGTACTGGCGATCGAGAACCTTGACGTTGGAGCCGGCAATGCCCTTGTCGAAACCATCCTGGCGCTGCTGGTCGATCGGGATCGGCAGGCCGCGGATGACGACGACTTCGGCGTCCGGGGTCGTCTTCTTGATGTATTCGCCGGCGACCTGACCGAGCGCCGGGTTGTTGCCGGCGACGTAGAGATCGCGGATCGAGCTGTCGTTGACCGACGGCGCGCGGTCGACGAGTGCGACGAAGGCGCCGCCATCCTTGACCTGCTGGATGGCGTTGACCAGCGGATCGGGATCCGACGGCAGGATGACGAGCGCATCAAGCCCCTGAACCGCCAGGTCCTGCACCGCGTTTGCCTGGGTGGCGGCATCGGGCGATGTCTTGACGATGACGTTCAGGCCCGGATGCTCCGCCATCAACAGCTTGGCGACGCGCTCCGCATGGAAGACCACGCCGGCAGTCCAGCCATGGTCGGCCGCCGGGATCGACACGCCGATCGTCACCTTCTTGTCCTGTGCAAAGGCGCCCGGCGCAGCACCTGCAAATGCCGCCACGGCGGCGACGGTCAAACCGATAAATGTCCTACGCATAGTCTCCCTCCCAAGAGTTCCACGGGGCCTCGATTGCAATGAAACCGGGCTCGCCCCAACGGCCCGGCCAATCTCACGTGCGGCGCATCAGCGAGCGCTGCACCAGCATGGCTATGATGATGATCGCGCCCTGGATGGCGCCGATCAGGTATTCGCTGACGAAGTTCGAAAGCAGCATGATGTTGCCGACGATCTCCAGGATGAAGGCGCCACAGACCGTGCCCCAGACGCGGCCGACGCCGCCTCTAAGCGCAGTCCCGCCAACGACAACAGCGGTGATCGCCTGCAGCTCCCAGAGAATGCCTGTCGTGGCCGAGGTCGAGCCGAGCCGCGGCACGTAGAGAAGCACGGCAACAGCGACGCAGAGGCCCTGGATCACATAGGCGATGGTGCGGACCTTGTTGACCGAGATGCCGGAATAGCGCGCCACGTCCTCGTTGGAGCCGACCGCAACGACGTGACGCCCATAGCGGGTGCGATAGAGCACGAAGGCGGCAATCGCAGCGGTCACGAAGATGATGATGATCGGCACGGGAATGCCGGCGACCGAACCGAAATAGACAGGCCTATAGATCTGCTGTAGCTCGCGGTCCTGCAGCGTGATGGCGCCACCCTGCGACAGCCAGGTGGTCAGGCCGCGATAGATACCCATGGTGCCGAGCGTGGCGATAAAAGGTTCGATCCGGCCGACCGTGGTGATCAGCCCGTTGACGAGCCCGCACGCGGCACCGAGCACCAGCGCCAGGATCGCGGCGCAAATCAGCATCAGCACCGGGTCAGCGATGACGCCGCTGTTGATGAACAGGATCATCAGGCTGGCGACGAAGGCGACCATCGAGCCGACGGACAGATCGAGCCCGCCGGATGAAATCACATAGGTTGCGCCCAGCGCGATGATCGCGATGAAGGCGCTGCGGGTGATGACGTTCAAAAGGTTGGCGACGGAGATGAAATTCGGATTGGCGAAATAGCCAAGGACGAGCAGCAGCGCCAGCGCGACAAAGGGGGCGATCGCCGCCATATCCCAATCGCGCGAGGTTCGCGGCGCCTTCTGCGTTTCAGTTGCAACATTCGTCATGGTCTGCTCCCGCGCTTACGCGGCCTCCCCGGTATTGGCGCCTGTCGCAAGAACGACGATCTCGTTTTCGTTCATCCTGTCTCCCGTAACTTCGCCGACGATATGGCCCTCCCGCATGACGAGGATGCGGTCGGCGATGCCGATCAGTTCCGGCATTTCCGACGAGACGACGATGATCGACCGCCCCTCCTCTGCGAGCTTGGCGATGAATTTGTAGATCTGTTCCTTGTTGCCGATGTCGATGCCGCGCGTCGGCTCGTCGATGATGACGATCTCCGGATCGAGCATCATCATCTTGGCAAGCAGCAGCTTCTGCTGATTGCCGCCCGAAAGCTGCCCGGCCAGGATATCCTTGCGCCCGGTTCGAATGTCGAATTCGCGGATGGCTCCGTCGAGCGCGTCGGCCTCCTGGCGGCGATCGATCTGCAGGGTTTTGACGAACTTCGAAAGCGACGCCAGCGTCAGGTTGACCCGAAGGTCCTTGGTCAGCAGCAGGCCCTTGCCCTTGCGATCTTCGCTCAGATAAACGAGGCCGGCTTTCAGACTTGACTGAACGCTGGAGAAATCGACGGGTTTACCGTGATGCCGGATCCTGCCATGGCCGGGCCGAAGCCCGACGACGCCTTCCATCAACTCGGTACGCCCTGCGCCGACAAGGCCGGCAAAGCCCAGGATCTCGCCCTTTCGCAACTGAAAGCTCGCGTTGCGGGCAAAGCCCGGCACCGAAAAATCCTCGACCTCGAGCACCACCTCCCGCGCCGGCCCGCCGTGTCGCTCGGGATAGAGCTTTGCGACGTCGCGGCCGACCATCAGCCGGGCCATGTCGGCCGGCTGCAGATCGCCAGCGTCGTGAGAGGCGACGACGCGGCCGTCGCGCAGCACCGTCACCCGGTCGGCGATTTCCTTCACTTCCGGCAGGCGATGCGAAATGTAGAGGACACCGACGCCCTTGGCGCGGATGTCCCTGATGACCTTCAGCAATGCCTCGGTTTCGTGCGGCGTAAGCGATGCCGTCGGCTCGTCGAAGATGACAACCCGGTGCGGCACCAGCAGTACCCGTGCGATCTGGACGAGCTGGCGCTGCGCGATCGACAGCCGGCGCACGACGGTCTTCGGATCGATCTCCGCGCCGAGGTTGCGGATCGCTTGCGCGGCACGTTCGTTCATCGCCCGGTCGTCGACCGTCAGACCTTTGCGCAACTCGCGACCGAGAAAAATATTCTGCGCCACCGTCAGATCCGGCGCGAGCAGGATTTCCTGGTGGACAAGGACGACGCCGGCCGCTTCCGCATCGACGGGACCGGAAAAACTTACCGCCCTTTCGTCGATCGCAAGCTCTCCTCGGGTCGGCGCATGATTGCCGGCCAGGATTTTCATCAGCGTCGATTTGCCGGCGCCGTTTTCGCCGATGATGGCGTGAACTTCGCCCGGCCGCACCGACACGTCGATGTCACGCAACACCTCGACGACGCCGAACGTCTTGGAAACGCCCAGCGCCTCGAGCACGGGCCGCACACTCAGGGGTGTCGCAGCCGTCATATGGCGACCGCGCGGGGCGACCGGCGCCCCACAGGCTCGGCCGCCACGTCCCGTGCCGGCGCACGAACGCAACGAAAAAATCTCATAAGAACTCCTCCGAAAACAGTGCTAACGCATTTTCTGAGGTACGTAAATCAGATTTTGTTTCCCGGACGACAGTTTTGAGCAGCGGACAATTATGGCCTCGCCTTTTTGATCAAGGTCTCAAGCTGGCGGGGTGCCGATGCACGCATTCCTGCGTCCGCCCGGGAACACGAGCGGCTGCGGGCCGTTAGTTGGGATCGACAACCGAGGACACGGACATGAGCTTCGACCAACTCGTCCCCGCACCGGATCTCGCAGCCAAGGGCAGATCGCCCTTCCCCGGCGAATCGGCGGAATACAGGCGCGCACGGCAGGCGTTGCTGCGCGAAGAAATCGAGTTCCGGCGACAGATGACCCGGCTTGTGGAGCAGCGGCGATCGCTACCGGATGGCCCGGTGATCGAAAAGGACTATCGGTTCAGGGACGCCGACGGCAAGGAAGTCGGCCTGCTCGAACTCTTCGGCGACAGGCAGGCGCTGGTTACCTATTTCTGGATGTTCGGGCCTGAGCGCGCGCGGCCCTGTCCGATGTGCACAAACTGGCTCGGCGCGGTGAACGGCAACGCCGCCGACATCAAGCAACGCGTTGCACTGAAGATCCTCGGCCGCAGCCCCGTCGCGCGGCAGCTGGCATTTGCGGAAGAACGTGGCTGGAGAGATCTCGATTTCGTCGAGACGGTGGGCGACGACTATGCCCGGGATCTCGGCCTCATCAACGCTGACGGAAGCGAAAACCCTGCGCTGTGCGTCTTCAAGCGCGACGGCAAGACCGTCAGGCTGTTCTGGTCGAGCGAGATGACCATGGACATGGCCGACCCCGGCCAGGATCCGAGGGACGCACCTGACATCGCCTCGCTGTGGTCGATCCTCGACCTGACGCCGGACGGGCGCGGCACCGACTGGTATCCGAAGCTCAGTTACTGACGGTCGCTTTGGCGGCAACGACAGCGCTCTTTAACCGACCGCGACGCGCGCGGATGTCTCAGCATGGCAAACTGTGATGCGGGCGTCCGCCCGATCCGCATTTCCGCAAGATTTGCCGGTCGCTATCGTGCAAATCTGCCAATGAATTGCAGATCCGAGGTGGCGACGATGCGCAAGGCACAGACACAGGCGAGCTACGAGACCCGGATGAACCGGGTCATCGATCATGTCTATGCGCATCTGGACGAGGACATTTCCTTCGATGAACTGGCGGACGTCGCCTGTCTTTCGCCCTACCACTGGAGCCGGATCTATTCGGCCATGCGCGGCGAGACGATCGCGGCCACCGTTCGCCGGTTGAGGCTGCAGCGTGCCGCCGACCGGCTCGCCAATTCCGATACCGATATCGGCACCGTGGCCGCGCGCGCCGGATATGGGTCGGCCGATACATTTGGGCGGGCGTTCCGAGATACCTTCGACACCACGCCCGCTGCCTATCGCGAGAAGGGTTCGCACGCGGCCTTCAAGCTTGCCCACGCCGCCGGCGACAGCAACGGATTTCCGGTGAGCGTCGTCACCCTGCCCGAACGGCGTTGCGCGTCGATAGACCACCGGGGCTCCTATATGACGATCGACCATGCGATGGGTCGGCTCCTTGGCGAACTTGCTGCGCGTGGCGCCTTGCCTGACCGGCCGGAGATGATCGGCGCGTTCTTCGACGATCCTGATCTTGGGCCCGAAGACCAGCTGCGCTCGCGTGCCTGCATGCCGATCGCCGGTCCCATCGCACTCGACGCGCCCTTGACGGAAACCGTGCTGCGCGCAGGCCTCTACGCGAAGCTCAACTACACCGGTCCCTATGCGGCCATGCCCGGCGCCTATCGGTGGTTGCTCGGCGTCTGGTTGCCCGCATCAGGCAATGAGCCGGACGACGCGCCGGTCTTCGAAGCCTATCTCAACGATCCGCGCCTCGTTCCGCAAAGCGAGTTGCGCACCGACATCCACCTGCCGCTGAAAGGCGCGCCATGACGAGCCCTCCCGTTCCGGCGGCTGTTGCCGCAGTGTTTGCACACCACGCCGAGGCCACGCGGACGCGCCTGCTGCAGGTTCGCGATCTCATCTTCCTCGTTGCCGGGGAGACCGAAGGCGTCGGGCCGCTTACGGAAACGCTGAAATGGGGGGAGCCGGCCTATCTGACGCAGGCAAGCAAGAGCGGAACGACCATCCGCCTCGGCGTCGCCGAATCGGCACCCGGCCAATGCGCCGTGTTCTTCAACTGCAAGACGACGCTGGTCTCGACCTTCCGCATTCACTTCGGCCACGACTTTGCCTTCGAGGCGAACCGCGCCCTGCTGATGCCGACGACTGGCGCGTTGCCAACCGGACCGCTGGCTCTCTGCGTGCGGGCGGCGCTGACCTACCACCGCCGCGCGGCCGGGAGCGGCGCCACGTCGCACCCGACATCGACAGCTTTGCTCAGACGATGAAGCGAATGGCGCGCTGGATTTCGAAGAAATCCGTGGCCTCGAAGCGCAGCGTGCGCGCGGCGACATGCTCGACGCCGGGATAGTGACTGCCGCGATAGGCCTCGATCGGCGTGGTGTATTCCACGACCAGCTCGAAACGGTCGGCAAGCTTCGGCAGGCAGGCCTTCAGATCGCCCGACAGCGCTTTCTCCACGCCCGCGCGAATGGCGGCAACGGCCGCCTTTGGTGTCAGCGAACGGGTCGCCGGACCGAAACCCTCGCTGGTGGCAACGGTGCCGATACCCGAAGCGATCGCCTTGGCCTCGGCGCACATGCCGGCGTCCCCCGAGAGAAACGCCGAGGGCACGCCGTAGCGCGCGGCACAAAGTGCGTTCAAGGTGAACTCGGATGCCACCTCGCCATTGATCAGGAGCCGCGACACCGTGCCGGTCAGGGTGTGGGCGAGCGGGTTGGTGTCGGTTCCGGCCTTGTTGTGATAGCCGGTGTAGAGCGCTGCCGAAAAGCTCTTGTCGATGCCGAACATCATCAGGTCGGGATGGCCGCTCCAGCCCCTGATGATGCTGACATAGGCGGGCAGCTTCGACAGGATCAGGTTGCGGGCGGTCGAATGCGCGTCCTTGACGACAATCTCCTTGGCGCCGGCGGCCTTGGCGCCTTCGCAGGCGGCCACCAGCTCGTCGGTCATGTATTCGCGGAACTCCTCGTATTCCGGATGGCCCTTCTTGGCCTCGTCCCAGGCGGTGATCCCCGCCGTACCCTCGATATCAGCACTGATGAAAACCTTCATGATCGTTCTCTCATCTCTCAAAGAAGCTCGGCCATCGACTTGAGCAGCCGATCGATCTGAGCCGGGGAATGTTCTGAAAACACGGCGAGCCGCAGTGTCGGCACATCAGGCGCATCGGAATAGCCACCGGCCGGCTGCACCCGCACGATGATGTCGCGCTCGGCCAGACGGTCGCGCAGCTGTTCGAGATCGGTCACGCCCTTGACGGTGACGATCGGCACCGGCGTATCGGCGACCTCGAAGCCGAGCGCCCGCAGTCCGCCGCGCACATGCTTGATGTTGCGGGTGAGATTGGCGCGTTTTTCCGGCGTCGTTTGCAGCACCATCAGCGATGCGGCGGCCGCGGCCGCAAGGCCAGGTGGTGCCGGCGAGGCGCCGCGCATGATCATCGCGTTGCGGGCGATCTTTTCGGCGAGCGCCGTATCGCCGGGGACGACGCCACCAAGCGCGCCGAATGCCTTGCTCATGGTGCCGGCGAGATAATTGCCTTCGCTTTCGAGCCCGGCATGCTGCAGCGAGCCGCGACCGGTCTCGCCGAGCACGCCGACGCCATGGGAATCGTCGATGCACAGAAGCGCGCCGTCATAGCGCGCCATCGCCTGGCGATAATCGGCAAGCGGCGCAAGCCTGCCGGAGGACGGGAACACGCCGTCCGTCAGCACCGCCGGCCGCTCGCCCGGTTTTACACGCAGCGACAATTGCGTGGCCAGATCGTCTGGGTCGGCATGGCGAAACTCGTGGATCCGCTTGCCGAGCGTCGGGATTGCGTCGCGCGTGCTGTAATGCGTGGCGGAATCCATCAGGATGACATCGAAATCGTCGCGCAACCCCTGCAACAGCACCATCGGGCTGGTGTAGCCGGAGATCATGTAGACGACCTCTTCGACGCCGAACCAGTCGCGCAGCCGCTCCTGCAGATCGGCATAGACCTGCATGTGGGCGAGCGTGCCCGGTCCCATGCCGTAACGCCTTGTGGCGTCGCAGGCCGCCTCGATCACCTCGGGGTGGCCGTGCAGGCAGAAGTAGGACGTGCCGCAATAGTAGTCGACCTCGCGCCCGCCGATGAACATGCGGGCGCCCAGGGGTGACTCCATCCTGATCGGAGCGGTCATGGTCCGGTTCACGCCGCTTCCGCCTGGGACGAACCGCGCCGCTCCAGGAACATTGGCCCGACCCGGATACCGCGCTTGCCGTTGTCGTCGACGGCATCGAGTTCGAGGATTTCGTCCTCGTAGAGGCGGCCATGCATGCGGAACCGCCCTTCCTCGACCGGCTCGCAGGTGTGGGTGCAAAAGTATTCGATCAGGCACTTCAGCCCGCCATGGCTATAGGTCAGGTAGGTGATGTTGAAGTCGGGTCCGTATTCGCCGAGATGCGCTGCGATCGCGTCGGGCACGGTCTCGTCGGCGGGCGCGTCGATGCGGGTCCATGTCGCGTCCTTCCATGAAAGCTTGCCGTCTTCCGGGAAGGAGAGGTTCATGTGAGCATAGTCGGCGCCGCGCCCGTAAATGCGGCCGTCGATGACGAAGTCGTTGCCGGCGACCGGTCGGATCTGGTGCGGCACGCCCTCGCCCATCAGGTAGATCTTGCCGTCCTTGGATTTGACCTCGACGATCTCCTGCGTGGCGTCGTCGCGATAGTAGCCGGGCAACGCCTTGAACTGCGCGTCGGAGATTTCCGGCGGACGCTGGGTCCGCTCCGGCATCTTGCCCATCTTGCGTTCGGCAAGGGCGATGCGCACGCCGTCGACACCGAGCCGCGAGGCGATCTGGTTGGCAAAATCAAGCGTCGCGAAGATCAGAACGCCGATGCCGGCTGACGGCAGCAGCATCATCTGCGAGGCGTAGCCGTAGACGGCGCCGCCATGACCGACGGAGGTCCAGCCGTCGACGTCACCGGAACCGAAGCACAGGCCATAACCGTTGAGCGTCTTGTCGTGGCCGGCCGGACGCTTGCCGAACGGCGTCCACATTTCACGCAGCGACGCCGGCGAGATGATGGAATTGCCCTCGGCATCGAAGCCGCCGCGCAGCAGGCATTGGGCGTAACGCGCCATGTCGCCGGTGGTGGAGAAGATGTTGCCGGCCGGCGAGCCGCCGAGGCTGAAGACCGGCGCGGGCGTATCGCCGTCGAGCGTCCACATGTCGGCCGGTGCAAGCCGCTCGCGAATGCCGGGTGCCATGCCGCAGGACGAGCCGTCCATGCCGAGCGGCTTCAGGATGTTGGCGGCGACATAGTCGGAATAGCTCTTTCCGGTCACAGTCTCGATCACCCGACCGACGACGGCGATGCCGGCGTTGGAATAGTGCATCACGCCGAGGCTCGGGTCCTGCTTCAGGACGGAGCTTGCCAGCTCGTTGACCGTGTCTTCGAGCGGCGGTCGGGTGGCGTCGAGATAATGGCCGCTCTTCGGCTCGCGCACGATGCCGGCCGTGTGGGTCATCAGCTTGCGCAGGCTGATGACCGAGCCGTAGGGACCACCCTCGGCGCCCGCGAACGGGTTCTCCGGCTTGAAGCCGGGCAGATAGGTCGAGACGTCGACGTCGATGTCGACGAGGCCCTTTTCAACCAGCTGCATGATCGCCAGCGACGTGAAGGTCTTGGTGATCGAGCCGATGCGGAAGCAGGTGTCCTTGCCCATCGCGAAATGGCGGTCGTGGCGCTGGACATGGCCTTCGGCAAGCACGCCGTCGCGGTCGACGAGGGCATAGGAGATCGAGGGGATCGCCTTGTCTTCGACCTCATGACGGATCAGATCCTCGAAAAGCTGGATCGAGGCGGCAGATAGTAAGGACATCGGAAATGCTCCTTTGATCTAAAGGGATTGGGTCTCAATGGGCGTGGCGGGGGTCGAGCATGTCGCGCAGCGCATCGCCCACAAGGTTCCACGACAGCACGAACAGGAAGACGGCAGCGCCAGGGAAAGCCAGCGTGTACCAGAACTGGAAGGGGTTGCCGGGCTGGCCGACGATCCAGTTGCGCGAATAGGCAATGAACTGCCCCCAGTCGGCATAACCTTCTTCGGTGCCTACGCCGAGGAAGCTGAGCGCCGAGGCCGACAGCACCATGGAGCCGGTCGCCATCGTAGCCAGCACAAGCACCGGGAACATGGCATTGGGCAGGATATGCAGCACGATCAGCCGGAGATCGCTGGCGCCGTAGCTGCGGGCCGCGTGGATGTAATCCATCTCGCGGATCCGCAGGATCTCGCTTCTGACGATACGGGCATAACTCATCCAGCCGAAGGTGGTGAGCGCGATGGTGATCGGCACGATGCCCTTGCCGAGCAGCGCTGTGAGCACCATGGCCGCGATCAGGAACGGCACGGCCATGAACACGTCGACGATGCGCATCAGCACTTCCTCGACGACCCCTCGATAATAGGCGGCGACCGCACCGATGACGGTGCCGATCAAGACCGAGATAGCGACGACCCCGAGCCCGATCTTGAACGCCGTGCGCGTGCCCCAGACGACGCCGTAGTAGATGTCGTATTGGCCTTGCGTGGTGCCGAAGACGGCCTCCGGCGACGGCGGCTGCGGCGTGGCCAGAAAGCCGGCGCGTGGGGTATCATAGGGCGAAAGCTGGAAGCTTTGCGGTGGCGCAAGCACCGGCGCGAAGACGGCGATGAGCACGAAGGCCAAAAGGATCACGACACCGAACAGCGACACCGGATTGCGTGCGAGATAGCGAAGAAACTTCATTGCGTCTTCACCCTCGGATCGAGCAACGGATAGATGAGATCGACGACCAGGTTCATGACCACCAGAACGACCGCGAAATAGAGGCCGAAGCCGAGCACTGCGGGAAAGTCGAGATTGGCGGCGGTCTTGGCAGCGAACTGGCCTAGGCCCGCATAGTCGAAGATGGTTTCGGTGATGACGACGCCGCCCATCATCACCGCGAGCTCCATGCCGGCGATGGTTGCCAGCGGCAGGAGCGCGTTGCGCCGGGCATGACGCAGTTCGACCACGCGGCGCGGCAGACCCTTGGCCCGGGCCGTGCGCACATAATCCTGGCGCAGGGTTTCCAGCATCGAGGTGCGCATCACCCGCGTCATGCTGGCGACATTCACATAGGTCAGCGTGATCACGGGGGCTGCCAGATGTCGAAGTGCGTCGCCGAAGATCGCCAGATTTCCGTTGAGCAGGGCATCGACGGTATTGGCGCCGGTATAGCGCACGAAATCGCTGGAGCTGACCACGGTCTGGGCCCATTGGCTGAGCCGGCCGGGCGGGAACCAGTCGAGCGCCGAATAGAAGATCAAGAGCATCAACAGGCCGAAGACGTAGACCGGGAATGACCAGCCGAGAATGGTGAAGATGCGGATGACGTGGTCGGGCCAGCGGTTGAGGTAGATGCCCGCCCGCGAGCCGAGAAAGACGGCGAGCAGCAGGCAGGGAACGAAGGCCAGCACCACCAGTTCCAGCGTCGCCGGAAACAGCGACATCAGCGCCGTCGACACCGGCTGGCGAGCGGTCTCCGACCAGCCGAGATTGCCGGTCAGGATACCGCCGATCCAGCGGCCGTACTGGATGTAGAAGGGATCGTTCAGCCCATACTGCTCGATCATCCGGCGGATGCTTTCCTGGCCGCCCTTCAGATAGTCGGGCGACGGCGCATAGGCCGCCAGTCTCTGCGTCGGCGAAAGCGACATCTGCAGCGCGAAGATCATCAACGACAGGGCGAAGAGGACGATCGGCAGCATCATCAGTCGTCTGAGTGCGTAATTCAGCACGGTTCACACGTTCCGATTTCAGGGAAAATGAAGCAGGGAGGGTCGGGCGGAGCTTGCCGCCCGACCCTCCGTCGCCAATCAGTCGTTGGCCTTGGTCACCGGGTAGAAGTCCCAGGCGCCGTAGAGGATCATGTTGTCGACATAACCATCGATGTTGCTGCGGGTAACGACGTAGCCGAAGTCTTCCCACAGGAACTGGGTGGTGGCGTATTCGTAGGACATTTCCTGCAGCTTGGCGTAGATCGGCTCGCGCACGGCGGGATCGACCGAGGCCCAGGCTTCGTCGAGAAGCGGCTTGAACTTCTCCGCCATCAGGTCGCGGTAGCCCTGGCCGACCATGCCGCCGACGAGACCCGTGGGCGAGAGGTAGTAGCTGGCCGCACCGAGCGGACCGCCCGGATCGGAATAGTCAGGTCCCCAACCCATCACCGTCAGAGGTGCTGCCGGCTTTTCGCGGTTGTTGAGCTTGTCCGAAACGGATGCCCATGGCAGCGCCTGGATCTGCATCTTGAACTTCGGATTGATGCGAGACAGGCCCTGTTGCAGCGCCGAAAGTGCTGCTGTCAGCTGCGGATACCCTTCGGTCACATAGGCGGTGAAGGTAAAGCCGGTATCCCAGAGTTTGCCGCCGAACGCCTTCTTGAAATGTTCCTCGGCCTTGGCGGGGTCGTAGCTGTAGACGGGCGAATCCGGGCGGTAACCCATGATGCCGCGCACCGTCGGCCCGCGCGACTGCACCGTCTTGTTGAGCAGCACCTGGGTCAAGAGCGCATCGTAGTTCTGGGCGTAGTTGAAGCCCTTGCGCACATCGATGTCGGCGAAGAAATCCGGCGGAATGCCGGCACCGTCGAGCTTGCCGCTGCCGATCGCCGGATTGTCGTTGTCGTCGAGCGGCCAGGCGAAGAAGACGCCGCGCGAAAACACCTTCTGCAGGCCGTCGATGACCTTGACGCCTTCGGTCTTGCTCAGCTCGTCGATGAACTCGACCGGGGCCGTAACGAAATCGGCGTCACCGGACAGAAGCTGCAGCCGCCGCGTCGTCCATTCCGGAACGGTGCGCATGACCACCCGTTCGAGCTTGGCCGGTCCCATGAAATAGTTGTCGAAGCGCTTCAGCGTGATGCGCCGGTCGGTGCGGTCCCATTCCTCGAGCATGAAGGGCCCGGTGCCGTTTTCCTCGGCAAACAGCGGGTTGGCGCCGAGTTCGGGACGGTAATAGGTCTTCCAGGTATCGCCGGAACCATCCCAGCCGCCGACCGAGGCGACCCATTCCTTGTCGAGGACCGAGGTGCCGAACGGCAGCGCGATTACGCCGAGCGTGGCTGGAAACGACTTCGGCAATTTCAAAGTGACATTGTCGCCGTCGACGACGATCTGCGAGGCGAGCTGGTCGTAGACCTTGCGCAGGACCTCGGGGCTGGCGTCGTCGATCGATTTGACCTTGCCTTCGGTCTCGACCCATTTTGCGATGTCGGTGTACTTGCCGGCGGTGATCACCTCGGTGATCGCGTTCGACATCCACGACTGCCCTTGCAGAATGGCGCGCAACAGCGAGTAGCGCACGTCCTCGGGCGTAATCTGGCCGAAGCCCGGCTCGATCGTCGCCTTCTGGGCGTCGGTCAGCTTGTCGTAGTATTCCCAGGTGACCTTGCCATCGGCGCCCTTGACGCCGACCTTGTGGGCAAAGACGCCCTTGCGGATCGGGAAGGTATAGCTCACCGAGCCGTCATCGGCCTGCTTGATCAGGCCGTTTTCAAGCGAGGGCACCTCGGTTGAAAGCGACGGCACGAACTCGGAGATCTTCGAGCCGTTGAAGTTCAGCAACCGGCTGTAGATGTTGAGTGCGCCGTAGGAGCTCGGCGTGTTGGCGATATAGGCCGGGTCGAACGACTGGATGTCGTCGGTCCACATGAAGACGAAAGTGCCGGGGTTCTTGGTCTCGGCCATAGCGGGCGCAGCCGCGATGCCGAGCCCCAGGCAGAGGGCTAGGGCTAAGGTGCGTTTCATCGTTGTTCCCATTTGGTGGAGGCGGAAGTTTTCTTCTCGTTACAGGGGAGGCTAGAAGAGCGCTTGCCGGTCTGTCCAATGTGTAGTTAGGATAGACTATGCAAAACACGCATGAGGGCCGGCATGGAACTGCAATGGCTTGAAGATTTTCTGGAAATCGCCGCGACCAGAAATTTCTCGACGGCAGCGACGGCGCGCAACATCTCCCAACCGGCCTTCAGCCGGCGGATCAAATCGCTGGAGAATTGGATCGGCGCCGATCTGATCGACCGCAGCACCTATCCCGTACAGTTGACGCGGGCCGGCACGATGTTTCTGCCGGGCTGCCAGCGGCTGGTACGCGAAGCCTATCGGCTGCGCACCGACTGCCGCAACGTCGCCGGCGAAAGCTCGGCGATGCTCACCTTCACCTCGCTGCATACGCTGGCGATGTATTTTTTCCCGAAATGGATCGGCTCGCCGCTGATCTCGCGCCTGCCGCTTCGCACCAGCATGCATGCCGCCGACTTCCTCGAAAGCATCGACCATCTGTGCTCGGGCCAGTGCGATTTTGCCATCACCTATGTCCACCCCGACGGCCCACCGGTCTTGGAGGGTGGCCCGTTCGAATCCCTGCAGATCGGCAAGGATCGGCTGATTCTCGTCTCCGGAACCGACGACAGCGGCCGACCGCTCTTCGACATCGACGTGCCTGAAACAACGGAAATCCCTTATCTCGCCTATTCCTGGAGCGACGGCTACATCGGCAAGCTGGCGACACTCATTCAATCGCGCTGGCGCCGCCCGCTCAACCTCAGCACCGTCTACCAGTCGGGCCTTGCCGACGGCCTGAAACATATGGCGGTCGCCGGGCGCGGCGTCGCCTGGCTGCCGCAGATCTGCGTCTCCGAGGCGATGCGGCAGGGGCGCCTTGCCCAGATCGGCGGCCAGCAGATGTCGCTGGAGCTGGAGATCCGGATCTTCCGCCGCGCCGGCGCCGGCAGCCATGACAGCGATGCCTTGTGGCAGCACCTCAAACAATGTGCCGCACTGCCGCAATACAAGAGCGGGTTCGACAGCGCGATCGACGCCGCCTGAGGTACCGGACCCTCCCATATCGAGTGTGCGATGCGATATGCGAAGACAGGCGATACAATGCACAATGCGCATAGTTTCGCCTGCCACAATCGCGACACATTGATTTCATTCGATTTTGCTGGTGCAACCGGCCCGCTGCAACCCACAGAGCACCTGCAGCGATGCAGTCTGGCGTGGCAACCGGCCCAAGCTCCCATATTGACAGGATGCGACCCCGTTGCGAGACCTGAGGACACAACGCCCCTCGAAAACGGGTCCCTGTGCTGATGCTGCTTTCCAAATCCGCAACACCTGAACTGCCCGAGGATGTCATCCTTTCCGTGGAAGACCTCGAAGTGTCCTTCGCGGCCGGCACAAGGGCGCAGCTGCGCGCGGTGCGCGGCGTCTCGTTCCAGATCGCCCGGGGCGAGACCGTCGCGCTGGTCGGCGAATCCGGATCGGGCAAATCGGTCACGGCCATGACGATCATGCGCCTGACCGAATATGACGGCGCGACGATCACCGGCGGGCGGGTGCTGATGCGGCTGAAGGACGGCAAGGTGGCCGACCTCGCCAAGCTCTCCGACAAGCGCGTCGAGGCCCTTCGCGGCGCCGACATCTCGATCGTCTTCCAGGATCCGATGTCGAGCCTGAACCCGGTCTTCACCGTTGGCGACCAGATCGCAGAGGCGGTGATCCATCACCAGGACAAGACGCCGGATGAGGCGCGCCAGATCGCGCTCAACACGCTGAAGCTGGTGCGCGTGCCCGACGCCGAGCGCCGGCTCGACCAGTATCCCCACCAGCTCTCCGGCGGCATGCGCCAGCGGGTGATGATCGCCATCGCCCTTGCCTGCCGCCCGTCGCTGATGATCCTCGACGAACCGACGACGGCCCTCGACGTGACCATCCAGGCGCAGATCCTCGATCTGGTGCGCGCGCTGCAGCACGAAATCGGCATGTCGGTGCTGTTCATCACCCACGACATGGGCGTGGTTGCCGAAGTCGCCGACCGCGTCTGCGTCATGCTGAAAGGCGAAATCGTCGAGACCGGCTCGGTCTACGACATCTTCGCCCGGCCGAACCATGCCTATACCCGCGCGCTCATTTCCGCCGTGCCCCGCCTTGGCAGCATGGCCGACAAGGATGCGCCGGAGAAATTTCCCTTGCTGGTGTTCGAACCCGAGCGTGTGCTCGCCGAGGTGACAGAATGAACGCGTCCGCACCGATGAAGGATACCCGCCAGCCGCTCGTCTCTGTGCGCAACCTGGTGACGCGCTTCGATCTCAAGGCCGGACTGTTCGGCCATGTTTCCGGCCGCGTCCATGCGGTCGAGAACGTCTCTTTCGACATTTTTCCGGGCGAGACGCTGGCTCTCGTCGGAGAGTCCGGTTGCGGCAAATCGACGGTTGCCCGCTCGATCATGCAGCTCGACCGGCCGCGCTCGGGCTCGATCCGCTTTGACGGCACCGAACTGATCGGTGCGTCGCGCGCGGTGCTCGCACGCTTTAGGCGCGACGCCCAGATGGTCTTCCAGGACCCGTTCTCCTCGCTCAACCCGCGCATGACCATCGAGCAATCGCTGATGGACCCGATGCGGGTGCACAAGCTGGGCTCGACCGAGATGATGCGCGCCCGTGCCGCCGAGCTTCTGGCCAAGGTCGAGCTGTCTCCCGAACACCTCGAGCGCTATCCGCATGCGTTTTCCGGCGGCCAGCGCCAGCGCATCTGCATTGCCCGCGCGCTTGCGCTCAGCCCGCGCCTGATCGTTGCCGACGAGGCCGTCGCCTCGCTCGACGTGACCATCCAGGCGCAGGTCATCAACCTCTTGATGGACCTGCAGCGCGAAATGCAGATCGCGCTTCTGTTCATCAGCCACGACATGGCCGTGGTCGAGCGCATCGCCCACCGGGTCGCTGTCATGTATCTCGGCGAGATCGTCGAGATCGGCGATCGCCGCTCGGTGTTCGGCAATCCGCAGCATCCCTATACCCGCAAGCTGCTGTCGACCGTGCCGATCGCCGATCCGACGCGCCGTCCGGAAGGACGACAGCCGATGTCCGACGAAATTCCGAGCGCTGTGCGCGCGCCGGACTTCGTGCCCCGCGAGCTGCCGATGCACCAGATCTCATCGACCCATTTCGTTCGGCAGGTCGCGACGGGCTGACAGAGCCAGCAATTCCCTTTCCAGATCAGAGCACGCAAAATGACCACTTCCGAAGTGACGGTAGCGGCGCCAACCGCTGCCGGCAACGCGACCACTGACATCACCATGGGTTCCACCGGGCCCTCGGCCTCGGGCTTCTGGCGCCCGGCGGCGGCGGAACGCCCCACACCCTATATCGAAGTCGACGAAGCGCGACTCAAGCGCAACATGCTCGCCATGCAGCACCGCGCCGATGCGGCCGGCGCCGCGATGTTCCCGCATGTGAAGACGCATAAGAGCGTCCACATCGCCCGACAGCAGCTGGCGCTCGGCGCACTTGGCATTACAGCCTCCAAGCCGAGCGAGGCGCTGGTCTTTGCCGAAGCCGGCATCCCCGCGATCATCCTCGCCTATCCCATCGTCAAGGCGCAGTCGCTCGACCGCCTGTTGCCCGTGGTCAAGGCGCGCGGCACGAAGCTGCGCACGATTGCGGCGAGCGAAGCGGGCGTCGATGCGCTTTCGGCCGCCGCGAAGCACCACGACGTCGAGATTGGCGTATTCCTCAAGGTCGATGTCGGCCTCGGGCGTGTCGGCGTTAAGCCGAACGATCCGGCAGCCCTTGAACTCTGCGCCCGGATCGCGTCCGCCGAGGGCTTGTGCCTTGCCGGCCTGCTCTCGCATGCCGGTCATTCCTACGCCGCCAATGGGCCGGAGGCCCTGGCAAAGGTCGCCCGGGACGAAGCGGCTGATCTCATCGGTCTCGCTGGCAAGCTGCGCGCGCGCGGCATCGCCGTCGATTGCCTTTCCGTCGGCGCGACGCCGACCTGCCTTGGCGCCCCTGTGGCCCCTGAAGTCGACTGCATCCGTCCCGGCAATTACGTCTTTCTTGACGGAACAGCACTTCGGCTCGGCGTCTGCACCGCCGACGATCTGGCGCTTTCCGTCGTCGCCCGGGTCGTCGCATCCAACGACACTCACTTCATCCTCGACGCCGGCTCGAAATCGATGAGTTCCGACCGCGGCGCCCACGGCATGGGCGGCGCCGGATTCGGGACGGTGGTCAGCGCCGAGGGGAACAGCGAAGCGGGCATGTGGACGCTCGAGCGGCTCTCCGAGGAGCATGGTTTCGTTCCCTTCTCTGGGCGCCCCCTGCCGCTCGGCAGCCGGGTGCGGGTCTTCCCCAACCACTCCTGCGCCTCGATCGCCAATTTCGACCACTTCACGCTGCGCCACGCCGACGGCGAGCCGACGGTGCTGCCGGTCGATGCGCGCTCCTGCCAGACGTGACAGGTCGGCGGTATCGCGAACAAGCGCAGCGATAACGGCGCTTGTTCGTGCAACGCTCTGAGCGGCGCATTGCAGGGGCGCGGCCGCACGGACGGATCGCCGCTAGGGAGCGGCGCTGCTCTCAACAGCCCCTAGCTTGTGGAACGCCCGCTTCCAGTAGATGAGCGGCAAGCGCTGTTCCGTTTCGCCATGTACGATCGCGGCGGTCAGCAGCACGTGGTCGCCGAGCGGCAGGAGGTCGCGCACCCGCGCCGTGAGCCATGCGAGTGTCCCGTCGATCCGCGGCAGGGCATGTTCCTCGCACCAGCGCGTGTCCTCGAACCGATCGATCCCCGGCGTTGCGAAGCGACGGGCGAGCGCCTGCTGGCTATCGGCCAGAAGATTGATGCCGATGGTGGTGTCCGCCGCCAGCCGCTCAAGAAGACCGGATCCCCGCTTCATGGCGAACATCAGCAACGGTGGATCGAGCGAGAGCGCATTGAGGCTGCCGACTGTCGCGCCGTAGCGCTTTTCTGCTTTCCCGACGGTGATCACCGCAACGGCAGTCGGCATCTGGGCAAAGAGCGTCTTGACGTCCTCGGTCGTGGAGGCCGGATGTCCGCCCGCAGTCACCATTTCGCCGACAGCGGCACCGGCCCCTCCAGCGAAGGAAACAGCGGCAGCACCTCCTCGGCAAGTTCCTGGATGATCTCCGTGGCCGGGCGTTCCGCGAACTGCATGCCGAGTGCGGCGTGGTTGACGCCGGCAAGCTGCCATTCGCCAAGAAGATCGATCAGCCCTTTGCGTCCTGTCTTCAGCACAAACCCGCCGCGAAGCGGAGTGCGTGGGAAATCGGGATCGTCGACGAGATCCAGCCACTCGTTGGTCATATGCGGCCGGAACCCACCGCCAGGGATCTGGTTTCGCCAGGCACGGATGTTTTGCGCCAGCCGCTTCGGACCTTCCGGCGTATGCGTCGGCTGCGGATAGGTCAGCCAGCCATCCGCGTGTTCGACCACCCATGAGGGCTGCTGGCGGCTCGAGCCGGTGATTACAAGGGGAATTCGGCCCGTGGCAGGCTTCGGCAGGAAGTCGACACCCTCAAGGGTCCCGAGGCTCGAGCGGATCGCCGGGCGCCCCGGCGCAATCAGCTGGCGGAAATAGGAGACCGTCTCGGCGAAACGTTCGCCGCGGCCATCCATGTCGAGCCCATAGGCCGGGAATTCGACCGGCCGATCGCCGGAAGCGATGCCGAGGACGAGACGCCCGCCGGACAGACGATCGATCGTGGTTGCGGCCTTGGCGAGATCGATCGGGTGGCGCAGGGAAAAGACGGCACTTCCCGTCGCAAGCGCGACCTTTTCGGTTCGGGCCGCAAGATAGGACAGGTAGGTAAAAGGGTCGAACAGCTGGCCTGCATCGCCGAAATTCGGATCGAACAACGGCACGTCGCGCACCCAGACCGCGGCAAAGCCGCGCCGGTCGATCTCGGTGACGAGATCCGCCTGCCCTTCCAGCACGCTCATGTCGCCGCGATAGAAGCGCAGCGGCAGGAAGATCCCGAGCGTCAGCTGCTCCGGCGCGAACATGCGCCGATACCCGGGATGACCGGAAAAAGCGTCGGACGATGCGCCGGACAAAAACGTGGCGTGCCTAGCCGTGGTGGCTGCAATGGTCATGGTATGGTCCTTTCAGAATTTCATCAGGGCCCGGTCGCGGGAACCGGCAGAGCAACACCGCGCTGGACTGCGGGCCGCTCGGTGACGCGGGCGTGCCAACCGGCCAGATGCCGGTGACGGGTAAAGTCGAAACCGCAGATCGCGGCGATATGGGTCCAGCCGAAGGTGGCGATATCGGCGATCGAATAGTCGTCGCCGGCAAGCCACGGAACGTCGCCAAGACGGGCATCGAGTGTGGCGAATATCTCCTCGCTCAGCTGGCGGTAGCGGTCGATGGCGGGGGCAGATTTCGTCGTCGCAAACATTTCGAAATGCACGCGCTGACCGAGGATCGGGCCCATGCTTGCCGCATGGAACTGCAGCCACTGGATCGCCTGCCAACGGGCCTTCTCCGCTTTCGGCAGCAGGCGTCCCGAGCGCTCGGCGAGATAGAGGAGGATCGCCGCGGATTCGAACAAAGTGATGCCGGTCTCGTCGTCGGTGATGACAGGGATGCGGCCGTGCGGATTGAGCGCGAGAAACACAGGCCGCCGGTTCTCGCCATCGTCGATCTTCACGTGATGAAGACGGTAGGGCATCCCCAGTTCTTCAAGGGCGATCGTCGCCTTGAAGCCATTGGGTGAGGCGTCGGTGTAGAGATCGATCATTTGTACGGACTCGCCGGGGCACGGCTGTCGCCGCTGCTTTCAGGACGATCGGAGCTGGCGAAAGGAAAAGGGAGATCTTCACCCGGACGATGGCGCACGGCCATCGCTCTATCTGGATCGAATTTGGGTCTTTTGTCCGTTGGTATCATGTCATCCTCGTCGGCGGCGGGAGAACAAGGGACTGATCTGGAAGCGCCGCCGATGAGAAGGCTAAGGCATTCGCATACGCCAGGGGAAACGATGAAACCTGGCCGTAGAATTTAGAAATTCTATCTTTTGGTCCATCCGCGATATTGCATTTCCGGCGATAGCATTGGCTGGTTTATCTACCTTTCTCTATAGGTTGGTGATAATGGATCGATAGCCGTCGATGCCGATAGCGACAGCAGCATGTCTGATTTCTAAACTCTGAACGGAACGCCCATGGGCCGAGTCCTGCCTTTGCTGGCGCTGCGCGCCTTCGCCGAAACCGGCCGCCATGCGAGCATCAAGCGTGCGGCGGCAGCGATGGGGGTGACGCCGGGCGCGGTCAGCCAGCAGGTGCGTCTGCTTGAGGTGCGGCTGGGCATCACGCTGTTTTCCCGGACGCGCTATGGCGTGGAGCTGACCGAAGCGGGCGCAAGGGCATATCCGGCCATTCTTTCGGCATTCGACCAGCTCGAAGCCGGCCTCGACGCGCTAGAGGCCAGCAACGCCTCGGCGTCTGTAACCGTCTGCACGGTTCCGTCTTTCGCGGCGTCCTGGCTGGTGCCGCGGCTCGGTCGGTTTACCAGCCGGCATCCCGACATCGAGGTTCGGGTGGAGGCGTCGGCGACCTTGACCGACCTGCGCCGGGAGCGGGTGGACGTGGCGATCCGTCATGGCCTTGGCGACTACCCGGGGCTTGAGAGCGTGCGCCTGATGGCGCCCGAGCTGATCCCGGTGGCAAGTCCGGCGCTGCTTTCCGCTGGCGCTTCGATCACGACTCCATCCGATTGCCTTGCCTATCCGCTGCTGCAGGATTCGGCCCGCGCGGACTGGCGCCTGTGGCTGAAGGCGCTCGGCACGCAGGATGACCCGCGCATCGAACGCGGCCCCTCCTTCGACGACGACTTCCTGCTGGTGCGGGCAGCTGTCGCCGGCCAGGGCATTGCTCTTGTGCGGGATATCTATGCGCGCGAAGAAATCGCCGATGGCCGCCTTGCCGTCGCGATCGATCGCCCATGGCCGAGCGAATTCGCCTACTATGTCGTGACCCTACCGGCGGCAATCGAGCGCCCGGCCATTGCCCATTTCGTGCAATGGCTGATGGAAGAGGCGCAAGCCCGGAAAATGCCGGGGCGACCGCCTGTGGCGGATGCCTGAAACCGGCATCGCCTGAACCGGAATTTGACTTATGTCACAGGCAGTGAATAATGTCAGAAATCGTCGCCTGAAGGATCCCCATGCCCATCCGCAACACCGACCAGATCATGCACAAGGCCGCCTGGCTCTACTACAGCCACGGCTTGCGGCAGGACGAAGTCGCACAGAAACTGGAGATATCCCGCGCTTCTGTAGCAACCTATCTCAGGCGGGCGCGCGAGACCGGGATCGTCAATATCAGCACGTCGACCGAACTTTTCACCGACGACGTGCTGGCGCGCGAACTCGAGGATGCAACCGGCGTAACATCGGTCTGGATCGTGCCCGAGGACCGGCAGGCGATGGACCCGACGGCGGAAATGCCGGTGCTGGCCGCATCGGTCTTCCTCGAGTTGATCAACAAGGGTGACCGCGTCGGCGTCGCCTGGGGACGCACGGTCTACCATATTGCCGACGTCATGCCCTTCGCCGACCTGCGCGGCGTGACCGTGGTCCAGCTCTGCGGCAATCTCGGCGCACCCTACTCCTATCGCCCGGACCAGTGCACAACGGAAATCGCGCGCCGGCTCAACGCCGAAGGCATCAACTTCTATGCACCGTTGGTGCTGTCGTCCGAACGGCTGGCAGACGAGCTTCGCGGCGAGCCGGTGATCCGCGAGCAACTGTCGACCATCGCCGACTGTCATCTGGCGCTCTATTCCGTCGGTGGCATCGAAGACGACAGCCACCTCGTCAAATGCGGCGCGCTCAGCGCCGAGGAAATGCACCGCATGGGCGAAGAAGGCGCCGTCGGCGTCATCGCCGGGCAACTGATCGACGGCGACGGGCAATGGATAAACTGCGCTCATAACCGCCGCTGCATCTCCGCCGACCTCGGCTCGATCCGCGCGATCAAGAAGCGCATGCTGGTCGTCCAGGAAGACAGCAAGTTCGAACCGCTGCTGGCCGCACTGAAGGGCGGTTTCGCCTCGCATCTGGTGATCACAACATCGATGGCGCGCCGGGTGATGGACCGCTGGAAGCGCGACGGCCTTGGCCGGGTGCAAGCGGCATCCGCCTAACCAGCCATATCGACAAAATGCAAACGGGGCGGCCTTTCGACCGCCCCGCCGCTTTGTCCGAGAGCTGTACAATCAGGGCTTCGGCATCCACGACGGCATGGCGACATCCGCATGGGCGAACTGCGGCAGCTTGGTGCCGAGCTCTTCCATGTTCTTGATGTCCTGATCGTTCAGGTCTTTCTGGGTGATCAGCGTCGGCGGCACGATGACGCTGCGGCCCGGATCCTCGCCGGCAAGCAGCATGGCGAGCGTTCTGACCGATACCTGCCCAACCACGGCCGGGTTGGTGGCAGCGGTTGCCGCCCAGGCGGAATCCGGCTCGCGCATCGCCGCAATATCCGAGGTCGAGATGTCGGCGGAATAGATCTTCACGCTCTGCGACAGGCCGGCTTCGTCGACGGCAATCTTCACGCCCTTGGCGAACTCGTCATAGGGCGCGAACATTACCGTGATGTCAGGGTTGGCGGAGATGACCGAGCGCGCCTGGTTGGCGACCGAGTTGGCGATCGGGTTGTCCATCGTGCCGAACTGCGAGATCTCGTTGATACCCGAATACTTGGCCTTGAACTCCTTCCACGTCTCGTCGCGACGGTCGAGCGGCGCGATGCCTGCGACGTAGACGTAGCCGGCCTTGAAGCTGTCGCCGTTGTCCTTGATCGCCTGCTCGAGGGCAAGGCGGGCAAGGTCGCGGTCGGACTGCTCGACCTGCGGGATCTTCTCGTTTTCGACGTTGACGTCGAAGGCGACGACCTTGATGCCGGCATCGACGGCGCGCTGGGCGGCTTCCTTCATCGATTCCGTCAGGCCGTGCTGGATGATGATGCCCTGCACGCCGAGCGCGATCGCCTGGTCGACCATGTCGGCCTGAAGTGCAGCATCCTGACGGCTGTCGAGCACCTGAAGCTGGACGCCGAGTGCCTTTGCCTGCGCCTCCACGCCGGCAAGATAGGACTGGAAGAAGTCGCCGGTCGACAGATAGCGCACGAGCGCGATCTTGACGTCGCCCGGCTTGTCGAAGGGCTTCGGCATGTCGGCGGCAAAGGATGCGGTGGCGAACGCCACGGTTCCGGCAAGGCCAAGCGCCAGCTTGCCCATTGCTCTGCGTGTAAAGTTCATTTCAGTCTCCTCCACTGGTGAACGTTTGTTGTCCGCGTCCGGGGTTTTCCCGTCAGCGTTTGCCTCTTTTCGAGAGCGCAAAGGTGAAGATCAGGGCGATGACGAGAACGGCGCCCTTGATGAAATCCTGGGTGTAATAGGGCGCGTTCATCATCGTCAGGCCCTGCAGCAGGATGCCGACGAAGAGCGCACCGATCGCCGTGCCGAACGCATTCGGCTTGGCGGCGCCGAGCACGGCAAAACCGATGAGGGCGGCTGCGACCGCGTCGAGCAGCAGGTTGTTGCCCGAGGCGATGTCGCCGCGGCCGAGGCGCGCGGCGAGCAGAATGCCGCCGATCGAGGCGAAGACGCCCGAAATGACATAGGCCGAGATCTTGTAGGCATTGACCGGCGCGCCCGCGAGACCGGCGGCGCGCTCGTTGGAGCCGACCGCATACATCATCCGTCCAAAGCGGGTATATTCGAGGAAGAACCAGATCACGACCGCGAGCACGATCAGCACCACGACCGAGACCGGCACGAGGTTCGGCAGGATCAGGTCGAAGCGGTGACGGCCGAGGGCCAGGAAGGCGGGGCTGAAGGTGCCGGTGGCCACCGATCCGTCGGGAAGCGTCATGCCGGCGGCGATCGAGCGTCCCTCGGTCGGGATGCGCTGCAGGCCGAGCAGCAGGAACATCATGCCGAGCGTCGCAAGCAGGTCCGGCACGCGCATATAGACGATGATGACGCCGTTGATCAGGCCGACGAGAACGCCGATCGCCAGGCAGACGAGCGTTGCCGTCAACGCGTCGCCGCCCATCACCACCATTACGTAGGATGACGCCATCATCGACGTGGTTGCGACCGAGCCGATCGACAGGTCGAAGCCACCGACGACGAGCGTGGCGGTCACGCCGAGCGCCAGGATGCCGGTGATCGAGACGGACTGAAGGATGAAGACGGCACTCTGCGGCGAGGAAAAGCCGCTCGTCACCGACGAGAAATAGACGACCAGCCCGGCCAGAAGAACGAGAAAGCCGTATTTGATCGCGACGTCGCGCAGGCTGAACGCGGGGCTTGGTGGCGCCGGCAGCGTTGAGGCGACGGGTGCCGCGGGTTTCATCTGTTCACTGCTCATGGGGCTGGTCCTGCTGATGATGTTGACCGGCGATCTCCTGCAGGAGCCGCTCGACGTCGACCGAGGCGTTACGATGCTCGCCGACTACAGTGTGTTCCGACATCACGAGAATGCGGTCGGCGATCTCGAAGGCTTCGTCGAGTTCGGTCAGGAAAACGATGGTGGCGCGGCCGGAAGCCGACGCGCGCAGCTTGGCGCCGATATCGCGGCGGGCCGCTATGTCGACGCCCTGGAAGGGCTCGTCGAGGATGAGGAGACGCGAGGGCTCGGAAAGCCAGCGCCCGACCATCACCTTCTGCTGATTGCCACCGGACAATGTGTGCATTTCGTCGCGCTCGCTGCGGCAGACGACACCTAGCGCTGCGATCTGCGCCCGCGATTTTACCCGCTCTGCCCGCCGGCTCGATATGCCGAAGCGCGACAGCCGCTTCAGGAACGGCAGGCTGATATTCTCGTAAATGTTGAAGTCCGGAACGATGCCGCTGTCGGCACGATCCTTGGCCACCAGAAACACGCCCTTGGCAATCGCCTGGCTCGTCGATTGCGGACGATAGGGCACGCCGTCGAGCGTCATCTGGCCGGCCTTCGGAGGCCGCGCGCCGAACAGCGTCTCGGCCAGCACCGTCTTGCCGACGCCGACGAGGCCGGTAACGGCGACGATTTCACCATCCCCCAGCGCCAGGTCGAACGGCCGCGACGTCTCCGTCAGCCGCAGGCCCTTCACCGAAAAGACCGGGCCGGAACCATCGCGCACGGTGACGGCGCCTGCGGAAATCTTCTGCCCGAGCATGGCGTTGACGGCACCTTCATAATCCAGATCCGCCCCTTCGAAGCGGCCGGTTATGCGCCCGTCGCGCAGCGTGACGATACTGTCTGCGAGCCTGCGAATGTCCGACATCCGGTGCGATATATAGAGAATGGCAACGCCCCGGGCTTTCAGCATGTCGAGGAGTTCGAACAGCCGATCGGCCTCCGCGCTCGACAGCGACGAGGTCGGCTCGTCGAGGATCAGCACCTCGGGCTCGTGCGCCATGGCGCGGGCAATGGCCACCATCTGCCGGTCGGCCAGCGTCAGGTCGTTGATATCGGCTGAGAGATCGATGGCAAGGCCCATGCGGGCGGCGACAACGGCCGCCTCGCGCCGGACACGGCGCGGATTGAAGAAGAGGCGCGCGCCGCGGCCGTTCAGCCGGTCGAGCGTCAGATTGGTGGCGACATCAAGGTCGGCGACGACGCCGTCATTGATGTTCTGGTGAACCGTCACCACGCCGGCCCGGATCGCCTCGGCCGGCGTTGCCGGCGCAAAGGCGTGATCGCCGAGAAGCATATCTCCGGCATCCCTGGCGTAGACGCCACTGAGGATGCGCACCAGTGTCGACTTTCCAGCGCCGTTGGCCCCCATCAGCACCGTGACGGCACCCTTGCGCAATTCGAGATCGACGCCCTTCAGGACCGGTATCAGCCCGAAGGATTTGCGCACGCCCTCGATGCGAAACACTGCTTGTTCGCTCATGCTCTCCTCCCAATGAAGGCAGGTTAGGATGGTCATCCATCAAATGTCAAGGCGATTGACATTTGACAGAATGACGAATTACCTATGGGCCACGACAGCATGACGAGGAGCGGCAAAGGCCGGTCATGCCGACAGGAGGAACCATATGGACAAGCACGTTTTCGAGGCACTGAGCGCCGAAACGCTGCCATCGAGATTGAGCGGCAATACAGCCCTTTGCGACAGGATCGGCAGCGACCATGGCCGCTGGCAGGTCAAGGAGGTCGGCGACGGCAACCTCAACCTCGTCTTCATCGTCACGGGCGAGAAAGGTGCTGCCATCGTCAAACAGGCGCTCCCCTATGTAAGGCTCGTCGGCGAGCGTTGGCCGCTGCCCCTGAAGCGCTCGTTCTTCGAATATCATGCCCTCATCCGCCAGGCGGCGCGCGATCCCCGCATGGTCCCGGACATCCTGTTCTTCGACGCCGAGCAGGCGATGATCATCATGGAATATCTGACGCCGCACGTGATCCTGCGCCGTGCGCTGATTGCGGGGCGCATGCCGCCGAAGATCGGGCGCGACCTCGGGCTCTTCACCGCCCGCACTCTCTTTCGCGGCTCGGACCTCGCAATGCCGACGCGCGAGAAGAAGGCCGACCTCGCCCTCTTCGCCGACAATGTCGAGCTCTGCGACATCACCGAAAACCTCGTCTTCTCCGATCCCTATTTCGAGGCGGAGATGAACCGGCATACGAGCCCGCATCTCGACGGCCTGGTCGAGGAACTGCGTCGCGACCGTGACCTCAAGGTCGAGGCCCAGCGGCTGAAGCACATCTTTTCCGCCAAGGCGGAAACCCTCTGCCACGGCGACCTGCACACCGGCTCGGTCATGGTCACCGACGACGAGACGCGCGTCATCGATCCGGAGTTCGCCTTCTACGGTCCGATCAGCTTCGATGTCGGCATGCTGCTCGCCAATTTCTGGATGAGCTACTTCTCGCAGGATGGTCACGAGGCGGCCGCCGGCGAACGTGACCGGATGCGCGCCTACCTGCTGGATACCGTCGACACGATCTGGGAGACCTTCTGTGACGAGTTTTCGGCTCTGTGGCGGAGCGAACGCAAGGGCATCCTCTACCAGGCAAGCCTGTTCGAAGACAGGGACGATCCGTTCGGTTCCGAGCAGGCGCTGGCCATCGTTCTCGATGAAATCTATCGCGAGATGCTTGGCTTTGCCGGGGTCGAGATTCTCAGGCGCATCCTCGGCCTTGCCCACAATGCCGATTTCGAAACCATTGACGACCTCAGCCGCCGCGCCCGGTGCGAAAGCAAGGCGCTGAAGCTCGGACGTCATCTCGCCGTCAACCGGGATCGCATTGCGAGCCTCAGGGACATTCGCGCCACGGCGCAACGGCTTCAGCAGGAGACACTTTCGTGAAAGTCGGAGACAAGCACTACCATACGATCTGGCTCAACGCCGACGGCCGCTCGGTCGACATCATCGACCAGCGCTGGCTGCCGCACGAGTTCCGGATCGTCACGCTGAAGACGGTGGCCGATGTCGCCGTCGCCATCCGCGACATGTGGGTGCGCGGTGCGCCGCTCATCGGGGTCACCGCCGCCTATGGCATTGCGATCGCCATGGCGAAGGATCCGTCTGACAGGCATCTCGACGCGGTCTGGGAGGAGCTCAACGAGACGCGGCCGACGGCCATCAACCTGCGCTGGGCGCTCGAGGCCATGCGGCAGTTCCTGCGGCCGCTGCCCGTCGACGAGCGCGCCGAGGCCGCCTACCGGCGCGCTGGCGAGATCGCCGAGGAGGACGTCGAGCTCAATCGGGCGATCGGCGCCAATGGCCTGAAGATCATCCGCGAGATCGCGGCGACGAAGAAGCCCGGCGAACCGGTCAACATCCTCACCCATTGCAATGCCGGCTGGCTCGCGACCGTCGATTACGGAACTGCGACGGCACCGATCTACATGGCGACCGAGGCGGGTATTCCCGTGCATGTCTATGTGGACGAGACCCGGCCGCGCAACCAGGGTGCGCAGCTGACCGCCTGGGAATTGAACGGCCATGGCGTGCCGCACACGCTGATCGTCGACAATGCCGGCGGCCACCTGATGCAGCACGGCGCCGTCGACATGGTCATCGTCGGCACCGACCGCACGACGGCCAACGGCGATGTCTGCAACAAGATCGGGACCTATCTGAAGGCGCTCGCCGCCAGCGACAACGATGTGCCCTTCTATGTGGCGCTGCCGTCACCGACCATCGACTGGACGGTCAAGGACGGCGTCAAGGAAATCCCGATCGAAGAGCGCACCGGTGACGAAGTGAGTTTCGTCCAGGGGCGCGGCCCCGATGGCACTGTTATCTCGGTCCGCGTCTCGCCGGAAGGTAGCCCTTCTGCGAACCCGGCCTTCGACGTGACGCCGGCGCGGCTGATCACGGGCCTCATCACCGAGCGCGGCGTCGCCACGGCGTCGCCGCAGGGCCTCAAAGCGCTGTTTCCGGAAAGGAGCTGACCCGTGAGCCTGACCAACCAGAAGACCACGGAAGAAATCGCGCTCGGCATTCGCCGCCGCGTCTTCTTTCACACGATGAAGAACAACGGCGGCTACCTGAGCCAGGCGTGCTCGGCCGCCGAAAGTCTCGCGCTGCTCTATAACGAGTTCCTGAAGCTCGGCGAACCGACCTTGCCGAAAGTGCCGCTGCCGTTTCGCGGCGTTCCCTCGGCCGACAATCCCGACGCATTTACCGGCGCCGGCTATCATGGGCCGGCAACCCCGGACTACGATCGCCTCTTCATCTCTCCGGCGCATTATGCGCTGGTGATCTATTGCGCGCTGATCGAGACCGGCCGCATGGACGAGCACGCGCTCGACCACTTCAACAAGGACGGCAGCTCGGTCGAGATGATCGGCGCCGAGCACAGCCCGGGCATGGAGGTAACGACCGGCTCACTCGCCCAGGGGCTTTCGATGGCCGCAGGCGTCGCCTTCGCCCGCAAGAAGCGCAATGAGCCGGGCAAGGTCTGGGTCTACATGTCCGACGGTGAATTCCAGGAGGGCCAGACCTGGGAATGCCTGGCGGCCATGGCCCATCATGGCATCGACAACATCCGCGTGATCGTCGACGTCAACCGCCAGCAATGCGACGGCGCCATGTCCTCGGTTCTCGATCTCGGCGACCTTGCCGGGCGGGTTGCCGCCTTCGGCGCGACGTGCCGCTCGATCGACGGGCACGACCTTGAAGCTATGCGCAACGCTGCAGACAGCGCCGAGCCGGGCAAGCCGCTGATCATTCTCGCCAACACATCGCCGTTCCAGGGCATGAATTTCCTCAAGAAGCGTTTTCCACGCCTTCACTACGTACGCTTCAAGAGTGCGGAAGAAAGGCTTGAGATGCAGGCGGCGCTTGCTGTCGAACTGGGCATCAGCCCGAACGAAATGGAAGGGGCCTGACCATGGTCGAAATCGTCAACCGCCCCTATGCTGGTGCCTTCGAGGCGTTCGCGACTGCGCGCCCGGAAGTGCTTTGCCTTTCGGCCGACCTCACGTCCTCCTGCGAGGTCGACGGCTTCCGCGACCGGCATCCCGAGCAGTTCCTGTCACTGGGGATGGCAGAGCAGAACATGCTCTCCTTTGCCGGCGGGCTTGCCATGCAGGGCTATCGGCCCTTCATCCACACCTTCTCGGTGTTCCTCTACCGGCGCCCCTATGACCAACTGATCAATTCGATCGCCTATTCCAACCGCAAGGTGCGCCTGATGGGCTTCCTGCCTGGCATCACCACGCCCGGCGGCATCACACACCAGGCGATCGAGGACATCGCAGTGCTGCGCGCCGTGCCGAACATGACGATCCTGGAAACCGGGGACGCGACCGAGGTCGAGACTGTCCTTGAGGTTGCAGACGCCGTCGACGGGCCCGTCTATGTCCGCATCCTGCGCGGCGAAGTCCCCCGGCTGTTCTCGGCGCCATTCGCGTTCAACAAGCTGCGCACGCTTTCGGAAGGCGACGACATCCTCGTCGTCAGCTCCGGTGTCTGCACCGAGGAGGCGCTACGCGCGACAAAGCCGATCGAGGCGCGCGGCATCGGGCTTCATCATCTGCACGCCTCGACGCTGAAGCCCTTCGACCGAGACGGCTTGCTCAAGGCCGCGCGCGGGAAAAAGGGCATCGTCACCCTGGAAAACCACACCATCATCGGCGGGCTTGGTTCGATCGTAGCCGAGATCCTCGCCGAGGAGGGACTGGGCGTCCGCCTGAAACGTCTCGGCCTGAACGACACCTTTGCCCATGGCGCCTCGAAGCCGTACCTGATGAAGAAGTATGGCCTCGACGCCGGCGCGCTTGTAGCCGCAATCGAGGAGCTGACCGGCAGGTCGCTCGAAATCGGCGAGGACGAACTGACCGAGGTCCGTCTCGATCACGTGCATTCGGCGCAGAAGGCGGAGGCGCTCTGATGGCTCCACGGTTTACCGTCAGCTATTATGTCAGGGCCGCCGACGAGGCGGAGGCACGCGCAAGGGCGCTCGATATCGCCCTCGAACAGACCGTCGAGATCCCGAGGGACGTCGTGCCGAAAGGATATGTCGAGGACGAAATCCTCGGCAAGCTCGAGGCGCTGGCGCAAGATCCGGACGGACGGCCCGGTTATCTCGCCACAATTTCCTACAGCGAGGACGACGTCGGCGGCGACTTCCTGCAGTTCCTCAACATCGTATTCGGCAACAGCTCGATCAAGCCGGGCCTGAAGGTCGAGGAGATTGGCCTGTCCGCAGGCATTCTCGCCCTTTGCCCCGGCCCGAAGCATGGCATTGCCGGCTTGCGGCAAAGGGCCGGCATCGGCGCGCAACCTCTGTTGATGTCGGCAATCAAACCGGTCGGGCTGTCTTCAGCCGAGCTTGCCCGGCGCGCGCATGATTTCGCGCTCGGCGGCATGCATTTCGTCAAGGACGACCATGGGCTGGTCGACCAGCGGACATCACCCTTTGCCGAGCGCCTGGCCGCCTGCGTCGACGCCGTCGGCGAAGCCAATGCAAAGGGTGGCGGGCGGACGAGTTTCGTGCCGAACATTACTGCATCGGCAAAAGAACTTTTCGAGCGGGCAACGATGGCGCAGGAAGCCGGTGCCGGTGGAGTAATGATCTCGCCTGCCCTTGCCGGCTATGACGCCATCCACGCGCTCGCCTGCGATCCCGGATTCACCCTGCCGATCGTCTCGCACCCGGCATTTTCGGGGGCCAATGTCGTTTCGCCGGATACGGGCTTTTCGCATCGCTGCTTCTACGGCGCCTTGCAGCGGCTGATGGGCGCCGATGCTGCGATCTATCCGAATTTCGGCGGCCGCTTCGGATTTACCCGCGAAGAATGCCAGTCAATCGCCAAGGCCTGCGCGGTCGATATGGGCGGCCCGAAAGCCATCGTCCCGGCTCCTGGCGGCGGCATGAATCTCGGCCGGGTGCCAGAGATGCGCGAAGCCTACGGCAACGACGTGATGTACCTGATCGGCGGCGCCTTGCTGCAGGACACCGACATCGTCTCGGCCAGCCGCCGGATCGTCGAAGCGGTCGCAAGTTAAGCGTCCGACGGTTCGCCAACAGGTTACCTCCCCGGGGATAGCTGGGCGCGGCGACGCGCCCGGCATTCCTGTCAAAGGTCGCCGCGAAGATCAGGTGAAGCCGCCCGCGCGCCTGCCACGAGCGGGCACCGAACATTCCGACCCTCTAATCTCCTTCAAGTACGCCGTCGCCGCCCGCCGAAGAAGCCTCTGCATTGCCGCCTCGTCGCATGCCCAGCAGCTTCAGGCCGGGCAGGAAAACGGCGAGCAGCGTCGTGCCGGCCAAGGCTGCAGCGCAGCCAAAGAGCAGCCATTGCGCGCCAAACACTTCGACCGCGCCGCCAGCCAGGACGATGGCCGCCGGTATGGCCGAAAGCTCGAGCGCATCCGCCGTGCCCAAGACGCGTCCGCGCAGCCTTGAGGGCACGCGGCGAAGGACGGCCGTCGCCACGAGTGGCCCGATGGGTCCGGTCGCCAATCCGGCGAGGGCTCCGGCCACGATCAGGACCGAAACCGGCGGGGCAAATGCCAGAACGAGGATGGACAGCGCTTCGATGGCGCAGCCGAAGACGAGAATGCTGCGTCCGGGAAGCCGATGCCCCCAGGCCGCATAGGCAAGCGTTCCGACGATCGCACCGCCGCCGGTTGCCGACAGGAAAAGCCCCAGATTCATGGCGCCTTGCCCGCTTTCCTTGAAGAAGGCAGGCATGACGACGCCCTGTAGCGCGCCAAAAATGATGCCGAACAGCGTTCCGAGCGTGATGAGGCTGCGCAGAAGCGGATCGCGCAGCAGAAACCGGACAGCCTCCAAAGCCCCCGGCACGCCGATTGCGACGGGCTGAGCACCGCTCGCCCGGCGACGCGTCGGCAGCGACAGGACGTCGAGCACGGCTGCTGCAAGCGAACAGCCGGCGGTCAGCCACAGGGTGTCTTCGACGCCGACCAGGGCGATCATCACCCCGGCGAGTGCCGGTCCCACCAGAACGCCGGCACTCTCGATCAGTTCGTCAGCAGCCTTGATCCGCTCCAGCCGGAAGCCGGCAAGGCGCGCCAGTTCAGGATGGCGGCTCTCGGCCGCGATTGCCGCGGGGCCATCCATCATCGCGCCAACCGCGATCAGTGCGACGAGCGTACCGATCCCCAGCATGTCGAGGTGATAGATGACCGGCACGGCTGCCACTGCCAGCGCGCTGGTAAAATCGCCGGTGAAAGCGATCCAGCGCGGACCGAAGCGGTCGACGAGGCCGCCGCCGACCAGCGAGCCGACGATCATCGGCAACATGCCCGCCGCCGCAGCAATGCCGGTCCACAACGGGCTCCCCGTCAGCGTCAGCACGAACCAAGGCAACGCCACCATGGCGACCGAATTGCCGATCGTCGAAAACGCACCGGCCAGCACGCTGCCCAGCACAGGCAAGCGCCGACGGATATGAATGGACTGGGTTTTCATGCGTTGCTCGGGGGAGTGAAGCGTCACGGGAATGGCCTGCAAGGGGCGAACATCGGATCACGGGGCGTTGGTGCAAGCGGCGATGCGAAATGCAGGCATCCCGATCGAGCGGCTTCGTTAATTTAATTAACTGATTGATCTATTAATCGCACATGCCGTTTTGGCCGTCAAGCAGGCCGGTGGCTTCGCCCGAACCGTTCACCTTCGTGACTGCCGGCCAACGTGTGAAAACGATGTCGGCATTTGAACGAGATTTGGCCGAGTTCCGGCGAAGCACATTTACCTGCGGCGGGTCCTTGCCATCGACGACCGCTTGCGTATGTCGCCGAATGCCGTCCTCAGCGACGATACCAGGGTGATGATCCGAAGCCCCGGGGCAAGAACCTGGGATCGCGGTCCCGCCACCGGCGCGAGGCGAGGTCACAGGCGGCCGGCGTGAATCCGCACCGCCGATGCCTTTCGACCATCGCGGCCGATTGCGGGGGCTGTGGATCCTGGTTGTACGGCCTGAAGGAAATTGGGGAAACCGTCGTCAGCTTCGCACGGCTCGCCTCTAGTCCGTTTCGCGGTCGAACTGGTTGACGATCCGCAGAGCGGCCTTGCGTTGCGCGCGGCGCGCTTCGGCGTCGTTTCTGCCTTTCAGCATCAGATGGGCGGCGCGCACCGCCGGAAGGGCGACCGGCTTGTATCCGGGTTCGGTGACGGCATGGACAGTCTGGTTAAGCTTGGGCTTACGCATTGTTCACTCCTCATTCGAACACTGCCCAGCTTGTTCACACGCTAAAATCGGGACGATCAAAACCGGGCACGAACGCACCCTGCCTGCCAATGGAGGCGACGGTTTGATCGGGTGATTCAAGTTTTGTTGCGCTCTGAAATGACTTCGCGGTGCAATTGCAGCGGTCGGAAGCGACAACGAACCGGATGTCGGCAACGGCAGCACCCGCCCGATCCGTGCCGATGGCCCGCCGATGCGGGCCGAGCACGGTATCCGGGCGAGCACCCGATCGGCGGTTCGCGTTATCCGGCGTCGGCCACGAGGCCGGCCGCAACGATACCGGCAACGGCGCAGGCCTCGTCATTGTCGGACGTGTCCCCGGTGATGCCGACCGCGCCAATGAGGTCGCCGCCGACTGTGCGCACGAGAACGCCACCCGGCACCGGCACGATGCGGCCGCCGGAAACGCCCGAAAGACCCTCAATGAAATGCGGCCGCTCGATCGCCGTGTTGTTCAGCCAGCGCGAGCCCATGCCGACGGCAAGCGCGCCGTAGGCCTTGCCCGACGCGATCTCGAAGCGCAGCATCGACGACCCATCCTGCTTTTGAAACGCCACAAGATGGCCGCCAGCATCGAGGACCGCCACCGATAGCGGCTTCATCCCGGCTTTCGCCGCCGTTGCGAACGCGACCGCGATGATGCCGTTGGCGAGATCGAGCGTGAGTTGGGGCATGAGAGATCCAATCTGTTTTTTGCCGGCACAGGCCAGCCTGATGATTTCATTTCTGGTGAAGTTGGCATCGGGCCAACCTTGATTAAGGTCGCCGATCCCTGAACCTTTACGAACGCAACTTGCCCGCCTCGCCGGAGGTCGTCCAGTGAGGCGGGCAAGATCGGGTATTGCAACGTCCCCGGTTAGGCGAGTTCGTTGCAACGCTCCATTCCTTTGAGCGGGCGGCGCGCCGCTAGCGGACCGCACGTTTGCCGGACGTGCCTTAATTGGCGACGCCCATGACCTTGCCGAGATAGGCGACGTATTCGCCGAACTTCGGCATGGCGCGGGTGGTGGCGGCATTGCGCGGGCGCGGCAGGTCGATCGTCACGTCCTCGACGATCTTGCCCGGGCGGTCTGCCATCACCAGAACCCTGTCCGAGAGGAACACGGCTTCGGCGATGCTGTGGGTGATCAACATCACTGTCTTGCGCGATTCCTGCCAGATGCGCAGCAATTCGACGTTGAGCTTGTCGCGCGTCAGCGCATCGAGCGCGCCGAAGGGTTCGTCCATCAGCAGGATCTGCGGATCGAGAACCAGCGCCTGGCCGATCGATGCGCGCTGGCGCATGCCGCCGGACAACTGATGCGGATGCGCACCGGCAAACTTGGTCAGCGACAGCACGTCGAGGATCTTGTCGACGGCGGCATCGCGGGCGCCCGCCGGCATGTTGCGGATGCGTGCACCGAGTTCGACGTTGCGGCGCACCGTCAGCCACGGCAGCATGTTGTTGGTCTGGAAGACCACGCCGACGTCGGGGCGCGGCGCCCGTACCGCCTCGCCCTTGATCGTCGCCGAGCCGCTCTCGTAAGGGATGAGGCCGGCGACGATACGCAGCAGCGTGCTCTTGCCGCAGCCGCTCGGGCCGAGCACCGACACGAACTCCTGGTTCCTGATTTCGAAATCGATGTCTTCGAGCGCCTTGAACGAGCCGAAGGTCTTGTTGAGGCCCCGCGCCTCGATATGGTTGGCGGCCGGCTCTGCCGTCATCTTCAAACCCATGTCTGCCACGTTGACTGATTGCGGCGCTGCGGCCGAGGCTGTCGACACCATCTTTTCCTCCCGAACGGTAATGTTCATACCTGAATTCCCCGCCACCAGACGGACTTGGCCGCAAACTCGATCAGCGCATAGAGGGCCAGCGAGATCAGGGTGATCACAATGATGCAGCCGAAGACGAGGTCGGTGCGCGTCGAGGCCGTTCCCAGCATGATCAGGTTGCCGAGGCCGCGCTCGGATCCAACGAGTTCGCCGATGATCGCACCGATCATCGCCAGCGGCATCGCAACGCGACACCCGTCGATGAAGCTCGGCAGGGCGCTCGGCAGCCTGAGCGTGGTGAAGGTGCGCCACGGGCCGGCATTCAGCGCACGGAAGTGTTCCTCGAGGTTCTTCGCCGTGCCGGCAAAACCGCCGAGCGTCGCGACCACGATCGGGAAGAAAGCAAACAGGAACGCCATCGCCACCTTGGAGATGAAGCCATAGCCGAACCAGACGATCATCAGCGGCGCAAGCGCGCTTTTCGGCGTCGTCTGCAACGCGGTCACCAGCGGATAGATGGTGCGCTGGGCAAAGGGCGAGACATAGACCACCATGCCGAGCATGACGCCGACGACGACGGCTGCGCCGAAGCCGATCAGCACCTCGGCAAGTGTGTACATCGAATTCTCGAAGATCTCGCTGCGCGCTTCCCAGACGGCGACGGCGATCGCCGAGATCGGCGGCAGAATGTAACTTTTCACTTCAAAATATCGGACGCCATATTCCCAGAAGAGTAGAAAAGCACCGAAAAACAAGACGACTTGGCTATAGGCGGCAAGTCGTGAACTAACGCCTGGCATGTGGGCCTCCGAAGAGCGAGTTGGCATCCGTGGTGAGACGCGCCGGCTGGCGCCGGCGCGCGGGAGCATTCCCGGGAAAAGCAGATCGGTTTTCCGTCGGCAATGCCTGAGAGCAGTGCGGTCGTTTCCGTCATCCGGTTCGGACCGAAACGCTCCAGGGATCACTGCCCCTGCTTGTCCTTGACCACCTGATGCGGTGGCGGCACGACGAAGCGCTTGAAGCGCCATTGGTCGAAGGCGTCGATGTTGCGCTCCCAAACCTGCGGCGTGTGCGGGTTTTCTTCCGTAACCTGGATCATGTCACAGTAGATCTCGCAGTTGTTGCCGTCCGGGTCCTTGAACACGAGGAAGCAATTGGCGCCCGGACCGTGCTTGCCGATGCCGCGCACGATCTCGACACCCCGTTCCTGCAGCATCTCGGCGGCAGCTTCCATGTCTTCGAGACTGTCGACGAGATAGGAGAAGTGTTCGAGGCCGGGCCTCGTATACTTCGGCAGGTCGTCACGATCGGGCGAATCCGCCGGCAGTTGCGACAGGGCAAGGTCGTGATGGTCGCTGCCTGCGCGCAGGAACACCATCTTGTCCTCGATCCAGTCCGAGACCTCCAGGCCGACGACATTGGTATAGAAGTCGACGGACTTGTGGATGTCGCGGACCATCAGCACCATGTGGCCGAGTTTCCGCACGTTGATCTTCTTCTTCATGTTCCTCATCCCAGGTTTGGGCCGACCTCAGCGACTGATGTTGCGGTAGAGGTCGACGGTCTTAATGCTGTCGTCGACGACGAATGCTTCGCGCACGAAGCCCATCGTCTTTTCCATGCGGTCGGCGCGAACGAAGCCGAGATCCTTGTTTTCGGCGTGCGGATCGCGCACCAGCGCATTGATCTGCTTGATCTGGTTGAGCACGACGGTCTTCTTCAGCGTCGGATATTGCTTGACGATCAGGTCGGCGGCTTCCTCCGGATGCGCGGCCATATATTCGTAGCCGCGATAGGAGGCGTCGAGGAACTTGTCGACGACTTCGGGCTTCTCAGCCAGCATCGCTTCGGTGGTGACGAAGCCGCTGCCATACATGTCGAGACCGAAATCGCGATACTTGATCATGCCGATCTTCTTGCCGGTCTCTTGCGCATTCTCGTTCAGGATGGGCAGGCTGGCGCCTTCCCAGCACTCGGCCAGATCGACCTGGCCTTCCAGGAACGACGAGGTGATGACCGCCGGGTTCATCCGCAGAAGCTTCAGGTGATCCTTCGGAAGACCATTCTGCTCCAGCCAGGCCGGCACGATGTTCTGGACCGGGGACGTTGCGCCGCCGCCAACCGACTTGCCGCTGAAATCGGCAAGCACGGGTGTCTTTTCGCCGTCCTTCTGGATATAGCAGAGTGCCCCCGGCCAGACGGTGTTGATCGAGCCGACGAACACGGCCTTGCCGCCGTTGACGCGGTTGAGAATGACGCTCACCGGATCGCCGTAGCCGATATCGAACAGGCCCTGGTCGATTTCGTTGACCGTGCGCTGTCCGCCATAGCCCTGGTAGACCGAAACGTTGAGACCTGCCTCGTCGTAAAAGCCCTTGGCCTTGGCAACGAGAACGCCTCCAACGCTCCCTTGCGGCAACCACGACATGTTGAACGAGATTTCCTCGGCGGCGGAAGCCGCCGTCATCATCGATGCGAACGCTCCGGCGAGCGCTGCCAGGCGAAGCGAAATTCCAAGTTTTTTAGCCATACTGTCCTCCTCAGTTTAGCCATTGCTGGCGGTTTGGTTGTTAGTCGATCCGAGCTCCTCTGATCGGATTGGTGATCGTGCCGACCTTCTCCACGGCGGCCGTCACGATGTCCCCGGCATTCAGGAATTCTCCCGTGCCCATGCCAACTCCGTCCGGCGTACCGGTGGCAACGAGATCGCCCGGACGCAAGGTCAGGATCGACGACAGATAGGAAATCTGCTCGGCCACGGAGAAGATCATCGAGCCGGTGCTGTCGTCCTGCTTGCGGGTTCCGTTGACGTCGAGCGTCAGGCGCAGGTCCTGCGGGTCGCCGACGCAGTCGGCCGGCACCAGCCAGGGACCGAGCGGCGCGAAGGTGTCGAAGCTCTTGCCGCGGAACCAGTCGTGCTTGAACGGAAAATCGCTGCGGCGCGTCAGGTCGCGCGAGGTGATGTCGTTGATGACTGTGTAGGCGGCGACGTGGTCGAGCGCCTTTTCGACCGGGATGTCGCGGCCGCCGATGCCGATCACCGCCGCCAGCTCGACCTCCCAGTCGACCTTCTGGGCGCGCTGCGGAAGGATGATCGCCTCATCCGGACCGATGACGCTCGAATCCGCCTTCATGAAGACGAAGGGCTGACTCTCGGACTTCGCCGCTAGCACCGTCCCCATCTCCTGCGCATGCTCGACATAATTCGAAGCGGTAGCAAAGATCCTGTTCGGACGATAGGGCGCGCAAAGCTTCGTCCCCGTTCCGAGCGGTTCGAATTTCGGACCGCTTGCGGCGAGGTTTTCGGCAAGGGCCGCCAGCGCCGGCTCGACGTCGATCCAGGCGTCGAGCATGGCGGCGATGCCGCCGGCCCGCCAACGGCTCCAGTCCTCGCCGGGGCGTCCCAGGACACGCGACACCAGATCCAGATCGTAGACGCCCTGCTCGGTCACGATGACCAGCCGTATTTCTTCCCTGATGAGCCTTTGCCCAAGCGCATGCCAAACCACCGGCTGTCTCCTTCCATGCTGTTTGTATCGTCTTGCATACAATTTCGTCATTATGTATTCTTGTCAAGCGTCATGGTGCACACAAAGCGAAAGTTGCGGAGAAATGCGCAAGAGAAATGCCGCCCGTTTCGACAACGCCGCGCAATCGGGTCCGGCAAGGCTCGTCACCGGCGCACGGAAGACAGTTTGCGGGGCATTTCCATCGCGGTGCCCATCGCCGGCCGCGCACGGGCCGAAAGGCTGCGTGCGATGACCACAGATAAAAGTCAGAGACAAACAACGTCCGAAAGGGACCCCATGGACCATCGAGGCCTTCAATCCACCCAGGCGGACACGGCGCTACTGGAAAAGATCTTTACCCGGGCGAGAAGCCAGAACGGCTGGCTCGATCGCGCCGTCCCACCCGCGATCCTGGAAGAGATCCACGATCTTGCGTGCCTGGCGCCGACGAGCATGAACTGCTCGCCGCTGAGGATCACCTATCTCGTCACGACAGAGGCCAAGGAAAGGCTGCGTCCGGCACTTGCCGCCGGCAACGTCGACAAGATGATGACCTGCCCTGTCGTCGCGATCTTCGCGACCGACTTCGCCTTTGCAGAACGTCTGCCGTTTCTGTTTCCACATACGGACGGCAAGGGCTTCTTCGAGCGCAATCCACATCTTGTCGAAGACACCGCCCTGCGCAACGCCACGCTGCAGGCCGGATACTACATGCTGGCGGCGCGCGCGCTCGGGCTTGATTGCGGTCCGATCTCCGGTTTCGACGCAAAGGCGGTCGATGCGATCTTCTTTGGCGAAACCGCGTTGAGATCGAATTTCCTCTGCGGTCTCGGCCATGGCGATCCGGCAAAGCTCTTTGCCCGGCATCCGCGCCTGGCGTTCAAGGACGCGTGCACGGTCCTATAAACGGCAATAGCCCCGGCGATCGCCGGGGCTATTTCATGGAGACGGCAAGTGCTTCAGGTCGGCGCGCGCGCCACCACCTTCAATTCCACGACCATGTCGGGATGCGGCAGCTCGCGCACGCCCACCGTCGTGCGGGCCGGACCGTCGCTCGCAAACCAAATATTGTACTCGTCATTCATGGCCCTGTAGTCGCGCATGTCCGTCAGGAAGACGGTGACATCGACGATATCGGCAATACTTCCGCCATTGCGGGTGAGCGTTTCACCGACCTTGCGCAGGATCACCCGCAACTGCTCGGCGACGTCGTGGATCGCGGTGCCGTTGGCGACCCTCGTTGTGCCGGCGATGGTGCCATCCGCCTGCCGGGCGCTCATGCCCGAGACGAATAGCAGACCGCCGGCTTGTCTGAGCTCGGGATAATTGGCAAGCGGCTTGACCGTTTCCCCGACCGCCGCGCTCATGCGGGCTCCATCGTTGCGGCCCAGGGCCTGAAGCCGATTTCGGCGCAGGCCGAGACGAATTTCTGTTCGGCCTGCCGATCAAGCTCGACCAGTGGCGGGCGCACCGCGCGCCAGGTCTCGTCACCGGTATGGCGGGCCATCGCCACCTTCATCGCCTGGATCATCGGGAACTGCTGGAAGAGCCCGCGCACCGGCGCAACCGCGGCGAAAGCCTGGGCCGCGCCTGACGTCCTTGCCGCCGCGACCGCATCGACCATGGCCTTGGCATTGACGTTGGCGGTTGCCGAAATGCAGCCGACCGCGCCGCGCTCGATGGTCTCGCCAAGCAGGACCTCCGATGCCGGAAACACGCGAAAACCGTTGCCGACCGAGAGAAAGCCATTCAGCGTATCGCGGTCGCCGGAACTGTCCTTCACGCCGAGAATGTTGGCGGGGTAGCGCCGCCTCAGCGTCTCGATCAGCTCGAGGGTGATCGGAACACCGGTGAACTGCGGGATGTGATAGAGAACGATCGACAGCCGGTCGGAGCCGACCGCCTCGATCAGCCGCCCGTAATAGCCGGCAAGACCGTCCGTCGTCAGCGGCTTGTAGAAGAACGGGGGCAGCACGAGCACGCACGGCGCACCTGCGTCGACCGCAGCGCGGGCAAGCTCGATCGTTTCCTCCAGGCTGCAGGCGCCGACGCCCGGCATCAGCGCCCTGGTCGGGATCCCCGCCTGGACAACCGCGTCGAGCAGTTCGCGCTTCTTGCGCAGCGAAAGCGAGGCGGCTTCACTGTTGGTGCCGAAGACGGCGAGCCCGGCGCCCTGTTCGACGATCCAGCGGCAATGCTCGATGAACCGGGGTGTGTTGCAGCTCAGGTCCGGTTTGAACGGGGTGAGGACGGGCGCGTAGACGGAAAGAAGCTCTGGATTCATGACTTTCACTTTCGGTTTTGACAGGTGAGGCCGCAGGAAAAGAAACCGCACTCCTGCTGGGCGAAGCGGATGATCTCGCGCCCAAGTTCCTCCTCGGGCGTGTCGAAATGCGCGACGATCGATGTGTGGTTGTGGCGGTTCAGTTGCAGGAAACGTGGCGACTTGCCCTTGCGAAGCGCATGGCGCTGGACAAACTCGGCGCCATAGGCATCGATGTAGCGGTTCTCGTGCTCCGCCACGGCGACCAGCACCGGCAGGTCGCGCGTGCCCGCATGGGTGACCGGGGAGCGCGCCTCGTAGGTGGCGGGATCGTCGCCGAAATAGTGCCGGACATTGGCCGCGTTGGGGTTGTCGGGCAGTTGATCGGCCCTCAGCCGCGCGCTGATGAACACGGCGCCCTTGACCGCCGGGCTCGGCAATCGGCCGGTAGCCGGATCATAGAGATAGCCCGCGACATGGCAGCCGCCGGCGGAATGGCCGATGAGCAGGATCGACTGCGGGTCGCCACCATAGTCACCGATCCGCCCGGTGATCCAGTCTATCGCCGCGGCGACGTCGCGCGCGCCCTCAGGATATTGGGCGCCCGGCGCCAGCCGGTACTCGATGTTGACGCCGACAAAGCCCTGTCGGGCAAACCAGCGCAGCACATTGTCGTAGATGAGCCCGTCGGCGCTCTTGGAGCCGCGTGTGAAGGCGCCGCCATGGACGAAGGCGACAACATTGCGTGCCCGCCCGCCGGCGCAGGCATAGGCGCTCTCGAAGACGTCGAGGCGCTGGGCGGCGTCCTGGCCATAGGGGATGTCGCGGTGCTCGGTGAGCGGCTGGCGGGCAACGCTCATCTCGACATGCGGCCGATAGACGTCGAGTACGACCTTGCGACTTGCCGCCAGGTCATCGTTCCAGACGGCGCCGACGCCATCGAGGCGTCCCTGATCCTTGGCCGTCAATCCCGCAAACCTCATCCCGCATCTCCATGCTTGTTGTGACGGTCACCTTCCGCGCACCGTCGCCGTTGTGCATTTCGATAACATCCAAAAACACACTTGACAACCATTTTGCATACACGGATTAGTATTTGCATACACGAAACGATTTGAGCTCGTGTTACGCGCCGCATGTCGCGTCGCGTCATCGAAAGAAGGAAAATACCCATGGCAAAGTTGCGCCATCTCGCTATCGCGGTCTCTGATCCGGAAGCTGCCGCCCAGTTCTTCGAAAAGGCGTTCGGCATGACCCGCGCCGGCCAGGCCATGCGCGGCGTCTACATGACCGACGGCATCATGAACGTGGCTCTGCTCAACTTCGGCGAAGAGCCCGTGCCCGGCTTCGAGACCGAGAAGGACTATAACGGCCTCATCCACTTCGGCGTCTGGGTCGATTCCGTCGAAGAGACCGACCAGCTGGTGCGCGCCGCCGGCGGCTCCTACATGGCCGGCCGCAAGGAGACCAACCCGAACGTGTTTTACGAGGTCAAGTACAAGACGCCCGAAGGCATCGTCTTCGACGTCACCGAGAATGGCTGGAAGGGTGCGGTCAAGAACGTCAACGCCGCCTGATCAGCGCCTGTCGCGGCCGCGCCTTAGGCGCGGCACGCCACCTGCCTGACACACGCGTCGGCTCGGCCCGCGCGAAGACATGAACATCCATTGGAGAGACTGACATGGCAAGAAAGACGATCGTGGTTGCAATACCGGTTTCCGAGAAGTGCCTGTCACGCCTGTCCAGCTCCTACGATGTGATCACGCTGCCCAACGGCTTGGGCAGCGGATCACCGGATCTCGACCCCCGCGCAACCTGGGCGGTCGTGACCAACGGCAGCACCGGTCTGTCCGAGCCCGCCATGGCGCAACTGCCCGGCCTCGCCCTCGTCTGCTCCTATGGCGCCGGCTTCGAAAACATCGATCTCGATGCGGCAAGGCGCAGCGGCGTGAGCGTCACCCACGCGCCCAACACCAATATGGAGACGGTTGCCGATCACGCGCTGGCACTGATGCTGGCGGTCTCGCGCGATATCTGCGCCCGAGACCGGGCGCTCAGGACAGGCGGCTGGGCCGCGATCCGCTCGCCGCGCCCGACGCTGTCGGGATCGCGGCTTGGGATGATCGGTCTCGGCAATATCGGCCAGGCGATTGCCCGTCGCGGCGAAGCCTTTGGCATGAAGGTTACGTATACGGCGCCGGAAGACATGCCCGGCGTCAGCTGGCCCCGCGTCGCGGACGCGGCGACGCTCGCGGCCACCAGCGATTTCCTGGTCGTTGCCTGCCCCGGAGGGCCCGCAACGCGGCATCTGGTCAACCGTCAGGTGCTCCAGGCGCTCGGCCCCAAGGGCTTCCTGGTCAACATCTCGCGCGGCATGGTCGTCGATACCGAGGCGTTGGTCGAAGCGCTGCAGCGCGGCGAGATCGCCGGTGCGGGTCTCGATGTCTTCGAAGGTGAACCGAACCTGCCGGCGGCGCTGCGCAGTCTCGACAATGTCGTCCTCACCCCGCACATGGCCGGACGCTCGCCGGCTTCGGAAGACGCCCAGATATCGGCTCTGCTGCACAACCTTGACGCGGCCCGCGAGGGCCGTCCGCTGACGGCTCAACTTGCATAAATGTCTGGCTGTCATTAAATCGATTCCAAGCACCTTCGACAGAAGGTCGCTCAATGTCGTGAAGACAGGAAAGCTGCGCGCATGACGACGATCGCCTCTCAAATCTACCAGGCCCTGGCGGAAGAGATCGCCAAGGGTGTGATGACGCCTGGGCAGAAGCTTGAGGAAAAAATGATCGCCGAGAAGTTCGGTGTATCCAGAACCCCGGTGCGCGAGGCTATGCGCGAACTGGGCGCACGCGGGCTGATCGAGATGAACCCGCGCCGCGGCGGCATCGTCGCGCGCATCGACGTCGAGCAGATGGCCGACATGCTCGAGGCCGAGTGTGAGATCGAGGCATCCTGCGCCCGGCTTGCCGCCCAGCGCATGACCGGCATGGAGCGTGAACAGCTCTACGAACTGCATCGGCTCTACGCCGAATGCGTCGGCAATCAGGATCTCGACGGCTGTCGCGACATCAATCGCAAGTTCCACGACGCGATCTGCCGCGGCGCCCACAACACCACGATCGCCAGCATGGCCGTGGAGTTGAGGGTGAGGCTCGCGCCCTTCCGCCAGCACCAGGCGGGCCCCGCCGACGTGCGGCTGCAGCAGTCGCTCGACGAACACCAGAAGATCGTCGACGCCATCCGCGCCAACGACGCGGCCGGCGCCTACGCCGCCCTTTCCGAGCACAATGCCCGCCTGAGCGCCGGCGTCATGCGTCGGTTTACGGCCGCTGCCGGAAAATAGACTTCTGAACTGAATTGTCAGACCTGAACCCGTCGCCGTCCGCGACGGGTTGCGCGTTGTTTGCCGGCCACGACGCTGGCGTCGACCGACGCTGTCTGGCGCTTTCGGGCGCGGCCTTGCCTGCCATGGCCGGCCGACGACGACGCTCCGAGGCCCACCGCGCCTCCTCCACCACCTTTCCCCATCCAGTTTCGTCCTGTTGTAGCCGGCGGGCCGGCCATCTCGATGGCGTGCTGCATGCTGTTTCTGCGCCACTGCACCGCAACGCTCAGATGTGCACATTTATCCGTTTGCATTCCATATATCATCTGTGCATACAATATGACCGTGTTGAATGCACACGCTGGCGCGCCTCGGCGCTCCGGCGAAATTCATGACCCGAGTTCTGGAGGAGAAACCATGGGCAGGAATGCACGATTCATGACGCTTGTTCTGGCGGTCGCGGCAACCGGCGCGCTCGCCGCCCCCGCCGGCGCCGAAACGCAAAAGACAATTGGGGTCACGGTTCCCTATTTCGCCTCGCCCTTCTGGAAGGCCGGATTGTACGGCGTCGAGACGGCGGGCAAGGAGAAGGGCTACACGGTCATCAAGGGCGACGCCAAGGACAAGGCCGAACTGCAGATCGAGCAGATCCGCGGCTTCATCGACAAGAAGGTCGCCGCCATCATCATCGGCGCCGCCGATGCCGCGGCCGTCGCACCGGCCGTGGAAGAAGCGATCGACAAGGGCATTCCGGTCATCGCCCTTTCGGTCCCGCCGAAATCCGATCGGCTGACGTCGTTCGTCGGCGCCGACAATATCGGCATGGGTCGCCTGCAGGGCATCTGCCTTGGCCGGGCGATCGGCGGTAAGGGCGAGGTCGGCCTGTTCGCCGGTCCGGACGAGATCTGGGCCAAGCTTCGCGTTACAGGTTTCAAGAACACGCTTGAAGCCGACTTCCCGGAGATCAAGATCGTCGCGGAAAAGGCCGGCGGCACGAAGGATGCGGGCGTTGCCGTGACCGAATGGGCCAAGGCTTACCCCGGCATGCACGGCATCTTCACCGCGGCCGACACGATGGCGGTGGAATCGATCAAGTCGCTCGACGCCGCCAAGGCCACGGACAAATTCAAGGTATCGACCTCGAACCTGAACGACGAGGCACGCGCGGCACTCGACAACGGCACGCTGACCTGCGCCTCGCTGCAGCCTGCAGTCTCGATGGGCCGCGACGCCATGCGCGAAGCCACCGCCGCGATCGAAGGCGGCAAGGTGCTCGGCCGTATCGAGGCGCCGGCACTGCTGGTCACCCGCGACAAGGTCGCATCCTACGACTTCAGCAAGATCATCGCACCGGCCGACTACCAGCCTTGAGTTTTCGCGTTCCGCGCGAATACCATTGCAACCCGATGAGACGGGGCCCGGCCGAGCCGGGCCCTCTTTGCGTTTGCGCCTCCTGCAATCCGGATGGACACTGGGCCGGCTTGCGGCCCGGTTCAACTTATGCGCTATTCCTCCCGGAAGGCCCCGGTGCAACGGCATGCGGGCCGAAGGCCGCCGCATGGAGAGATTGGAGAAGATGGGCTTCGTTGCGTCCTTGACGCTCCGCCTGCCGACCGTAGCGTTCGGGCGCGCGGCGAGACGTCGCCTCGCAACATCCGTACCGCCGGAGATCGCTGCCGTGATCTGGCGCAATGCCCTAAGCATCCGGCGCGAGATCAAGCGGGACCGGCCGAACCACTCGACGGGTGTTAATCTCCTGTTGCGCTACATGGAATGGGATTGCGCGCTCTACCGCGCCATGCGTGAACACGGTCTTCTTCCCGAACGCGCCGGCGACTTGATCGCAGAGATCAACTGGGACCTGTTCAAGGGGCCGATCGCCACTGCCTTCGGCGCGACCCGCCTCGCCGCCTCCCGTCCGCAGACCCGCATCCGCTTCATGCTCGATGCCATGTTCGCGTTTGTATTCACCGCCCCGTTCCAGCGCTCGAAGGATCCGTCCGGCGAAGGGCTCGTGTTCGACGTGCTCGTCTGTCCGCTGGCAGCCTACTTCAAGCAGCAAGGTCTTCCCGAACTCACCCGACATGCGGCTTGCAGCCTGGACTACCGGATGGCGGCTCAGTGGGGCGCTGGCTTTCGTCGACGGCAGACCCTTGCCGAGGGCGCGCCTTCTTGTGATTTCCGCTTCACCCTCGACGAGGACTGGGACGACGCGCGCCTGCCCCCGCCGGAGCCTCGCGCCCATTCCAGACAATCATCCGATCTGGCCGCAAGCGAATAAGGCCGCGCGAAAGACGAATTGCATGAATGCCCCGGTTTTGTCAGATCTCTCTCTCGAGAGCGCACGCTGACGACCCTAGTGTCTGCCCATGCCGACGTTGAATGTCGCAAGGGAGACGAAGATGAAAAGCACGCTAGATACCCAAAAGACCAGCCGCCGCCAGTTTCTGCTCGCAGCAGCAGCCCTGGCCGCAACGAGTGCAGTTACAAGGAGCGATGCCATGGCGAAAGGCAAATCGGAGAAAGTCGTCAATGCCAATGGTGTCACCATCGCAACCGAGGCATTTGGCGATCCCGCGGCCCCGCCTGTCCTCCTGATCATGGGGGCGATGGCCTCGATGATGTGGTGGCCGGACGCGTTCTGCGCCGCGCTCGCTTCAACCGGCCGTTACATGATCCGTTACGACAACCGCGACACCGGGCTATCGACCAAATATGCCCCGGGCAATCCGCCCTATACGATGGACGACATGGCCGGCGACGCGGCTGCTGTCCTCGACGCCTACGGTTTGGCGGCGGCCAACGTCGTCGGCATGTCGCTCGGTGGCATGATTGCCCAGATCCTCGCACTGTCAGCGCCAGAGCGTGTGTCTTCGCTGACGCTCGTCAGCACCACGCCGATCGGTCTCGAGATCGAACTTCCGCCGATCAGTGCTGCCTACTTGGAGCATGCCGCTTCAGCGGAAAGCCTCGACTGGTCTGATCGGGGCCAGGTGATCGCGTTCATGACAAAGGACGCCCGCATGATCGCAAGCACCGCGCATCCGCATGACGCCGATCGGGTTCGAACTTTCATCGAGCGGGATTACGATCGTTCGGGTGGCCTGCTTTCGGCCACCAACCACTTCATGCTCAAGGGCGGCGAAGCCGTCAAAGGCAAACTCAAATCGCTCGAAGCGCCGCTTCTGGTCATCCATGGCACCACCGACCCGATCTTTTCCATCGAGCACGGAATGGCGATTGCCGATGCGGTCGCCGGCTCCAGATTTGTTTCGATCGCCGGCGGTGGTCACGAACTGCACGGCGACGATTGGGATATCATCCTCGCCGCCATTGCAGGGCACACGAGCTAAGACGTCATCGCCATCAGGCATTCAAGGCCAGGCGCGCCGGCAAACGTCCCGCGTGTCTGGCTTGAGATGGCGTTGTCAGGCCAAAACGGGGCAAGCGGTGCTGTTGTCGCCGCCGCCCTCAGCGGCAACGGGTCCTGTTGCGGGCAATGTCGCGTCGGATTTCCTTCAGCGTGTGCCGCAACTCGGTGAGCGTGCCATCGTCGCAGAGCGCGGTGCTGGTGCACTCCAAGAGATCGAGCCTGAGTTCCAGTTCATCGTGCCGTTCGATCAGTCCGGCCAGAATTCGAGACGCGCGCATGTGTTACCCATCAAAGGTCGACGCTGCCGCGGGCAGGCGCGGAGGTCAGGATTGCTTCGCGGTCTGCGATACCTTTCCTCTGCGACAGTTTGTTGAAGGTGCGACGCCTTTCACGCCCTGTCCCCCGCCTCGATCAGCACCGCGCGGAAGTCGTTGACGTTCGTTCTCGTCGGACCCGTGACGATCAGATCGCCGAGCCGTTCGAAGAAACTGTAGGCATCGTTGTCTTCAAGATGCGCGCCGGCATCGAGGCCGAGCGCTTTTGCTCGCGCCAGCGTATCCGGACGCAGGAGCGCCCCGGCATTATCCTCCGATCCGTCGATCCCGTCGGTATCGCAGGCGAGCGCATGGATGCCGGCGCAGCCGTCGAGACCCGCTGCCAGCGCCAGCAGGAACTCGACATTGCGGCCGCCCCTGCCCTTGCCACGCACGCTGACCGTGGTTTCTCCGCCCGACAGCAACAGCGCGGGGCCTGAGAGCGGCTGACCGAAGTCGCGGACCTGACGGGCGATCGCCGCATGCACCGCGCCGACGTCTCGGGCTTCGCCTTCGATACGGTTGCTGAGGATGAGTGGCGCAAGCCCGAGGTCCCGCGCCTTGGCGGCGGCAGCCTCGAGCGCATGCTGGGCGGTTGCCACCACCACGACCCGGTTTGCGACATTCGGGGCAGCCGTCGGTCGAGCGCTCGGCGCGCTCAATGCGGCCCGCACGGCAGGCGGCACGTCGATGCCATACCGCTCCAGAATGGCCAGGGCATCGGCCGATGTGCTGGCATCGGGGATGGTCGGACCGGAGGCAACCACCGCGGGATCATCGCCCGGCACGTCGGACAAAACCAGCGTCACGATCCGCGCAGGCCCGCATGCCTCCGCCAGTCGTCCGCCCTTGATCGCCGACAGGTGCCGGCGGACACAGTTCATCTCGCCGATCGGCACGCCGTTCACGAGAAGAGCGCGGTTGATTGCCCGCTTCTCCGCAAGGGTCACGCCCGGTCGTGGCATGGAGAGCAGCGAAGACCCGCCGCCGGAGATGAGACACAGGACCAGATCGCCGGGGCCGAGCCCGGAGACAAGGTCGAGAATGCGCCGCGCCGCATCGGCGCCCGCCTCGTCTGGAACCGGGTGGCCGGCCTCGACGACTTCAATGCGCCGGCAGGCGGATCCGTGGCCGTAGCGTGTGACCACGAGGCCTTCGAGTTCACCATCCCAATGGGCCTCGACAGCCTCTGCCATGCGCGCCGCTGCCTTGCCGGCACCGACGACGACGGTGCGTCCGTTGAGCGGCGGGGTCGGAAGAAACGGCGGAACGACGATCAGGGGATCGACAGCGGCCAGAGCGGCAGCGAAGACCGCATTAAGGCACTCTTCCGGCGCCCTGCGCGGTGCCGGCGCCGCCCGGCTTCTTGCGAACTGGATATTCGTTGCGGCTGTACTCATCCGGCGTCTCCCGCGTGCTTGCAGACGTTGATGGAATACCGGCGCGCCATTGCGCGAGCGCCGGGACTGGGTTCGGGTCTGTCACACCCCGCCCCGATCGCACCGTCCCACGGCGCGACCGGGGTTGGCTGTGCTAGCGCTGCATGGCCTTCGGAATGAAGGCGATGACGCAGACGGCACCGATGCAGAGACTTGCCACCAGCGCGTACATTCCGGCATCGGTGCTTCCCGTGGCGTCGCGCACGGCGCCGATGAGATAAGGGCTAACGAAGCCGGCGAGGTTGCCGATCGAGTTGATGATCGCAATGCCGGCAGCCGCGGCCACGCCGCCGAGATAGCCGGTCGGCAGGGTCCAGAACAGCGGCAGCGTGGTGAGGATCCCGAGCGTTGCCAGCGAAAGGGCTGCAAGCGAGAGCGGAATGCTGCTGATGACCAGCGTGGAAAGCAACAGTCCGACGGCACCGATGACCGCGCAGACGGCGATATGCCACCGACGTTCGCCGGCGAGATCGGAATTGCGGCTGATCAGCACCATGCCGACGGCTGCGACGGCGTAGGGAATGGCCGTCAGGAAGCCCACTTCCATCACATCCTTGGCGCCGGCATTCTTGATCAGTTGCGGCAGCCAGAAGCTGATGCCGTAGAGACCCATGATGCAGCAGAAGTAGATCCCCGACAGCAGCCAGACCTTGCCATTGCGAAAGACCGAGCCGAGCGTCATCGTCTGTTTCTTGCCATTGTCATTGGCCAGATCGGCCTCGATCAGCGCCTTCTCCTCATCCGAAAGCCACTTGGCGCTGCGCACGCTGTTGTCGAGATAGAACAGGACGAAGACGCCCAGCAGCACGCTAGGTATACCCTCGAGCAGGAACATCCACTGCCAGCCGGTCCAGCCGTTGACGCCGGCGAACTCCTGCATGATCCATCCGGACAGCGGTCCGCCGATCACGCCGGCAAAGGCAATGCCGGTCATGAAGGTCGCGACGATGCGCGCCCGGCGTTCGGCCGGAAACCAGTAGGTCAGGTAGAGGATGACGCCCGGGAAAAACCCGGCTTCGGCAACGCCGAGCAGGAAGCGCAGCACATAGAACATCTCCGCCGAGGTCACGAACATCATCGCGGCCGAGATGATGCCCCAGGTCACCATGATCCGGGCGATCCAGCCCTTGGCCCCGACGCGCGACAGAATGATGTTGCTCGGCACCTCGAAGACGAAATAGCCGATGAAGAAGATGCCCGCGCCGATACCGTAGACCGTGTCGCTGAGCGACAGGTCCGACATCATCTGCAGCTTGGCGAAGCCGACATTGACGCGATCGAGATACGAGGCGACGTAGCAGATGAACAGCAGCGGCACGAGGCGCCAGAACACCTTGCTGTAGACGGCATTTGCCTTGGCGGCACGATCAGGCTGCAGCGAACGCACGTCCGCTGCATGGGCAGTTCCTTGTTGCATGTTATCCTCCCAGATAAGCCGCGGCTCCCACCGCGGGTGTCAATGGGCGAGGACTAACAGCGCGCTTCCTGCAGGGCCAATCGCATTTCGGAATTGCAGCAATTCCGCTAGGGAATGAGCCGGATCGGCGCGGCTATCTATCTGACGAAACGTCGAATTCTGCGGTGCCCACGGCTGACGGCGGGGCAGGATTTTCTTCGACCATGCTCTCGAGAACATGGAGCATCGTCGCAATCGGCGCATCCGACTTGCGATTTTCGCGATAGATGAAGGACAAGGGGCACAGCGGGATGACGCCTTCCCACATCACCAGGTCGCCGTTTGCGACATCGCTTCGCGAGACTTCTTCGCGCATCAGGCAAAGGCCGACGCCGCTCTTGACGAGACTGATCATCGAGGATTCCTGATCGACCTCGATTGCCGCCGTTGGTGGCGCGACACCGGCATCCGCAAACAGGTCATGCAGGATGCGGTGCTGCGAGCTCTGCAAATTCGGCCCGACCCACGGAAGGCCCGCCAGGTCCTGCAGCGTCGCTCCGTGAAGCTTCTGCGCCCAACTTGCCGGCGCAATGACGACATAGACGACTTTTCGCAGCTCGAGCGCACCCATGCCCGGCATCTCCACCCGTCCAAGATAATAGCCGGCGTCAAGATCGCCGGCGGTGACCTGCTGCGCTATCTCGCCCGAAATGCCGTGCTTGAGCTTGACGTCGATCATCGGATGCCACTGCAGCATGCGGGCGAGAAACTCGCCGAGCCGCAGCGATTCCGGATCGACGATGGTGCCGAGCTTCACTGTTCCGGCAACCTCGCCTCTGAGCTGGGCGGCCTTGTTGGTCAGCGCCATCGCGGAGCTCAGCGTGACCTCGGCCAGGTGAAAGATCTCCTTGCCGCTTTTCGTCAGAAATACGCCGCTCGGCGTGCGCTCGAACAGGGTCAGGCCCAATTCTTCCTCAAGCGCCTTGATGTGCTTGGAAACGGCCGGCTGACTGACATGAAGCTGCTCGGACGCGCGGGTCAGGTGCTGGCAGCGCGCCACGGCGAGGAAGGTTCTGAGCTGATAAATTTCCATGGAAACGTACCTGATGCATATGCGGCACTTGGGCAAGGGGGGCTTTTCTGGTCAGGCAGCAGCGCCTTACCTTTGAGCGCCGTCAACCGCTGAAACCCGCCCTCAGCAAAGCAGCCTTCGCATCGCCGATCAAGCTTACGCGTGCCCACCAGCGCGCGCAGCCGTCGAAGACGTCAACTCAAGATCTGCAACCCAAAGGGAATCGTAAACGAACTTTCGTCCCGCCTCGCGGTATTAACGCCGCGTTAAATCGTGCATGCGAAATATAGCCAGGCAAAATCTGGGGGTTACGCATGCGCATGATGCGCCGATGGTAACGCCTGTTTGCGATGATGTGCGTTCAGGCTGTGTAACGGCGCTCCCGCGTGCGAGTGCCAGCTTCGCCACGGCCGCAGATCTGCCCCTTACAAAGGACTTTCCAGATGAAACGTTTTTCGGTTGCCTTCGGCTCCGAGGCCAAGGCCGTGCGCGATGCGATGTCCCGCTCCCAGGCGATGATCGAATTCGACCTCACCGGCCGGATCCTCGATGCCAACGCGAATTTCTGCGCCACGATGGGCTACGAGCTCAAGGAAATCGTCGGACATCACCACAGGCTCTTCGTCGATCCCGCCGAGGCCGCATCGCCCGACTATCAGGCGTTCTGGGCAAAGCTTGCCCGGGGTGAATTCGACCGCCGGCAATACAAGCGCCTCGGCAAGGGCGGCAGGGAGATCTGGATCGAGGCGTCCTACAATCCCGTGTTCAGGGCCGGCCGGCCCTACAAGGTGATCAAGCTTGCAACGGATATCACCGAATACAAGCGCAAGAGCGCCGAGGACGCCGGCAAGCTTGCCGCGCTTTCGCGCGCGCAGGCCGTGATCGAGTTCACGACGACAGGCGAGATCCTGAACGCGAACGAGAATTTCCTCACGACGCTCGGCTACGAGCTCTCGGAGGTCAAAGGCAAGCATCATTCGATGTTCTGCGAGCCGGACTACGTCACCAGCGACGCGTATCGCCAATTCTGGCAGCGGCTCGCCGGCGGCGCATTCGTCACCGACGAATTCATGCGGCTCGGCAAGGGCGGGCGCAAGGTGTTCATCCAGGCGTCCTATAACCCGATCTTCGACATGAACGGCAAGGTCTTCAAGGTCGTGAAGTTCGCAACCGACGTCACCGGTCGCGTGAGCAATGTGGAGGTGCTTGCAAACGCGTTGCAGTCGCTCTCCGACGGCGACCTGACGCAGACGCTCGACACCGCTTTCATCCCGACGCTCGACAAGCTGCGGGTGGATTTCAACGCCGCGGCCGCAAAACTGAAGGCCGCGATGCAGGCCGTCGCCGAGAACGCGCGCGCGATCGCCGCCGGCGCGCAGCAGGTTCGATCCGTCTGTGACGATCTGTCGAAACGCACGGAACAGCAGGCCGCTTCCGTGGAGGAAACAGCCTCCGCTCTCGAACAGATCACCACGACGGTTGCCGACAGCAGCCGTCGTGCGGAAGACGCCGGCGCGCAGGTGCGCCAGACGCGCGACAACGCCGAGCAATCCGGCTCGGTCATGCGCAGCGCCGTCGAAGCGATGGGCATGATCGAAACCTCGTCGGCGGAGATCTCCAACATCATCGGCGTCATCGACGAGATCGCCTTCCAGACCAACCTGCTGGCGCTCAACGCTGGCGTCGAGGCCGCCCGCGCGGGCGATGCCGGCAAGGGGTTTGCGGTCGTGGCGCAGGAGGTGCGCGAGCTTGCCCAGCGTTCCGCAAAGGCTGCAAAGGAGATCAAGGCGCTGATCGGCGCATCCAACGGTCACGTCAAACGCGGCGCGACGCTCGTCGGCAAGACGGGCGCCGCGCTCGAAGAGATCGTCTCGCGGGTCCTCGAGGTCAACGACAATGTCGGCGCGATCGTCGAGGCGTCGAAGGAGCAGGCGACCGGCTTGAAGGAGATCAACCAGGCCGTCACCACCATGGACCGGGGCACGCAGCAGAATGCCGCCATGGTGGAAGCCTCCGCCGCCGCCGCACGCCGGCTCGCGGGCGAAGCCGAGGCGCTTTTCCAACTGCTTGGCCAGTTCGAGATCGGCGCGGCTGCGCCGTCTGCCGCAGGGGCGCGACGGGGCATGGCGGTCGCTTCGGGACCTGCGGCCCTTGCGCGACAGCGCCCGTCCCCGAGGATGTCCGCGGTCGTTCGTGGTAATGTTGCCCTCGCCGACGAATGGCAGGAGTTCTGATCATTCCCGGCATTCGAACATCCCGTTTCATGACCTAGGCATCGGCTCAGGAGAGGCATGCGCAAGCGAATACGAAGGCATCAGGTCCGGCTCGGCATGTTTGTCGAGGAACTCGAGGGCGGCGCAAGTGAGGCGGCGCTGCGCCGCGGCTTTCTGCTGAGCACGGCAACGGAGGTCGACCGTGTCCGCAACAGCAAGGTCATCAGCGTCCTGATCAACGTCCAGAAGGGTTGCGACATCGCGGCCTCTTCGCGGGACGCGCCGACCTTCGCGCAGTCTGCCTTCACCATTACAGCTGCCGAAAACAAGGCGGTCACGCAAACGATCGACCAGACGAAGCACCTTCTGGCCGGCGTGTTTACCGATGCCCGGCTCAGCGGGACGGTCGCGCTCGACCGGGCGCAGGACGCCGTCGAGAAGATCGCCTCCGCCGTCGAGCACAACCCGATTGCCCTCATCGGCATCAGCCGGCTGAAGAAGAAGGACGAATACACGTTCCTGCATTCGATCGCCGTCAGCGGCTTGATGGTGCATTTCGGCCGATGGCTGAAGCTCGACGAGCGAACGGTGCAGATCCTGGGCCTCAGCGGTTTGCTGCACGATATCGGCAAGCTGCTGCTGCCGAAGGGGCTGCTCAACAAGGCCGAGCGGCTCGATGAGCAGGAGATCGCGCAGATCCGCACGCATACGCGGCGCGGCTACGATCTGCTGCGGGCCAACGGCAACGTTCCCGAAACGGTGCTCGACGTCTGCCTTCATCACCATGAGCATGTCGACGGCGGCGGCTACCCCGACCGCCTTCGCGGCGAGCAGCTCTCCATGCCGGTGCGCATCGCCTCCATCTGCGACGTCTACGATGCGATGACGACGCTCAGGCCCTACAAACGCGCCTGGAGCCCGGCGGAAACCATACAGATGATGTACGGCTCAAAAGGGCATTTCGACCGGGCGCTTCTGTCGGAATTCGTCGCAAGTCTCGAACCGTTCCTGAAACAGAAGTCCCAGCACCCATAGGCGCAGCACCGATCGGACGATATGCTTTGCATCGGCGCGCGACCCGCATGTGACCGTCGTGTGCCTGGCAGGTGCGAAACGCGAAGGCGCGCAAGGGAGATGCTCGATGTATTACGCCATCCTCGCCTATCATGAAGAGGGAGTGGTTCAGTCCTGGAGCCAGGAGGAGGACGCGGCGCTGATGACCGACCTGCTCGAGGTCAACGATCGTCTCGTGCGCGCCAGGTCGCTCGGGCCCGCTGCCCGACTGGGGGCGACCGAGCGCGCCGTGACGCTCCGGGGCAAGGGCGAGGGCACTGTCATCGACGGCCCCTTTGCCGAAACCAAGGAGCAGCTGCTCGGCTTCTACGTCGTCGACTTCCCGACGATCGAGGCGGCGATCGGCGCTGCCCGCGAACTGCGCCGCGCCAATCCGACGGCGGTCTACGAAATCCGGCCGATATCGCTCTATGTTCCCGGTGCGTCCCTGCCGGGCAGCGACGCAAATACGTAGGTTTTTACTTACGCAAATGGCAGGGCTTTCCGCCTGGGAGAGCCCTGCCCCGGTCCTTGCCGGCATGGTTATTCGGCGGCGGTTCCCAGTCCTTGCGCCGAAGGCGCGGCCTTCTTCGCCTGCATTCGTCTGTAGAGGAAGAAGTAGAGCCGGATGTACTGGCCGACCAGCACGGCGTTCAGCACGGTGCCTTCACGGATGAAGGGGATATCCGACAGGAAGGCAAGACCGATGAAGGCCGACACCACCAGCAGCGCGCAGTCGTAGCCGGTCTTGATGTTGCCCCACTTCCAGCCCGTGCGCTTGCAGAGCGTGTTGACGAACATGTCCATCGGCATCAGCACGAGATTGGCCCGGATCATCAAGAACAGGCCGAAGGCCAGCGCCGCATCTGCAAAGACCAGCAGCGCCACTTTCGCATAGTAGATGTCGAGCTTGACGAATTCGGTGATACCCAAGTTGAAGTCGAGGAACACCGCGAGCGCGAATGCCGGCAGCAGCGATGCAAAGCTCTTCAGCTTGAAATCCTTGGGCAGAACCAGATAGGTCAGCGTCAGCATGACCAGTTCGGTGATGAAATTGTAGGTGCCCTGGCTGAGCGGCGGATAGACCAACGTCATCGTCCGCGTCAGGCTGCTGAGCGGCGATACGCCGATGCCGGCCCGAATCGCCAGGCTGACCCCGAAGGTGAGCACATAGATGCCCACCACATACATGATCCAACGCCTAACCAGGCTGCCGGTATCGACGATTTCGGCCTCGTCCGTCTTCTGTCCCATTGTCTACTCTCCTCCCAGATTGTCCTGTTGCCCTGTCGCAGCCGCCATTTCAACGGCTGCCGGCAAATCGTGTGATGATTTCCCGGATGTCGCGGCTTCCTCCGTCCGCTCGATCCGCGGTCCCCCGCTTCGGGCAGGCACCGCAGCGCCTGCCCGTCGTCCGCCTCCAAGCGCCCCTCAGGCCATCAAACGGAACCGGTGCAGCGAGATGAAGAGGCTCAAGAGCTTGTTCACGACCGGCTCGCCCTCGTTGCGGTTGCCCATCTCTTCAAGGGCCGCATCGATCGCGCCGGCGGCGGCCGTCAATTCGCTGACGGTCATGTCGGCCATGACGCCGTAGATATCGAGCGGCATGACGGCCTTCTCCACCTTGGCCTCGGTGACGATGCAGGCGCCGGCATAGGTGTCGACGCGGCGGGCGCAATGGCACATTTCCTCGCTGTCCTGTCCGACGACGACGAAGTAGGGCTTTGGCGCCGGCCAGAAGGTGGCGACCGCGCCACGGTTCACATAAACGCCCTTGAAGAGACCGTTGACCACATGGCGCTTGCCGTCGGCATAGCGCTGGATCACCGACAGCCGGCTGAGTTTCACGCCCTCGTGTTCGCAGACCACCTTGCCGTCCCTCAGCGGCACCCAGACCTCCTGGTAGAACTTCGCGTGGCCGCGGCCATAGACGTCGAACAGATAGACCTTGGCCTGGCTACCATCCTCGGAAACTTCCAGCGGCACGATGTTGAGCTGGTCCGGCGTCAGGTCGTCGAGACCGGGCACGCCCTTCTTGCGCATGCCGAAATAGTCGATATCGGCGTTCTTGAGGAGCTTGCGATCCCTTGCTACGAGTTCGCCGTCCTTGAAGACGTAGAGCGGGTTGATCTTCGACAGGCTGTCGGTCAAGACGATATCGGCAAACCGGCCGGGGGTGAGTGAGCCGATCCGGTCTTCCATGTGGAACGACCTTGCGGTGTTGTAGGTCGCCATCTTGATCGCATGGATCGGGTTGAAACCCATCTCGGCGCAGAGCGAGATGATCCAGTCCATGTGGCCCATGGTCAGCAGGCGCTCGATGGAGATGTTGTCGGTGCACAGCATGAAGTTGTCGGTCGGCCATTTCCGATCGACGATGGCGCGCAATAGGATCTTGATGACCTCGCTGCTGCCGACGCCAAACTTGATGTGTGTCGGAAAGCCGTAGCGGATGCTCTTTTCGATGTCCTTCTCGTTCCAGACATCGTGATTGTTCGATACCCCGATCGCCGGCAGATAATTGAGCACCATGTCGGACAGCGCGGTCACGCCCCAGTGGCCGTTCATGAAGCCGCCTTTGGCGCGCACCCAGGCCGCCTTGCGGAAATCGTCGTCATCGCCCGAGCTGTAGGTGAAGTGCTCGAATTCACCGAGCCCGATGACCGGCTCCATGTTCAAGACCGCCTCGGTGACGCTGGCCGCCGTCTTCTTGCCCGGCGCGAAGGCATAGAGCCGATAGGGCAGCTTGTCATAGTCCTTGAACAGGCTCTCGGCCGCCTTGGCGCCCTCTTCTCCCGCAGCACTCAGGAGATCGAGGCACTCGGCATAGATGGTCGTCGTGCCGCAGGGAACCATCGCCTCTGCCAGTGCGGTCGGATGCGCCAGCTGCGATTCGAAGTGAATATGGGCGTCGATCAGGCCGGGGATCGCATAGAGCCCCTTGCCGTCGAAAACATCCTTCACCTTCAGGATCGTCTCGTCGGGATTGAGCGCGACGATGCGCTTGTCATAAATGAGGATCGATCCCTGATAGACGGTCTCGCCGTGCACATCGAGGATGTTGAGGTTCTTCAGGAGAAGGTCGGCCTCCCTCTCTCCATTCAGGATGTCAAAGATGGCGCGCACTTTGTCGTAGTGAACGGCTTCGTTTGTGTTCACGCATTTTCCTCCACTTGCATGTCTCGTCCGATACCGGGCGACGCCGGACCGGTCCCGGCCGGCCCCTTGTGCCGACCGCCCCGTTTGTCTGCGGCCATAAGAAGTCATTGCACCGCTTCCGAAAAGCAGTATTTTCTGCGCATTGCGTTCGCTTTTCGAGAGCGCTTAAGACGAGGAATTCCGGTCATGCTGCACTCACGCGTCCTGCGCTATATCGACGAAGTCGCGCGCTCAGGCTCAATCCGCGCCGCCGGCGAACGGCTCAATGTGGCCGCATCGGCAATCAACAAGCACGTGCTGCAGCTGGAAGAGATGATTGGCGAACCGCTGTTCGAACGATTGCCAAGAGGGCTGAGGCTGACGCCCGCCGGCGAGATCCTGGTTGCCCATGTGCGCCGGACCATCAAGGAATACAGCCAGGTCGAGGCAGAAATCCGTGACCTCAAGGCGCTGCAGAGCGGTGAGGTGATCATCGCCACCATGAACGGGCTTGCCGGCGGCATCGTGCCGAAGGCGGCGGCCAAGTTCTGCGCCCGCCATCCGCGATTGAAGATTTCGATCCGGGTGATGTTCATCCACGACATCGTCCAGGCGGTGATCGATGGCGAGGCCGATCTCGGCCTTGCCTTCAACCTGCCGCCGTCACCGCAGCTCGAAACGCTGTGGAAGATGGACACGCGGCTCGGCGCCGTGGTCTCTCCCGAACATCCGCTCGTCGGGCTCGACACCCTGCCGCTTGCCCATTGCGAGCCCTATCCCCTCATCTTCGCCGACAAGTCGATGCTGATCCACGGTATCGTCGCCGACGCCTTCGCCAATGCCGGGTTGACGGTCGAGCCGGCGTTTCTCACCAACTCGATCGAGGCGATGAAGTGCCTTGCCGCAGCCGGCGACGGCATTGCCTTTCTCAGCAAGTTCGATATCGCCGAGGAGCAGCGCAACGGCGTGCTGACCTATCTGCAGATCCGCGACCGCACCTTCGGGAAGAACGTGCTTTCCCTCGTGCAGCGGGAAAAGCGCAGCCACGGCCTTGCCACCTCGATGTTCGCCGAGGAGATCACCCGCGCGCTGCGCGCAACGACGGAGTGATCGACGGCCGCGCCGAGGCATCAGCGGCCGTCCGGGCGGTTGGCGCGTTCGGCATCGAGGATCTTGCGGACGCGCTGCAGGGCGGGAAGGCTCGCTTCCAGCTCGGCGCGATCAAACAGCGAGGAGACTGTCGCCAAGGCCCGCGTCACATCGCCGATCGCGGCCAGTCGGAATGCCCGGCCGGCCGGTGTCAGGAAAACCCTCTTCGAACGGCCATCCCTCGGATTTGCCCTGATCTCGACCAGCGCGCGTTTCTCCAGCACCGACAGCGTGTGGGTCATCGTCGCCTTCGTCACCTGCATGGCATTGGCGATCGCGAGCGGCGTCGTGCCTTCGCCGACGCGGTAGAGATGGTTCAGCGTCGCGAAGTGCGAGCTGTGCAGCCCGTCAGGGAGGTGTCGGTTGAGAAAGGCCTGGGACAATTGGCTGACGATGCCGATTTCATTGAAGAACGCAAAGATGAGGGTATCGTCGTCCAAGGCGCATGCTCCAGCCACATTCAGATGATCTTGGCATCCAGCGGCCATCGCGGGCTGGGCTCAACGGCGGAAGCATAACCGAGCCGCCCCAGCATTTGAACGGTCCCGCCATCCGGCGACAGCATTTTGTGCGCTTGCCGGTAGTGTCCGGCCATCTCGGGGAACTCCTGCAGCGCCTGGCTCAGGGGTTGCAGGCCCGTTCCAAGCGCCGTGGCTGTCAGATTGATGCGCACCCAGTCGCGGCCGGCAGCAATCTGCTCGGCACGGCTGTTGCCCGGTGTCGTCAGCCAGATATGCGCCATGGCCGTGTCGGTGTTGGCGAGCAGCGCCGCACGCCCTTGCGCAAAGGCGGCCGACGTCGTGTCGAGCGCTTGTTCGCGGCTCAATTGCCCGAGCGCGGCAAGGCTGTCGAACAGGGCTCCGCCAAGGTCGATGCCATCGGGATTGGCGTCGATTTCGGCCTTGCCTATCCGCAGCAGGTCGACGCTTTCCTTGTAGGTCCGCTGCGTGTTGATCTCCAGCTCCAGGGCCGCATGGGTCAACGCCCTCAGCGTCGCGACCGTGGCTGGCGCATTGCTCGATCCCGCCAGGGCGCCGTGACGAACGGAGGCGCCAAGTGCGGCAAGCACCTCTCCCGGCACGGGCCTGGTGAGATCGAAAGGCTCCTTCAGCGACCGGCGCGCAAGGATCCGCTGAAAGAGCGGATCGGCAGCGATCCCCGGGTCTTTTTCAAAGCGGATCACGGCAACCGGGCGGCCGTCGAGCGCCTGCGGGTCGCTGCCATCAGGAAAGAGCGATACGTCCAGCCGGTAATTCTGCGTCGAGGCGGCGATGGCCATCTGCTCGATGAAGCAACCGAGGCCTATCGTGATCTGGCGGTTGTGGGGATCGGTCTGCGGCAACAGGCGGGTGGTGTCGACGTGGAGCGTCACCTGATCCTCGACACGGAGGTCGACGAGCCATGGCTGCCGGTTGTGCGGATTGGGCGCAAGGATCGCGTAGGAGAGCGCCATGCGCCGTGGATCCTGGCCAGCCATACCGGCCCGCGCCCAGGGCGCCAGCGCGCGGTCGGGCCTGCGGGTAAAGACAAAGGCCGCAGATGCGCCGGCCGCCGCCAGCACAACACCTCCGCCCAGCACGGCCAGAAACTGTCTCTTCCTCATAGCCCTCTCCATCTGGTTCGATATCAAACCAATTAGTATGACATCGAACCAGAGTCAACGAGGCACAAGCTGAGGAAGTGACGGCTGGGGTTAAGGGGACATGGGACGCCGGATCACATGCTGGCCGCCCTGTCCGTCACCACCCGGCGCCAGTCGTCCCGCCCCAGGCGGAAGCACATCCAGGGCGATGGTGTTCCAGAAAGGTCCAGCGTCGCGTCGTAGACGTGTTGCGCGCCGAGTTTGCCCGTCGCCTTCTGCGAACGGATGTTGGTCGGGGCGATATGAAACCAGACGTCGGGATAGGCAGCAAAGGCATGGTCGAGCATCAGCCGCTTCATTTCGAAGTTGGTGCCGCCACCCCAATAGGCGTTGTTGAGGAAGGTGAAGCCGATCGACACGCTGTCCGGCATGTCGGGGGCGACATAGTAGCGCGAGCAGCCGATGATCTCGTCTTTCCGCCGATCGACGGCCACAAGCGTCGTTCCGCTCGCCAACAGCACGGCGAAATAGGGCTCGAACTTGTCCCGCTTGTAGCGGTCCGTTGCCGGATGCCCCGCCCAGACATCCGGATCGCTCGCGGCAGAATAGAGCCCCTCGAGATCGCCGGCCGCCATCGGCCTGAGGTGAATGGCTTCGCCACGCAATGTCGGCTGCGGATTGAAATCAGGTTTGAACATGACTGTGTCTCACGATGACGAGGATGGGCCGGGGATCATGCCGGCGATGGCGCGGTCCGATGGGCGCCGACTTTCAAGAAGGCCGGTCCGCACCCCCGTCCGATCCGCTTCGGAGCGGTTCTGGCTGAGCTTGCGCTTGCCGGTCAGGCGCGAAATCGGCATGCGGATCCCGACGATGCCACGCAACTGTGCGCCGATGAATGCCGGCGGGGCGTCGGCGACGGACCACGGGTTGGCGGTCTCCCCCTCATGAAGTTCGGTCAACCGCTTGACGATATCGAGAAGACGGGCGGGATCATCGAAGAATTCGACCGGGCCTTTGGCCTCGACAGCGGTGTAGTTCCAGGTCGGAACCACCTTTCCGTGTTCGGCCTTCGCGGCATACCAGGTCGGCGTGACATAGGCGTCGGGCCCCATGAAGACTGCCAGACCATCGCCGAGAACAGGTATCTGCCATTGCGGGTTCGGCCGGGCGAGATGGGCATAGAGGGTGCCGCTTTCGCCTTCGTCCGCATCGATCAACATCGGTAGCGGCGTCGCCACCGGCCCCTCTTCGGTCGCGGTAATGAAGGTGGCAATGCGGCACGCCCGCATCATCGCGTGTATCTCGCTTTTATCGTCGACCACGAAAGCTGGCGGCGTGTACATCGGTTTCTCCTTGAACTGGTCGAACCATCGGCGTTAACTGGCACAAGATAAACATCCAGTTTTGGAGATTTTCATTGGGCCAGTTGAGGGGCGAGCGGCCAGGGCGTGCCGGTGCCACCCGGCGGATCTACCTCGACTTGCGCGAACAGATCAGCGCCGGGGTCTTTGCTCCGGGCGACAGGCTGCCGTCGAGCCGGGCGCTCGCCGATGAACTGGGCGTGTCCCGAACGACGGTGACCGCGGCCGTCGACCAGTTGGTCTCCGAGGGCTACGTCACCAGCCATCAGGGCGCGGCATCGCGCGTCTCGGACATGGCGCGCGCCACGCGCGAGCATCCGCGCCCGGCCGGGCATGGCCCTGAACGGCCGCTATCAGGCTATGCCGGTCGCGTGATGGCGCTTCCGATCCATTATCCCGAAAGGCAACAGGCGCTGGAGTTCGATTTTCGCTACGGCGATATCGCCGCCGCCGATTTCCCGACATTGCTGTGGCGGCGGGCGATGAATGCGGCGCTGCTCAAGCGCCGCGACAGCCTGTCCTACGCGCCGCCGGCCGGCGTCGCCGCACTCAGACAGGAGCTCCAGGGCTATCTCTGGCGGGTGCGCGGCATTCGTTGCGATCCCGATCAGATCGTCGTTGTTTCCGGCTCGCAGCAGGCACTCGATCTTAGCGCCCGCGTTCTCGTCGATTGCGGCGACCGCGTCGTCATCGAGAACCCGTGTTACGCGATGGCCCGCAACGTCATGGCAGCGGCCGGCGCCGATATCACCGCCGTCCGTTGCGACGATGCCGGAATTCTCGTCGAAGATCTGCCGCGCCAGGGAAAATCCGCCCTCGCCTACGTCACGCCGAGCCACCAGTTTCCATTGGGCGGTGTCCTGCCGCAGAACCGGCGCGAACTGCTGCTCGCCTGGGCCTATGCGGAAGGCGCCTATATCGTCGAGGACGATTACGACGGCGAATACCGTTACGACGTGAAGCCGATACCGCCGCTGTTTCAATCGGATCAGGATCGGGTGATCTATGTCGGCACGGTGTCGAAGACGCTGTCGCCGGCGCTGAGGCTCGGCTATCTCGTCGTTCCACGGCCGTTGATCGACGTCTTCGTAAAGTGCAAGCAACTGGCCGACCGTCACAGCCCGAGCCTGGAACAGGAAGCGCTTGCGATCCTTCTGGCGACTGGCTCCTACGAGCGCCATGTTCGCAAGATGCGCCGGTCCAACGCCGAGCGTCGCGCCGCGCTGATCGCCGCCCTGAAATCGTGCTTTGGCGAGACGATAGAGATCGTCGGCACATCGGCAGGGCTGCATGTCGTCGTGTGGTTTCGTGCGATCGCCGCCGAGCATGAGGCCCGGCTGATCGACGTCGCCCGTGCGGGCGGCATTGGCATCTATCCGGTATCGCCGCTCTATTTCGATTGCAAGCCGGCGCTGGCCGGCCTGATCCTCGGCTACGCCTCGCTGAAGCCGGAGCAATTGCGCCGCGGAATTGAGACGCTCGCTCTCGCCTTGAAGGACTTTGCGGCGTCCGCCCAGGACGGAGCCGCGGTCGAGCATGGCGTGAGACCCGGTCGCTAGATTTCCGTAACCCGCTTTGCCAGTGCCAGGGACGCGGTAAGACCGGGCGATTCGATGCCGAAAAGGTTGATCAGGCCCGGCACGCCATGCGCCCCCGGCCCCTGCAGGACGAAGTCCTGGATTGCCACGTCGGGCGGCACGATCTTCGGGCGGATGCCGGAATAGGCCGGCACCAGAGCGCCGTCCTTCAGATCGGGATAATAACGTCGCACGCCTGCATAGAAAGACGCGGCTTTTTCCGGATCGACATCATAGTTCAAGGTCTCGACCCACTCGATATCCGGCCCGAAACGGGCCTGGCCGGCCATGTCGAGCGTCAGGTGAATGCCGAGGCCACCCTTGACCGGCACCGGATAGATCAGCCGCGAAAACGGCTGCTTGCCGACATGCGAGAAATAATCGCCCTTGGCGTAAAATTCCCTCGGCACCAGCGCCTGCGGCATGCCCTCGATCCGGCTTGCGAGCCCTGGAGCGGCAAGGCCGGCGGCGTTGACGAACAGGCGGCAGGCGAGGCGCATGGGATCGGCGCCGCCGACATCGACGACGATGCCGCCCGGCGTAACCTTGCCGCGTTCGACGGGGCTGTTCAGCGCAAGTACCGCGCCGGCATTCTCGGCATCGCCAAGCAGTGACGTCATGTAGGCGTGGCTGTCGATGATGCCGGTCGACGGCGACAGCAGCGCGCCTGTCGTGGCGAGCGCAGGCTCGAGACCGCGCGCGTCCGCAGCCGAGATCTGGCGCAGGTCCGTCACGCCGTTTTCCGCCGCCCGGGCGGCGATAGTGGGCAAATGCGCCAATTCGGCAGCCGAGGTCGCGACGATCAGCTTGCCGCACTGCCGGTGGCCAATGCCGCGTTCGCGGCAATAATCATAAAGAAGAATTCTGCCTTCGACGCACAGCCGCGCCATCAGGCTGCCGGGCGGGTAGTAGATGCCGGCGTGGATGACCTCGCTGTTGCGCGAGGATGTCCCGCTGCCGATGCGATCGGCCGCTTCGACGAGGATCACCTCGCGGCCGGCTTGCGCCAGCTGACGCGCGACGGCGAGCCCGATGACCCCGGCGCCCGCAACGATGCACTCCACTTGCTCGACCGACATGGCAGACCCCGATACCGGCGCGCATCACTGATGACGCGCGCCGCAAGGACGATGCAGTAGCACGGAAACGGCGGAAGGGTCAGGCGGCCCGAGCGCTCGCCGCAAGCGGGATCTCGATGTCGACTTCCAGCGTCGTCACGTGCTCGCCACGGTCCATCTTGACGGTGACCTTGTCGTCGTCGATCTGCACATGCTTGGAGATGACCGCAAGGATCTCTTCCCTGAGGATCGCGACGAGGTCCGATTGGCCGACCGAGGCGCGCTCATGGGCCAACAGCACCTGCAGGCGCTCACGCGCCGTCGGGGCCGAGGTCTGCTTCTTGAAGAAACGGAAAATGCTCATGCTGCCCTCCGTCCGAAGATCTTGCCGAACAGGCCGCGCTTTTCACCCGGGATGGTCATCGGCACTGCTTCGCCGGCCAGTCGGCGGGCGGCGTCGAGATAGGCGAGCGCCGGGGCGGACTTGCTGTCGGCAAGCGTCACCGGAGCACCGATGTTGGATGCCCTGAGCACGTCCATGCTCTCGGGCACGATGCCGAGAAGCGGGATCGACAGGATTTCCAGCACGTCGTCGACCTTCAGCATGTCGCCGCGTTCGGCGCGCAGCGCATCATAGCGGGTGAGCAGCAGGTGTTTTTCGACCCGTTCACCGCGTTCGGCCTTCTCGGTCTTGGCGTCGAGCAGGCCGATGATCCGGTCGGAGTCGCGAACCGAGGAGACTTCCGGATTGGTGACGATCACCGCCATGTCGGCATGGCGCATGGCAAGCGTCGCGCCGCGCTCGATGCCCGCAGGGCTGTCGCAGATGATCCAGTCGAAATGCTTCTTCAGGTCGTTGATGACGCGCTCGACGCCTTCCGGCGTCAGGCTGTCCTTGTCGCGGGTCTGCGATGCCGGCAGCAGGAACAGCGTGTCGAGGCGCTTGTCGCGGATCAGCGCCTGCGGCAGCTTGGCGTCGCCCTGAATGACGTTGACCATGTCGTAGACGACCCGGCGCTCGGCACCCATGACGAGGTCGAGATTGCGCAGGCCGACATCGAAATCGACGACGACAGTCTTCTCGTTGCGCTGCGCGAGCGCCGCGCCGAGAGCAGCGGTCGACGTCGTCTTGCCGACGCCGCCTTTGCCCGATGTAACAACAACTACTTTCGCCATCTTCCGCTCCTGTTTCCTGGCCGGCACCGGCTCAGTTAAGTCTCTCTGCCATGATCGAATCGTCTTCGAGCCAAAGCTGCACCGATTGTCCGCGAAGTTCGGCGGCCATGTCGTCGGCGGTCTTGTAGACGCCGTCGATCGCCAGCAACTCCGCTTCCAGACGGCGGCAGAAGATGCGCGCCGAGGTGTTGCCCACCGAACCCGCAAGCGCCCGTCCGCGCAGCGCGCCGTAGATATGGATCGAACCACCGGCGATGATTTCCGCGCCTGACGCGACCGAGCCGATCACGGTCACGTCGCCCTCCGGAAAGATCACCGACTGGCCGGAGCGCACCGGCTCGCGCACGATGATCGAAGCGGTGGCGCGAGCCGCCGGCGTTTCCTGTCCGATGACGGTCACGACCTCTGGCGCCTTCGCCTCTCCGGCGATCAGTTCGCCCGCCGCGGCCTCGAATTCTGGCGCCGGTCGGCCGCCGCGCATCGACGGCGGCATGCCCGGCTCGAACAGCGACGGACGGCCGCCCTCGATCCCGAGAACGCGGACGTTGCGCGTGGCAAGCTCGTCGAGCAGGCCCTTCAACTGCGGCCGGTCGATCTCCAGGTCGACGATGTCGAGTACGACGGGCCGGCCAAGGAAAAACCCGGCCGAACGTGCGGCCAGATCGTCGAGCCGCGTCAGCCACTGATCGAGCGGCAGCTCCGGCGAAAGAGCCAGGCTCAGGAACGAGCGGCCCTTGATACGGATCGAACGAGCGTCTGTTAGCACTTTGATCATCTTCGTTAATTTTTCGTTGACGGGATCTAGGCGACGGATGGTTAACAAAAGGTTAACGCCGACCTGTCGCTTCTCGCAGGCGGGCCTTGTGGAGGCCGCGCAAGCCACCGTTTCAAGGCAATCGCCAAGGAGAGATTTTTATCCCGCGGGAACCGAACTGACGCCGATGACGTTGTCCGGTGCGGTGGCAATCGCCCCGTTCTCAATCGGAAGTTCAAAGGCGGAAGGTAACACCCTCAGATGGCGTCCAAACATCTCGCAGCACTGCTGATATCGTCGCTCGCCTGCGCAGCACCTGCGCTTGCCCAGACCCCGACGGCTGAAGACCCCGCGGTCACCGCCTGCAAGGCGACCGGTCTCGTCGCGCTCAAGGAGCATTCCTCCGACATTACCGGCCTGGTACTCGATCTGGAAAGCCTGGCAATCACCGCCGCCGACACCAAGGTGGAGGACGTTCCGGTCAAGACCGTGATCCTCGGCGAGGCCTATATCGAGCGCGGCGGCACGGCCGGCAAGGCCGACCGGTTCGTGTGCCTTCTCGGCGAGAAGGGCAAGGTGCTCCTGACGTTCTTCACGGCGAAATGATTGCAGGCGACAGCGCCGCAGCCGGACAGACGGATGTTGCCGCCCTCGCCCGTGCCTGCGCTGCTCTGTCAGGGCGGCCCGTCAGGTCTCAGTCCTCGACGGCGTCGCCGCTGGCAATCCAGAACGTGCCCGTGAGCGGTACGGTCAGGAAGCGGCTGTTGACCTCGTCCAGTGTCGCCTGGGCATCCACCGTCGAGAGGCGGTCCGGATGAAGATGGCGCGCCAATGCCTCGAGCCCGACGATATGGAGGGGCGTGTGCGTGAAGAGATGCCACAGGGCAAAGGCGCGACCGTCCTTGACCGCCGCGATGGCGGTCAGCTCGCGGCGCGCCAACAGGCTTTCCAGCCCCTCGATCGCGCGCGGCCGGCTTACGCCCGGCCCAAGGCTCAGCCCCTTGCCCGCCTCGTTCACGGCGGTCGGCAGGTAGATGTCCGGATTGCGGACAATCACCGCTTCCAGGCCCAGTTGTCCGATGGCGCCGGGCAGGCTCTCCGAACCGATGTTGTGGCCGCCCGCCAGACCGATCAGGCCGTCGAGCGCGCCGCGTCCCGCCGAAAAGCAGCACTCCGGCCGATTGGCGAAGGCATGCAGAAAGACGCTCGGCCGCTTGAGGGCCACGTCCGCGCCATCGAGCGCCAAAGCCAATCGGCGCAGGCGCGCCTCGTAGAACTCCGCAAAGGCGTCGGCCTGCGCCGCCTTCCCCGTCAGTTCGCCGATGATGCGCAGGCTCGGCACGGTATTGGCGATCGGATCGATGAAGAAATCGACGATCACGACCGGGATGCCCGCCTCCTCGAGTTGGGCCAGTTGCGGCGGGGCGGAGCCCGTGTCACCGAACCGGAACGCATCGAACCGGCTGAGGATGACAAGGTCCGGCTGCAGTGCCAGAACCGCCTCCACAGACATCTGGTCGATGCTGCCATTCGCCACCACGGGAATGGCATCGACCGCGGGAAACCGTTCGCGCAGCAGATCCCGCTGATAGGTATTCGCGCCGCTGTCGCCCCATCCGACCAGCAGCGAGACCGGATCGTCGTGGAGCAGCGAAAGCGCATCGAGCGTCACCCAATGGCCGAGCACGATCCTTGTCGCCGGCTTGTCGAGCGTGACCACGCGGCCGGCAATATCCACCACCGTCACGGGCGCGGCCAGCGCCGGGGCGACCGGCGACAGGCACGACATCCCGAAGAGCAGGAAGCAGGCGATCAGTCGGAGCCCGCTCATCGCCACTTTTGTGCTCAAAACGAAATCCTCATCGTCGCCGTGACCGTCCGTCTTGATCCCAGCGTGCAGCCGGGAACATTGCCGCATTGCGTCACATAATATTTGTCGAGAAGGTTCGTCGCGTTAACCTGGAGCTGCGGTCCCGCCGCGCCATCCCTCAGGGCGCCGACATCGAAGCTCAAGGCCGCATCGAGCAGGGCATAGGACGGTATCTTCACGGTGTTCGCTCCGTTGAATGTGCTGCCGACATACCGCACGCCTCCACCGAGCGTCAGCCCTTCGAGCAGCCCCTGATCGAACCTGTAGTCGGCCCAGAACGATGCCTGGTCCGTGGGCGTCGATGCCAGCCGGTTGCCGACATCGGCCGCAACCGAGCTTGCCACGACACGGTTGTCCAGATGTGCGTAGGACGCGATCAGTGCGAGCTGATCGGTGACGTTGCCCCGCGCCTCCACTTCGAAACCGCGCACGCGCACGACGCCGACCTGGCGACGAAACAGCGGGCTCGACAGGTCCGCCGTCGGCGTATTGGTCTGCCGGATGTCGAAGACGGCGGCGGTCAGAAGCGCGTCGAGACCAGCCGGCTGGTACTTGACCCCCGCTTCGACCTGACGCCCGACAAGAGGGTCGAAGGCTGCGCCATCGACCCCGGTTTCAGCCGTTGGCTTGAAAGACGTCGAATAGCTGACATAGGGGGCAATTCCGTTGTCGAACAGATAGCCGAGACCGGCCCGTCCGCTGAAAGCCTGGTCTTTCGCCACGGTCGCCGACCGCGCGCCGGTCGACACGGTCTCAAGATCGGTGTCGATCGAAGACCAGTCATAACGCGCCGAAAGCGTCGCCATCCAGTTGTCGAGCGCGATCTGATCCTGGGCGTAGATGCCGAACTGCCTGATGCGCGCATCCTTCTTCTGGAAGTTGATGCCGGGATCGGCGATGGCGACGCCATAGACCGGGTCGAAGATGGAAATCGGCGCAGCAGGGCCGGCGCCCGTGTCGTACTGGCTCTGGTCGTTGCGGTAGTCCGCGCCCACGATCAGGTCGTGCGACAGGCTTGCGGTGTCGAACTGCGCCTCCAGCCGGTTGTCGATCGCGAAGGCCTCGGCGCTGCTGTCGATGCGGAACGCCCGGCGGTTGAGGCGCGGCGCGACCGCCGGGTCGGGATCGATGATGAGCTCGCCGCTGCGGTTGAGCGCGCGCAGATAGAGATCGTTGCGGGTGAAGCGCACGCTCTGGTGCAGGCTGAACGTTTCGTCGATGCGATGATCGAAGATGTAGCCGATCGAGGTTTGCTCGCGCTCCAGCCGGTCGAAACCGGGCTCGCCGGAATATCGACTGAACGGCAGCTTGCCATAACCTGGAACCGCCCGAAGCGTCCCGTCGGTCGGCAGATAGTTGAAGCTGGTCTTGGCCCCCTTCTCCCTGGCGTGCTGGGCCAGAAAGGTGAGCGACGTGTCCTCGGACGGCTGCCAGGTCAGCGCCGGCGCGATGAACAGCCTGTCGTCTTCGATGAAATCGACCTGGGTGTCGGCCGCGCGCGCCAGGCCCGTCAGCCGGTAGAGGAACGCGCCCTCGGCGTCGATGGGGCCCGATAGATCGAAGGCGCCTTGTTTGCGGTCGAAACTGCCGGTTTGAAACTCGATTTCGCGAAGAGGCTCGTCGGTCGGGCGCTTGCTGACAAGGTTGACGATGCCACCGGGGCCGCTCTGGCCATAAAGCGCCGACGACGGCCCCTTGAGGACTTCGATTCGCTCGAGGCCATAGGGCTCGATAACCGAGCCCGCAAAGCCGTTGCTTGCGGTCGTGTCGGGTAGGGCAAGACCGTCGAGGAAGAAATCCGCCGGGAAGCCGCGCACCAGCGTGTAGGTATCGAAGCGGGACGCAGTGCCATACTGCTCGGTAAAGACGCCTGCGGAATATCTGAGCGCCTTGCTGACGCTGGTCGCCCCCTGCGCCCGGATCTGCTCGGCCGGGATGACGGTCACCGTCTGGGGGATCTTGATGACCGGCGTGTCGGTCTTTGCTCCGGTCTGCGTGGCCGTGGCCGCATAACCACCCACGGCTTCCCAGGCCCTGTCGGTGACACGGCCGCCCTTCACCGAGATCGCCTCCAGTTCGGTCGTCTTGCCATGGTCCTCCGCGAGCGCACCTGCAGCCGGCGCCAACATGCAAAGGACAGAAAACGGAAGGGCGGCATATCGGGATCTGGCCGGTCGCGGGTGGTTCATTTCGGTCCTGTTGGAGTGCGTAAAGGCGGCGGGTCTGCGGCTGTTCATGTCGTCCAAATCCACAATCATGACGGTATTAATCAAGTTTACAAAAGTGCCCGAGCGAAAGCGGATCAATGTGGGTTGCGTTCGGATCAAAAATGACCCAAGGAGACGCGTATTGACCGAACCTGCAGCAAACGGGTCACTCGCTTGGAAACGATAAGCCGCATTGCCATCGTCGAGGACACCCCAAGGCCGGTAGCCATCGCGACGCACACGTTTCAGGGCGAGGCACGGACCCGCTGGCACAGCCATCGGCGCACGGAGTTTATCTATTCGACCACCGGGTTCCTGACGCTGACGACCGGGCGCGGCAAGTGGTCCGCACCGTCGGGTTACGGATTGCTGGTGGCGCCAAACGTGCTGCACGAACTTGCCGGCTTCGGCATCGTGGACATCGGCGCCGCCTTCTTTGCCGATGATCAGGTCAGGCCTACGGGCGAGACGGAGTGCGAGATCCTGCGCGTGTCGCCACTTCTGCAGGCGACGCTCGGTGCGCTGGCCCAGGAGCCGGCACTTTACGATCTCTCCGGCCGGGCCGGCCATCTGGCGGCGCTGGCCGAATACGAGATCAAGCGCGCCGAGATCATCGGCTCGGGACTGCCGCTTCCCACGCATGCGCGGCTGAGAACCCTGTGCGATGAGCTGGCAGCAACGCCCGACAATGACTGGGACCTGGACGAACTGGCCGCCATGACCGGTTTCAGCCGCAGCACGCTGACGCGCAAGTTTCGATCCGAGACCGGGCTGAGCATCGCCGAATGGCGCCGCCGCTCGCGACTGGTGCATTTCCAGACCCTGCAGGCCTCGGGCGTGCACCCGGCCCGGGCGGCAAAGCAGGCGGGCTACGACAACTACAGATCGTTCAGGGACATGAGCCGCCGACTTGGCGCTGCGCGCTGACCCGCCAGCCTCATCGCCTTGCCGGAAGATTACCGGAGCGTGACGAATTTGTAATTATAATCCAATGACTTGCGCCACCAAAATGTCACGATTGGCTCACATTTTCACAGGCATCGGAACGGCACGAACCAGCAGGACTTGCTTAGGGAACACCGCCCGAACAGTCGAAACACCCCAGCATCTCACATGTGGGCGCAAACGCCCGCAAAGGACATGTAGCGACCGCTGCGAACCGTCTGGCGACGGATCGCAAGGCTTCTGCTCGGCCTGGCGATCCTGCCGGATGCTGCACAACCAAGGAGAAAGATCATGAACAGCATTGCAAAGCTTTCCGTTATCGCAGCGCTTTCCGCCATCTCATTCGGCGGCATCTCCTACGCAGCAGGCACTGCGATGAACTGGCCGGCGGAAATCGAGCAGACGGTACACGGCTTCAAGGGGGACAAGTTCGAGGTGGTCAATATCGACACGCTCGACAAGCTCAGCGAAACCCGGACCTGGATCGACCAGGCAACCCCCGCCCAGCTTTCTGCTCTGCACAAGGCCGTCGACGGCAACAAGGAGCTTGTCGGCAAGCTGAAGGCCCAGAATGTCGAGCTCACCAACATCGTCGGAGCGGAACAGGCGGCCGATGGCAGCCTGACGCTCTACATCAAGTAGTACCGACGACGCTTGCGCCATCGCCCTTTTCCGGAAGAGCGATGGCAGCTCGCCGAAGATCCGCGGACCGGGTGCACATCTTGCGTGTGCGCCCGGCTCCGCACGAGAAGCTACACGTTCACGCAGACATGCAGGCACGTGCGAAATTTGTGCTGTTCCCACTTCCGCTTGGTGGCGCTCGATTGAGTAAGCACATACTAACATAAACCTCCGCTCTGAGGACCGCGCGCGGTCTCGCGCCATCGTTCGCAAAATTGCGACGATTCCCGCTACAATTGCAGCCTTGCCACTTGTGGATGTCGCGTGCATTCACTACTCATCACAACCTGCCTTCTCCGAACATTGCGGAGCGCTGACGGGAAGTCGCGCGACCGACAGACGCGCAAGCGTCGGATCATCGGTCATTTCTCTGCCATCACGGCCGCAGGGGGCAAGGGTTTGGGAGAGACCAATGGTAGCGCCGCGCATTTTAAACCGCAAAGACTTGCGAACCGTCCTGCGTCGCACGACGGCGCTGACGACTGTCTCCCTGGTCACACTCTCGCTGTTCGGCCCTGCCTTGGCCGATGGCGGCGCCGGAGGCGACGGCGCGGCGGGCGGTACGGGCTACACCGGCAATCCGGGTGCAGCCGGGCTCTTCGGCGCCGGCGGCGGTGGCGGGGCCGGCGGTGGCAATGGAGGCGGAAGCGGCGGCTCGGGCGGCAACTCCGTAACATCCGACGGACAACACGGCTCCTCCTCGTCCGCGAGCGGAGGCGGGGGCGGGGGCGGCTACAATGGCAACGGCGTGGGATCTGCCACGGTTGTCAATACCGGTACGCTTTCGGGTGGGCTGGGCGGAAACGGGGGCAATGTCTCTGACTTGGCTGGTTTTGCCGGTGGGGGCGGGGCCGGGGGATATGGCGCCGTCGCAACCGGAAACGGCGTCCACTCCAACACAGGAATGATCCGTGGCAGCAATGGAGGCAACGGAGGAACAGCGACGAACCCCGCATATGCGGGCAATGGCGGCGACGGCGGCATCGGCCTGCTATTCACCACGGCAGGAGCGACACTAACGAACTTTGGTACAATTCAAGGGGGGGCCGGCGGCGCATCTGCGAGGGCCGCAGGTCGCAACGGCGCCGGCATCGTCGGCACGGGCCTGACGATCATCAACAGCGGTACGATAAGCGGCGGGCCTGGCGCTCACGCGATCGATTTCACCGGCGGCGCCAATGCGCTCACCTTGCTGAATGCCACCTCCGGCCTTTCCGGCGGCATCGGCGTCACCGGATCGCTCGACTTCATCCAGCCGACGAACACCACCGTCTGGAATGTCATTTCCGGGACCGGTTCCGTGAGCAAATCAGGCGCGGGAACGCTGACGCTCACCGGCGCCAACAGCTATTCAGGCGGCACTTCCCTGCTTGGCGGGCAACTGGCCGTTGCAAACGACATCAATCTCGGCGCCCTGTCCGGCGGCCTCGTCTTCAACGGCGGCACGCTCGCGACCACCGGTACGTTCACCAGCGCCCGCGCCGTCACGCTGAGCGGCACCGGCATCTTCGACGTGACATCAGGCACGACACTCGGACTGTCGGACACGATTTCGGGCACCGGCGGCTTGATGAAGAACGGTGCGGGAACGCTGTTGCTCTCGGGCGCCAACACCTATTCCGGCGGCACGACGGTCAATGACGGCATTTTGAGGAAAGACGGCGTGAATGGGCTGCCGGGGGGAGCCTTCACGGTCAATGGCGGCGTGCTCGACCTTGGCGGGTTTCTGATGCAAGGCACGACGTCACTGTCCGGCACCGGCGGCACGATCGATTCCGGGCCCGGGCTGGTCATCTTGTCGATTGATCAATCGACGACGACGAGTTTCGACGGAAACTTTGTCGGTGATTTTGCGATCACCAAGACGGGCAGCGGCAGCCTGACACTGAACGGTGTCGTCGACGGCATCGGCACCGGCATCAACCTTTCGAGCGGAACCCTTGTTCTCAACGGCGCCAACACCTATGGCGGCGGATCGGGCAGCACGGAGTTCGGCGACGCCAACCTGGTCGTCGGCAACGACGCCGCACTGTCGACGAGCCGCGTCGCCGTGAACGGCGTCAACTCGAATCTTTCGAGCAACAGAACCGTCACGCTCGCAAACACCTTCGATGTCAACCGCGACGCCAATCTTCGCGTCTCGGGTGCGAACGACCTCAGCCTCACCGGCAACATCGGGGAAACCGGCAGCGGCCCAGGCGGCGCCGTCGTCAAGAGCGGCACCGGCGCGCTGACGCTTGAGGGCACCAACAGCTATTCCGGCGGCACGGTGCTGTCGGGCGGGCGGCTTTCCGTCTCCTCCGACAACAATCTGGGGGCCGCTTCAGGCGAACTCACTTTCAACGGCGGCACGCTTGCGGCCACCGGTACATTCAACAGCGCCCGCGCCGTTACGCTGAACGGCACCGGCATCTTCGACGTGACAGCAGGCGCGACGCTCGGACTGACGCACACGATGACGGGCACCGGCGGCCTGGTGAAGAACGGCACGGGAACGCTGTCGCTGTCGGGCGCCAACACCTATTCCGGCGGCACGACGGTCAATGCCGGCGTCCTCAAGAAGGACGGCGCGAGCGCCTTGCCCCAGGGATCCTTCACGGTCAATGGCGGCGTGCTCGACCTCGGCATGCCCTCCTATTCGACGCAGAACATGACATCGCTTTCCGGCACCGGCGGCACGATCCATTTCGGTACCAACCTGGTGATGCTGACGATCGACCAGTCGACCGCAACGAGTTTTAACGGAGACTTCACCGGGATTGCCGGTGCGATCAGCAAATCGGGCACCGGCAACCTGACGCTGAACGGCGCTATCGGCGGTATGGGCACCGGCATCGCCCTGTCGCAGGGAACACTGGTTCTCAACGGCACCAACACCTATGGCGGCGGCTCGGGCAGCACGCTGTTCGGCGGCGCGAACCTTGTCGTCGGCAACGACCGGGCGCTGTCGACAAGCCGCGTCACCATCAACAATGCCGGCGCCGACCTTTCGAGCAACAAGGACGTCACGCTCGCGAACAATTTTGTCATGAGCCGCTCGGTTGGCGCCAGCCTTTCGGTCTCGGGTGCGCACGATCTCACCCTGACCGGTATCGTCAGCGAGAGTGGCTCCGGTGGCGGTGGCCTCCTAATGAAGAACGGCACCGGCACGCTGACGCTTGCCGGCAACAACAGCTATTCCGGGGGCACGGTGGTTTCGGGCGGCAGACTTCAAGTCTCGGCCGACCGCAATCTCGGCGCGCTCTCCGGTGGTCTCACCTTCAACGGTGGCACGCTTGCGACCGCAAACACCTTCGACAGCGCCCGCGCCGTCACCCTGACCGGCGCCGGCGCAGTCGAGGTCGGCGGAAACGCCGCAGTTGGTCTGACAGGGCAGATTACAGGCGCTGGAAGCCTGCAAAAATCCGGCACCGGCCTGTTGCGCCTGACCGGCACCAACACCTACCTCGGCGGAACCGAGCTTCTGGGCGGCGCGATCGAGGTCGGCTCCGACGCCAATCTCGGCAATGCCGCGGGCCGCCTGAACTTTGGCGCAAGCGGCACGCAACTGTCGGTCACGCAAAGCTTTGACACCGGTCGCCTGTTTGCCGCCCAGGTCGGCACGCAGGCGGAAATTTCGACAGGCGCCGGCGTCGCGCTTGGGCTCACCGGGGGCATCGATTTCACTGGCGCCACATGGACGAAGACGGGCGCAGGAGCGCTTCGCCTGGCCGGATCCGGCATCAAGACCATCGACGACCTCAGGATCGCCGGCGGCAGCGTGCTTGTTGACGGCGGCAGTGTGACAACCGGCCGTGTCGATGTCGGCACGACCGCCGGCCCTACCCGATTGACGGTCAGCAACGGCGGCACACTCAAGACCACGAACCCGACGGGCACCGGCACGATCGCGCTCGGCAACGCGCTTGCGACGGGCGCACGCCTGACCATAGGCGCAGAGGTCGACACCCCATCGAGCCCGACGGCAGCGACTGCTGCCGGACAGGTGCTGGCCGATGCCATCCGCTTCGGCCATGCCGGCGCCGCGCTCGATTTCAACCATACCTCGAGCGGCTATCAGCTGGCGTCAGCCCTTCAGAGCGGAGCCAACGGCCACGGGATCATCAACCACTACGCCGGTGACACCACACTCTCCGGCAACAGTTCTGGCTTCAGTGGCGCCGTCAATCTGGCCGGCGGAACCTTGCGCGTCAACGGCGCGCTCGGCGGAACCGTCGATGTGGCAGACGGCGCAACGCTCGGCGGCTCCGGCACGGTGGGCAACACGACCGTTGCCGACGGCGCCCGGCTATCGCCCGGAAATTCGATCGGCACGCTGACGATTGCCGGCAATCTGGCGCTCGCGTCGGGCGCGATCCTCGACTACGAACTGGGGAGCGCTGGAACCGTCGGCAACCCGTCTCTCGGCAGGAGCGACCGGATCGACGTCACCGGCAATCTCGTTCTCGACGGCACCATCAATTTCGCCCAAAGCAGCAACCCGGCGGATGGCACGTCCGGTTTTGGCTACTACCGCCTCATGACCTATGGCGGCATACTCACCGACAACGGCCTGACGCTGGGCACGTCCCCGACCTTCGCCGATCCGTCGCGGCTGCAGCTTCAGGCGGGCGGCGGTCGCGTCGATCTCTTCGTCGCATCGCTCGGCAACGACCAGCTGCAGCATTGGCAAGGCGGCGACGGCACCTGGAATGCGACGAATACAAATTGGCTGAACATTGGCGCAGGCGCGCCCGCCGGCATCGTTCCGGTCGACTGGCACGGCAACACGGCCGTCTTCAAGAACGAGCCCGGCGGCTTTTCCGGCGGCAAAATCGCCGTGTCCGGCGGCCAGACCGTCAGGGGCCTGCAGTTCGTCGACGAGGGCTATCGCCTCGCTGGTAGCGGTACGCTCGCCACCGCCGCCGGCGGCACCGAGATCCGGGTTCTCGCCAACCGCGCGGAAATCGCGACGACGATTGCCGGCACGGGCGGCCTAAACAAGACCGAGGCTGGCACACTCGCGCTCACCGGCACTAACAGCTATTCCGGCGGCACGACGATCCTCGGCGGCGCGATCGAGGTTTCAGCCGACGTCAATCTTGGCGCCCTCAGCGGAAGCCTGGCGCTCGATAACGGCACGCTCTCGACCATCGGCAGTTTCGACAGCGGCCGCCTGGTTTCCCTCACCGGCCAGGGTGGCTTCAATGTCGCCTCCACGACGACGCTCGGACTGGCCGGAGCCGTCAGCGGCACCGGCACGCTCGTCAAGACCGGAGCCGGGACGCTGAAACTGACCGGGACAAACGGCTATGCCGGCGGCACCTCGATCCTCGGCGGCGTGGTGCAAGTCTCGACGGACGCCAACCTCGGCGCCGTGAGCGGCGGCCTCGCGCTCGACAATGCAGCGCTTTCGACCACCGGCACATTCGACAGCGCCCGCTCCGTCTCACTCATCGGCCAGGGCAGCTTCAACGTCGCCTCCGCAACGACGCTCGGCCTGAACGGAACCGTGAGCGGCACCGGATCGCTCGTCAAAACAGGCGCCGGAACACTGAAGCTGACCGGGACGAACGCCTATGCCGGCGGCACCTCGATCCTCGGCGGCGTCGTCGAAGTTGCGGCGGACGCCAGTCTCGGAGCTGCAGGCGGCGGCCTTGCACTCGACAACGCCGGACTTTCGACCATCGGCACCTTCAACAGCGGCCGCTCCGTTTCGCTCAACGGCCAGGGCGGCTTCAATGTCGCCTCGGCGACGACGCTCGGCCTGAGCGGAGCCGTGAGCGGAACCGGATCGCTCCTCAAGACCGGCTCTGGAACGCTGAAGCTGACCGGGACGAATACCTATGCCGGCGGCACCTCGATCCTCGGTGGCATCGTCGAAGTGGCGGCCGACGCCAATCTCGGCGCTTCGAGCGGAGGTGTCACGATCAATGACGCAGCACTTTCGACCAGCGGCAGCTTCGACAGCGCCCGCTCCGTTTCGCTCACCGGCCAGGGCGGCTTCAACGTCGCCTCCGCAACGACGCTCGGGCTGAACGGGACCATCAACGGAAGCGGATCGCTCGTCAAAACAGGCGCCGGAACACTGAAGCTGACCGGGACGAACGCCTATGCCGGCGGCACCTCGATCCTCGGTGGCATCGTCGAAGTCGCGGCCGACGCCAATCTCGGCGCTTCGAGCGGAGGTGTCACGATCAATGACGCAG
>NZ_DALZXU010000003.1:80067-409258 GCF_031989085.1 Ensifer sp.
GCGGCACCTCGATCCTCGGTGGCATCGTCGAAGTCGCGGCCGACGCCAATCTCGGGGCGGCGGGCGGCGGTCTGGCGCTCAGCAACGGCACGCTTTCGACCACCGGTACATTCGCAACTGGCCGTTCCGTTTCGCTTGCCGGCCAAGGCAGCGTCAATGTGGCGACCGCGACGACGCTCGGTCTGACCGGAACCGTCAGCGGCACCGGCACCCTCGTCAAGACAGGCGCCGGGACGCTGACGCTTTCGGGAACGAACGCCTATGGTAGCACGCAGGTCGTGGCCGGCACCTTGGTTGGCAGCGCCGCGTCGATCGGCGGCAACGTTTCCAACGATGCGTCGGTGATCTTCGATCAAGCCACCGATGCCGACTTCACAGGCACCACTGCCGGCCAGGGAACGTTCCGCAAGGAAGGCGCGGGCCGGCTGACCCTCAAGGGCGCATCCACGGCCAAATGGTCGGTCGAGGCCGGTGGCGTCTCGGCGTCGGCCGACAGGTTCTCCGGCGACATCGCCATCGGCACTTTGGGCAACTTCACGTTCAGCCATGGCAGTGATGCCGCGTTCGCCGGCAAGTTGGCAGGCACGGGGTCCCTCACCAAAAGCGGCGCCGGGACGCTGCTCTATACCGGCGACGCATCGGGCTTCAGCGGCCGGACGCAGATTGCAGGCGGCCTGCTTGCGGTCGGCGCCACCGGCGGCGCGGCGACCCTCGGCGGAACCGTCGACGTGCTGGCAGGCGGCCGGCTCGGCGGCAGCGGCACGGTCGGGAACGTCAATCTCGGCGCGGGATCGACGATTGCCGCCGGCAATTCGATCGGCACGCTGACGGTCGCAGGCGACCTTGCCTTCGACCCGGCGGCAACGCACGAAGTCGAAGTCGATCCCGCGGGAACGGCAAGCGATTTCGTCAAGGTCACCGGCACCGCCCGCCTCACCGGCGCCACCGTCCGCCATGTCGGCCTGACAGGGACATACGACCCGACCTCGAGCTATACGATCCTCACGGCTGACGGCGGGCTTGTCGGAACATTCGCAAGCGTCACCTCCGGTTATGCTTTCCTGTTGCCCGAGCTTCTCTACGACCCAAGGAAGGTCACGCTGCGGCTGACCCGCAACGATCTCGCCTTTGCCGACAAGGCGTGGACATCGAACCAGCGGGCTTCGGCCGGTGGTGCAGAAAGCCTCGGCCCGGCGAACGCGGTCTACGGCGTCGTTGCCGCCTTGCCCGATGACGGCGCCCTGATCCGCGCCGCGTTCGACCAGCTATCGGGAGAGATCCACGCTTCGACCAAAACAGCCTTGATCGAAGACAGCCGCTTCCTGCGCGAGGCGATCGGCGCACGACTGGATGCGGCCTTTGGCGCCGCGCAGACAGCAATGCCGGTCCTGGCCTATGGTCCGGGTGGCCCCGAACTGGCCCCTGCCAACAGCGAGGGGCTGGTTGCCTGGGGCCATGCCTTCGGCGGCTGGGGCGAGACGGAAAGCGACGGCAACGCGGCGGCGCTCGACCGCTCCAGCGGCGGATTCCTGATGGGCGCCGACACCACGATCGCGCCGCATTGGCGGCTGGGTCTTGTCGCGGGCTATAGCCGATCGTCCTTCGACATCGACGATCGCGCGTCCACCGGCAGCAGCGACAACTACCATGTCGGCCTCTACACCGGCGGCGAGATCGACGCGCTGCGGCTGAGCGGAGGGCTCGCCTATACCTGGAACGACATCGAGAGCGAACGCTCCGTCGTCATCGGCGGCCTCAACAACCGGCTCGACGCGTCATATGACGGCGGGGTGTTCCAGGCATTCAGCGAAGCGGCCTACCGGATCGAACGCGGAGGCGCTTTCCTCGAACCGTTCGCAGCGCTTGCCCATGTTTCGTTGCACACGGACGGCTTTGTCGAGCAGGGCGGCGCGGCCGCGTTGTCGGTGGCGAGCCAGGCGACGGACACCACGTTCACAACGCTCGGCGCGCGTGCCGCCACGCAATTGGATCTCGGCGGCACGCCGGTCGATGCCCACGCGACCCTCGGCTGGCGGCATGCCTTCGGGGACGTGACGCCGATATCGTCGCAGCGCTTTGCCGGCGGCGCGGCGTTCTCGGTCGCTGGCGTACCGATTGCCGAGGACGCGGCGGTCATCAGGGCCGGCCTCGACTTCGCGCTCACGCCCGACGCCACACTCGGCTTAAGCTACACCGGTCAGGTGGCAGAGGACGCCAGCGAACATGGATTGGCCGGCAGGCTGTCGGTGAAATTCTAGGACGGCCTAAGGGTCCGGCGCGGCATACGCCGCATCGGGGCATCAGACGTGGTGCCGGGAGCGCTCGGGGCTTTCCATCGTCTTGCCTTCACGCATTCCTCGGCAAAACGCTGCCCGGTCCTGAAAATGTTCTAAAGTTTCCGGATGATCGCAGCGGCAACAGGCGGAGCGACGAGTTGCAGCAGTCTCAGCAGTTTTGCTTTGCCGACGTGAAGGCGGGCCGGACCGGGCTCAAGCGCACGCACGATCGCCGCAGCGGCCGCACCGGCCGTGATCTTGCCACGCCCTCGCCCCGCCGTCATCGGCGTATCCACCACCGGCAGCACGACATCCACGACGCGGACGGGCGTGCCGTCGAACTGCACCCGCAGGGCATCCGAAAACATCCGCAGCCCCGCCTTGGTGGCGCTGTAGACTGCCGACGTCGCCTTTGGGTAGCAGGCAAGAGCAGAGCCGACATTGACGATCACGAACGGGCGCGCTGGCGTGCGCGGCAGGAGCAGGCGCGACAGGATGAGCGGCGCGACAAGATTGGTTTCGATTTCGTCGGCGATCTCGTCGGCTCCATAAAGCCGGTCGTCGAGCCTGACATTGTGCTGGATCGCGGCGTTGTTGATCAGGCCATCGATGACATCGGCTCCCGCCAGTTCCGCCGCGAGCGCCGCGACGGCGGCACGGTCGCGGATATCGAGCACCCGAACCTCGATGCGTCGATCGCGCAGCGCCAGGTTTCGAAGGCGTTCCCGATCGCGACCGAGCGCGATGACCCCGTGACCCTGGGCAGCCAGCTGGAGGGCAATCTCCAGTCCGATCCCGGAACTTGCCCCGGTGACGACGTATCTTCCCATGTTATCTATTCCCGTTGAGCTGGAAACAGAGCCTGCAGCAAGAGGACAGCGATGGCATTAACCGAGGTTAAGCATCAAAAAGGGGCGGCGATTTCGCTGTTCGAGCGGATTGCAGGGCAACCGCTTGCCAACACTGACCGGGTAACAGAGGCAATTCAGGTTCGCCTGATGCGGCCTGCGGAGACGATCTTCGACCAGGACGAACCGCACCCTTATGTCTATGTGGTCGAGACCGGCCTGATCAAGCTGACCTACCTTCGAGCCGACGGCGAAGAATGGATCAAGTCCTTCGCGCTTGAAGGGCGGTTCTTTGCCAGTCTTTCGGCATTGCTTCCGGCAGGTCGCGCGACTTTTTCAGCGGTCGCGATCGAGGCCTGCCGGCTGGAGCGCATCCCGTTTTCGACCCTGCAGGCGCTGGTGGACACGGATCTCGGCTGGTCGCGGATGCTCAGCAACGCCCTGCTTTTCCTTGCCGAGCGCAAGGAGCGCCGCGAGCGGCAATTTCTGACGCTTGATCCGGAAGAACGCTACCGGTCGCTGATCGCGGAGGAACCGGAACTGGTCGTGCGCGCGCCGCAAAAAGATCTCGCCGGCTATCTCGGCATCACGCCCGTCGGCCTCAGCCGCATTGCCAAGCGCGTCCGGGTGGAGGCGGAAGCCAGACTTAACCCGGGTTAATGCCGCAAGCCATTCAACGCGCAATAGCTGCTCCCGTTCACCAACGGGAGCCACATCTTGACCAACACCGCATCGGACACACTGCTCTTTCTGCGCTCATGGCTGACGAAGCCGCTGGAGGTCGCGGCCATTGCGCCTTCGAGCACACGCCTTGCCGCAGCCATGACCTGTGAAATCGACCGATATACAGGCGACGTCCTGGAACTCGGGCCGGGCACCGGCATTTTCACGCGCGCCCTCCTGCGAAACGGCGTCCGGCAGGACCAGTTGGTCCTGGTGGAACGGAACCCGGCCTTCGCCGCCTTGCTGAGGGGACGCTTCCCCCAGGCGACGCTGATCGAAGGCGATGCGCAGCATCTGCGTCTATCGCCAGCGCGCAAGATCGGCGCCGCCGTCAGCGGCCTGCCGCTGCTCTCCATGCCGCGACAGACGGTGCACGGCATCCTCGACGCCGTCTTTCAGCATCTCGGCGACGGCGGCTCGCTCTTCCAGTTCACCTACGGTCCACGTTGCCCGGTGCCTTCGGCACTGCTCGACGCGCATGGCCTGGAAGCCTCGTTCCTGCGGTGGGTGCCGCTCAATCTGCCACCGGCGAGCGTCTACCGGCTGTCGCGCCGGAAGCGATGAATGACGAAGATCCCCGCCGCGCTCATCAGGGCGAGCGCGTACCAGGTCGCGGCATAGACGAGATGGCTGTTGCGAAAGCTGACGACGGTCAAGCCGCCGACCGGCAGCCCGCCCCGATTGGGCGTGGCGTCGGCATCGATGAAATAGGGTGCAGCATCCGTCAGCGCTTTTGCCTTGGCGATGCCAGCGACGTCGCGGGAGTACCATCTGTTGGCGGCGGGATCGTTGGTGCGCAGGAAACCGCCACCCGGTTCGGCCATGCGAAGAAGGCCGGTGACCCGGACCGGCCCCGCGGCCGGGCTTGCCTCTGCACGCGCCAGCGCGCCGCGCCTGTCCATGGGCACGAAGCCGCGGTTGATCAGGATGGCGGAACGATCGTCCTGGATCAACGGCGTCATCACCCAGAAGCCGGCGCCGCGTTCGGTGACGGCCTGGACGAGGACGGCCTTGTCGTGCGCGAAGGTGCCGCTGGCGGTCACGCGCCGGTACTCGTCCCTGTCGGCGCTGACGGCTGGCCATTGCGATCGGGGGGGCGCCGGAACCGGCTCAGCATGAACGCGGGCATCGACGCGATCGATCAGGTCGAGCTTCCAGAAGAGCCGCTGCACCTGCCAGGTGCCGAGCGCGATGAACGCCGCCATCAGCACCATCAAGGCAACGGTGAGAAAAATGCGAGAGCGGGGGCGCGCGGCCCCCGTCCCTGTTTCCATCGCACGGTCGTTCATGGACGTGCCCGCGCTTGGGCCGTCACGGCATGTTCTTCATCATCTCGTGCGTCATCGGCATCATGTTGACGTTGAGGTGATGCATGACCCAGAGCGAGCCGGCAAGCGCGATGCCGACGATGATCAGGGTGAAGATCAGCGCCATCATCGTCCAGCCGCCTTCCGAGCGCGGGTTCATGTGCAGGAAGAAGATCATGTGCACGACGATCTGGATGGCGCCGAGACCCATGACGACGACGGCGGTCGCCATCTTGCTGTCGAGCGCACCGCTCATGACCAGCGCGAAGGGGATGGCCGTCAGCACGACGGAAAGCGCGAAGCCGACCATGTAGCTTCGCAGCGACCCATGGCCCGCTTCGTGGCCGTGGCTGTGGCCGTGATGGGCCTCATGAGCATCTTCGTGCGCAAGGCTGTGGGGCTGTGAGCTCATCCGATGACTCCGATCAGGTAGACGAAGGAGAAGACGCCGATCCAGATGACGTCGAGGAAGTGCCAGAACATCGACAGGCACATCAGCCGTCGGCGGTTCTCCGGGATCAGGCCATGCATCTTGACCTGCACCATCATCGTCACGATCCAGATGATGCCGAAGGTGACATGCAGGCCGTGGGTGCCGACCAGCGTGAAAAACGACGACAGGAACGCGCTGCGCGTCGGGCCCGCGCCCTCATGGATCAGGTGGTAGAACTCGTAGAGTTCGAGGCCGAGGAAGGCGAGGCCGAACACGGCGGTGACGCCGAGCCAGAATATCGTCTCCATCTTGGCATTGCGCTCCATCTGGAGCATCGCAAAACCATAGGTGATCGAGGAAAACAGCAGCATCGCCGTGTTGATGGCGACGAGCGGCAGGTCGAACAGGTCAGCCGGCGACGGGCCGGCCGCATAGTTGCGACCGAGCACGCCATGGGTGGCAAACAGCACCGCGAAGATGAGGCAGTCGCTCATCAGGTAGATCCAGAAGCCCAGCATGGTGCTGCCTTCTGGATGGTGCTCCTCCTCCAGATAGAACTGCGGCGCTTCGGTTGCGTCGGTTTGGGTCGCGTTCGTCATCTCAGCTGCGCTCCGCCAGAAGTTCGGACCGGGCGTCCTCGGTTGCCGTCACGGTCGCGGCGGGGATGTAGAAATCCCGCTTGTAGTTGAACGTGTGGCCGATCGACACGACGATGATGGCAATGAACGAGACGACGACGAGCCACCAGATGTACCAGATCAGCGCAAAGGCGAGCGCGACGCTGAGGCCGGCGAGGATCACGCCGGTGCCGGTGTTCTTCGGCATGTGGATCGGCTTGAAGCCGCCGAGCGGACGCTCGTAGCCGCGGTTCTTCATGTCGTACCAGCTGTCATGGTCGTGCACGACCGGGGTGAAGGCGAAGTTGTAGTCCGGTGGCGGCGACGAGGTCGACCATTCGAGCGTGCGGCCGTTCCAGGGATCGCCCGAGGTATCGCGCAACTGGTCGCGCCGCATGTAGCTGACGACGAGCTGGACGACGAAGGAGGCGATACCGAGCGCGATCAGCACCGCGCCGAAGGCGGCGATGATGAACCAGATCTGCAGCGACGGATCCTCGAACTGGCTGACGCGACGGGTGACCCCCATCAGGCCGAGCACATAGAGCGGCATGAAGGCGAAGAAGAAGCCGATCTGCCAGAACCAGAAGCTCATCTTGCCCCAGAATGGGTCCAGCTTGTAGCCGAACGCCTTCGGCCACCAGTAGACGAGGCCCGCCATCAGGCCGAACACGACGCCGCCGATGATGACGTTGTGGAAGTGGGCGATCAGGAACAGCGAATTGTGCAGCACGAAGTCTGCCGGCGGGATCGCCAGCATGACCCCGGTCATGCCGCCAATGACGAAGGTGATCATGAAGCCGACGGTCCACAGCATCGGCACTTCGTAGCGGATGCGACCGCGATACATGGTGAAGAGCCAGTTGAACATCTTCGCCCCCGTCGGGATCGAGATGATCATCGTGGTGATGCCGAAGAAGGCGTTGACCGACGCGCCCGAACCCATGGTGAAGAAGTGATGCAGCCATACGAGATAGGACAGGATCATGATCACGCAGGTCGCATAGACCATCGAGGCGTAGCCGAAGAGGCGCTTGCCGCAGAACGTGGCGACGACTTCCGAGAAGATGCCGAAGGCCGGCAGGATCAGGATGTAGACTTCCGGATGACCCCAGATCCAGATGAGGTTCACATACATCATCGGGTTGCCACCAAGGTCGTTGGTGAAGAAGTTGGTGCCGGCGTAGCGGTCGAGCGACAGCAGCGCCAGCGTCGCCGTCAGGATCGGGAAGGTGGCGACGATCAGGATGTTGGTGCAGAGCGACGTCCAGGTGAAGACGGGCATCTTCATCAGCGTCATGCCCGGCGCGCGCATCTTGACGATGGTCGCGATCAGGTTGATGCCCGACAGCGTCGTTCCGACGCCTGCCACCTGCAGGCCCCAGATGTAATAGTCGACCCCGACGCCAGGACTGTAGTCGGCGCCCGAAAGCGGCGGATAGGCGAGCCATCCGGTGCGCGCGAACTCACCGACGAACAGCGACATCATGATGATGACCGCGCCGGCCGTGGTCATCCAGAACGAGAAATTGTTGAGGAACGGAAACGAGACGTCGCGCGCGCCGATCTGCAGCGGCACCACATAGTTCATCAGACCGGTGACGAACGGCATGGCCATGAAGAAGATCATGATGACGCCATGGGCGGTGAAGATCTGGTCGTAGTGGTGCGGGTTGAGATAACCCTCGTTGCCGTTGAAGGCGATCGCCTGCTGGACGCGCATCATGATGGCGTCGGCGAAGCCGCGCATCAGCATGACGAGCGCCAGGATCACGTACATGATGCCGATCTTCTTGTGATCGACCGACGTGAACCACTCGTGCCAGAGATAGCCCCAGAGCTTGTACTTGGTGATCAGCGCCAGGACGGCGATGCCGCCGATCGCAACGGCGATGAAGGTCGCGACCAGGATCGGCTCGTGATAGGGGATCGCCTCCCAGGTGAGCCGCCCGAAGATGAATTGTGTGAGGTTGGTGCTACCGAACATAGGGCTATCCAAATTCTCTTGAGATGCGGGCTCAGGGCTGCGTCGCGGGGGCGGCGTTGTTCAACTGCGCCGGCGCCGGACCGTCCTGGCCCTCGGCAGGCGCCATCTGGCCGCCTTGCATATTGTGCATGTCGTGGTTCATCGATTGCGGCTGCGTGTCGATGCCTTCGGCCGGCTCTTCGCTCTTCGAGGGGTTGCCGGTCGCCGGGAAAGTGGCGCCCGGTGCCGCTTCGCCGGCATGGCCCGTGACATCAGCATGGCGATTGTCATGCTCGAGCTTGGCGCGGTTCTCGTGGCTCTCGACGCCGGCGCCGCCCATCATGTCGATATGCATCATGTCCTTCATGCACATCTGGCCGCTGCGAACGCACATATTCAGCACCGCTTCGTAGAGCCCGTCCTCGACGCCGGCATAGTAACGCACCGGTTCCTTGCTGCTCGGCTTTTCGAGCTTCAGATAGGCATCGCGGTTGAGCATCGTGCCGTTGCTCTTGACCCTGGCTACCCACTGGTCGAAGCCTGCCTGGTCGAGCCCGTGGAACTTGAAGCGCATGTGCGAGAAGCCGTCGCCGCTGTAGTTGGACGACAGACCTTCATACTCGCCCGGCTTGTTGATGACGGCGTGCAGCTTGGTTTGCATGCCCGGCATCGTGTAGATCATACCGGCAAGCGCCGGCACGTAGAACGAATTCATCACCGAGGACGCGGTGAGCTTGAAGTTGATCGGCACGTCCACCGGCGCCGCCATCTCGTTGACCGTGGCGATGCCATAGTCCGGATAGAAGAACAGCCACTTCCAGTCGAGCGCCACGACCTCGACGGTCAGCGGCTTGGTATCGGCCGGCACGGGCCGGTTCGCATCCAGCCGGTCGAGCGGCCTGTAGGGGTCGAGCTTGTGGGTGCTGATCCAGGTGATGGCTCCGAGCGCGATGATGATCGCCAGCGGCGCCGACCAGATGACGACTTCGAGACCGGTCGAGTGATGCCATTCGGGATCATATTTTGCAGCCGTATTGGACTGCCGGTAGCGCCAGGCGAAGAACAGCGTCAGGAACAGCACGGGCACAATGATGATCAGCATGAGGATCGTCGAAACGACGATCAAATCGCGCTGCTGCGCCGCAATATCACCCGAGGGCGACATCACGACCATGTCGCACCCGGCAAGGGCAAGGGTCGAGAGAAGAACGGCCGAACGTCCGGCGAGCTTCAATGGAGTGGGCATTTTTGGCTCCATTTGCGTTTTGTCTAGTCGGCACTAATCGCGTAACGGGCTCGGCGGAATGAGGCTGTTCGTCGCAGTGCAGCATTCTGTCGCATTGCAGCAGATAGACAACGACGTCCGCAAATGCCCAATCTAGAGCATCCTCGCCGGCTGACCATTGGCAAGATGCCGGTGAATCCACGTTTTTTTTCGCCGCTTCCTTGATCTCGGGCGTTGATTGATCAACATTCCGACGAAGCGGCACAATTCGCCGGGAGGAATTCATGAGCTCGGTCGTCAATCCCACGTCTTCAGGCCTCGAGCGGGACGCCCGCCGCATCCATGATGACAAGCCGTTGTCGCCGGGTAGCATCGCCATCGGCGTGGTCATCGGCCGCATGTCGGAGTTCTTCGACTTCTTCGTCTACGGCCTGGGTTCGATCCTGGTTTTCCCGAAGCTCATCTTCCCGTTTGCGCCCAACCCTGTTGTTGCGACCCTGCTGTCCTTCGCGATCTTTCCGCTGGCCTTTATCGCGCGCCCTGTCGGCTCGCTGGTTTTCATGTGGATCGACCGCAATTATGGGCGCGGCACGAAATTGACGATCGCGCTGGTGATCCTCGGGGGCTCCACCGCATCGATCGCCTTCCTGCCGGGCTATGAGACCATCGGTTTCTGGGCGGTGGCGCTGCTGGCACTCTTCCGGCTGGGCCAGGGCTTTGCGCTCGGCGGCGCCTGGGACGGACTTGCGTCCCTGCTTAACCTCAACGCGCCCGCGAACCACCGCGGCTGGTATGCGATGATCCCGCAGCTGGGCGCCCCCATCGGCTTTGCCCTTGCCAGCATCATTTTCTGCTATTTCGTCGCCAATCTGTCCGAGGAAGACTTTCTGTCCTGGGGCTGGCGCTATCCCTTCTTCGTGGCGTTTGCGATCAACGTCGTGGCGCTGTTTGCGCGCCTGCGCATCGTCGCCAGCAAGGAGTTCGGCGCAGCGATGGAGGCGCAGGAATTGCAGGCCCGTCCGGTGTTCGAGATGCTGAGCAAACATGCGGTCGACGTGGTGCTCGGCGCCTTCGTGCCGCTCGCCAGCTTTGCGATGTTCCATCTGGTAACGATCTTTCCGCTGAGCTGGGTGATCCTCAATGGCGGACAGTCGGCTGCGCGGTTCCTGATGGTCCAGGTGGCAGGCGCCGCGGTCGGCGTGATCGGGATTATCGTCTCCGGCCTGATCGCCGACCGGATTGGCCGCCGCAACGAGCTGATGATCGGGGCCATCCTGATTGCGATCTTCAGCTTCTCCGCCCCCTTCCTGCTTGATTCCGGCGGGGCCGGACAGGACGCCTATATCCTCATCGGTTTCGGCATTCTCGGTCTGACCTTCGGGCAGGCTTCCGGCGCAGTGTCGTCGCGCTTTACCCAATACTACCGGTACACCGGTGCAGCACTGACCTCGGATCTCGCCTGGCTCGTCGGCGCCGCCTTCGCGCCGCTGGTGGCGCTTGGGCTTGCAACCAGCTTCGGCATCATCTTCATCGGCGGTTACCTGATCTCCGGCGCGATCTGCACGCTGGTTGCCCTCAGCCTCACCAAGGCACTCGATCAGAACTGACGGCGCCTCAGCCTCAGAACGCTTTCTCCCGCATCGGCAGCCATTGCGGCGACGGCCTTGCGCCGTTGTTGCGCGGCTCTTTACTGCGACCTTCCGCCGGGAGAATAGTGGTCTTTTAGCAGCTATTACTCCGGGGATCGGCAGAATGGACCGCATTGATGCTATGAAGGTCTTCGTCACCGCGATCGACGCGGGCAGTCTTGCCGGTGCAGCAAGGCGGCTGAACCGATCCGCGACAGCGGTCAGTCGGGCATTGGCATTCCTCGAAGCGCATGTCGGCGTCGAGCTCTTGCACCGCACGACGCGCAGCCTGAAGCTGAGCGAAGCCGGCGAGCGCTATGCGGCCGCATGCCGGCGCGTGCTCACCGATCTCGAGGAGGCTGACCTGCTGGCCGGCGGCGAACGTTCGGCACCACGCGGCACTTTGACGATCTCGGCACCGCCGATCGTCAGCGAGGACGTGTTGCGACCGATCGTAGATCGCTTCCTCGACCTCCATCCGGATGTCTCGGTCCGGCTTCTGCTGCTTGACAGGTTCGTCAACCTCGTCGACGAGGGCATCGACATTGCCCTGCGCATCGGCCGACTGGCCGATTCATCCGACATTGCCACCCGCCTTGGCGGCGATGTCAGGCGCGTCGTCGTCGCGTCGCCGGATTATCTCGCAAATCACCCGCCCATCAACGAACCCGCAGATCTCGCCAATCACCGCATCGTCGCCTTCAGCAATTTCGGCCTCGAGAGCTGGACCTTCGCGCCGGCGAAGGGCTCGAAGATCCCGCGAACGGTTCACCTGCAGCCGCGCTGCATCGTCAATAGCGTGCGCGCCGTGGCGGACTCGGCAGCGGACGGCAAGGGGCTGACAAGGCTCTACTCCTACCATGTCGCAGAGCACATGCGGAACGGACGACTGAAGATCGTGCTGGCGGATGCGGAACACCCTCCCCTGCCCGTCCACCTGCTGGCGCCGCACGGCCGCATGTCGGTGCCGAAAGTCCGGGCCTTCGTCGATTTTGCCGCGCCTATCCTGCGCGCCGAATTTTTGCGCCTCGCGACCGAGGCCGCAACGCTCGGCTGATCATGCCGATAATCGCACGAGTGTCTGCCAAGGCGCGAATATTCTGCCGAAAAGTGAATGGATCTAAATCAGTTGCACCAACGCCGAGGGCGTAGGGCGGTCGCCATCGGCGATCGCTGCAACAAAAAAGGATCGAGAACATGAGCAAGGAGCAGAAAGTCGTCATCATCACCGGCGCTTCGCAAGGTATCGGCTCTGCCCTGGTGAAGGCCTATCGCAGCCGCAACTTTCGCGTCGTCGCCACATCCCGTTCGATCGAGGAGAGCGGTGACCGTGATATTGCGGCGGTTCGGGGCGACATTGCCCAGCCGGACACCGCCGACCGGATCGTAGCAACGGCGCTCGAGCGCTTCGGCCGTATCGATACGCTGGTAAACAACGCCGGCGTCTTCCTGGCCAAGCCATTTGCCGAATTCACCCTTGAGGACTACGACCACAACATGGGCGTCAACGTCGCCGGCTTCTTCCACGTCACCCAGCGCGCTTCCGCCGAGATGCTGAAACAGGGCTCGGGCCACATCGTCAGCATCACCACCAGCCTCGTCGATCAGCCGATCGCCGGCCTGCCGGCGGCACTCGCCGCCTTGACCAAGGGCGGACTGAACGCCGTGACCCGGTCGCTTGCCATGGAATTCGCAAAGACCGGGGTACGGGTCAACGCCGTCTCTCCGGGCATCATCAAGACCCCGATGCACGCGGCCGAGACCCATGCCGCACTGGCGACGCTGCATCCCGTCGGCCGGATGGGCGAGATCGGCGATATCGTCGATGCGGTGCTTTATCTGGAGGCTGCCAGCTTCGTCACCGGCGAAATTCTCCACGTCGACGGCGGCCAGCACGCCGGGCGCTGGTAGCCCTTACGCGCTGGCCCCGCCACTGGCCGGAGCCGGCAAATGGAAACCTCTCGAAAGGAGACTGCCATGCCTATCGTCACCGTACAGGTCACGCGCGAAGGAACGTCCGCCGATCGCCATTCGGTATCGGCGGAAGAAAAGGCCGCCATCATCCGCGGCGTCAGCAACGTCTTGCTCGACGTGCTGAAAAAGCCGCTGGAATCGACCTATGTCATCATCGAGGAGGTCGAGCTCGACAACTGGGGGGTGGGCGGCCTTCCCGGCTCGCAATACCGGGCTCGACAGATCACAGAAGCACGCTCCTGACACCGCGGGCGGAAATTTCGGCAGTGACCCGACCGAAACGTTGGCGGCGCTCCGGCGGCGTTTCGGCTCGGGAATAAACGTCCGCCGCATCCGTTCTTCCATCCACCCGAACGGAGAATGGACATGTTGCACTTCTGGAAGAAAGACCCGCCCAGCATTCAATTCCTGTGCGATCCGCAGGACCTCGGGGTGATCGCGCCGCCGGTGGCTGCCAAGACCAGCTTGCCCGAATGGTTTCGCAAGCTGCCCGCTGTCGACCCGCAGCATCTGTCGGCCCGCAACAACGGCCTGACCATCAAGCGCTGCATGCCGTTTCTCGACGCGATGACGACCGGTTGGATCCTGCCCTTGGCGGCAACCGTGCGGCTCGAAATCCGCGACGACGGCCGAGACGTCGAGGCCGGCTGGGAATTCGATCGGGTGATGGTCAGCAACCACGCCGCCCACCAGGTTGCGGGAAATCCGAAGGCACCGAGCCCGCCGTGCAAGTTTCACAATTACTGGTCGATCCGCACGCCTCCAGGCTGGAGCTGCCTGTTTGTGCCGCCGCTCAACCGGCCACCGCAGCCGTTCGAGTGCGTCGCAGGCGTCGTTGATACCGACACCTACAGCGCCAATATACACTTCCCGTTCTTCGCCACGGCGCGGGATGGCGTCCATACGATCGAGAAGGGCACGCCGCTCGTCCAGGTCATCCCCTTTCGCCGACAGGATGCCGCGATCACGGCCGAGATCCGCGCGGAGACAGCCGCCGAAAGAGCAGACCGAGACACCGTCTACCGCAACACGATCGCGAGCCCAGGCTGGTATCGAAAGATCGCGCGCGCCGCGCGCTGACGTCCATTCGACACCAATACTAGCCGACATCAAAACGGGGACCGGTTGCCCGGTCCCCGCCTTCTCGTATCGATCCCGCAACGTCGTCGTCAGCGTGTATGCCAGACCTTGCCCGGCCGGTAGGAACGGTCTGAGCCGTTTGACGAACTGTTGGACGAGGAATTCGAACTGGAGTTCGAACTCGAATTGGAAGAGCTGTTCGAGGAGGAATTGGAGCTCGAATTCGACGAACTGTTGGACGAGGAGTTCGAGGAAGAATTGCTCGACGAGTTGGAGGAGCTGTTGCCGGCGACCAGGATCGTGCCGTCACTGTAACCGCCCACCTGCCTGTCGACCGACGGCGCCGGCGCGGTGGTCGCTTTCGCCTGGGCCTGCGTGCCGGCAAAGGTGGCAACGCCGGCGATGAGGGCTGCGCTCAATTTCCAATGGTTCTTCATGCCCGTAACTCCTTGTTGAGAACGACCGGCATCTCCGGTCCGAAGGAATAACGGAGATCAGCGAACTCTATTCCATCGACGCAGGTTTTTCTCTCCCGGCGGTCACGGCTTGGCTCAATCGGCAGGCCACCGTGCCGGCGACGGCAGCTGCGGCGCGGTCCGTCGTCGCGAGCGGGCGAGCGCCGCCAGCCCCAGCACGACAACGGATCCAAGCCCATAAGCAAGAACATCCCACCAGTCCGGCGTGGCGCCGAAAACGGTCCTCAGGATCGGATCGGAGATACGGATCCCGAGCGAAGCCGCCAGATACTGGGCGAGTTCGATCGCCACGCCCATCAGGAATGCCGCGCCGGCGAGTAACGCCGGCCGCGCCCTCAGCAACGCGGCGAGCGCGTAGTAGACCCACATCACGGCCAGCACATCGCCGGAAAAACCGCGCACCCAACCCCATCCGGCTCCAAGGGTTGCCAGGAGAACCAGGGCGACGAAAATCAGAACGGATGACAGGAAGGCGGTGCGATCGAAGCGGAGTTGCATGGCCGCCGATGTAGCGGCGCTTGGCACGGCTGTCGAGTGGCGAACGAGGCCGTGACCGCTGTCCCGGTCTCAAGCGCTCGTGGCGCCATCTCCTGTCATCGCGAAAACGACCAGTCGCGCCCGGCCATCGAGCGGCTCCACATTTGTCGGTAAAGCGGCGACGTCTGAAGCAACTCCTCATGACGGCCGCTCGCGCTGAGCCGGCCACGGTCCATCACGAGAATGCGGTCCGCGCCGACGACGGAGTGCAGATTGTGCGCGATGACAAACAGCGTGCGGCCCGCGGCAAGCGCCGACACCGCTTGCTGGATCGCCTCTTCGTTCTCAGGATCAAGCGCCGAGGTTGCCTCATCCAGGATCACGATGGGCGCCTCTTTCAGGATCGCCCGGGCAATGCAAATGCGTTGGCGCTCACCCCCGGAAAGCCGACTTCCAAGCGCCCCGACAACCGTGTCATAGCCGTCGGCAAAGCCCATGATGGTGTCGTGCATGGCTGCGGCGCGGGCGGCATCGGCCACCTCGGCCTCCGACGCCGATGGCCGGCCGATGCGGATGTTGTTGCCGATGGTGTCGTTGAACAGCAGCGTCTCCTGGAAAACCGGCGCGATCGTCGATGCCAGCGCGGCACTGTCGAAATCGCGGATACTGCGTCCACCGATGAGGATCTCGCCGGCGTCGGCCTCGAAGAACCGCATCATCATTTGCAGACAGGTGGTCTTGCCGCTGCCGCTGGCGCCGACCAGCGCGATCATCTGCCCCTGGTTGGCCGCAAACGAGACATCTGAGAGTGCCGGTTCGCTCCTGCCTCTATAGGTGAGTGAGACGTTGCGGTAGGTTACGCCGAAGGTGCCGACGGCGGCTTCCTCCCCCTGCGGCAGCGTCGGGTTCGTCAGGATGGCCTCAATGTTGCGACGGCCGAGGCGGGCAAGCGTCAGCATCGCCGTCAGGCTGGCAAAGTTTCGGGCGGGCACGGTGGCCGAGAAAACGAGCAGGGCGGCCATGGCCAGCCGCACGACGTCGGCCCCGGATGCCGGTTCCGTTTGCGCGAGCGCGAGAACCGCCACAAAGACCGAAAATGCCGCCGACAGATCGATCGTCATGCGAAACAGCACCGCGATCGGTGTCATGCGCCGGACCCCGCGCCAGGCGCCATCGCGCAGACGCAGCACACTGCGGGCGAAGTCATCGCCGATCTCGCCGCGAGCAACGAAGGTTCTGAGCACCGCGACGCCTTCGGCGTTTTCCTGCATCACCAGCGCCGCCGCGGCAAGGCTGTCCGCGCGCCGATCGAGCCCGGTCAAAAGCATGCGCTGCGCCAGTGCCAGAAGCGCAAGTCCGATGATCATGGTGACGATCGCCACGGCGCCGACAAGCGGCCACACGATCGCGGCACCGGCCAAGCACACCACCATAGCTGCAGCGTTGGCGGCGATTTCCGGCCGCGTGTAGGCGGCATGGTTTTCCAGCCAGAGCACGTCTTCCGAGATCGCCTGGATCAGCTTGCCGCCATCGATCGACCTGAAAGCGCCGAGCGGCATGCGGATGAGATGCTGCAGGATCGCTCTCCGCAAGCGCAGGCCGGCGGAATAGGCGCGAGCATAGAGGTGCCGGGCGACCGGCCAGATCAGCAGACGGCGCAGCACGACAATGACGACAAGGGTGATCGCGCACCAGAGCGGTGCCTGCGAAAGCGGGTCCAGGGCCGCCTTTGCCACCAGCACTGCGACAATCAGCGGCTGGGCGCCGAGCAGCACCCCATCGACGATCCGCCCGGCAAGCGCCGGATCGAAGCGCAAGCCGAGATGAAGAAGCCTGTCCCGTTCAGGCATCACTTCGCACCTCGTTGTCGAGGGTGAACGACCGCGCCGCAAGATGAGAGCGCCACTGCCGCGCATAGGCGCCGTCAAGAGCGATGAGGTCGTCGTGGCTGCCGCTCTCGACAATGCGGCCATCACGCAGATAGACGATCCGATCGAAGTGGCGGACACTCGACAGGCGATGGGCGATCGCGATCAGCGTCCGGCCCTTTGCCAGTTCATCTAGCGCCTGCTGAACCTCGTGCTGGCTGTCCGGATCGAGATAGGCGGTCGCCTCGTCGAGTACGACAATCGGTGCATCCTTGAGGATGGCGCGGGCAATGGCAATGCGCTGCTTCTGACCGCCCGAAAGCCCCTCGCCGCGATGGAGGACCGTCTCATAGCCCTGCGGCAGGGCGCGGATGAAGCCATCGGCCTGGGCAAGGCGCGCTGCTTTCACGATATCCTCCCCGGTCGCATCGGGCCGGCCAAGCGCGATGTTGGCGCCGACCGATTTCGAAAACAGGAACGTGTCCTGGAATACGGCTGTGAACTGGCCCGCCAGTTCCCGCTGCGAAAAGGAGCGGATATCGCGTCCCCCGAGCGTGATGCGACCCGCTTGCGGGTCGAAGCTGCGCAACAGCAGGCGCGCCAGCGTCGACTTTCCGGAGCCGCTTGGTCCCACCAGCGCAACCTTTTCGCCGGAGCGAATCTCAAGGTCGATATTGCTCAAGGCGATCGGACCGGAACTGGTGCCGGAATAGGCGAAGCTGACGTTTTCGAAACGCAGACCGCTTTCGACCTCAGGGTTGGCGGTCACCTCGAGCAAATCCGGCAGCCCGATCAGCGCGTCGACGCGCGCAAGCGACGCCTCCTGTATCCGCAGGCGGCCCATCGCGCCGAACAACCGCGTGCCGATCGACGACAGGATGAAGGCTGAAAGGAGAAAGAAGACAAGGACTGAAATGCCCTGCGGCAGCGGATAGAGCCACAGGCCAAGCGGCGCCGCGATCACGAAAGTCGAGGTCAGCGCCAGGGCGAACCAATTGGTGCCCGACGCACTGAAGTCGAGCCAACGGCCGACGATCTCATCGACACCTCGAAACGCAGCCTCGGCGCGGGTCAAATCTTGCGGTTCGATCCCATAGGCCTTGATGACAGGGACCATCGTGACGGCTTCCTGTAGCGCGGTGTCGACCGCCGCCTGCGCCTCGACGAAACGGCTCGATAGTCCGCCGTCACGCCGCATGACCATCGAGAAGGCGACGATGCCGGTGACGATAGGGGCCAGCACGGCAACCGCCATCCGCCAGTCGATCGCGAACATCAAGGCCACGAGGAAGACCGGCGCAATGGATATCGCGACCAGATCCGGGATCAGATGGGCGATGCCGTCCTCAATGCGCTCGACATCCTCCATCAGCGTGCGCCGGACACGCGCTGCGTCGAAACGTTGAATGGCCCCGAGCGGAGCGGCCCAAAGCTTTCGCCCGATGCGCAGACGCGTCTCGGTCTGGACCTCGATCGCCACCCGGTACGCCAGCAGGTTGCCAGCCATCTGCAACAGACAGGACAGGATGAGCGCGCCGAACAGCGCGCCAGACCAGAGAATGGCACGATCGCGATCGCCGGCGATCAGCTCGCCCACGATGAGCGCGACCAGGGCGGCAGCGGCCGTTTCCAATGCCGCCGACAGCGTCGACAGGAAGCCGACCGCCGCCATGTGGCGACGATACCCCTCCGTCAGACCCCAGAGGCGGGAAGCGACGCCGCCGCCGGCAACATCGCCGCTCTTCGCCTCGCCTTGCGAAATTGACGTGTCGTCAGCCATCGGCGCGCTCAGAACTTGATCTTGAAGCTGCCACCGACCGTCACCGGATCGCCCGGCGAAACCAGCCGGCCAACGCCGAGATCGGATGCAACGACGCGGTAGTCGACATCGCCGATATTCTTGGCAAAGACGTAGGCCGCGTAACGCTCGTTCTCGAGCCCTGCATAGGCATCGAGAAGGCCGTACCCCTTCTGCCGGATCGTGTTCTGCACATCGAAATAGTAGCTGGAACGGTAGCGGTAGTTGACGCCGGCCTTGCCGATGAGGTCGTCGAAGCCGGTCTCCCACTGGTAGGCGATGCCGGCATTGCCGGTGAAGCGGGAGACGAACTGCTGCTGGTTGCCGCTGACGTCGACGCTGCCGGCACCGTTAAGCGCCCGTGCGTTGTGATAGGCCTTGTAGGTCGCGTCGGCGTAGCCCGCCCCTGCCGTCAGGGTCCAATGTTCGTCGATGTCGAACCCGACCGACAACTCGCCGCCATAGGACTGGCTGCGCGGTGCGTTGGTGATCGGCGTCGCGCCGGTCAGGGCATTGAAGCCCTGGACCTGCTGGTCGCGCCAGTCGATGTAGAATAGCGAAGCGTCGACCTTCAGCCGGTCGTCAAGGCTTGCCGATTTCAGGCCGACCTCATAGCTGATGACCCGCTCGGCATCATACGGCCCCTCGTCACCGATGCCGACGAAGCCGGAGTTGAAGCCGCCGGATTTGTAGCCGCTGGAGATGCCGCCATAAAGGTTCAGCCCATCCATGGGTTCGAACTGCAGGCCGATGCGTGGCGTGACATAGGTCTCCGACATCTTTGCGCTGTATCCCGGCGCAAATGTTGCCGTCAGGCCGAGCATCTGGGCAATGCTGTTGGCGCTGAAGTCGTAGTCGAAGGACTTGCGATCGTGACCGACGCGCAGGCCACCGAAGACCTTCCAGTCATCGTTGAGCGCGTAGGTGCCATCGGCAAAGGCCGAAAGCGAGGTCGTGTCTGTATCGCCACGGGTCGAAAGCGTTGCTTCGCCACCGGTAAAGGTGCTGTTGGCGCCATAGGTGCGCGAACCCCTGGAGAATTCTCCGTAGACGCCGCCGACCCAGTTGAAATCGGCGTTATCCTCGGAGACATAGCGGATCTCCTGGGAGAACTGGCGGTAGTCACCCTCAAACGGGTTTTCCTCACGGTAGCGGAAATTCGGAAAGCCCAGGGATTGGAACAGCGCGTCATAGGCGCCAAAATATCCGATCGGGAAACCGTTGCCGCTGACCTCGACCGCGCTCTTCTGGAAGCCGGTGATCGAGACGATCTTGTCGCCATTGTCGAGCGTATAGGTCAGTTGGCCGGAGAGCGTGGCGAGATCGCTTTCGATCCGGCTCGGATCGTCGATCGCCACGCCGCGCTTGCCGTCCTTGAAATCCTGCTCCGGCATGCCGAACATCTCGCCGTCCAGCACCTGGCGCTCGATATCGACGATCCCGAGGAATTCGAGATTGTCAGTGATATCACCGGCGACGCTGACGCGGCCGTGCACGTCCTTGCCGCCGCCAAGGTCGGCGCCGTCGCCGGTCGAATAGAGGAACCCGTCCGTCTTCGAGGTCGACAGCGCGCCGCGCACCGCCCAGCCATTGTCGCCGATCGGGGCGTTGATGATGGCGGTTGCGGTGAGGGTGCCGAAGCGGCTGAAATCCACGCCGACCTCGCCGCCAAGGCGCTCGGGATCGGGCAGGTTGGAGATGATGTTGACGGAGCCGGCGATGTTGTTGCGACCGTAAAGTGTTCCCTGCGGTCCCCGCAGGATTTCGACACGGTCGACGTCCAGAAGCGTGCCGCTATGGGCCTGGGCATTGCCGATACCGACGCCATCAAGATAGACGCCGACCGAAGGGTCGCTTTCTATCAGCGAGGAACCGACGCCGCGAATAGCGGTGAACGACGTATAGAGCTTTGCCGTCACCGCTCCGACCTGCGCGTTCGGCACGGCCGCGATCGCGTCGTCGCGACGCCGCTTCTTCTGCAGCACCAGCGACGGGCCGCTCTCGACGGCAATGCTCGCCGGCAAGTCGGCGGCTTCCGCCTGGCGCTTGCCCGCCGTCACGATGATCGGCTGTAGCGTGGTCTCGTTTTTGGCCTCCTGAGCGAAGGCGGTAAGTGGCAGGCTCGTGCCAGCAAGAAGTGCTGCAAGCCGCATGGCAGTTTTCATGATCAATCCCCGGACCCCATTTCGCCGCGGATTATCGTGGGCGGCGAGGATGCGGTCGAGGCACTTGGCTTATGGGTTTCGACAAAAAGCTTACAAATTTTGTCCAGTTTTATGCCACTCAGGATTTCAATCGGCTCGGCGGATAGCCGTAGTGTTTCGTGAAGGCCGCCGTGAAATTCGCCGGGTGCTGGTAACCGGCGCGATAGGCGGCTTCGGCAATGCTCAGCCCGTCGCGCAGGATCGCGTTTCTGCCGATGAGCAGCCGGCGTTCCAGAAGATATTCGCGGGCGCTGATGCCGAAGGCACGCTGAAAATCCTGCTTGAGTTTGCTCGGACTGATGGCAAAGGCGGCGGCGAGCGCCGAATGAGAGGTGATTTCGGCAGCGTTTGCATCGATATGCCTTCGCAGCTCCAGCATCCGTTCCAGCGACTTCGGCGGAAGATGCGCGGTTGCGGCGGCTTCGGTCGGCCGGAAGGCTTCGGCCAGCGCCCCGAGCAGGCTCATGGCACAGGCGTCGAGATGCACGTTGGTGAAGACGCCGGCCGCCGGAGGATCGAGCACCGACCAGGCGAGCTGGCGCAGCCGCGCATCGAGGGGTCGTCGCCTGATCATGACCGGCTGGCACATGGCGCGCTGCATGGCATGATAGGTCGGGTCGTCCTTCATCTGCACATGGTTGTGCCCGGCCCATGCCGGCGTCAGCAGCAGTTCCACCACCCGCACTGGCTGACCCGGATGGATGGTCATGCTGGTCGGCAGGCTGTCTCCCGTGGAGGTGATCCAGACTTCATCCGGGCAGAAACCGCCCTCGAGACCCTCGGTCATGTTGGTGGCATAGCCCTCCAGCACGACGGACAGGCAGATCGCTGGGAAGGTACGGCTGCGATAGACGAGCGGCTCGTCGACGCGAAGGTCGGTCGCGCCCAGAAACATGCCGGGGCTGACTTCCCGCCAGCGGCGCGTCTCGCCCTGGAACAGACCCTGGTCCAGAGCGCCCTTGTCAATCGCTTCCGCGGTTTGACCCGGATCGCCAGCGATATCGCTGCGGTTGCCGTTCGTCAGATCCATCAGCCGCCCTGCCCCGACCTCACCCCTTGTCACATGCGCACTAGAACAGGATCTCGCCGGTCGACAGCTTTCGCAGCGCGACGGCGATGTTGGCGACGAGTGCCTCCTTGTTCGGTCCGTGGTCGGGGTAGCGGGTCATGTTGTCGCCGTTGTGCATGAAGACGTAGCCGCCGCGTCCCGTCGCCGTTGGATATTGCCAGAGCCAGTCGGCCGGTTTCGGATCGCTTTGCGGCCCGACATCGGTCAGCCAGATCGCGCCGGGCGGCGGATCGGTCCAGCCGCGCGCGTATTGACCGAAAATCCCCTGCCAGCCATCGAAGCCGTCGCCGAGGTCAGCGAAGATGCCGAAGCGGTCGTTGCGCACCCGGACCTTGATGTTGCTGAACGGCCGCGGCGAAACCGCGTGGAATGGCGCCATGAAAGGCAACCAGGGTTGGCATGGTTCGGCGCAGATGATCAGGTTTCCGCCACGCTCGAGAAAACCGATGAGATCGCCTGCCCGGCTCTTCAGGAAGAACTCGTCATGGCTGCTCGGGATGTAGAGCGTGTCGGTCCCATCCAACAGTTCCGGGCCGAGCGCGCCGAGTGGAGCAAACGACGGCTCGAAACCGGCCCGTTTCAGGCTCGGCTCGATCCACTCCGGGTGCCACTCGGACGGCACATGCGAGCATTGCAGGTAGGTGAAGCGGTTTCTCCGTGCTCGTTCTATCCCGAGTTCGCGGTTGAGCCACGGGTAGAAGGACTGCAGGAAGCGCGTCGTTGCCGGCATGAAGCGCTGGCCGTTGTGCGAGTGTGGGTCGAGCGTTGCCAGCAGCAGCCGGCCGCCACCTGGCAGCGACGGAAAGTCGAGGAAGAGGCTGCCGCCGCCACCGTCGATTTCAAGGATCGAGCGCGCGCCCGCCGGCACGTTGTAGGAGCCACCCCAATGCCAGCTCATATGCGACAGCGGCAGGCTGTCGGTGATCGGGTGGTGCGGTTCGGTGAGGCTGACTTCGAGCCTTTCGCCCTTGGTCCACCACAGCCAGTCGCGGCAATTGCCGGGCGTCCATTCCAGCCCCTTGACGTCGAGCCAGCTCGCATGGCCCTGCAGAAAGACGACGAGAAAGCCACCACCATGACGATAGGCGTTCAGTTGCTCGGCATAGGCACGCGGCGCGCCGGCGTCCATCGCATCCGGCATCACCACCGCCGCATAGGCCGACAGGTCCACCTTGGGCAGATCGTGGATGTAAATCAGATCATCGAGATGGTGACGGAAATCCTGGAAGCTGCGCAGTTGCCAGCTGTTGCCCCAGTGGATGTAGGCAATGCCCTTGCTACGTCCCGCGTTCTCAGCCATCGATGCTGGCTCCGTCATGGCGGAAGACCGGCGCATAGGTGTGTTTTGAAAGCCCGTTGAAATCGGCCCGCGCGATCGGCAGGTCATAGAGCGCCGTCAGGTTCTCGGCGCTCAACGCTTGCGCAGTCGGGCCAGAGACATAGCTGTTGCCGCTGGTCATCAAGAGCACGTCACTGGCGATCTCGACCGCATGCTGCGGCATGTGGGTGGAAAAGACGATCGTCATGTCATGTGCCTCCCTCAAATGTTCGAGCAGGCCAAGGACCTTGTCCTGGTTCTTGTAGTCGAGTGCTGCGCAGGGTTCGTCGAGCACCAGAAGCTCGCACTCCGACGCCAGCGCCTGGGCGATCATTACCAATTGGCGCTGGCCGCCGCTCAGGGAATTGAATGTCTGCGGCTCGAAATGTTCGATGCCGAGCATATGGAAATAGTGCCGGACGATCGCGTAATCCTTTTTGCCGGGCGCCCCGAACAGGCCGAGATGGCGAGCCCGTCCCATCAGCGCGATATCGAGCGCGGAGTAGGCGAACGGCACCTCGAACAGTTGCGGCACGAAACCCACCTGCCCGGCGATCGAAAGATGCCCGGACCGCGGCTTGATCAGTCCGATCAGGGTGTTGATCAGCGTGGTCTTGCCGACGCCGTTGGCGCCGAGAACGGCCAGCGTCCGCCCGCGCGTCAGGCTGAGGCTGTAGTTTCTCAGGATGGTCTTGCCGCCGCGTTCGACGGTCAGATCGCTTGCCTCAATCACTGGACCAGCCTCCCTTGGCATGCAGGCGGCGCAGGATCACCGCGAAAACCGGCACGCCGATCAAGGCCGTGATGATGCCGAGCGGGATTTCAGCCGTGGTCAGCGTGCGCGCGAGATTGTCGACCAGCAGCAGATAGATCGCGCCGAGCACGCCGGAGACCGGCAGAAGCTTCTGGTGATCGGCGCCGACCAGCGCGCGGGCAACGTGGGGAATGACAAGGCCGACCCAGCCGATGATGCCGGAGGTCGCGACCACGCCCGCCGATATCAGCGCCGAGGCGATGAGGATGATCCATTGCACGAGAACGACCTTCGTTCCGAGCGCCCGGGCCTTCTCCTCGCCCAGCGACATGATGTTGATCTGGAAGCGCAGGAGGTAGATAGCGACAGCGGACGGAACGACGGCGGCGGCGACCAGCAGCACGTCGAGATAGTTGCTCGAGGCGATGCTGCCCATCAGCCAGTACGTGATCGCCGGCAGCTTCTGGAAGGGATCGGCAAGCAGCTTGGCGATGGAAATCGCCGCCGAAAAGAAGGCCGATATGACCACGCCGGCGAGGACCAGCGTCAGCATGCTCGTGCGTCCGCGAACGGTGGCGAGCAGCTTCACCAGAAAGACGCTGCCGACACCGAAGAGAAACGCCAGCCCCAGCAGCAGATAGCCCTGCAGGCCGATGAGGATCGCCAACGTGCCGCCGAAGCCGGCACCCGAGGTGACGCCGATGATGCCGGGATCGACCAGCGGATTGCGGAACAACCCTTGCAGCGCAGCCCCCGAAACGGCAAGCCCGAAACCGACGATGACGGCGGCCAGGATCCGCGGCAGTCGAACCTGCTCGACGACGACCTCCTGAACCGGGTCCCAATAGGGCGTGACCAGCGGATGGATGTTGTCGACCAGGATGTAGGCGACATCGCGAACCGACAGGTCGTAGCGCCCGATGGTAATCGAATAGAGAATGACCGCGACCAGCAGCGCGATCAGGACCGGGAGGACGGAAACCGATGCCAGTTTCCGACCGACCCAGCCTGTGGCCTGTGCCTTAGTCGAAGAGTTCGGCATATTTGTTCGCCGGCGCGTTGCGCTCGGATTCGAGGATCGACTGCACCTGTTCGCCCGAAAGTGCGGCACCGTAGATCAGCTTGTAGGTCTCGCCGATCTGCGCCTTGAACGCGGGCGCGAAATCGGCGCCGTGCGCGATTGCCGCCAGCCATTCCGACGTCAGGAAAATTTCCGGCGCGTCGGGGGTGCGGGCAAAGACCGGCTGCTTGTAGACGCGCTTGTCCTTGACGGCCTTCAGGCTCGCCAGAACCGGATTGTCGAAGAAATCTTCGGGGTTGAGGTCGTCGGCATAGGCCGGAATGATGATGATGTCGGGGTTCCAGACGAGCAGCTGCTCGAAATCGACCGTGCGCCACCATTCGCCGGTGCCGTCGGCGGCCGGATTGGTGACGCCGCTCAGCGACAGGTCCTGCGAGCCGTTGGCGATCACCTGGATCTGGTCGGCCACCTTGTCGATGTGCAGTACGGTCGGAAGCTTGGCCTTGTCCAGCTTTGCGACCTTGGCGTCTAGTTTCTTCAGCCGGTCGGACTGCGCCTTGAGGATTGCCTGGGCGCGGTCGTTGCGGCCGGTCATGTAGCCGGTCAGCGTGACGTAATCGAGCCGGTCCTGCTCCGAGCAGCACTGCCAGCCGACGACGGTAAGCCCGACGCGCTCCAACGGCTCGATCAGATTTTCGTCATGGGTCCACTGGATCACCGCGTCCGGCTTCTGCGCGAGGATCGCCTCGACATTCGGCACGAAGCCGTCCTGGGCGGCACTGGCATTGATTTTTGCCATCTCCGGCAGCATGTCGGCATAGATGCCCTTGGTGAAGTAACGCACCAGGCTATCCTTGTTCATGCCGGCGATATTGTCCGCCTTGCCATCGACGGCACGATAGATGATCGGCGCGGAGCGGACGATGGTGACGACCCGTTCCGGCGGCTTGGCAAACGTGATCGTCTTACCGCGGTGATCGACAAACGAACTGTCGGCATGCGCTGCCACCGGCAACAGCAACGACAATACCAGTGCGGAGAGGGCCTTGAGACGGCTGGACATGGGTCACTCCCTTGACGGACACGCCGGCGCGCGGGTGATCCCAGCGCCGACGACCCTGTGGCAAATTTCATGAGTTTGCTAGTCAAGTTAAAGCGCTCTGTCCAGTACAAATTGAGGGTAAGAAGTCGTCATTCGACAGGCCCTGCACGCGCTGAGCGCAGGCGGATCCAGGCGGCCAATGCGCGATTGAGCCGACAGCGCCCATCACGCAAACAGCCGCTGTCGGAACGACAGCGGCTGTTTTAATTCGGCGGATCGCCAGCAAGGGAATTGTGGCGCTCTAGAAGCGGCCACCGACCCCGACGCGGGCACCGACATAGGCTTCGCCATCGCCTTCGACGGTGGCGCGCAGGTTCGCGTCGATGACCCAGGCCTCGCTTGCCTGGAGCGAGACGCCCGCCTGCACCGAGCCGAAGACGCCGCTACCGTCGAGACCCGAGTAACCGGCCGAGGCACCCACCCGTGGCTTGAGGGTCAAATCGTTCTCCAGCGTAAACTGCCGCTCGATCTCCGCCCCGAGGCTCACCCGGAACTGTTCAAGGGCAAAGCCCTCGAGCCCGATCTCGCCACCGGCATCGTTGTGGACGCCATAGTCGTCGACATCCTCGTTGAGATAGACGGCGCGCAGTTTCGGCGTGACGATCGTATCCTCATCCAGAACCCATTGGCCTGTTATCGAGCTGTCCCACAGCCAGCGGCTGCTGTCGAAGGAGCCGTCGAAGAAGGCCGTGTCGATATCGTTGCTGGAACCGCCGTAGAGCAGGCTGGCGTTGAAGAAGATGCCCTGCATGAGTTCGAGCGATGTATAGGGTCCGGCAAGCCAACCGGTGCCACGGATCTCGGCGTCGTCCTTGGTCGGATCGGTCATGTGATCGATATGGAACGAGAAGCCGATCAGCGCCTTTTCGTTGAGCAGATAGTCGATACCCGCCGAAAACAGGCCGAAACCGCCCCAGCGATCGTCGTTCTGTTTCCGGTTGTGCAACATCATCGTGGCATCGAGCCAGACGTTGAGCGGCGAGATTTCGCCGTCGATGCCATCCGCCGCGTTTCTCGCCGCCTCGAGCTGCGCCAGGCTGGTGGCGAAGCTCATGCCAACCCCGTCCGTCGAAGGCGACAGGCGCATGGTCACCGGATCGGTTGTCGTCAGCATGCGACGCCTCTCCAGCAGACCCGGCACCTGGATGCTGGACGCCAGCAGATTCTGCCTGGCCTGAACGAAGCCGCGCACGAGGTTATCGATTTCGCCGACGACGGCATTCGCGTCGAAGTTCAGATTATAGGTGATCACCCCGACATTGGAGGTCCCGGCGGCGGCCGTCAGCTGATAGCCGATCCTGACCTGGCCCGAGAAAGCCGGGTCCGGCGTAAACTTGAGATAGTAGCCGACCGGCGCGAATGCGCCGACCTGCGCCAACTCCCCCTCGATGATCTCCGCCTTGCCGGCGTTGGCGGGCGTCACGGTCAAGACCTGGGCGTCGCTGAAGGGGCCGCCCGTTGCTCCGCCGTTCAGATAGACATTCGGCGGCGACGATCCGGCGGGAACGTTGACGGTCTGGTCGGGAGCACTGACCTCACGCGCAGTAACCTGAAGCGTATAGGCGGCGCTCGCCGAACTGCCAGCAGCATCGGTGACGGAAATCGTGAAGCTATAGTCCTTGACCTCGGCATCTTCGCTCAGCGGCCCGGTCAGTTCACCGGTCGAGACGTTCAGCACCATGCCATTGGGCAGCGTACCGGCGCTGATGGCATAGAGCAGAGCACCATTGCCCCCGGAGGCCGATATCGGCTGGGCATATTTTTCGCCGGCCATGGCCGACGGAAGTGCGCCGGCTGCCGGCGTGAATGCGAATGAGGCGGCAGGTGCAGCGCGGGTGACGGTCACAGTGTAGGTGTTCACCGAACCATCCTCGGCCGTCACCACCGTGTTCACCGTGTTTGAACCAACTGCGAGCGAAATCGGGCCCGAAGCCGCGCCCGACGCGACCCCAACCCCGTTGACCGTAACCGTCGCCGCCGCATCGTTGACGACAGGCGTCAGCGTCAACGACGTCGTCGCATTGGAAACGGCAGCGGTGTAGGACGTCACATTCGCCGAAAAGGCCGGAGACAGCGTGGCGCCGCTGGCAGAAAGGCCCGCGAGCCTGGCATCCGTCGAAGCAGCCATCGCACGGGTGACGACGACCGTATAGCTCGTCTGTGTCGTGCCATCCTCAGCCGTGACGAGCGTCGTCACGGTGTTGGCACCAATCGACAACGGGATCACTCCCGAAGCGGCACCCGAAGCGACGGCCACGCCATTGACCGTCACGGTCGCCGTTGCGTCGCTCACCAGCGGCGTCACCGTCAGCGACGTCGTCGCATTGGTCACGGACGCGGTATAGGACGTCGTGCCGGATGCAAACGACGGCGACAGTGTACCGCTGCTCAAAGCCAAGCCAGCGAGTTCCGAATTGGTCGAGGCCGCACGGGTGACCGTCAGCGTATAGCTCGTCTGCGTCGTGCCGTCCTCAGCCGTCACCACCGTGGCGATGACATTGTTGCCGACGGCAAGCGCAACGGAGGCCGAGGCCGCGCCCGACGCCACGGTCACACCGTTGACGGTGATCGTCGCCGTCGGATCGCCTGCGGTCGGCGTCAATGTCAATGTGGTCGTCCCATTGGGGACCGATGCGGTGTAGGCCGTCGTGCCCGTCGCAAACGCTGGAGATAGCGTGCCGCTGCTGAGCGACAGGCCGGACAGGTCTGCGTTCGTCGACGGCGCGCGCGTCACGGTGACAGTATAGGTGGTCGTCGTGCCGTCCTCGGCCGTCACTACCGTCGTCAGGGCGTTCGGCCCGACCGCAAGCGTGATCGGCCCGGAGGCTGCACCCGACGGGACCGTCGCGCCATTGACCGTGATCGCTGCGGTCGCATCGCTGACATCAGGCGTAATCGTCAGCGATGTCGTCGTATTGGGAACGGAAGCCGTGTAGCTGGTGGTGCCGGTCGCAAATGCCGGGGACAATGTGCCGGCACTCAGGGATAGACCGGACAGGTCGGAATTCGACGATGCGGCGCGGGTCACGGTCACCGTGTAAGTGCTCGTCGTTGTCCCATCTTCGGCCGTGACGATCGTCGTTATGACGTTGGCGCCAACGGCAAGCGCGATCGTGCTGGAGGCCGAACCGGGAGCGACGGTTGCGCCATTGACCGTCATCGTCGCGGTCGCCTCGCTTGCGCCCGGCGTCACCGTCAGGGATGTCGTCGTATTGGGAACCGCGGCCGTGTAGGTGGTGACACCCGAGGCAAAAGCCGGCGAGAGCGTGCCGGCGCTCAAGCTCAGGCTCGCCAGGTCCGCATTCGCCGACGCCGCCCGGGTTACCGTGACCATATAGGATTTGGTCGTGCCGTCCTGCGCTGTCACCGCCATCGTCACGACGTTGGCGCCGACCGCCAGCACGATGGGTCCGGAGGCAGAACCGGAACCGACGGTCGCCCCATTGACCGTAACCGACGCCGTGGTGTCGCTGACCGTGGGCGTTGCCGTCAGCGATGCAGCCGCATTGGGAACGGTGGCCGTATAGGATGTGACACCGGCGTCAAACGCCGGAGACAACGTTCCGGCGCTGAGCGAGAGGCCGGACAGGTCCGCGTTTGCCGAAGGCGCACGGGTCACAGTCAAGGTATAGGTTTTTGTCGTCGTGCCGTCTTCGGCTGTCACAATCGCCGTCAAGGTGTTCGCACCGACGTTGAGCGAAATGGGACCGGTCGCCACGTTCGACGTGACGGCGGCGCCATTGACCGTCAAGGTCGCCGCCGAATGGCCGATTAAGAAAGTCGCGGTCAGCGACGACGTCGCATTCGGCACCGTGGCCGTATAGGAGGTCGTCGCCGCGGTAAACGAGGGCGACAATGTACCGTCGCTCAACACCAGACCGTCGAGGTTAGCATTCGCCGAAGGCGCGCGGGTCACCGTCACCGTATAGGTCTGCGTCGTCGTGCCATCCTGGGCCGTGGCAACGATGGTAAGCGTATTCTGGCCAACGGTGAGCGCAATCGAGCCTGACGCGGCCCCCGACGCAACGGTCGCGCCGTTGACCGTGATCGTGGCGTTGGCTTCGTTTGCCGTCGGCGTCACCGTCAACGACGAGGTCGTGTTGGGAACGGCGGCCGTGTAGGACGTCTGACCGGCAGCAAAGACCGGCGACAGGGTGCCGTTGCTCAACGAGAGCCCCGACAGATTGGCATCCGAGGACGCGGCGCGGGTCACCGTCACTGTGTAGGCCTTCGTCGTCGTACCGTCCTCAGCCGTCACGACCGTCGTCACTGTGTTTGTGCCAACCGCAAGCGCAATCGCGCCCGAGGGATTGCCGGATGTGCCCGTCGCCCCGTTGACCGTCACAGTCGCATTGGGGTCGTCGAGCGTGGGTGTGAATGCCAGAGATGTCGTCGCATGGGGAACCGATACAGCGTAGGACGTCTCATCGGCATCGAACGCCGGAGCGAGCGTGCCGGCGCTCAAGCTCAGGCCTGTCAGATTCGCGTTGGTCGAAGGCGGCTGAGCGCGCGTGATGGTTACCGTGTAGGTCTTTGTCGTCGCGTTATCCTGCGCGGTTACGATCGCCGTGAACGTATTGTCGCCAACGGCAAGCGGCATCGGGATGGTTGCCACCCCTGGCGTCGCCGTCGCGCCATTGATCGTGACCGTCGCCGTGGCGTCGCTGACATCGGGCGTGATTGCCACGGACGAGGTGGCGTAAGGCACTGAGGCCGTATAGGACATCGTGCCGGCGGCAAATGATGGTGACAGCGTGCCATTGCTGAGCGACAGGCCCGACAGGTCGGCATTCGTCGAGGGCGCGCGTGTCACGATCACGGTGTAGGTCTTCGTTGCCACGCCGTCCTCGGCCGTCACTGCAATTGTCAGCGTGTTCGGGCCGGCGGAAAGGGGGATCGAACCAGAGGCGCTCCCTGACGGAACCGCTACGCCGTTGACGGTGATCGTCGCCGCGGCGTCCGTGACCGTCGGTGTAATCTTGATCGAGTCGATTTCATTGGAAACCGAGGCGCGGTATTCGATCCGGCCGGGCGTAAATGTGTCGTCTAGCGCGCCGGCGCTCAGCGCGAGGCTTTGCAAGGTCGCATCCGGGGAGGATGGCCACGAGCAAGTGACGGTGGCATGCACGGTGCCGCCGCTGATATTGCTCCAGGCATAGACAACATGATTGCCGGCGTCAGACACGGCATAGGTGCCACTCAGGTCGAGCTCGGCGCCCGACCTGCCATGCTCTTGCAGGATTACTCCGTAAACCTCCTTGGTATATTCAGTATAAAGCGCGAATCCGGACCCGTTGTCCGGGCTATTGGCGCCGTTGAGGTTGCCCGACGTCGTCGCGTGATACGAAAGCACTTCGCCGACGTTCAACGTCAGCCCCTCTTGCCACAATTCGTCGCGATCCGAGAACGTTTGCCCCGTGCCCCAGGTCGAATTGATCGCCGTGCAACCGGCCGAAGGAGCAGCCATTGCGACCTGCGGTACGCTCAACGCAACGACAAAAAGAGCGAAAAATGCCCACAGAACAGAAACAAAACGTGACAAAATCTTACCCTTCCCGCATGAATCACCAGCGGGCTTCCCCGAAGCTCAACTAGCAATTGGGCTGGGATGGGCCAACCCTCATTTTACACATACGTAAAGTCGCATTTTCATATCGTTAACCTCCGATTAACGACTGGGCTTGTGCCGCAACCGGGCCACTACCGTTGGCCGGACCTCAATAGTTCGGCGCTCGACGTTTATGGCAATGCTGCGCTGCTTTTTCCGGAGTGCCTCGAAGACACAGCCGGTGCGGCGGAGCCTTCGAGCAACGACCCGAAGCCATTCAACCGGTAACGGCGCCTTCGCTGGCCGGGCGGGCCAGCGCCGCGAACTTGGCGAGGACGCCGCGTTTGTAGCGGGGTTCCGGCTGATGCCACTGGCTGCGGCGTCGTGCGAGTTCTTCCTCGCCGACGTCGAGCTGCAGCAACTGTCGATGGGCATCGATGACGATCCGGTCACCCTCCTGCACCAGCGCGATGGTGCCGCCCTCGAAAGCCTCCGGTGTGACGTGGCCGACCACCATGCCCCAGGTGCCGCCCGAAAAGCGGCCGTCGGTGATGAGGCCGACGCTGTCGCCCAGGCCCCGGCCGATGATTGCCGAGGTCGGCGCCAGCATCTCGGGCATTCCGGGGCCGCCCTTAGGCCCGAGATAACGCAGCACGAGGATATCGCCGGGCCTGATCCGGTCGGACAGGATGGCGTCCATCGCCGATTGTTCGTCCTCAAACACACGCGCGGGACCGGTCATGACCGGGCTCTTCAATCCGCTGATCTTTGCGACGGCGCCACCCTCGGCGAGGTTGCCCTTCAACACCGCGAGATGACCCTCGCGATAGATCGGTGTCCGGTAGGGCCTGATGACGTCCTGGTCGGCACGGGGCTCGTCGGGAACGGCTGCAAGCTCCTCCGCGATCGTCCTTCCGGTGATCGTCAGACAATCGCCATGCAGCAGGCCGGCGTTCAGAAGGATCTTCAACACCTGCGGTACGCCGCCCGCCCGGTGCAGATCGACGGCCATGTACCGACCCGACGGCTTGAGGTCGCACAGGACGGGGACGTTGCGGCGGACGCGCTCGAAATCGTCGAGCGTCCACTCGACCTCGGCCGCATGCCCGATGGCGAGATAGTGCAGCACCGCATTGGTCGAACCGCCGGTCGCCATGATCAAGGCGACGGCGTTTTCGATCGATTGGCGCGTGACGATCTTGCGAGGCGTGATGCCCGCCTTGACGGCTTCGACCAGAGCCGTCGCCGACTGAGCAGCGCTCTCCAGCTTTTCCCGATCGGGATTGGCCATGTTGGAGGAATAGAGAAGTGACATGCCGAGCGCCTCGAAGGACGAGCTCATGGTGTTGGCCGTGTACATGCCGCCGCAGGAACCGGTCGACGGACAGGCGTTTCGCTCGATGCCCTCGAAATCCTCCTCGCTCATTCGACCGGCCATGAAGGCGCCGACGGCCTCGAAGGCGGAGACGACCGAGAGGCTCTGGCCCTTCCAGTGGCCCGGCTTGATGGTGCCGCCATAGACGTAGATCGCCGGCACATTGGCGCGAAGAATGCCGATCATGCCGCCCGGCATGTTCTTGTCGCAACCGCCAAGCACGAGCACGCCGTCCATCCATTGCCCCTGAACCGCGGTTTCGACGCAGTCGGCGATCACCTCGCGGGACACCAGCGAATATTTCATGCCTTCGGTGCCCATCGACATGCCGTCCGAGATTGTCGGCGTGCCAAAGACCTGCGGGTTGGCGCCGGCCGCCTTGATGGCGGCCACGGCCGCATCTGCCAGCGGCTGCAGCCCGGCATTGCACGGCGTGATCGTCGAATGGCCGTTGGCAATGCCGATCATCGGCTTGTCGAAATCGGCCCTCTCATAGCCGAGCGCATAATACATTGCCCGGTTGGGTGAGCGCGCGACGCCCTGCGTAATGTGCCGGGACCGTTCGTTGTGAGCCATGTTCCTCTCCGTCATTTGGTTCGCGGTCGAGTTTACTGGCCGTCAAAACGGTTGTGAAATATACTTTTAAAGCTCAAATAAGTCGCATGACATATCACTTGGACCGCCCATCATGGATCTGAGGCAGCTTCGCCAGTTCGTCGCCGTCGCCGAAGAACTGCATTTCGGCCAGGCGGCCGCTCGTCTCAACATGACTCAGCCGCCGCTCAGCCAATCGATCCAGGCCCTGGAAAGGGAACTCGGCGTCCAGCTCTTCGAGCGCACCAAACGGACCGTGGAGCTGACATCCGTCGGCAGGCAATGGCTCGCCCATGTGCGCCAGGTGCTCGACGGAGCAAGCGGCCTCGCCGACACGGCCCGGCGGCTGTCGCGCGGCGAGATAGGCTCGCTGCGCCTGTCCTTCGTCAGCACGGCCGATTACAGCGTTCTGCCCGAAATGGTCGGCCGCTATCGCGCTGCCTATCCGCATGTGGAACTGACCATGCGCGAGGCCACCAGCGACGTTCAGATAGAGGCACTGCTTGCCGACGAGGTCGATGTCGGCCTCATCATCGCGCCGAGCAAGGCCTCGCTTCACCAGAGCCTTTGTTACAGACCACTCCTCAGCGAGCCGCTGGTTGCCGCCGTGCCGACCAGTTGGGTCGAGGCAGGCCGACAGGGATTTGGCGCGCCCGCGCTTGAGCCGGCGGATTTCTTCCAGGCGCCGCTCATCGTTTTTCCGCGACGGGCAGCACCCGCCTTTCACGACATCGTCTCGGGTTATTTCGCCGAGCACCACGTGCCGTTTGCGACCTATCAGGAAGCGATCCAGATGCAGACGATCGTCGGCCTGGTCGCCTCCGGGCTCGGGGTGGCGTTGGTCCCGCAATCGATGACCAATCTTCAGCGGCAGGGCGCCACCTATCTGCCTCTGGCCGGCCACGTGCCATCGGTGGAAACCGGCATGGCCTGGCGCCGTTCCGACCGGAACCCGGCGCTCGAAACCTTCCTTGCTGCCGCGACGCCGTTCGATATCGCCTGAAGACGCGATAGCATCGGGCGCTAGCGCATGAGGCCGCGCAGGTCCGGCATGCGGTTGCTGATGATGGTTTCCATGGAGAAGAAACCGGTGACCGTCATCAGGTCGAAATCGGTGATGAGCTTCTGGTAGAAGGCGTCGTACCCGGCCATGCCGCGCGTCACCACCTTGATCAGATAGTCCCAGTCGCCGCCGATGCGGTAAAGGTCCGTCACCTCGGGCAAGCGCTCCACATGCGTGCGGAAATTGTCGGCCCATTCCTTGGAGTGATGGCGGGTGCGGATCATCACGAACACCGTGAGATCGAAGCCGAGCGCAGCGACATCGATCGCCGCGTGGGTGCCGAGCACGAGGCCGCTGTCCTTCAGTCGCTGCAGGCGGCGCCAGCAGGCATTCTGCGACAGGCCGACTCGGTCGGCCAGGTCCCGTTGCGAGATCGTGCCGTCCTTTTGCAGGCAGGACAGAATCCGCATATCAATGTCGTCGATTTTTTCCATTTTAGCGATCATATGACCCGATTTTGACGAATTCAAGCATAAGAATGATGAGGTTTGCATGCAACCGATCGATTAGAATTATCGCCTGCCCTGTGGAGGAGGAGATGATGACGACGCCGTGCCCGCGCCAGCTACACCTGAGCACTCCGCTCGATGCGTTTCGAAAGAGCCTTGGAGGCGACAACGCGATCGCCGCCTTGCGGGCCGGACTGGTTGGCAAGAATGCCGAGATCGACGGTCCCTTCGGCAAGCGAACGCTCGTCTATGCCGACTATGTCGCATCGGGCCGGGCCCTGCTGCAGATCGAGCACTTCATTCTCGAACAGGTGCTGCCCTACTACGCCAATAGCCATACGGAGGCTTCCCACTGCGGCGGCTTCATGACCCGGCTGCGCCGCGATGCGCGCGCCGTCATCGCCGCCTGCTGCGGCGCGGGACCGGAGCACGCGGTCGTTTTCGCGGGCTCCGGGGCGACCGCCGGCATCAACCGGCTGGTCAAGCTCTTGGGCGTTACTGATGCGGTTGCCGATGGCCGACGCGTGCTCATCCTGCTCGGCCCCTATGAACATCACTCCAACATCCTGCCCTGGCGCGAAAGCGGCGCGGAGGTGATCGAGATCGCCGAGTGCCCGGATGGCGGGCCTGATCTCGCGGCCCTGCAGGACGCGTTGAGCGAGCCGGCCGACCTTGTCGTCTGCGCGTTCTCCGCCGCATCCAACGTCACCGGCATCGTCACCAATGTCGCGGCCGTCACCCGCATTGCCAAGGCCGCTGGCGCCAAGATGGTCTGGGACTATGCCGGAGCCGGCCCCTACCTGCCGATCGACATGTCGCCGGGCGATGACGCCGAGATCGACGCCATCGTCGTTTCGCCGCACAAGTTCATCGGCGGCCCCGGCACATCGGGCGTCCTGATCCTGCGGCGCGACGCTGCCGTAACCGTCAAGCCATCCTGGCCCGGCGGCGGCACCGTCAAGTTCGTTTCGCCGAACGGCCACGACTACAGCCAGAGCCTCGAGGCCCGCGAGGAAGCCGGAACCCCGAATGTCGTCGGCGATATCCGGGCAGCACTTGCCTTCCTCGTTAAGGAGGCGATCGGGCCCGAGGCGATGCGGATGCGCAACGCCGAACTGACCCGTCGTGCGGTCAAGGCATGGCAAGGCGTCGAGCGGCTGGAACTGCTCGGCTCGCTCGGGCCGCAGCGACTGCCGATCTTCTCGTTCCGCGTCAGCGACGGCAAGGGCGGCCATGTCCATCAGCAGCTCGTCACCCGCATGCTCAGCGATCGCTTCGGCATCCAGGCGCGCGGCGGCTGCGCCTGCGCCGGCCCCTATGTCCACCGGCTGCTCGGCATCGACGAAGAGCAATCGCAGCGCCTGCGCGAGGCCATTCTCTCAGGACAGGAAATGCTGAAGCCCGGCTTCATCCGCCTGAACTTCAGCGTGCTGCTTTCGGACGAAGAGGTGGCGTTCATCCTCGACGCCGTCGCAAGGCTTGCCGCCGACGCCACGCGCTACGAACAGCACTATGATTTCGACCCGTCGCGCGCGATCTTCTTCCCGCGCGCAGCACTGGCAATGGGAGCCTGAGCGATGACGAGGCCTGACGTCGCAGCCTTCTTCGACCCGCGCACCTGGTCCGTGCAATATGTCGTCAGCGATCCGAAGACCCGGGCCTGTGCGATCGTCGACCCGGTGCTCGACTTTGACGAAAAGTCCGGCGCGGTCGCGACCGGCAATGCCGACCGCCTGCTCGACTTCGTGCGGACACAGAACCTCGACCTGCAATGGATCCTCGACACCCACCCGCATGCCGACCATTTTTCCGCAGCCGCCTATCTGAAGGACAAGACCGGCGCGCCGACGGCTATCGGCACCCATATCGTCGATGTGCAGAAACTCTGGGCCGATATCTACAACTGGCCGCAGCTGAAGACGGACGGATCGCAATGGGATCGGCTGTTTGACCATGGCGACACGTTCCGCATCGGCAATCTCGATGCCCGCGTGATGTTCTCGCCGGGCCATACGCTGGCGTCGATCACCTACCTCGTCGGCGACGCCGCCTTCGTGCACGACACCGTATTCATGCCGGACAGCGGCACCGCGCGCACGGATTTTCCTGGCGGCAGCGCCAAGGCACTCTGGACCAGCATTCGCGACATCATGGCTCTTGCCGATGATACCCGGATCTTCGTCGGCCACGACTATCAGCCCGACGGGCGCAAACCGCTGTGGGAAAGCACGGTCGCCGAGCAGAAGGCGGGCAATATCCACCTGACGCGTTATGCCGGCGAAAGCGAATTCGTCGCCTTCCGCGAGGGGCGTGATCGAACCTTGCCGATGCCCAAGCTCATCCTCCATGCCCTGCAGGTCAACATCAACGGCGGAAGACTTCCGGAACCGGAAGACAACGGCCAGCGCTACCTGAAACTGCCGATCGACGCGCTGAAAGGTGCCGCATGGTCCTGATCCCGTCAGGTTCACGCGCACGGCCCTCGTCGCGGCAATTCTCCCGCATTCGCGCCGCGGCCATATCGTTATGTCCGTATGCGGGCGCCCTGCGATGGAGCTAGACCTCATCCAATATGGTCTGGCGGCCCTCAGCGGCAGTCTCGTCGGCTTCAGCCTCGGGCTTTTCGGCGGTGGCGGCTCCATTCTCGCGGTGCCGCTGCTCGTCTATGTCGTCGGCGTCAGCAATGTACACGTGGCGATCGGCACGAGCGCGGTGGCGGTCGCGGCAAATGCGCTCTGGGGACTGGCGATGCATGCGCGCCACGGCACGGTGAAATGGCGCTGCGCGGCCATGTACAGCGTCACCGGCATCGGTGGTGCATGGCTTGGCGCGGCCATCGGCAAGGCGCTGGACGGACAACGGCTGCTCCTGCTCTTTGCGGCGCTGATGGCCGTCGTCAGCCTCACCATGCTCAAACGGCGCCACCGGGTCGGCGATCCAATGTCGGCCTGCACCCCGCAAAATGCACCGAAAGTGCTCACCTTCGGTGCCGGAACCGGCGTCGTTTCCGGCTTCTTCGGCATTGGCGGCGGGTTCCTGATCGTACCGGGCCTGATGGTTTCGACCGGCATGCCGACCATCAACGCCATTGCCACATCGCTGGTCGCCATCTCCGCTTTCGGGCTGACGACGGGAGCAAGCTACTCCGTCTCGGGCCTGGTCGACTGGCCGCTCGCCATCTCGTTCATCGGTGGCGGCGCCGTCGGAGCGCTGGCGGGCTGCCGCGCCGCCCACGGTCTCGGCAAATATCAATCCACGCTGAACATGCTGTTTGCCGGATTGACGTTCACTGTCGCCATTGGCCTTGCTGCCTACGCCGTCGGCCGCTGACGCCAAAGGATCGCACAGGCGCGCGAATGCCGGCGGCTCGTCCCCGGAATGCCGTCACACTTGTTACTCCCGCGTTTTCGCATTCGGTGCGAAACTGTCCTTCATTGCGACGGGCAGCCACGACGGCGCCCGCGCCAGCGAGGAGGTTTAACACCATGCCGACAGCAAACGATGCAGGCGGACGAACCGCTCCGCAGACACCCCCGGTCGTGTCTGCGCAAGCCTGGGAAGAGGCCCGCCAGAACCTGCTGGTCAAGGAGAAAGCCCAGACCCGCTCGCGTGACGCGCTGGCCGCCGAACGCCGGCGCATGCCATGGATGGCCGTCGAGAAAACCTACGCCTTCGAGGGACCGGCGGGCCGGGTCAGCCTGGACGACCTGTTTGCAGGCCGCAGCCAGTTGATCGTCTACCGCGCCTTCTATGAGCCAGGCGTGTTCGGCTGGCCCGATCACGCCTGCCGGGGCTGCTCCATGGTTGCCGACCAGGTTGCCCATGTCGCCCACCTCAACGCCCGCGACACGACGCTGGTCTTCGTCTCGCGCGCTCCGCAGGCTGATATCGCAAGATTGAAGGCCCGCATGGGGTGGCGGATGCCGTGGTTGACGATAACAGACGATTTCGATGCCGACTTCGGCGTGGCCGAGTGGCACGGCACCAATGTATTCTATCGCGACGGTGGACGGGTGTTTCGCACCTACTTCATCAACAACCGCGGCGACGAGCAGATGGGCGGCACCTGGAACTACCTCGACATCACGCCGCTGGGGCGACAGGAGGTTTGGGAAGATTCACCTAAGGGCTATCCGCAAACCCAGACCTACAAATGGTGGAACTGGAACGACAGCTACGTGGAGGACGCAGCCCCCGACCAGAAATGGGTCGAAGTGTCGGACGCGGGCGAAAAGGCGTTTCGCGAACAGCAAGCCGGCAAGACGCCATAGGCCCGGCATCCGGTCACCAACCGGCGAACGTCATGTTGCAGCGTTGCTCACGGCGCGATTGCGGGGGTTGGAGGTGGCGGCGCTTCCACCCCCGGTTCGATGGCGAGGATGCTCAAAGCGAGTGCCACGAGCACGCAAATCAGGATGAGGAAAACGATGCCGGATTTGTCCATCGACCGACATCACCTTCTCAATGTGGGGAAATCGAGACCGCGCGCATGTTTCTCATCCGTTGACGGGGCCGCGCCGGGGCAAACGTCACGCCGTACATCGCGCCTAAGCAGCTCGCGCGCGCATACGACCGCCCGAGTGTGCCTGGCCGCATGCTTTGCAGAATCGCTGCGGCACCGGTAAAGCAGTCCGGCACGAGGGCGCTTCTGCACCTCGGGCTTTCCCGCATGAAACGAGCCGGACCGTCGCCTTGAAGACCATCGCCATCGATTTCGAAACCGCCAACGAACAGCGCGGCAGCGCCTGCTCGGTCGGCCTCGCCTGGATCGAAGACGGCCGGGTGGTGCGAGTGGAGGAACGGCTCATTCGTCCGAAGGACATGCGCTTTTCATCGTTCAACATCGCGATCCACGGCATACGCCCGGCGCATGTGGAAGATGCCGGCGAATTTCCCGAAGTGATGGACGAGTTCGCCGACGACTTTCTCGGCGCCACGATGATCGCCCATAATGCCGCGTTCGATTTCAGTGTCTGGCGCGCCTGCCTCGATCTCTACCGGCAGGATTATCCCCAGCTGTCCTATCTCTGCTCGGTCAAGATGGCACAGAAGGTCTGGCCGCATCTGGGCTCGCACAAGCTCAACATCCTGGCCGGCCATCTTGGCCTGACCTTTACCCATCACAACGCCGCCGAAGATGCGGCCATCTGCGCCGAGGCGACGATTGCGATCGCCCGCTCCCTCAACCTTTCACGGATCGAGGACGTGCCGGGAAGGATCGGCATGAAGGCCGGGAGGCTGTTTGCCAACGGCTACGACGCCTGCACCTGCCGAAAGAATTGATCCGCTCACGCGGGATCGGCCACCGGCTGCCTATTGCGCAACGAGTTTGGTTCCCGCCCGTTTGCGTGCCGCGTTTCGATGCGTCCGGATATCGGTTCGAAACAGCCGGTCCCAGATCCCCGACGTGACGCCGAAATTGCCTTCCGCCGTCACGTGATGGTGCAGCGCGTGACGGCGCTTGAGGGCGAAGAACAACGACCCCTTGCGGGCCGGCCGGTGATGCAAGAGATGGTGCACGACGAGGTACCAGGCGTAGCCGAGCAGGAAGCCCGCCGTCAGGCTGCAGGCAAGGGCCACGCCCCCGATCCACCACAGTGGGGCGAACAGCAGAACGAACGAGGCGGGGGCGCCGACCACTGTCGGGAGGCCGATCAGTGCCTGCGGGTCGCGGTGGTGAGCCTCATGCAGGTCGCGGATGCGCGCAACGTGGTGCAGCACGAAGCGATGCAGACAATATTCGGCCAATGTCCAGGCGATGACGCCGACAACGAGCAACGACGCGCAACGCCACCATTCCATATCCGGCGCGGCCCGCAGAGCCAGGGCCGAAAGGATGAGGATGACCGCTGGGTAAACGACGAAGCCGCTGTAGTAATTCCATCGATTGACCTGCATCGCGCACGTCCCTGCGGCCGTTGAAAAAGACGGTCACCTATGTGCATGGCCGGAACATGGCTGGCCATACGGCGGATGCCGTAGAAGCGCACGGGAGAGGCCAGGTTTTGTCCATGGCATAAGCAGCGTTTTCGTGTCGGAAATGCTCGAAAATCTGCTAGGTCAATTCCCAGTCAGGCCCGATCAGGGCCCATCGACGCCATTGTCACGCGAACGGGCGATCAACCAACCGATGGATGAAATCTCCAGCCAACCGGGCTCCCCTTTGCCAACGGCGGTAATGCCGACGGCCTCCAAAGGTCTCGACGTTTTCACGGACGGTTCCCACGAGCCGCGTTCGGGCAATGGCGGTTGGGCATTCGTCGTCTACCGCGACGGGGCGGAAGCGGCATCGCAACAGGGTGGCGCGCGTAACGCCCGCGACAACACGATGGAGCTGACCGCCCTGCTCCAAGCATTGCTTTGGCTCAACGACCACGCCCCTGGCGAACGCGCCACGCTGTGGTCCGATTGTGTCTACGCCGTCAAAGGCTGCAACGAATGGCGGCGGATCTGGAGAAACAATGGCTGGAGAAAGATCGGCGCCAATTCGAGGGTCCGCAACCGCAAGATCGTGAACGCCGAACTCTGGATGGCGATCGATCGCGAACTCGACCGCAACCCGGAGCTCGCCATCGCCTGGTGCAAGGGCCATAGCGGGCTCGCCGGCAACGAGCGGGCCGATGCCCTTGCGACGATCGGGCGCCAATCTGCCCGGACCGACGGCCGATGAACATCTAGAGCCTGAAGCGCGCTCGCCCCATGCGATCGCGGCCCGGCATGTCGTTTATGCTGCCGCCGTCGCTAATGACAGACGTGGGCCTGCTCGTGTCCGGCGGCATCGGCCGATCTTGTCGACGACAGGTGGACGAGCTTGATCCCCAGTTCGAGAAGCAGCTCGGCCGATTTCAGATCCTTCGCCCCGAGATTGTCGGTGTATCCGCGGATCGTGCAGGCGACGCATTTCGAGTGGGCTGCAAAACGGATGTCGCCCATGTCCTCCGCCTCTTCGGCCACAACCTCCAGCGCGCCGGCAACCGTTTCCAGCATGCCGCTGCGTTCGCGGGCGCTCATGTCTTCCAGTGTCATTGGGATCCCGACCATGTCATCTCCTTTGCGCCCGGCAGGATAAGCTGCGGCGCCGGCATCACGTTCGAATTCTGGTGTTATTCCCCATATGGAGATTGTGGCGTCCATTAGCAAATCATGCCGGCCATGCGGCTGCTGCATGCCACGCGCAAGCGCGCGCGCACGCTTCCGCCGGGTTTCATCTGCGCGCCTGCGTGCTATGAGAGCTGACGACCCCATCTTGCCGGGCCAAAATTCGAGTTGGAAATGCGCAGCCCACAAAGCGGAGCCATGTTTGATTTGACCGGCCGTTCGCCATTGCACGCGCTTGATCGGGCTGAAGCTCACGGCAGCGCAGCGCGCAAGCCATCGGCTACCCCGGGCCCTTCGACGTGAGCAACGGCCTCCTGAAAGCCTGGCTGATCGGGATTGCGCTGTGGCTCGCGGCGGTCGTCGCTTTCGCGGTTTACTCGGTCGAAACGTCGCGCCAGCGCCTCGGAGACGAACTCGCGACAGTGGGTCGAACGCTGCATCGCCTGATATCTCAGCGCGCAGCGCAGCACGATGCCCACATGACCAGCCTGATCGCGCTTGCCGACGATACCGAGCCGGCACGGCTGGATGCCACCCGGCAGGTCATGGAGAGCGTCGCGCGCTTTTACCCGCGCATCGCCTGGCTCGCGCTCGTTTCGCTCGACGACAAGGCCGGGCAGGGCGCCACTGCGGCACCACCAGGCAATCATGCTGTGAGGACGATGATCGAAGTCCCCGCCGGTGGCGGCGAGGATCTTGCGCCGCTGCGCGACGCGATCGAAGGACAGCAGCGCGGCAAGGTCGAGGCCTATGTCGGCCGGAATGGCCGGTATCTGCTCGCCAAGCGAGCGCAGGCGCCGTCGGACGCGGCACTGGTGATCGCCATCGACGCGCGCCATCTGCTCGAGCCTGAAGAGCAGCCGCGTTGGGCGCATCTGACGCTGACCCTCGACGCGCAAACGCTGGTCGACCTGCCGGCGGACGAGACGGCTGGTGGCGCACCGCCGCTGCTCGCACCGCTCCGTTTCCAGTCGACGATCGACAGTGCCAGCCAGAAGATTTCGCTCGCACTCGAGCGGGCGATGCCGACCGATCAGCTGCTGCCGGTGCGACCGTTGATCGGATTTGCCGCCATGGCAGGGCTGGCGTCGTTCGCGCTGATGTTCGCGCTGCGCCAGCGGGCCGCCGTCCAGAAATCGCAAAGGTCGACCGAAGAGGCGGAGGCCCGGGCGCTGCTGCAGGAGCGCCAGGCCCTGCTCGCGCATGCCTCCCGCGTCAACGCCATGGGCGAGCTGGCGTCAGGCATCGCGCATGAACTGACACAACCCCTGACGGCGATGCTGAGCCGCAGCCAGGCGGCTGTGCGATTGGCCGGCGCCGACACACCCGATATCGGGCTGATCCGCGAGGCGCTTGAGGTCAATGTCCGCGAGGCGAAACGGGCGGGCGAGATGCTGAAACGGATGCGCGACTATGCGTCCAACCGGGCGCCCGTGCCGGTGCCGAGCGCGATCAACGATATCGTTGCCGAGATTGCGGCGCTGACCGGCGCGGATCTTCAGCGCCGCGGCATCGAATTGAAGCTCGACATGGCGAGCGAAACGCTCAAAGCCGACGTCGATGCGATCGAGATGGAGCAGGTGCTTCATAACCTGATCCGTAACGCCGCCGACGCCCTGGAGAGCGCTGAGACCGCCCGTCCGCAGATCGCGATCGAGACGCGCGCCGATGGCCAGGAGATCAGGATCGTCGTTCGCGACAATGGACCGGGGATTGCCGCGCAGGCTTTTCCAAAGCTGTTCCAGCCGTTCTTTACCACCAAGGCCGACGGCATGGGGCTGGGGCTGTCGCTGTGCGCGACGCTCATCGAGCGCGTCGACGGCCGGATCGAGGCGGAGAATGCACCGGATGGCGGTGCATGCTTTGCCATTACGCTGCCGCGCACGCGCAAACGGGAACCATCGTGAACACATACCGGGTCTATCTGATCGACGACGACGAGGCGGTGCGCGCGGCGCTCGCCTTTCTGTTGAGCACTTACGGCATCACCGTCGAAACCTTTGGCGATCCTCAGGCCTTCCTCGCCCATGTCGACGAGAAAAAGCCGGGATGCCTGATCGTCGATCTGCGCATGCCGCTCGTGTCCGGATTGCAGCTGCATGCCAAGCTGGCCGAGCGCGGCATCGACTGGCCGACGATCATGATCACCGGCCATGGCGACGTCGCCGCCTGCCGCCGCGCCTTCAAGGCCGGCATCCAGGATTTTCTGACCAAGCCGGTCGACGGCGAGGTACTGGTAGAAGCGCTGCAGCAGGCGTTTGCCAGTTTCGATGCGCGGCTGGAAAGGCGCGAGGCGCGCCAACAGCTTGCCCGGCTTACCGAACGCGAACGCGAAGTGCTCGACATGGTCGCGCTCGGATGGGCGAGCAAGGAGATCGCCGAAGCGCTCAACATCTCGGCCAGAACCGTCGATGCCCACCGCGCCAAGATCGCCGAGAAGCTCGGAACCAGCTCGGTTGCCGAATTCGTGCGGCTGACGCTTGCGGACAAGGGTACCGTGTGAGGCGGGAATAGGTAGTCCCACCTATGCCGGGTGGTGGCGTCGCGGATTCTGCCGGTCGGGGTAATTGGGTAGTTCTGGCTTCGGAAAAGCGAACCGCTTCCTCCGGAACAAGGATAGGAACCACGCCATGATCAGGACCCTTCTCGCAACGGCTTGCGCACTCGTCGTCGCCGGCACCGCCCAGGCCGAACTGCTGACCGAAAAGAACATCCCGTCGAGCCTTGCCGTCGAGATCGCCGTGAATGCCGTTCAGGCCTGCGCCGCCGACAAGTACAACGTCACGGCCGCCGTGGTCGATCGCGCCGGCGTGCTGCGTGCACTCGTGCGCGCCGACAATGCTGGCACCCACACGGTCGAGGCAGCCCGCGCCAAGGCGTTCACGTCCGCATCGTCGCGCACGCCGACCTCGAAAATGGCAGAGAACGTCGGCAAGAACCCGGCAGCGGCACAGCTGGTCAACATCGAGGGCTTCCTGGTGCTTGCCGGTGGCGTTCCGATCAAGGCCGGCGATGCGACCATCGGCGCAATCGGTGTCGGCGGCGCGCCGGGCGGCAATTTCGACGAAGCCTGCGCAACGGCTGCAATCGAAAAGGCCGCCGATCAGCTGAAGTAACGCTGTTCCGCGACGGCCGGGCCTGCGGGCGCGGCGATATCCCCAGGGCGGCCACACCGCCCTGGGTAAAGCGCGTGGTGATCGCGGGTCGCGATATACCCGCGGATACAGCGAATTAGGGCAAGCAGACCCGCCGCCACCCAGCCATAAATCACCAGGCAAAAGCGGCCAGACGGCGCCTTTCCGATGCCGGCGATCCGGAAACCCGCGTCGTTCCGAAGCGTCCCGCAGGACAGCAACGTGGTTTCGTCGCTGGAAGTGCGGCGCCCCATCGCGGCCTGTGAAAGTATTCTGTTGCAGACAGGCAACATATCTGCAGCAAGAATTTTCAATCCGAAATTGCGTCTTGCCGAACAGGCAATCCCGTGCGACGTTACATTGTCGGCAACCCACATTGTAGGAGGCGTGAGATGACATATACTCTCTTTAATATGCGCTTTCCTGGTGGATTCATTGTCGTGCCCGGGATGCAACTCGCATCCTGCTTTGCCCTGCCGGGTTCACAAAGCGTCTGAACGCTGATCTTCCACGGTTCGGCATTTCCCAACTGACCTAACTTTACCGGCCAACGGCGTGACGATTCCCGTCCAGGCCCAAATCAACTTTTAGAGGACCCGATCGCGTCGAAGCGTCGGGATAAACACATGCGCGAGACATCCTTTCCGGTCGCCGGCACTCTGCCGGCAGCCCTCGACGACCTGTGCCGCACATTCGGCATCTGGAAAACCGCAACCGGCCTCGTCCCGGCAGCCTGGCGGCATCACCGGCTGACAAACCAGACATCCGGCCTTTCCGACCGGATGCGCCGTGACATCGGGCTCCCCGAAATGGGAGATCCGCCCGACGATCCGTGGAACGCTGCCTGGGCAACGCCCAGGTGGGCACCCGCCATTCGCGTCACCTGATGCCGGCGACACGACCGCCAGACCCGTCAGGGCGAGGCGGTTGCTGCCACTATTGCCACACGGGCACGACGCCGGTCGTGCCCGTGACCTCATCCGGCAAGCCGACATCGGACACCATCAGCCCCAGGTCAGTGGATCGAGCCGCAGGTAGAATTCGAGGCGGGCAGCATCGGGCGCGGCGACCCCCAGCGTCTCGAAAAGCACCGCCGCTGCATGTCCTTCCTGCTCCGCCGTCTCCCAGCTTTCTCGCGCGTTGGCGATCATCAATGCCAGGTCAGCGTAACGGTCAGCCGTTCCCAGGCGCCCAAGATCGATCATTCCGGTGCAGCGTAGAGTATGGGGGTCGACCATGAAATTGGGCATGCAAGGGTCGCCGTGGCAAATCACCCTGCCTGTCGCCTCCTGCTCGAGGCGAAGTGCCAGGTCCCGCTCCACCCGTGCCAGCAGCTCAGCCGCGGGCGTCTTCCGGTCGTCGTCGGGCAGGAAATCGGGATTGACGGCATTGCGCGCGACCACGTCCATGGCTCGCCCGAAAATCGGCGCGAGGCTGCGATCGAAAGGGCACTGGCCGGCATCCAGCGCATGAAGCGCTGCGAGTTGCCGAGCCATGGAAGGCCAGGCCGAAAGCAGGTCGGTCGCCGACAGCGCCGCGGCCGGCACGCCTTCTATCGCGGTCATAATCAGGCAGGCACCTTGCTCGGCCACGTGCCAGTCGATCACCTCCGGCGTCAGGACGCCCCTGTCTTGCAGCCACAGGAGCCGATCGCGCTCGCCCGCGAGCTCCACCACCCGTGCTGCGTCCGCCACCTTCGCAAAGGCTCGCCCATCGCTGCGCCGGTAGACGGCGTCACCGGAGGCTCCGGCCACGACCGGCCCCCATTCGAAGGGCGAACGCCCAAGCAATTCCGGTGTCAAACTCAAGACCACAGCTCCTTCGATCTTTGAATGGCTTGTGTTAGTTGGGTGCCGCCAGCAAAGATTGCAACGCTCGAACGAACGGCCTTTTGCCTCATCAGTCCGGTCATCGCAGGCGTATCACGCGTCGCTGGCCTCCGACGGCAAGGCGACGGCCGCTCACGGCCAACGGTTGCGGTCATAGGACCACTGAAAAAAGCGAAGGACAGGCAGACATGAACCAGACGCTCGCACTCATTGCACTTGTCGTTCGGGACTATGACGAGGCGATCGATTTCTATGTCAACACGCTGGGTTTCATCCTGGTCGAGGACAGTTATCAGCCCGAGCAGGACAAGCGCTGGGTCGTCGTCAAGCCAGCAGGCGACGGCAGCACGTCCTTGCTGCTTGCGCGCGCTTCCACTGCGCACCAGCAAGACTATATCGGCGACCAGGCCGGCGGGCGGGTGTTTCTCTTCCTGCGAACCGACGATTTCTGGCGCGACTATAAAACCCTGGTGGCGCGCGGCGTCGAATTCATCAGGGACCCAAAGGAGGCATCCTACGGGACCGTCGCGGTCTTCAAGGATCTCTACGGCAACCTCTGGGATCTCGTGCAGTTTACCGATGGCCGGGCCTGAGGGGGCCTGCCGGCACGATCTTAGATACACCTGGCGGGCAACGCCTCGCTCGGGCGGCGTGAGCGACACCTTTCGCTCGCCTCGGGCGGCATGGGCTTGACTTATCCATAACTCGGCAGCTATGGATTCAATCCATAGCCAGAGAGTTATTGATTTGACGCAACTACCACACGAAATCCTGTTCAAGACACTTGCCGACCCGACCCGACGGGCGATCTTCGAGCGACTCTGCCGCGAAGGCGACCAGACCGTTGGCGCGCTCACGGCACATGCCGGGATTTCGCAGCCCGCCGTTTCAAAGCATCTCGGCGTGCTGAAGCGTGCCGGCCTGGTGCGCGACCGGCACGAGGGCCGCCTGACGCATTATAGCGCCGAGCTCGGTGCGCTCGACCCGCTGGTCGGCTGGGCCAAAGAGATGACCGGATTCTGGCAGAACCGTTTTGACGACCTTGAAGACCTCTTGAAAAGGATGGACCAATGACCGAAGCCGCAACCGAAACGCTGACCGTCGTCGTTGAACGGGAGGTGCCCTATCCGGTCGAGAAGATCTGGCGGGCATTGACCCAGCCGCACCTGATCGAGGAATGGCTGATGAAGAACGACTTCAGCCCGAACAAGGGGCATCAGTTCAGGCTCACGGCCGACTGGGGCGCGGTCGACTGCCAGGTGCAGGCGGTCGAGCCCAACAGGTCGCTGTCCTACACCTGGGACACCAAGGGCCTGAAGAGCGTCGTCACCTGGACGCTGACATCAACAGGTTCAGGCACCCGACTGCGCATGGAACAGTCCGGTTTCCGGCCGGATCAGCAGCCGTATTATCAAGGCGCGCAAGCCGGATGGCCGAGGTTCGTTTCCGCTCTCGAGCAGGTCCTGGAGCGGCTCGACTGACGAACGGCCCGAGACACCGCGTTCACGCCGGGCGGATCATCCGGTCCGTCCCGGCTGGTATTTTGAGGAGGTGCCAATGAACTGGAGCAATTGCATTCGACAGGTCCACCGCTGGACGTCTGTTGTCTTTGCGGTGATCGTCGCTTCGATTTTCGCCACATTGGGACTGGGCAAACAGCCGGCCGAATGGGTCTATTTCCTGCCGCTGTTTCCGCTCGCGATCCTGCTTGCCACCGGACTTTACATGTTCGCCCTGCCCTATCTCGGCGGCCGTCGCACGATCGGATAGGAGCAGGCGCAATGGGCGAAAAGACACCCAAAAGGCCGGCAAAACCGTTGGAAAAGCCGGCGGCGACGAAAGCCAAGCCGGGCGGGACCGCCGCGATTGAACCCGGCGACGTTCCGCTTCTTTCCGGCGGCAATCCGCAAATCGCCAAAGGCTATGGCGACGCCCCGGTAAAGGCCTATATCGCGGCCATGCCGGGCTGGAAGAGCGATGTGGGCAAGCGGCTCGACGCGTTGATCGAACGCGCGGTGCCCGATGTCTACAAGGCGGTGAAATGGAACTCTCCGCTCTACGGCATCGAGGGCGAGGGCTGGTTCCTCGGCATCCATGTTTTCACCAAGTACATCAAGGTGGCGTTCTTCCGGGGTGCGGCGCTCGATCCCGTGCCGCCGGGACAGTCGAAGCAGAAGGATGTGCGCTATCTCGACATTCGCGAAGACATGGCGCTCGACGAGAAGCAGTTTTCCGACTGGGTGAAGCAAGCCAGGCAACTGCCCGGCGAGCGTATGTGACGGTTCGCGGGGCGCAGGCGCGCGCGTCCTTCGTCGGCAGTGCCCGTTGCCGTTAAGCCTTTGTTAAGCATAGCTTGAACCGCAACATGTCACACACTTGGGGACGCCGGCGGCATCCCCTAAGTACACGATCATCATCCGATGCTGGGTGATTCGACGGAGTGACATGATGTCAATGGAACAAGAGGCGGCCGCGCAGGCGCTGGCCCTCGATCGATCGGTCAGCGATGCCGAAATCACCATCGCCCTTTCCCACGCGCAGAACGCAATCGCCGCAGCCGGCCAGATCCAGTCCACGGGCCTGCGTCGCGCCATGCAGGTCAAGGATGCGCTCGAGGGCGCGTTGCGGCTCCGCAGCCTGGCCGCCGGGCGATAGGAAGGCTTTAGCCGGGACGCGCCAACGGCCACCGCCCGGTAAGAAATTGCCGCTGACGCTCCACGTTTTGCACCATCACACAGGATACACGATGCAACTGATGTCCATGCCGGCCGTTGCCGGCATATCCCTGGGCGTTGCGATCGCCACTGTCTTCTCCGGCAAGCACCGCGCAAAGCCAGTCGGCGAGAAGACCCTGACCTTCCTCGGCAGCTTCCTGGCCACCGTTTTCGGCCTGTTCGTCCTCAACTTCGGCGTCTTCTACTTCCAGCCATCCTGACCGTGTCTTGCGAAACGGAAGGATGGCCGGGCGTCTCCATGTCTTACCCAAATCCCGCTAGGCAACGGCCCGCAAGCCGGGGTCGGGAATGGGGACGGCAGCCATCAAAGCCCGTGTATATGGATCCTGAGGGTTTTCGAACACGGCCCGGCGCGGGCCCATCTCAACGATGCGGCCTGCACGCATGACGGCGACATGGTGCGACATGCGCTCGATGACGGCCATGTCGTGGGAGACGAAGAGGTAGGCAAGTCCCATCGTCTCCTGAAGCTCCAGCATCAGGTCGAGCACCCGCGCGCGCACGGAAACGTCCAGTGCCGCGACGCTTTCATCGGCGACGATCAGCTTCGGATTGACCGCAAGCGCCCGGGCAATACAGATGCGCTGGCGTTGGCCACCGGAAAACTCGTGCGCATAGCGGCTCGCGGCATCGGCCCCGAGGCCGACCCGCCGCAGGAGATCGGCAACCCTGTCTTCCCGCTCGCCGCTGTTGCCGATGCCATGAATGATCAGCGGCTCCGCGATCGCGGCACCGACCGCCATTCGCGGATCGAGCGAGGCATAGGGGTCCTGGAAGATCATCTGCGCCGAGCGCCGGACCGGCCGCATCTGGCGCTGGCTCAGCGGCCCGATGTCGCAACCGTCGATGAGCACCTGACCGCTGAACGGCACGAGCCCGAGCACCGCCTTGCCGGTCGTCGACTTGCCCGAACCGCTTTCGCCGACCAGCCCCAGGGTCTGGCCGGGCAGGATCTCGAAAGAGACGTCGCTGACCGCCGGCCGGCTCTCGGTGGGTTTTGCGAGCCAGCCTGCCTTCTTGCCGTAGTTCACCTCGAGGCCGCGCACAGAAAGGACCGGGCTTGCCGTCTGCGGCTTGGCCGCGAGCAGCCCAGATCCGACACGCGGTGGGCCGTCGGTGCCGGCGTGGGCGCCGAGCCGCGGCACCGCCGCCAGAAGCTCGCGCGTATAGGCCGCCTTCGGAGCCTCGAAGATCGGCAGGACGCCGTCCTGTTCGACCACCCTGCCCTGCTGCATGATGACGACGCGATCGGCCATTTGAGCGACCACGCCCATGTCATGGGTGATCAGGATGATCGAAGCGCCGAACTCCCGTTTCAGCTCCGTCATCAGTTTCAGGATCTGCGCCTGCACCGTCACGTCGAGCGCGGTCGTCGGTTCGTCGGCGATCAGCACTTTCGGCCGGCAGGACAGTGCCATCGCGATCATCACGCGCTGGCGCATGCCACCCGACAGTTCATGCGGGTACTGCGTCAGGCGCCGCGCCGGTTCGGTGATGTGCACGGCATCGAGCATGCGCAAAGCCACCGCCTCGGCCGACACACCTTCGGAGCCCTGGTGCTCCCGGATCGCCTCGGTCAACTGCGCGCCGATCGACATCACGGGATTGAGCGATGTCATCGGCTCCTGGAACACCATGGCGACATCGCCGCCGCGCACACTACGCATGGCGCTGTTGCTGAGGCGCGAAAGTTCGCGCCCTTCCAGCTGGATGCTGCCGGAGGCAATCCGCAGCGAAGCCTTCGGCAACAGCCCCATGATCGCCAGCGACGTGACGGACTTTCCCGATCCGCTCTCGCCGGCAATGCACAGCGTTTCGCCGAGCTTGAGGTCGAAGCTGACATTGTCGAGCACGCGCCTGGCGCCTTCCGGCGTTCTTGCGTCGACACACAATCTGTCGACGCTGAGAACCGACGGGGATGCGGATTGGGATGCTGTCACGAAAAGACGATCCTCGGGAAATAGAAGGACACGACCCAGTTCGGCTGATCGACGATTTCGCTGATCCGGAGATCGCCGCAGACGGAGCAGAGCAGATAGGCGTCGACCGGGCTCAGGCCATGCTCGGCACCAAGCAGATCGATCATTCGCATCAGGCTTTCGCGTGCCCCGGTCATCAGATCGGGACCGATGCCGGTGGTCACCTCGTAGCCGGCCGCGTCGAGATGGCGGGTGACCGGCCCCGGCGTGGTGAAGCGCGGGCTTGCGAGGCGCGCGTCCTTGACGAGTTCGATGGTCGCCTCGACCTCCATCTGGCTCTCGATGGCGGTGCCGCAGACTTCACCGTCGCCTTGCGCCGCATGGGTGTCGCCGATCGAAAACAACGCACCGTCGACTTCCACGGGAAGATAGAGCGTTACGCCCGACGTCAGATCGCGAATGTCGAGATTGCCGCCGACCCGACGCGGCGGCACGACGGAATGAAGGCCAGGCTCGGCGGGTGCCACGCCTATCGTACCGGCAAAGGGCTTGAGCGGAACGCGGCCGCCGGGGCCGTAGAGTGCCGGCGCCATCGTGCTGGCGTCGTAGGTCCACATGTGCAGTGCCGGGTCGGTGAACTGGTCGGCAAGCAGGCCGAAGCCCGGGATATTGGCCGTCCAGCCGACGCCCGAGGGGACGAAGCGACGGATCGTTACCTTCAGCGCATCGCCGGGCTTGGCACCTTCGACATAGACGGGACCGGTGACCGGATTGATCCGGTTGAAGTCGAGCGCCGCCAGCGTATCGAGGGTCGACCCCGCACCCAATTGTCCACCGGACGAATCCAGGCACTCGAAATGGATGGTTTCGCCCGGCTTGGCGATCAAGGTCGGTTCAAAATCGCGGTTCCAGCCGAAATGGTGCTTGGCGCGGTGAATGGTATGGGTGCAGGCAACGCACATTTTTCTCTCCCCAGATGATAACGGGGCTCCCCGGCCGCCACGGCCCGGGGAGCCCAAGGGCTTATTGCTTCACGTAGATCGCGTCGTAATTGATGACGCGGGTCGGATCGACGTAGATCTCGCCCGCCCCGCCCATGCGCGGCGACTTGGCGACGACGCGGCGTTCGTTGGTGACGGGCACCCACGGGGCGTCGGCCATGATGTCGGTGAAGATCTTGCCCCAGGCCGCCTGCCGCTCGCCGGCCTTGGCCGGATCGGACATCGAGTCTGCGGCAACCGCGCGCTTGTCGAGGTCTTCGTTGCAGTACCACGACCAGTTCCAGCCGCCCTGAACCGCGCCGGAGCAACCGAGGATCGGCCCGTAGAAATTGGACGGATCCGGGAAGTCGGCAATCCAGGCCATGCCGCCCGACCAGATCATCGGCGCTTCGCCTTCGGTACCGCCTGCGGCAATGACGTTGGCCTGGGCGAGTGCGCGAACCTCGGCCTTGATGCCGACGGCCGCCAGATCCTGCTGGATCGCCTGGGCAATGCGCGGCTGGGGATCGGTGTTGGTGGAATAGAGGACCGTCTCGAAGCCATCGGGATGGCCGGCTTCGGCGAGCAGGGCCTTGGCCTTTTCGACGTCGAAAGCATAACCGGTGTAGGCCTTGTCGTAGCCCGGCATCAGCGGCGGCAACGGCTGGTTGGCGGGTGTCGCCCGGCCGTTGAGGATGCGGGTGATGCGCTCCTTGTTGATCGCCATGTTGACGGCCTGGCGCACCTTGACGTCGTCGAAGGGCTTGACCTTGGTGTTGAGCGTCACATAGCCGGTGTGGAGCTGCTGGCCGTCGACAATGATCTCGGCGCCCTCGGGCGAGTTCTTGATCTCGAGGAACTTTGCCGGCGGAATGCCGTCGCCGGCGATATCGACCTCGCCCTTCTGCAGCCGCAGCAATGCGACAAGCGGCTCCTGGCCGACTTCGACGGTGAACTTGTCGATATGCGGCATGTCCTTGATGAAGTAATCCGGATTGCGCTCGAAGGTCAGGCTCTGGCCGACGGTCCAGTCCTTCAGGATGAACGTGCCCGAGCCGACCGGCTTCTTGCCGAAATCGCCGGCGGCGGCCTCGACCGCTTCCTTCGGCACGACGGAGGCGAAGTTGACGGCAAGAACGTGGAGGAAGGTCGCATCAGGGCGCGACAGGTGGAAGACCACGGTCGAGGCATCCGGTGCCTCGATGCCTTCGAGCGTCGTCGTCTTGCCGCCGGTGACGTCGTCGAAGCCCTTGATCGCGCCGAAGAAGCCGGCGCCGGGGCCTTGCGTCTTCGGATCGACGGCGCGCTCGATCGAGTATTTGACGTCGTCAGCGACGATTTCGCGGCCGTTGGTGAACTTCGCGCCCTTGCGCAGCTTGAACGTATAGGTCAGGCCATCGGGCGCGACCTCGAAGCTTTCGGCAAGCGACGGCACCAGTTCCGTGGTGCCGGGCGTGTAATCCATCAGCCGCGAGAACAGGCTCTTGATCATCGACCAGTTGACCCAGTCGTAGCCGATGGCGGGATCAAGGGTTGCAATGTCATCCTTGTAGGTGATGACGATGTCACCGCCCTGCTTTGGCGCGTCCTGTGCGAAGGCAGGCAATGGCGCAAGCATCAGCGCCGTTGCGACGGTCGAGTTTCGAAGCCAGCGTTTGAACATTTTTCGTTCCCCTTTTTGGTTGCTGTATGATTTCACCGGGCGCGGATGCGCGGATCGACGAGCGGCGCGAGAATGTCGGCGATGAGATTGCCGAGCACGATCGCCAGCGCCGAGACGAGCGTCACCCCCATGATGATTGGTATGTCGACCTGCTGGATCGCCTGCCAGGCGAGCTGGCCGATGCCGGGCCAGCCATAGACGGCCTCGACCACGACGACGCCGCTCATGAACTGGCCGATATCGATGCCGATCATGGCGATGATCGGCAGCAGCGCGTTCGGCAGCGCATGGCGAAAAATGATGCGCGCCGACGACAGGCCCTTGGCCCGGGCAGTGCGGACATAATCCTGGTTGAGCACGTCGATCATCGCCGAGCGCACCATGCGCGCATACCAGCCGGCACCGAGAACGCCGAGTGTCAGCGCCGGCAGCACCACATGCGCCGGCGTGCCGAAGCCGCTCATCGGGAACCAGGCGAGCGTGACGGCGAAGACGTAGAGCAGCAGCAGTGCCGCCACGAACTGTGGCGCCGAGACGCCGACGAAGGACGCCATCATCACGGCACGGTCGACGAAGCCGCCGCGGCGCACGGCCGCGAGCACGCCGAGAAACACGCCGAGCACCACCTCGACGGCAATACCGGCCGCCATCAGGATCAGCGTTGCCGGCAGCCGAGCGGCAATCAGCGCGCCGACATCGGTCTTCTGCGCATAGGACCGTCCGAGGTCTCCCTGAAACAGGCCCTGCAGGTAGCTCCAGAACTGGACGAGCAAGGGCTGGTCGAGACCGAGTTCGCGCCGGATGTTGGCGACCGTCTGCGCCGTGGCGCTGCGGCCTGCGATCATGCGGGCGGGATCAGCCGGCAGCGCATAGAGCAGCAGGAAGGTGATGGCGGCAACGCCGAGAAGAATGAGCGCGGTCTGCACCAGGCGGCGAAGAAGCAGGAAAACCATGTCAGCCCCTGCCCCGCTGCGTCGGATCGAGAATGTCGCGCAGCGCATCGCCGACCAGATTGAAGGAGAGCGCGGTCAACAAGATGACGGCACCGGGGATGAAGACCAGCCAGGGGGCGGCCTGAAAATAGCTCTGGCTTTCGAAGATGATGTTGCCCCAGGACGGCGTCGGCGGCTGCACGCCGATGCCGAGGAAGGAAAGCGTCGCTTCGAGTAGCACTGTCGTGGCGATGCCGAGCGTGCCCCAGACGATCGCCGTCGGGACCAGATGCGGCAGGATGTGGTGAAAGAGGATGCGGCCATGGCCGGCGCCGAGCGACCGCTCGGCCAGGATGAAGTCGCGCTCCACCAGCCCACGCGTCTCGGTATAGACGATGCGCGCCACCTGCACCCAGTTGACGAGCGCAATGACCATGGCGACGATCCAGAGGCTCGGCCGCAGCAGCGCTGCGAGAACGATGGCGAGCAGCAGCGCCGGAAAAGCCATCATCAGATCGGTGAAGCGCATCAGCGCGCCGCCGACGATGCCGCGCATATAGCCCGAGAGGATGCCGATCAGGAGCCCGATCGTGACCGCCACGCCGTTGGCGACGAGGCCGATCACCAGCGAGGTTCGCGCACCGTAGAGAAGGCGCGAGAACAGGTCGCGCCCGAGCGTGTCGGTGCCGAGAAGGAACTGCGCGCTCGGCGGCAGCGGCGCGCCCTCCAATGTCAACCCGTCGAACATCTGCTCATCGGGGCTATAGGGCGCTATCAACGGTGCGGCGATGGCGAGTAGCACCACAAGCGCAACGACGATCAGGCCGAACAATGCCGCCGGCTGGCGGACCATGGTTTTGAGTGCCCGCATCAGCCTGCCTCCGGCAGCGGCTCGGCGCCGCCCACGATCGAGGCAGCGACCTGTTCCATCGTCAGCCGACGCTGCATCGCGCAATTGCGCAGGATGCGATAGGCCGCTTCTTCGTCGAGCTTGCGGGCACTTCTGATCTTCTCGACGGCCGCATGCACCAGCGGCCGCATGCGCACCCGCTCTTGGAGATGGGTGATCTCGTCGAGGACGGCCTGGCGCTCGCGATGGATGGCAAGTGCCATCACCAGGGCCGGATAGACGGCAGACGATGCCACCGGTTTGGCGATGATGGCCGAAGCCCCCTGATCCATTGCCCAGGCCACCCGGCCGGGCGCTTCCGAGCCGAGCAGGGCGACGAGCGGGCGCGGCGCGCGCTCGTCGGCCCAGGGCAGCAACCCGGTCCAGCCCTGATCGGCATCGACCAGAACGAGATCGGGCAGATTGTCGGCGGCAAGCGGCGTCCATTGCACATGGACGTGGAAGCCGAAGAGCTTCAGCTGGCGGGTCAGCCGCTCGGTCGTTGCATCCTCGCGATGGAGGACGGTGGCACGCCAGCCGGCAAAGTTGGGCGTTTCCCTCATGAGACGATCCGGAGCTGGGGTGGCTTGCGTGTCCGACGACCCGTCAGATACGGGTCGGCAAGGATGGCGGGTTCGGAAGCGATGATATCGAAACCGCCTTCGTCGTTGATGCGACCGAGGTGGAAGGGCAAGGCCGCGTGGCGGGTTTCCGCATCGATCCGGAGCGGACCGAGAACGCTTGGGCGAGGTGCGGCACAAAGCAGGCTGGAAACCACGGCCGGGTCGTCGGTGCCGGCGTCGATGATCGCCTCGGCACAAAGCTTGACGGCCGCATAGGCGCTGGCAAAGACGCTGGAGATCCGGCGCGAGACGCCGAAGCGCGCGCTCACTTGAGCCTTGAATGCCGCATTTTCGGCCGAGTTCACCGTGTCGAAATAAGCGGCTGCACAAAGCTGCCCCGTCGCCACGCCGAGGCCGATATCGATAAGTTCGCATTCCTGCAGGTCGCAGCTGACGACCGGGCAATTTTCCGGGCGAAACGCGGTGTCGCGTTCACCGAGCGCCCGGATCGCCGCGTGAAGAGCGTAGCTGGACGGACCAACGAGATTGTTGAGGATGAAGCTCGGCCGCCGCTGTTCGATCTCCGCGACAATGCGCTCGACCGCGGTCTCCTCGAGCGGCAGATAGCGCTCGCCGAGCACCGATCCGCCGGCCTCCTCGATGAGCTCGCGGGCAAGGCGGTTCATTTCCCAGCCCCAGACGTAATTGGCGCCGACGAGGTAGGGCCGACGCCCGAAGCGCGGCAGGAGATAGTCGAGCAGCGGCAACAGGTGCTGGTTCGGACAGCCGCCGGTATAGACGACATTGTCGTTGGCCTCGAAACCCTCGTAAGGGCACATGTACCAGAGCAGCCCATCATGCTTTTCGACGAGCGGAATGACCTCCTTGCGCGCCAGCGAGGTGATCGTGCCGACGATGTGGCGGCACCCCTTGTCGCGCAGCAATGAACGCGCACCCTCGAGATATCGGTCGATGCTGGCATGCGGGTCAACAAAAACCGGCTCGATGCGGCCGGGATAACGCGCCATGATCTCGTCTATCGCCAGCTCGGCACCGTCGCGGCAGTCGCGGCCCATCGTGCCATAGGGGCCGGTCGTCGAATAGAGAATGCCGATCTTCACCGCGTCGCTCATGGACCTGCCAAAAACCAAAAACCCCATGACGCGGTTCCCATCGATGATGGGGCATCATGGGGCGAAACTGCCCGTCGACCACAAAGGTCATGTGAAATGGATTGAACTGCTCAATCTGCAGCCATGATTAAGATACGGGCAACCGACCTCTGTCAAGCAAGGATTGGCAAGGAAATGCAGCCTCGCGCGCAACTTTGCATACAGGAGCAGGTGCGTTCGGCAACACGGCGCTTCACCTCGGCACCCTGAGGGCGAGCGACGTCGCCCAAGCGCAACCGGCCCGCCACAGCGGGCCGGTCGAATGCCGTTCCGCTGTCAGAATTTCCGGCTGATCGCGATCTTGAAGTTCCGGCCCGGCATCGCCGAGATGCCGTCGCTGAGATAGGGCTCGTAATATTTGTCGAAGATATTGTCGACGGCCAGATGAACTTCGCCGCCGTCCATGAAACCCGATGTCGGCGTCCAGTCGAGAAAGACGCCATGCACCGCATAACCGGCGCTGGGCGGGCGGGCATAGCTGCGTCCGTCCTGATTATAGGGCGTGCGGCTCTGGTCGTCGACGAAAGTGCCGGTCCAGCCGAAGGCGAGGTCCTGGTCCGGCACCTTGATGCCGGCGGTGGCGATGACGGTCAGCGGCGCGAGATCGTTGATATAGGTATCGGGTCCCCGAACGTTGTTGACGGCACCGGTCCGCTCGCCGGTCATCCAGGAGACGCCAAGATCGGCGAACATGCGCTCGGTCTCGTAGTGCGATTGCAACTCGATGCCGCGGATATCATAGGACGGCGTGTTCCAGTAGAACGGCACGACGCCCGAAGCGCCGACGAAGTTGGCCGTGCCGAAACGACGCGTGACTGGGTTGGAGACGTGGTTGTTGTAGGCCGAAATGCGCGTCGACAGCATGTCGTCGGCCGTCAGCACATCGTTGAAGCTCATGTCGATGCCGATGTTGAAGGTGCTGTTGCGCTCGACCTCCAGATCGCGGCTGGTGCCGGGCGCGCTGGTCTGAAAGCTCTGCGACGAATAGATTTCGTCAATGTTGGGCACGCGCATCGCATAGGCCCAATCGGCAAAGAACCGCACGGAGGACGTCGCCTCCCATGACAGGCTGATCGCCGGCGTCACGCCCTCGTGCGAGACGGCGGAGTAATCATGACCGGCCAGCGGATTGTTGAAGCGGGGCGCTGCGTTCGGCACGCCCTTGGAACGCACGTGGTCGTAGCGAAGCCCCGGCGTCACGGCCAAAGTGTCGGTCAGCTCGATCCTGTCGCGAACGAAGGCGGCAAAGGTCTTCTGCGTGCCCTCAGGCATGAACCAGGGCGCATAGTAGCCGTAGTTGTACTGCGCCTGGGTGCGGTTGGCGATGTCGTACATCCAGATGTCGCGGTCATGGTCGAAATATTGCACGCCGTAGTTCAGGCTGTGCGACAAGCCGCCGAGCGTGAAGTTGGACGTGTTTTCGACCTCGAACTTGATATCGGTATAGGCGGCATCGTTTTCATAGCCGCCGACGGATGCGCTCGGGTTGAGCCCGGCGATATCGGGCCGCGTCGCATGCTGACTGGTCTGCGAGAAGCTCGCCATCATGCGGTAATTCACCAGGTCGCTGTCGCCGCTGTAGCTGTAGTTCAGCGTCGAGGTGAAATCCTCGATCTCGCGCCAGGTGAGAAGGCGCCGCATCGCTTCCTTGTAGCCGTAGCGGGTTATGTTGTAGTCCGATGGCGCCGACTGGCCGCGGATGGCCGCCACCGGCCCCCAGTTGTTGTTTTCGCCGTAGGCGACCGTACCCCTGATCTCGTGGCCGTCATACTCGGCACCGACATTGGCAAGGAAGGTCGTCAGCTTCGAGTTGGAGTAGTTGTAGATCTCGCCGCCGCCGACGCGCATGTCGTCGCTCTTGCGCCATGTCGCCGCCAGAAGGCCGTCATAGGTAACCGGACCACCGAAATCCGACTTGCCGTAGAGTGCGCCTGTTTCCAGGAACTGCTTGTTGGCGGTCTGGAAACCTGACTTGGCCCAGACGCCCCATTCCTCGCCGGGCCGCAGCATGTCGGCGGCATCCTTGGTTTCCATCAGCACGGTGCCGCCGAAGCCGCCATTGCCGTAGCGCACCGATGTCGCGCCCTTTTCGATCTCGACGCGCTTCAGCAGCTCGGGCTCGATGAAGACGGTGCCCTGGTCATATTTTTCGAAGTTCTTCGGTGCGCCGTCGAGAATGATACGGACATCGGATTGCCGGGCAAAGCCGCGGATGGCGAGGGTCTGCCCCTCGATGCGCACGCCGCCGCCCATCGACACGCCGGGCGTCTTCTGCAGCAACTCTGGCAGGCTCGACGCCTGTGCCTTCTCGATGTCTTCGGCGTCGAGGACAGCGACGTTGGGCGCGCGATCGCCACGCTTGGCATCGCCGCGCACGACGATAGGCGCCAGCGCCGTGCCATCGCCGTCAACCGGTGTGGACGCTTCGCTTGTCCCCATCAGCTTCACGGTCGAGCCGCCGACGAAGCGGTAGCGCACGCCGGTGCCGCTCAGGAGCCGCTCGAGCGCCTCATCGGCGGTCATCTCGCCGGAAAGGCTCGGCGTGTTTACGCCCGACGCAACCGAGCTGTCGAACACGACCTGAAGCTTGAGCTGGCTTGCAAGCCGGTTGACGGCGGCGGTCAGTTTTCCGGCGGGCACATCGACCCGATGGACCGGGGCATCGTCGGCGAGGGCGCCGGTGGCCGCGAGCGCAACCACGGTACCTGCCATCAGGAGGCTGAAAATTGCGGAATGGCGTCGTGCGCCGGTCTTGTTCGAATATGGCATGATGGTCCCAGACAATGAGCGATGGCCGAGAAAGGGCCGGGTCTGGTTTCTGGACGAACGAGGTCCCACGTCAGGGACACCGCGCGTGATTTTTTTTAGCGCAGGATCGTGATGTAGGGCCCGATCCGGGTGACATTGATGTCGAAGGCTTCGGCAAGCCCCTGCAGCGCCTTGACCGGATCTGCGAGATCGAAGCTGCCGGATACCCGTCTGGCGCCGACGGCCGCATCCGCAATCAGGATCCGGCCCGGCACGTAGCGCCCGATTTCGTCCACGACCGAAGCGATGGTGCGCGCCTCGAATACCAGGCGCCCGTCGCGCCATGCCGCAGCCAACAGCGGATCGATGGGCTTGATGTCGCCGAGCCTGCCCTCACGGTTGTAGCTCAGCTGCTCGTTGACCTCGACGCGACGGGGTGGCTCCGCGCTCTCTGTGGCAACCGACACCGCGTGTTCGAGAACGGTGACATCGGCGCCCTCGTCGGTCAGATTGACGTCGAATGCCGTTCCGAGCGCCGTCGTCGTCCCCGCGCCCGCTTCGACCACGAAGGGTCTGTCTTTGTCGGCTGCGACTTCGACGAACACCTCGCCACGCAGGAGAACGATCCGCCGTTCACCTGGCGTGAACTCGTAGGCGACGGCCGACTGGGCGTTGAGCTGCAGCATCGATCCATCTTCCAGCTTCAGGATCGGCCGCTCGCCCTTGCCGGCGATGACATCGGCCCGCATCCACATCGCTCCGTCGAGCGAGAGGAAACCGCCGGCGCCGGCGGCGAGCACAACGGTGAGCGCTGCTATCGTCTTTCGACGACTTGCCGTTGCGCGCACCGCCTTGGCAGCAAATTCGGGCTCGCGCCGCACCAGCAGCGTGGCATCACCGACCGCCCGCTGCGCCCGCGCAAAGACTTCGGCATGCGCCGGATCCTCGGCGCGCCATCGTTCAAATGCCAGCCGCAGGTCGTCGTCCGCGGGCTCGCCCGTCAGGCGCACAAGCCAGTCCACCGCCTGCTCGCGCACCCGTTTCTCGAATGCCTTGCGGTGGCGATCGGCGGCCGCGGTCGGCGGATTGCGCTTGCCAATGGCAGTCATAGCGTCTCCTCCAGCCGATCGAGGCAATGCAGGTAGGCCTTGCGCAAGTGCCGATCCACCATGTTGCGGCTGATGCCGGTGCGCCGCGCAATTTCATCAGAAGTGAGGTTGCCGATGCGGCTTGCGAGAAACACCCGTCGCCGCTGCAAAGACATCTCCATGATCGCCGACTTCAGGATCGACAGTCTGCGGCGAAGATCGATATTGGCGTCGGGAGCGGCGATGTCGCTGGCGACCGCCAGGGCTTCCTCCTCCGAGCCGCCGAAAAGCTTCAATTCGAAGCGGTCGCGTCGCAGCCTGTCGATGCCGAGATTGGCGCAGGCACGGCGCAGAAACGCGCGCAAGGACGACTTGCCCTCAAGCGAAGTCCGCCGGTCGACCAGCCGCACATAGAGCTCGTGAACGACGTCGTTTGCCGCTGCCTGCGCGTGCCCGCGTCGGCGCGTCATCCCGCAGAGCTCGTCGTAGTAGGCCACGATCGCGTCGTCGAGCATCAAATGCGAGGCTGATTTCTCTGACATGTGTGTTTTTCCGGACCGAAGCGAGGTGGTCGGCGGCAAGATGTGGGACGACAGGATGGGTACGGGATGGGCAGTGCCGGCGTTCATTAGCGTGTCATTGCAGCGCGCACAAGAAATATGAGAATATTACTCATCTTTTGTTTCGGATGCGGCCGCGTTGGCCCATTGCGCCCGGCGTCATCGCCGCGAGCGCTCCCCTCGGGGTGCCAGTTTTTACGACTTCCTTATGTCCGAACCACTTCTTCGCAAGCGAATACCTATGCGCGTCAGGCTATTGTGCCTGTGTCATTGCCGCAGAGATTTAGGCAGAGACCTGGATCGTCCGCCTCACCGGGACGGCGTCGTCCCTTTGCCATGCTTGCGCCGCTTTCGGGTGTTTGAGACGCCCGCCGCTTTCTCGTGTGGCCCGACAGCCGGCAGCAATGCCTTTGGAGCCAACGACAAGGTCCCCCATGATGAGTATTTTATGATGAAGATGAAAACTGCCTTCAAGCTCGCGCCGAAACAGAGCCGGAGACTGCCCACCGAATATTTCGTCCTGGCGAATGTGCGTTTCGAAGGACAGGTCGTCGGATACCTTGCCGGGCGGCCCATCCTCGAAACCGCAACCGACGGCCACGGGCTGCGCTATCGTTTCGTCGGCGTCGCACCGCGCAACGCTGCCGGTGGGCCCGATGTCCAGTCTCTGAGGAAGGGTGAATGGATCGTCCAGCCGGGGCTGGTCTATGCCAGCATCGAGGATACGCTCGAAAGCCGTGCCGCCTGACTTCGGACCTTCTGGCCTGAGGCGACGTTTGAAGCGGACTGCAATGTCTATGTAATCTTGGCAGATTAGCTCCGGGGCAGACAATTCGAACCCCGGGATCGACCATGCCCTCTTGCAATGTGCGCAGCGTTTTCGCCGCCATCGCCATCGCCACAACGCTTGCCGTTGCCAGTTGCGCCTCCACCGAGATGAAAAACTACATCGGTCAACCGGTGGAATCCGTCGTCATCGACTACGGCCCGCCGACATCCGTGATCGATCTCGGCTGGGACCAGCGCGCCTACCAGTGGCGCAAGATTTCCACCAACGTCGTTTCCGGTTCGACCAGCGGCGAGATCCGCGACACGCGCCGCGGCCAGCGCTACGAAGAATTCGTGACGCCGGGCTATGTCGAGGAGCAGGAATGCTTCTATACATTCTACGCCCGACAGCAGGGCGGCCGCTGGTACATCACCAACTTCCGCCAGCCGAAGCTCGAATGCGAGTGAGCGCCACAACGCGGACGCTATTTGAGAACTGATGCAGTTGACACCAGGCTACGGGGCTTTCGTAGCCGCACCCAGGAGAGATCGGCATGCGCATCCTGCTGCTGGAAGACGAGCCCGAGATGGCGTCTGCGCTGAAGACGGCGCTCGAACGTCGGCAGGTGATCGTCGATCATGTCTCGACGCTCGCCGATGCCGAGGCCGTGGTCGAGCTCTGGTCCTATGACGTGATCGTGCTCGATCGCCGCCTTCCCGACGGCGAGGGCCTGAGCCTCATTCCGAAGCTGCGGGCATTGCGCGTCGAGGCGCCGATCATGATGCTGACAGCGCTCGGGGCCATCAACGACCGTGTCGCCGGCCTCGATGGGGGCGCCGACGATTATATGGCGAAGCCCTTTGCGGTAGAGGAATTGATGGCGCGCCTGCGAGCCCTCGCCCGCCGTCCCGTCACGCTGAAGTCGGACCAGATCATGGTCGGTCGTCTGACCTACGACTTTCGCCATCGCGAGGCCGTCGTCGACGACAAGCCGCTCGACCTGCTGCGCCGCGAGCGGCTGGCGCTGGAGGCGCTGATGCGCCGGCCCGGCCGCACCGTCTTGCGCGCGACGCTCGAAGATTCCGTCTATGCCATGGAGGACGAGATCGATTCCAATGCGCTCGATTCGCATCTTTCGCGATTGAGGCGCAAGCTCGAGGAGGTCGCAGCCGGCGTCGAGATCCGGGCGATCCGTAACCTCGGCTATCTCCTGCGCGCCACGGCATGAAAGATCCTCGCCCGCGCTCGCTTCAATGGGTTCTGGTGCGCCGCCTCATCCTGCTGCAGGCGGCGACCTTCGTCGCCTTCATCGCGCTGCTGATCGCGATCCTGACGATCGCTCAGCCGCGGCTGATCATCGACAACGAGGCCGCGATCAAACACCTGTCCGAAGCCGTGGCACGCGACGATGGCGGCGGCCTTTATGTTCGCGACACCGAAGAGCTTCGCGCATTCCGCGACGATTTTCCCAGCCTTTGGTTCGTGATCCGAGACGGCGCAGGCCATATGGTCCGGCAAGGCAGCGTTCCCCCCGCCTACGCGGCTGCCGGCGGTGCGCTCATGACGAATATCGGCCGCGCCACGCTGCGGTTCGACCAAGGCGACAGACGGCCGGAGGCCGCTTTTGCCAATGTCGACACGGATGCCGGCCGCGTCCAGATCCTTGCCTCATCGATCGCCTCGCGCGACGAGAATGACGGGCTCGAAGTGGAGATCAGCGTCAATGTCGACACGGCGAAGGACGCCAATGGCAATCCCGACTGGCTGCGCGTGCTGCCGGTTCTGGCGTTGCTGATCCTTGGCTTGTTGCTGCCGATCATACTGGTCATGGGCGTCGCCACGCTCGTCACCACGCCGGCGGTGGTGCGCCGTTCGCTCGCCGGTCTCATCTCCACGGCCGACCAGGCCGGGCGGATCGATATCGACAATCGCGCGGTGCAACTGGAGACGGCCCGGGTTCCAACGGAAATCGCGCCGATGGTACATGCCTTCAACAACGCACTCTCCCGCCTCGACGAGGGCTATGACCAGCGCAATCGGTTCCTGACAGATGCCGCCCATGAGTTGCGCACACCGATCGCCATCCTGCGCACCCGGGCCGAACTCTTGCAGGAAGATCCGCAGAGTGCGTCGCTGCGCAAGGACATCGAACGGTTGTCGCACCTGGCCCAGCAGCTTCTGGACCGCCAGGTGCTGGAACATGGCAGCGGCAGCCGCGAGACGGTCGACCTCGCGGCGCTGGCCAGGACGATTGCCGCCGATTTTGCGCCGCTGGCGTTCGAGGCCGGTTACGAACTGGATTTCGAAGCCAGGACGACACGTCCGGTGCCGGTCTTGGTCCAGGCCCAGCAGATCGAGCAGGCAGTCGCCAATCTCTTGCGCAACGCCGTCGAGCATGGCGGCAATCGCGGAACGATCACCGTGCTGGTCGATGCCGACGGCGGCATCGAAATTCACGACGAAGGTCCGGGTATTCCCGAAGCCGAGCGCGACCGCGTGTTCGAACCCTTCTATCGCCTGCGCCCCCGGTCGAGCGGTGCCGGCCTGGGGCTTAATCTCGCCCGCGAAATCGCCCGGTTGCACGCCGGTCGCGTCGATATCCTCTTTGGTGCGTGGGTCGGCGCTCGCATAAGGCTGCAGTTGCCGGTCGTCGGCGTCGCCCAACCGGCAGCGCCGTCGGCGGCCAGCGCCTGACCTGAATCGAACGGCGCGACGAGCGCCGACGGCCGCGTGCTTTTTCAGATCACTTTTCGCCTTGGCCCTTATCAACGGTCGGGCGATGGTCCACATATGTCTCGGCGTTTCCAGGCAAGCGAACTGCGCGCCTCGAGGCGGCCATGGCCGGCAGACCAGTGTGGAGAAATTGCAATGCAGACGTCATCCGAGGCGAAGGCCGGAGTGCTGGACGAAAGCGGCGACACGCCCATCGGCGGCAAGGGCGTTCTCGACTGGCTGGTCACCGAGACCCGGGACCAGCGCTTCATCGACAACATCTTCGTCGATCTGTGCGAGCGCCTGGTCGACGCGGGCCTGCCGCTCGCGCGTGCCACGCTGCATTTCCGGATCCACCACCCGCAATGGCTCGGCGCCCGCATTCTATGGCGCAAGGGCCTGCCGGAGGCCGATATCCGCATGTACGACTACGGCGTCGAAGACACGACCGTGTATCTCAACAGCCCGCTCTATGCCATCAACAATGGCGCCAGCCAGGTTCGCAAGAACCTCGAGGTGGCAGACGAAGACGAGGTGGCGAATACACTCTATGACGAGCTGCGCACCGAAGGCTTTACCGACTATGTCGCCCTGCCGCTCGAACACACGCTCGGCAAGCGCCACGTGATCACCTTCGCCAGCGATCGCAAGGGCGGCTTTACGGACGATCATCTCGCGTATCTCACCGGCCTCTTGCCCGTTCTCGCGCTCGTCAGCGAAATCCGGCTAAAGAACCGGATGGCCCGCACGCTTCTTGAAACCTATGTCGGACCACACGCCAGCGAACAGATCCTCGCCGGTGCAACGACGCGCGGAAGCGGCGTGACGGTCAGCGCCGCGATCCTGATCTGCGACCTGCGTGATTTCACCAGGCTTTCGGACCTGTGGCCCCGCGACGACGTGATCGAGCTTCTCAACGGCTATTTCGACGCCATGTCGGAGCCGATCGAACGACATGGCGGCGAGATCCTGAAATTCATGGGCGATGGCCTGCTGGCGATCTTCCCGCTCAGCAATGCCCAGGCCTGCGAAAACCTGTTGCAAGCCATCGGCGAAGCGGAAGCGGCACTCGCCAGGCTGAATGAGGAAAACCTGGCAAGAGGCCGCGAAGCGCTCGGCTACGGTATCGGCGTCAACGTCGGTGATGTCATGTACGGCAACATCGGTTCGCGCCGCCGGCTCGATTTCACGGTGATCGGACCTGCCGTCAATATCGCATCGCGGTTGGAAAACCTGACGAAGCTGGCCAAGCGTCCGGTGCTCCTGTCGCGGGCCTTCGTTGAACTCGCCGGCCGTACGCGCGACATGGAGCATCTCGGCGCTTTTCCGGTCAAGGGCCTCGACGAGCCGATCGACGTCTTCGCATTCTCGTCCGGCACCGCACAGGCGGCGGAGTGATCCGACCGACATCGCGCCGGCCGTTTGCGAAGCCTGGAGACGTCAGGCATCCTACGCCAAACGCTCGCGCGCCCAGCGCCCGACCGTGTCGGCCATCGTTTTGAGATGATCGGCAGTTGAAAAGCCCGAAATCGTCTTGCGTGGCTTGAGATCATGATCGCCATCCTCGAGCCAGAGGATCTCGATCGCGCTGGATAGGCGGTATCCTGACACCTCTTCACGGGTGCCGAATTCGTCACGCGTGCCCTGGCAGATCAGCGTCGGCGTTTTCAGCCCTTCCAGATGCTGTGTGCGCAGCTGCTCTGGTTTTGCCGGCGGATGGAAGGGATAGCCGAGACACAACAGGCCGGCGACCTTGCCTTCGGCATGAAGCTCATCGGCAATCATGCTCGCCACCCGGCCGCCCATCGATTTTCCGCCGATCACCAGCGGACCGGCTGCAGCAAGCGTCGCCAACTGAGCCTTGAACTCCGGATTGAGGGTTTCGGCTCGCGGCGGAGGCTTGCGACTGCCGCTGCGGCGCGCTGCCATGTAGGAGAATTCGAACCGGGCGATACGGAAACCGACAGCGGCCAGCGCCTCGGCCGATGCGGTCATCGATGCCGAATCCATCGGCGCGCCAGCGCCATGGGCCAGCAAGATCGTCAGGGGCGCAGTCTGCGGGCCATCAAAAAGCATCATCTTTTCCATCTCCCACCCTTGCAGTGCCCGACCCGGCCGGCAGGGGCGCGTGGCTCGATTGCATCTAGCCGAGCGGGCTCGGCGCGAATTGCGCCACCAGTTCATGACGATCGCCGGGATAGGTCAACCGCACATGGGTCACCGACGCGCGACCGCTCCAGGTGCGTCGCTCGATCACGAGACACGCCGCCCCCGTGGAGATGTCGAGCGCCTGGGCCGCGTTGCGCCCTGCGGCCACCGCCCGAATGCGATGTTCGGCCGTACTCCACGGCACCTTCCCCAGGAGCCAGGAGCCAGGCGCCGATGTTTCGAAAAGCTCGGTCTCCGCCTCGGGAACCGCCGCCAGGCTGATAAGCCTTTCCTCGTAGCAGAAAGGCCGGCCGCCGGCGAAATGTCGACAGCTGACCTCCAGCAATCTTGCAGTCGATGGCAGGTCGAGCCGCCCGGCATCCTTCGCCTCGGCCTTGCGGATGCTGCGTTCATCCACCTGGAAACTGTAGTCCAGTCCGAGAGACTGGACCTCTAGTTTGACATCGTGGATTTCCATCACGGCAGACTGCACATGGGGGAAGGTGACATAGCTGCCGGACTTGCGGCGCCGCTCGATGAGACCGCGCTTGACCAGTTCGGTCAGGGCCTTGTTCACCGTCATGCGCGAGCAGGCGTATTGTTCGGTCAGCTCATGTTCGAACGGGATGCGATGGCCAGGCGGCCAGGCGCCAGACAGGATATGACCTTCGACCTCGCCAAGAATTCTCTGGTGCAACGAAAGCGACTGCGGCTGGTTGCCCGCGTCGTCGGTTGGCTGGTCGCTCGGAATGTTGGCACCCTCGATGGCTTGCTTCAGCAGGCAAGCTTAACGATTTCGAAGCGCCGCGACAGCCCTCCCCTCGCCCTTTCCTGCTTTTCCACCGGTGCATCGACGAACGCCGGCTGGCGATGGCGCCGCTTTGCTCGCCTTGCCCAGACCGGACGGCCCAGCGCAACACGACGCAAGCAATTGTTATACATGAGATAATTTGGAAAAGTGGCTACCACCGGCGGCGCGTGGCCGCCAACCTCCCTCTTGGCCTGTCGTGCGAGAGGGGAACCGCCATTCCGGTTGACAGCTGTCAACGACGGTCAGCGGTACTGGCCAGTGCGAGCGGCGCCATCGTCTCCGGCGCTCGGATATTCAACCCAAATTTCCGAACGGCAAGCACCCGATCAATAAAACAGGTGCCAGGGCGTCAGAAAGGCGCGAGCCCATTCCTGTTCGCGCTCCCGCTCCCGGTCGTCGTCTTCCGTCTCGCGAGCAGCCAGTTCGATACGCGGCTTTGAAGGCTTCGCAACGCCCCGCGGTGCCGGGGGCTCGAGGTAGCCAAGTGTCATCCCGCCGAGGTAGAACATGGTGCATCCCTTCCAGACCGTCTGACGCCATCGTCATCGCACCATGATCTTGCCACAATTCGGCGGGCTGTCAATAGTCGACTAAATCCATATTCTAATAGCTTGTTATCTGCGCCGTGGCGGACAGGTTCTTCGCTGCGACCGCAACGCGCCAAGATCATCCAGGCCGTCCGCGAAGAGATCGCCTCTACGATGCCGAATCGTGCCATGACGAATGGACGCTTTTGGATGCAGACAGAGTTGTCCGCGGACAACTGACCGGCGGCCTGCGCCGCCTCGATCGCGTAAGGGCGACGGATGGCACCATCAGGCTATCCATTTGTACATTCAGGCCGAATCGGATCATAGTGCATCTGCGCATATTGCCTCGATATGACAATTTTTGCGCAGATTTCGGAGAATGCGATGTTGCAACAGAAGATCCAGGGCCTCGACGTACAGGAGCATTTGCCAACGCTCCTGGCTGCCGATGCTATGGAACTCGCGCATCAACTCCAGCAGCATCAGAAGAAAATCTTCCCGCCACAAGCGCAAAAGACGCTACGGCTGTTCAGCCCGGCAGAGGCAGCCGCCTTCATCGGGATCGCCGAAGGCTACCTGCGCCAGATCGCATCGGAGGGACACGGCCCTGCCCCCTTGGCGAACGGCCGACGGATGTATGCGATCTCGGACATCGAACGCATTCGCCGCGTCCTGGACGACGGCGGCAAGCCGGGAAAATACATCCCGCATCGTCGCGGCGACGAGAGACTGCAAGTCATCTCGGTCATGAACTTCAAGGGCGGATCGGCAAAGACCACGACGTCGGCCCACCTCGCCCAGCACCTCGCATTGCGGGGCTATCGCACGCTGGCGATCGATCTCGATCCGCAGGCATCGCTCTCGGCACTGTTCGGGCATCAGCCCGAGCTGGATGTCGGCGAAGCTGAAACGATCTACGGTGCTATCCGCTACGACAGCCCCCGGCCTGTCGCCGAAATCGTCCGCTCGACCCATCTGCCAAATCTGCATTTGATCCCGGGCAACCTCGAACTCATGGAATTCGAGCACGAAACGCCCAAGGCCATGACCAGCGGCTCTGCCGAAACGATGTTTTTCGCCCGCATCGGTGATGTTCTCGCCGATATCGAGAGTTTTTACGACGTCGTCATCATCGACTGCCCGCCGCAACTGGGTTTTTTGACCATGTCGGCGCTGTGTGCCGCCACATCGGTGCTGATAACGGTGCACCCGCAGATGCTCGACGTCATGTCGATGTCGCAGTTTCTCTCGATGACCAGCGAGTTGATGCGCGTCGTCGAAAATGCAGGCGGGCGGACGAGCTACGACTGGATGCGATACCTTGTCACTCGGTTTGAGCCGAATGACGGCCCGCAGAGCCAGATGACGGGGTTCATGCGCTCCATCTTCGGCAACCGCATGCTGCACAATGCCATGGTCAAATCGACGGCCGTTTCCGACGCAGGCGTCACCAAGCAGACGCTCTATGAGGTGGAACGCTCGCAGTTTGTCCGCGGCACCTACGACCGCGCGATGGATTCCATGACACTCGTCAACGGCGAGATCGAGGACCTCCTGCGCAAGGTGTGGGGGAGGAAGTAAGCCATGGCCCGCAAGAACCTGATCGGCGTCTCAGACAGCCACGCGGCCGGCCTCGAGGATGAGCGTCCGCTCGCTGGACGCCAGATTGCCGGCCTCACTGCCGGGCAGAGACCACCAACCCCCATTGGTGGCATCACCCGCTCCCTGTCGGCCATAACGCAAAAGGTCGAACGCGCGCAGGAGCTTGAACGCCAGCTTGCCGAAGGCCAGGCCGTCATCGAGCTTGATCCAGCCATGGTCGACGTCTCCTTCGTCGCTGACCGGCTCGGCGTCGAGGCCGATGTCGAACAATCCCTTTTGCAGCAGATCCGCGATCACGGACAACAGGTCCCGATCCTTGTGCGCCCGCATCCGGATGAGCAAGGCCGTTATCAGGTCGCCTATGGCCACCGCCGCCTCGCAGCCACACGCGCGCTTGGCAGCAAGGTCAGGGCCGTCGTGCGGGAACTCAGCGATGAACAGCTGGTGATCTCGCAGGGCCAGGAAAACAATGCCCGGACCGACCTGTCGTTCATCGAGCGATCGCTTTTTGCCACCCGTCTCGAGGATCGAGGTTTTTCGCGCGATGTCATCATGTCGTCGCTTGGCGTCGACAAGGCGGCACTCTCGAAGATGATCGCGATCGTGCGCCGGCTACCCGTCGACGTCATAGAGGCCGTCGGTGCTGCACCTTCAATTGGTCGGCGACGGTGGACGGAACTCGCCGAGCTGATCATCGAGGACGACGAACGCGTGCGAACACATGCGTTCGTTGCCCGATCCGATTTTCCGGAAAGGCCGAGCGATCAACGGTTTGAGACGCTGTTTGCGTACCTGAGCCAAGTCAAGGCCAGGAGCCAGGCGATAGCCTGGGTCGCGCCGGATGATACCAGCCCGGTGCGTATTCGTGAAACAAACCGCGAAACGACGCTGTCCTTCAATAGCAAGACGGCGCCGGGTTTTGCCGATTTCGTGAGGCAGAGGCTCAACTCTCTGTACCTCGAATATCAACAGGAAACAGGAGACTAACAGAGCAAAAGAAAAAGGCTTCCGAACGACTAGCGCACCGGAAACCCTTCTCTCGTGTAGCAACTAGAGAATCCCATTTCCGCGAATCACTGTCAAGCGTTTTCAACGTCGTTTCGGCGAACGGACTTCTTTTGCCTTTGAAAAGGTGAAGAAAGATGGAGCGAGGAAATGTGACGACGCCCTTTGGGCGGCGCGCGATGACACTTGGCATGCTTGCAAGCCAGGTTGTCGCGAGCGAAATCGATTCGCATCAGCCAATCGACAAGTGGAAATTGTTTCGAACCGCATGCGAAGCGAAGGCTGTCATCGGCGTGTCCGATCGTGCGCTCGCTGTGCTCAACGCACTGTTGAGCTTCTATCCAAAGGTCGAGCTGACGCCTGGCCGGGGCTTGGTGGTCTTTCCGTCCAACACGCAACTCGCATTGCGCACCCATGGTATGGCCGGCACGACGCTGCGCCGGCATCTGGCAGCTCTTGTCGATGCCGGTCTCATCCTGCGCAAGGACAGCCCCAACGGCAAGCGTTATGCCAGACGGGACAGCAAGGGCTCGATCGGCGATGCATTCGGGTTCGACCTGTCGCCGCTGCTTGCCCGTGCCCAGGAGCTGCAAACGGCTGCTGCTGCCATTGCACTGGCCAGGCAAGAGGCACAGCTCGCCCGTGAACGCCTCAGCCTTTGCCGTCGCGACGTCACGAAGCTTATCGACATGTTGCGCGAGGCCGATCACAGTTCAAACTGGCAGGACATTCATGACCGCTATCTTCATGCAGTCGGTGCTCTGACGAGAAAGCCCGGACTGGAAGAAATCGAGCCCATTCTGAGAGAACTGGACGGGCTACGCTCGGAAACGCTCAACCAATTGGAAATCCTGTTAAATCTCCAAAAACTGGCCGCCAATGATAGCCAGAATGGTCGCCACATACAGAGTTCACATCCAGACTCTTCTACTGAATCTGAACCGAGCTTAGGAAAGGAAACCGCTGCTGTTGTGAACACGGAGCCGCAATGCCGCCCATCCGTCGGGGTGCCGATCGGTCAGCGACCTGCAGCCAGCGACAATGGTCGCAACACTGAGACTGGACCCAGCCCACAACCATCCGGCAGGGGCGCTCAGGCCTTTCCTCTGGTCACGGTGCTTCGCGCCTGCCCCGATATCATCGACTACGGGCCCGGCGGAGAGGTCCGGTCCTGGCGGGATCTGATGACCGCCGCCCTTGTTGTCCGTTCCATGCTGAATGTCAGCCAGGGCGCCCATGACGAGGCGTGCAGGGTACTTGGGCCGGAGGTGGCCGCTACGGTTATGGCCTGTATTCTGCAGCGTTCCACGCATATCAAATCCGCAGGGGGATATCTGCGCGATCTGACGCGCCGGGCGCTTCGGCAGGAATTCGCAGCCGGCCCGATGATCATGGCCTTGTTGCGGGCCAGTCCCGGGGATATCGCACTCGCCAGCTGAGCAAGATGAAGACGTTCGGTCTGCTTGGAGGTTGACAGCTGTCAACCAAAGCGGACGTGTGCGTGACAGTAAACAAAGCACCAACGCAAAGAATGGGCCGGAAATGGTTGTCGGTGATAATCCGGACTGTCGCCAAATGATCGAGGCTGGACGCTGAGCTGGGGGGGGGGGGGGGGGGGTAGGTCCAGGTATCACCGCGTACAGGCAACATGAGAAACGACGATATCGTTCTCGAGTTTATCGAAGCGTCAATTGCTTTTACATCACGGCTCGGCAACTCCCGACAACAGGTGAATGATCGGTTTGTTCCGTTACGGCAAGCAATCGATCTGGCGCATTGTTCCGCGGAGTTCGCTCAAGTTGACAGCTGTCAACGCTAGGGTCTGCGGAGGACGCGTGCACATTTCGAGGGTGGCAGATGAAACCCGGCGCTGTCTCGGACCCTGACGTCGTTGGAGCCACTCGACGGAGCACGTAGCTTTCACCGGACGGGCACTACTCCGCTGGCAAGATGGGCTGTACTTAGGCTACCGTTCGACAGTTGACAGCTGTCAACCGAGCCGATGGCGGGGATCATTGGTGACGCAGCTTGGCGTAGACGGCGAGAACGGCCACCACACCTGTTTGCTGCGGATGCTTGGGGCGACCGATTGGACGTGTGGTGAATGCCCGATGTTGGCTTAGCAATACGCAGAAACGTCGAAAGTCTCAGCGCCTGCCGACTGGACGAATGCGGATCGGATATTGCAGCCGGTGCCGGGTAGGGGATTTGAAACGGGCTTGTCGGGTATCGGCGACAGATATCGTGCGAGCGTAAACCTTATCGGACCTTGCGCCGGTTGCGGTTGACAGCTGTCAACGAACTGCCCGTTGGCCGGAAACTACGTCTGCCATAGAGGGCTCATGGCAATTTCAAGCCCAGTTTGGACGTGTTAGCGGAATGGAAAGGAAGCGCTGTTATCCTCTGCCTGATGGTCATGATGCTTTGATATTGGCCACCAACAGCGTATTATCGGGTGGCCGAATTCTTCGAATCGAGCCGATTTTTCGCTCAAATGCATCGCGCGGTCGAGCAAATCGGGTTTCTCAATTCGGCGCCGCAGAAACACAACGACAATCAGCATAATATCCGATAAAACGACCCATCATATGTGTCGGAAGATAACGGGCGAATTCAGTTCCGTTTGCCGGAATTAGTGTGCGATTGTAATGCGATACGATATCCCTGATTTTACTCTGCAGACGCAGCTTTCGGCCACGATCGAGGCCGAGGATCGCCTGGCGCGACTGGACGAACGCGCCGGTCGTCACCCTGTTGCGGAAGGGTTTCGCGAGCGGGGCCAGTTCTTCGATGCCGCCGGCGCACTCTGGGTCGCGGGCGAACTCGTGCATGTGGAAGATCTGGTGCTGCATGACGCGCATATGGATGTCCGGGCACCGACACATGAATTGACGATTGCGCACGCGGTGCTGAGGGCGCGCCGCAGGATCTGGCTGTCGGATCCGGATTGGGCGCTGTCGCCGGCCGGTCTGGCGGTTCTGCGCGGGGAACAGCCGGCCGCAGATCCAAGCCCGATCGCGCGCCAGGCAGGGGCTCACTCCGAACCCGATGAAGAGAGCGACGTAGAGGACGAAGACGACGACAACCCGCTGTCGCGCGAATTTGCAGAAATCGATGCCGCAATCGCGCGCTCGCAGCGCCTGCTCGATGAACAAGCGGGTGAGCGCGGCGAGATGGTGTCTGGAGGAGGCGAGCGCCCATCCGCAGAGGAAGCCAAAGGGCAATTGGGTTTGCTTTTTGATGACGAATGGGACGAAGGCGCGCGGCTCGATGCCTGGCGGTTGCTGATCCCGTCAGCGGATCGCCTGCCGGCCTGCCTTGGCGCGGCAATGCTTTTCGATGCCTGGGAGCAGATGGAACCGCTCCGCCGGCAACATTGGCTCGGCGGATTGCTGATCTCTGCCTACCTGCGCGCGCGCGGCAAGGTGACGTCGCATCTGCTTTGCTTCAACATCGGCCTGAAGACGATCCGCCATGAACGTCGGCGCTCCAGGGATCAGGAGGTCAGGCTGCGGGCTTTTCTCGACGCTCTGGCTCTGACCGGAGAGCAGGGCCTCAAGGAGCTGGACCGGCTTTTTCTGGCCAAGACCCAGATGGAAATGCGTGTCCGGGATCGCCGCTCCAACAGCAGCCTGCCGGCGTTGATCGAACTTCTGCTGTCGCGACCGATCGTCTCTGCTGGCCTGGTGGCGCATCATGTCGGGGTCACACAACGGGGTGCGCTCAATCTCGTGCGTGAACTTGGTGCCAAGGAAATGACGGGCAGGGGACGCTACCGCGGCTGGGGCATATTGTAGGCGCCGCTGCCGGATCCGGCCATCGATCGAAAGCGACCATGAGGCTTCGGCCTGCCGCGATTGCTTCAGCCGTAACCTCAGATGGCCATCGCCGCAGGCCGGCCAGCCGACCTCCTATTCCGGGTTAGCCAAGCAGATTGCGGATCGTGCGCAGGAAAGCGCGACCACCCACCTCGATCAGCGCATCGGGAAAGTCGTAGTCGGGATTGTGCAGGCGCGGGTGGTTCTCGCCGGCACCGAGAAAGAACATCGCCGAAGGGGCGACGCGGCCGAACAGGCCGAAATCTTCAGATGCCTTCATCGGCAGGGTCGTCGGACCTTCATCATGGCTGATGCCTTCTTCGCCAAGCGCCTGACGCAGGGCGCTGACGGCTGCCGGCGCATTGCTGCACTGATGGAAGATGTCTTCGTAGCTGATCGAGGCGGTGAGCCCGGCAGCGATTGCGTGCTTGCGCACCAGCCCTTCGGCGCTCTGCACCAGGTCGCCCATCCGCTCATCGGTCAGCGTGCGCAGCGTTGCCCAGATCTCGGCATGACCCGGGCTTATGCCGAAGGCGGGTTCGCCGAGGCGGGCATGGGTGACCGTGACCAATGTGAATTCGGCGTTGAGCGGGCCGCCGACACCAAGGCCGGTCAACTCGCCGAGGAGATGCGCCATGGCGAAAGTCGGCGCGATGCCGTCCTCCGGGCAGGAGGCATGCGCGGTCTTTCCGGAAAGCACGATCCGCATACCGCGCGAGGCACAATTAACCGGTCCCTCCGTCAGGGCCGCGTGCCCCAGGGGCAGGCCGGGAAAGTTGTGCAGCGAAAACACGAAGTCCGGTCTCAGCGTTTCGAATTTCGGGTCGGCCAGCACCGCGGCCGCGCCAGCCCCGTTCTCTTCGGCCGGTTGAAACAGCAGGATCGCCCGTCCGCGCCGCGGACGTTTGTGGGAAAGCGCCCTGGCAAGCGCCATCAGCGTCGCCGTGTGCCCATCGTGGCCGCAAAGGTGTCCCTTGCCGTCGATCTCGGATCGATGGGGCAGGGTGGAGATTTCGTGGATCGGCAGGGCATCGAGTTCGGCGCGGACCATCACGGTCGGTCCATCGCTCTCTCCCTGATAAATGGCCGCCACCCCATGCCCGCCGAGCCCGGTGACGACAGTGTCCGGCTGGCTCGCCCGCAGTGCCTCCGTCACCATTCTGGCGGTCCCGACCTCTTCGCCGGAGAGTTCCGGCTGGCGGTGAAGTTCGCGCCGAAACGCTGTGATCTCGTCCAGTTCGCCACCATTCAGAAACATGCGCACCATCCCAACCCGTGTCTGCCGGAGGGGATGCATCGACCGCGCCCCCCGCTATCGGCAGGGAATGTGGAGCGGCGTGCCGGCCGTGTCCAGTCGGGAAAAATGAAGATGCCGGGAATGTTTTGCCGCGGTGCTGCTGGTCTTATCGCAGACAGCGCAGGTGTCACCTGCCATCCGGATGATCGGATCGGCGACGATCCGGCTGCCGCTTGTTGAAGGCGAGGGAGTGAAGCACACGGCCGCATATCTGCTGGCTCGTGCCGACCCATGGCCGTGCCGGCGCCCGCGCGCACAGCACCGGGTTCCGAAGGATTTGCGCCGCCGCCACTCGTGGCAAGGGGGATGGGCGGCGGCGGGGCTCTATCTTCGGGCGCCGCCGACGAGCGAGATCGACCGCGCTGCCGCGGTCACCAGCGGGGCGAAGCGTTCTTCGGTTTCTTCCGGCGTGTAACGACTGCGCGATACGGCGATGTTGATCGCTCCATAGGGCGTGCCATTGGCATCGAGCACCGGTGCCGCGATCGACAGATCGCCGTGGAAATATTCCTCGTAGGCGGTGGCATAGCCCTGGGTCGCCGATTGCTTGAGCTTCGCCTTCAGCGCGTCAAGGTCGAAGGTCGTGTGCGGCGTGAACGGATAGAGATCCGATTTTTCGAGGATCGCATGGGCTGCGGCTTCCGGCATCCCGGAGAGGATGGCGATGCCAGGCGCTGTGCAATAGGCCGGCAGCCGGGTGCCGGTGATAACGTCGTTGTTGAGCACGTGCCGGCTCATGAAGCGCGACACGAAGACGATGTCGGTATCGTCGAGCACGGTGAGGTTGACCGTTTCCTCAGTGGCTTTGCTCAGATGCAGCAGATAGGGCATGCCCCTTTCGACGAAGCCGCTGGCGCGGGTGTAGTGATAGCCGAAATCGAGCACCTTCACCGTCAGTTCGAAGCGCTTTGTATCGGGGTTCTTGCCGAGATAACCGAGTTTGGTCAGCGTGTGGGTGAAGCGCTGGGCCGCACTCATGTCGAGCCCGGTTTCTTCCGCGATCTGTGACAGGCTTAGGTTTGGCCGGCGCCCGTCAAAGGCTCTCAAGACCCTGAAAGCCTTCTCGACCGACTGCACCAGCAAGGGGTCGCGGTCTTCTCCCGACGTTTCGTTATCGTCCGTCGCAGCCCTGTTCGCCTTGCGCGCCATGTATCCCCGATCCCTGCCGTTTCCCACATATCGATAACAGAATCGCCAAGCCCAGGAAAAGGTGCTTGACAGCTAAAATAAACATAATCACACTATGTCATAACAATTATCGCATTGCAATAGTTGTTTCATTGCAACGGAGAAAATCATGGACCGCTTCATCCTGACTGAACGGCGCGGCGAGGTCGGCATCATCACGCTGAACCGCCCCGAAATCCTCAATGCCTGGCACAGCGCGATGCGCCAGCAGCTGGTCGCTGCATTCAAGGCCTTCGAAGAAGACGAGGCGGTCCGCGCCATCATTCTCACCGGCGCCGGCGACCGTGCCTTCAGCGCCGGCCAGGACCTGAACGAGACCCGTACCTTCGACGGCGCCCGTGGCCAGGAATGGGTGGGCGAGTGGGAGCGGCTCTATGATGCGATGCGCTCGCTGTCGAAGCCGCTGATCGCGGCACTCAACGGCGTTGCCGCCGGCTCGGCCTTCCAGGTGGCGCTTCTGTGCGACTTCCGCATCGCTCACCCGGGCGTGCGCATGGGGCAGCCGGAAATCAACTCCGGTATCGCCAGCACCACGGGACCGTGGATGATGCGCGAGATGATCGGCCTCTCTCGCACCATCGACCTGACGCTCAGCGGCCGATTGATGCAATCGGACGAATGCCAGGCCATCGGCATCATCAACCGCATCGTGCCACAGGAACGCGTCATGGACGAAGCGCTGTCTCTGGCGCATGAGCTGGCCGCCAAGCCGCCGGTCGCCATGCGGCTTGACAAACAGCGCTTCAGGGAGATGACAGAGGCTGGTTTCCGCGACTGCCTCGAAGCCGGCGCCCGCATCCAGCGCGAAGCCTACGCTTCCGGCGAACCGGCGCGGATGATGGAGCAGTTTCTCGCACGGCGTGCGGCAAGCAAGGCCTGACAAAGGCCCGGCCGCTTATGGGAGGCGGCACGCAATCCAAGACAAGAGGGTAGAACAATGACCAAAGACAAAAGCATGCTGATTGATCGCCGCAACCTGTTGAAAATCGGCGGAGGCCTGGGCGTTGCCCTGGCCGCGCCAACCATCTTCACACGGCCCGCCTTTGCCGCCGAAGCGCTGACCGTCGCCGATCCCGGCGGTCCTTATAGCCCGGGATATCGCAAGGCCTTCTACGACCCCTTTGAAAAGGCGACCGGCATCAAGGTCATCAATGTCGCGCGCGATGCCGAACCGACTGCGCAGTTCCGCGCCATGGTCGAGACGCAATCCTACAGCTGGGACGTCTGCACGTTGACGCTGTCTGCCCGCGACATTCTGGAAAAGCGCGACCTGCTCGAGCCGATCAACCTGCCGGCTGCCGACGTGCCCGGGCTGATGCCCGACGCGCTCACCGAACTGTGGCTTGGCGTCGACGTCTATTCCACCATCATGGCCTATCGCACCGACCGCTTCGATGCGGCCAACGGTCCGAGTTCCTGGGCGGATTTCTGGAACGTCGAGAAGTTCCCGGGCCGTCGCGCCCTGCGCAAGAACCCGATCGATACGCTGGAGCAGGCGCTGCTCGCCGATGGCGTGCCGCTCGCCGAACTCTATCCGCTCGATATCGAACGCGCCTATGCCAGCCTTGAGAAGATCAAGCCGCATGTCGACGTCTGGTGGACCGGTGGCGCGCAGTCGAGCCAGCTGATCCAGAGCGGCGAAGTCGACCTGATCGCACTCTGGAACGCCCGCGCCCAGGCCGTCATCGACGGCGGCGCGCCGGTCAAGATCGGCTGGAACCAGGGGCTTTATTCGATCGAGGGATGGGGCATTCCCAAGGGGTCGCCGCGTGCCGATATCGCCCGGCAGTTCGTCCGCTTCTGCGCCGATCCTAAGCAGCAGGCGCTCTTCACCGAGTTCCTCGCCTACGGCCCGACCAACCTCAAGGCCTATGAGCATATCCCGGCGGAACGCGCGTCGGCGCTGCCGACCTCCGAGGCCAATCTCAAGGTCATGACCATTGCGCGTGAAGACTGGTGGAGCGCCAACCGCTCCGAAATGACCGAGCGCTTCAACGCCTGGATCCTGGGTTAAGGGGAAAATAGATGCTCGCGAAGCCCGAACAAGCCACTCGCCCCAAACTTCTCGTCGACGGACTGGCCAAGAGCTATGGCGCGACCGTCGCCCTGAAGCCCACGCACGTCGCAGTCCAGACCGGCGAGTTCCTGACGCTTCTCGGGCCTTCGGGCTCCGGCAAGACCACTTTGCTGCAGATGATCAGCGGGCTGGTCCTGCCGACGGAGGGCCGCCTGTTCATCGACGGCAGCAACGAGACCGATACGCCGGTGCACAAGCGCGACATCGGCCTGGTTTTCCAGCACTACGCCCTGTTTCCGCATCTGACGGTGGCCGAGAATATCGGCTTTCCCCTGAAGATGCGCGGCAAGAGCAGTGCCGAGATCGACAGGCAGGTCAAAGGCGCTCTCGACATGGTGCAGCTCGGCCACCTGGCCGGGCGGTTCCCGCGCGAACTCTCGGGCGGGCAGCAGCAGCGCGTCGCGCTTGCCCGCTGTTTCGTTTACCAGCCTTCGATCATCCTGATGGACGAGCCGCTGGGCGCGCTCGACAAGAAACTGCGCGAACACATGCAGTTCGAGATCAAGCGGCTGCACCGGCAGACCGGCGCCACGATCATCTATGTGACGCACGATCAGGAGGAGGCGCTGGCGCTGTCCGACCGCATCTGCCTGATGAACCACGCCATGGTCGAGCAGATCGGCCCGCCGCAGGAAATCTACGCCCGGCCGCGTACCGCCTTTGCCGCCGATTTCATCGGCATCTCCAACATCTTCCGTGGCCGCGTCGAGATCGGCTCCGGTGGTGTCGCCCATCTTTCGACCGAAAACGGCCGCTTCCGGATTGACGGCACCGGCCTTTCCAACAATGCCGAGATGGCGCTGGTGGTGCGGCCGGAGCATCTCGAACTCGGTTCGACCGGTGCAAACGAGATCAGTGGCCGCGTCGCCGAGGTCGTCTATGCCGGATCGGAAACCCGCCTGCTCGTCGACATCGCGGCCGACGCGCTGGTCACGGTTCGTGTCCTTCCCGGCAAGCCGCTGCCGAGCATTGGCGAAACCATCACGCTCAGCTGGGCGCCGGAAACGGCCGTGCTGGTGACGCCATGACCACCGCCGCCATGACCTCTGGACGCGCAGCGCGTCCCAATCGCTTCCGCTTCGGTCCACTTTGGCTGGCCGTGCCGGGCATCGCCTTTCTGCTGATCTTCTTCCTCGTTCCCGTCGCCAGGCTCATGGGCCTCAGCCTCGAGGACGCCGACACCGGCGCGATGACCGCAAGCCATTATGCGAGGATCCTGGAGACGGACGTCTATTTCCGCGTCCTGTTGATCACGTTCCGGATCGCAGGGCTGACGACGCTCTTCTCGCTGCTGCTCGGTTATCCCTTGGCCTACTGGCTGTCGCGTCTGCCGGACCGCACGCGCGGGACGATGATCCTGCTCGTCATGGTGCCGTTCTGGACGAGCTACCTGGTCAAGAGTTTTGCCTGGGTCATCGTGCTCGGCCGTACCGGCGTCATCAACCAGATCGGCCTTGGCTCGGGTCTGCTCAGCCAGCCGCTCGAACTCTTGCACAACGAACTCGGCGTGATGATCGGCATGGTCCATGCCATGGTGCCGCTCGCAATCCTCACCATGCTGCCTGTCATGACCGGCATCGATCGACGGCTGACGCAGGCGTCAGGGACCTTGGGCGCGACGCCGGCAAAGGGCTTCTGGCTCGTCTACTTCCCGCTTTCGCTTCCGGGTGCCGCCGCCGCCGGTCTGCTTACCTTCATCTCCTCGCTCGGTTTCTTCATCGTCCCGGCCCTGCTTGGCGGCCGTCAGCAGACGATGCTCGCGCAGTTGATCATCGTCCAGGTGCAGGAGATCCTGAACTGGGCCTTCGCAGGGGCGCTCGCCGCCATGATGCTGGCAGCAGCACTGGTGACGTGCTGGCTCTACGATCGGGTGTTCGGTCTCTCCAGCCTGTCCGGCGAACCGTCCGACGGCAAGGCTGGCAAGACAGGTGTTCTGCGTGCCATCGGCCTGGGGATCCTTGATCGGGTCGCAACCGTCAGCAGCGCCATTGCATCCGGCAGTCACGCTCTGCTGGGGCAGGCGGTTTCAAGCCGCATGCTCGGCATCTACAGCCTCATGATGTTCGCCTTCCTGATGCTGCCGACGCTCGTCGTGCTGCCGATTGCCTTCACCAGTTCGCAGTTCCTCGAGTTCCCGCCGCCGGGCTATGGGCTGGAATGGTTCAGGACTTATTTCACCTCGGACCTCTGGGTGGCTGCCACCATCCGCTCCTTCGGCGTCGCCTTCGCGACCGCCATCGTTGCAACGGTCATCGGCGGTTTTGCGGCGCTCGCACTTGCCCGTTCGCGCTCGCGCTGGCGGGGCATCATCTTCGCCTTCTTCCTGGCGCCGATGATCGTGCCGCGCATCGTCATCGCCGTCGGCCTGTTCTACCTCTTTGCACAGATGGGACTGGTCGCGACCGATGTCGGCCTGGTGATCGGCCACACGGTGCTGGCATTGCCCTTCGCCTTCGTCGCAATCGCCGCTGTGTTGAAGAGCTATGACTGGCGGCTTGACCAGGCGGCGGCGACGCTCGGGGCAAACCGGGTCCAGGCCCTGCGCTTCGTCACCGTTCCCTTGATCAAGAGCGGCCTGACCGCAGCGTTCCTGTTTGCCTTCATCACCTCGTTCGACGAGCTGACCGTGGCGATCTTCGTCAGCGGCGGCGTCAAGACGACCCTGCCGAAGCAGATGTGGGACGACATGATCCTTCAGCTCAACCCGACGCTTGCGGCGGTTTCGGTCGTCGTCTTCATCGTCGTGACGACACTTCTCCTGGCGGCGGAAAAACTCCGCCGCTCCTCCTGACACGCTATTCGAGATCTTCCCATGACCGTATCTCTCGAAGGCTTCCTCGGAAGCTTCACGACCAAGGCTGCCCGCAAACCGGAACAGGTGTTTGCCCGTTTCAACGGCGAGCCGATCACCTTCGCCACGCTCGACGCGATGTCGGCAGCCCTTGCCGCCGAATTGCGCCAGCGCGGCCTGAAATCCGGGGATCGCGCCGCCGTCATGATGCGCAATTCGCGGCTGTCGCTTGCCGTGCTCTTTGGCCTCGCGAAGGCCGGCGTCGTCTGGGTGCCGGTCAATGCCCAGCTGCGCGGCGAGGGCCTGCGCTATATCCTCGAACATTGCGAACCGGGCGTTGTCATCTGTGACGCCGAGCTTGCCGAAACGATCGCCGAAAGTGGTGCCGCGCTACCCGCGGCCGGGCTCATTCTCGCCGGCGAACCGGCGGGTGCGACGTCGCTCGAGACGATCCTGTCTTCGGGTGCCGCCTTCGAGGAGGCGCCGCCTGCCGCCGACGATCTGTTTGCGATCATGTATACCTCCGGCACCACCGGCCGGCCGAAGGGCGTGCTCGTGACCCACGGCATGATCCGGCTTGCCGGCGAGGCGGTGCGCACGCTTTCGGTGGCCGGTCCCGGCGATGTCTTCTTCGTCTGGGAGCCGCTCTACCATATCGGTGGCGCGCAGCTGATCGTGCTGCCGATCATCGAAGACCTTTCGCTCGCCATGGTCGACAGGTTCAGCGCCAGCCGGTTCTGGGACCAGGTGCGCAACTATGGCGCCACCCATATCCACTATCTCGGCGGCATCCTGCAGATCCTGCTGAAGCAGCCCGAAAGCGAGCGGGATCGTGAGCATCCGGTGCGGATCGCCTGGGGCGGCGGTTGCCCGAAGGAGGTCTGGCCGCTGTTCAAGGAGCGCTTTGGCGTCGAGATGCGCGAGTGCTACGGCATGACCGAAGCCTCCAGCATCACCACCTGCAACGCCAACGGCGTCGTCGGTGCCGTCGGCCAGCCGATGTCCTGGTTCTCGGTCGATATCCTCGACGACAAGGGTGCGCCGGTACCAACAGGCGACAAGGGCGAGATCGTCGTGCGCACCTCGCTTGAGGGGGCGCTGTTCAAGGGCTACCTGCGCAATCCCGAAGCGACGGAAAAAGCGCTTCGCAACGGCGCGCTTCACACCGGCGATTCCGGTTCCTTCGACGCGGACGGCAATCTCTGGTTCCATGGGCGGTTGACCGACAGCGTCCGCTGCAAGGGTGAGAACGTCTCCGCCTGGGAGGTCGAGCATGTCGCCGCCGCCTATCCGGCGGTGGAAGATTGCGCCATCATCGGCGTCGCCGCTGACGTCGGCGAACAGGACATCAAGCTCTTCGTCAAGCCGAAGCCGGGCGCCGCGATAGATCCGATCGACCTGTCCGGTTGGCTCGCCCATCGGCTCGCGCCCTACCAGAACCCACGCTACATCGCCGTCGTCGACGAGTTCGAACGCACGCCGAGCCAGCGCATCATGAAGCACCGGCTGCCCGCCGGTCTCGACAATTGCTGGGATCGGCTGGCGCGGCCATGACCTTGGTGGCCACGGCGAACGAAGGAAGGTGAGAGGGATGGATCAGTCTGACGGGATCGTGCTGGTCGGCTGCGGCAACATGGGGTTTGCGCTGCTCGAAGGCTGGATCGGGCGGGCCGGCATTGCCGCCGACCGGATCCATGTGATCGAGCCTGTGGATCAACTGCGCAACCGCGCGGCGGCCGCGGGCGCCACGGTCTACGCAGACGCGGGCGACCTGCCACAGGCGTTGCGCCCTCGCGCCGTCATCGTCGCCGTCAAGCCGCAGGTCATCGGTGCCGTGCTCGGCGCTTACAGTCGGTTCAGCGGAAAGGCTGTCTTCATCAGTATCGCCGCCGGCGTGCCGATCGCGCGCTTCGAGGCCACTCTTGGCGAGACCGCGATCGTTCGCGCCATGCCCAACATGCCGGCTTCGATCGGCTTGGGCGTGATTGCAGCCTTTGCCAACGTCCACACCGGCGAAGGCCAAATGGCTGAGGTGACCGGCCTGCTTGGCGCCGTCGGCAATGTTCACTGGCTCAAGGAAGAAACGCTCGTCGACGCAGCGACGGCGATATCTGGCTCGGGGCCGGCCTATCTCTTCCATTTCATGGAGTGCCTGGAGGAAGCAGCGATCGCCGTGGGCTTGCCGGCGGCAACGGCACAAGCCCTGGCCAGCCAGACCGTCTGCGGTGCCGCCGCACTTGCCAGCGCCAGCGCCTTCTCGCCGGCGGATTTGCGCCGGCAGGTGACAAGTCCGAACGGCACAACGGCTGCCGCGCTCGACATCTTCACGGCAGAGCCAAGTCTTGGCGATCTGGTGAAGCGGGCGGCGGCCGCTGCGCACCGCCGGGCGTTGGAACTGGCTGTCGGCTGACCGACCTTCGTGAGCGGATCAGGCCGTGGTGAACGACGCGTCGCGCACGCCCGGGATGTGAAACGTCTGCTGGAAATAGGACCGCAATGCCTGCATCGGCGGCGTGAACTCCGCGCCGCGGCGCCAGGCAAGGCCGACATCCATGGCCGGCACGGTGTCGCGCACGTTGATCGTCTCGATGCGCCGGCCCTCCAGCGACCAGGGGCGATGCACCATGTCCGACAGAATGGCGACGCCCTGGCCGTTTGCGACCAGCGAGCGCACGGCCTCGACGGAGGAAGTCCGCAGGATGACGCGTGGCTGATAAGTCGAGGCGCTCCAGTATTTCAGTGAGGAGTGTGCGGCCTCATCGACCGTCAGCATGATATAGGGCTCCTCGGCGATCTCGCGAAAGCCGACGCTGTCACGCTGAAGCAGCGGATGCTGGGCCGGCACCCACAGCCTTCGCGTCGAACTCATCAGCTTTTCGGTCGTCAACGCCGGATTGAGGATGTTCGACGTCAGAAGCACCGCCATGTCGTAGCGGTTGGTCAGCAGACCTTCTTCGATCGATTCCCGCTTCAGTTCGAACAGTTGCACATCGAGTTTCGGGAACAGCCGCCGCAGCCGCTCGATATGCTGCGGCAGGAAATAGCCGATGACGGTATAGGTGGCCGCGATTGCCAGCGTGCCCTCGACGGCACTGCTGACGACGTTGAGATGTGTCGCCTCATCCACCTTCTTCAGGATCTCGTAGGCGTGCGAGAGGAACTGCCGGCCGGCCATCGTCAGGTCCATGCCGCTCGGCGTGCGCAGGAACAGGTTTGCGCCGACGATGCGCTCCAGTTCCTTGATGGCCGTGGTGACCGCCGATTGCGAGATCGAAAGATCGATCGCCGCCTGCGATATCTGGCCGAGCTCGGCGGTTGCGACGAAATAGCGAAGCTGGCGAAGGCTCATCGACATCACGCATTCCCATCTGATTTTTTAATAATGCGGCTGAGAAAATCAGAAAGCCTGCCGTGTGTTTGAGCAGTCAGCTGATCATCTCTAGGGCATCATCGGCTAAGCCCTTCTGAAGACGCTAATTTTCCGTCGCGGCTTTTGCAACTGCGAATTCTGAAATTCAGATAATGAGCATGTGAAAATAGAATTTTTCAAATGCGCCGTTTCACCCTAGCGTTTCCCGAGAGGTCAGGGTTGCCGGGAGAGCAATCTCCAGGAGAGCGACCTGCAACAGAGGGATGAGGCATTGCTCGACGTCGTCGACATCAATTGCGATATGGGAGAAGCCTTCGGTCGCTGGCGTATCGGCGATACGGATGACGCTGCGCTCATGCCGCTGATCAGTTCTGCCAACATCGCCGCAGGCTTTCACGCCGGCGATCCCAACCTGATGGATGAGACGGTTCGGCTTGCCGCCGAACATGGCGTCGGTATCGGCGCGCATCCCGGCTATCGCGACCTGCAGGGGTTCGGCCGGCGGAAGATTGCCGGCACGGCCCGCGAGCTCGTCAACGACATCGTCTACCAGGTCGGCGCAATCCGCGAATTCGCCCGGCGCCACGGCGCACCTTTGCAGCACGTGAAGCCGCATGGCGCGCTCTACATGGAGATGGCCGTCAACCGCGAGCTGTCGCAGATCTTCATGCAATACATGCGCACGGTGGCGCCGAACGCGTTCGTCTTCTGCATGGCCGGATCGGCGACGGAGCTTGCGGCACAGGAAGTCGGCCAGCCCGTCATTCGCGAGTTTTATGCCGATCGCGATTATGACGATAGCGGCTCGATCGTCTTTACCCGCGATGCCGGACGGCCTGATGCGGCGGCTATCGCCCGCAAAGTCGTTCGCGCCTGCCGCGAGGGCCGCGTGCGCACGGTCACGGGCGCCGATATCGACGTCCCGTTCGAATCCATCTGTTTTCATTCCGATACGCTGGGCGCGCTCGATATCGTGCGCCTCATGCGGGAGGGGTTGAGTGCCGAAGGCATTCGCATCGCTCCCGCCTCTCAGGTCAAAACCAGATAACATAGCGGAGGCAACCATGAGCAAGCACGAAATACGATCGCCCCTTCCAGGAACCTTCTATCGCTCGTCTGCTCCCGATGTCCCGCCGTTCAAGACGGATGGAGACCCGGTTTCCTCCAGCGACGCCATCGGCCTGATCGAAGTCATGAAGACCTTTCAGGAGATCCAGGCCGGTGTGGCGGGCGGCAGCATCCGCTTTCTCGTCGACAACGAAGAGCCCGTCATGGCCGGCCAGGTGATCGCCGAGGTCGAGCAATGAAGCTGCGCTCGGTTCTTGTTGCCAATCGCGGCGAGATCGCCGTTCGCATCATCCGCGCCGCCCGGGCGCTCGGCATTCGCACGGTCCAGGTCTATAGCGCCGCCGACGCCGACATGCTGGCCGTGAAGCTCGCCGACGAGGCGATCGAAATCGGACCGCCGGCGCCAAAGAAATCCTATCTCAATATCGAAGCCGTGATTGAGGCGGCCAAACGCGCCAATGTCGATGCGGTGCATCCCGGTTACGGCTTCCTGTCGGAGAACGGCGATTTCGCCGACGCGGTGGTTGCCGCCGGGCTCATCTTCATTGGGCCATCGGGTGATGCGATCCGCCTGCTCGGAGACAAGGTGGCGGCCCGCACTGTTGCCGAAAAGGCCGGCGTGCCGACGGTGCCGGGCAGCGACGGCCGGATCTCGAGCCTGGCCGAAGCGCTATCGGTCACGGAGCGCACCGGCTATCCCGTCATGATCAAGGCGGCGGCCGGTGGCGGTGGTCGCGGCATCCGCATCGTCAACGACGCGTGCGAACTGGAGACCCAGTTTCCGCAGGCATCCGCCGAGGCGCTGGCCTCCTTCGGCGATGGCGGCCTCTATCTGGAAAAGGTCATTACCCGCGCCCGACACGTCGAGGTGCAGATTCTCGGCGACGGCAAGAATGTCGTGCACTGCCATGAGCGTGAATGCTCTCTGCAGCGGCGACGGCAGAAGGTCTGGGAAGAGGCGCCGTCCTTCCTGCTTCCATCAGAGGTGCGACAGAAGCTCTGCGACAGCGCCGTAGCCCTTGCGCGCTCCGTCGGTTACCGCGGCGCGGGCACGGTCGAGTATCTCTACGACGACGAGACGCGCGAATTCTACTTCATCGAGGTCAACACCCGCATCCAGGTGGAACATCCGGTCACCGAGATGATCACCGGCATCGATCTGGTCGAGGAGATGTTTCGTATCGCCGCCGGCGCGCCGCTGTCGATCCGCCAGGCTGACATCAAGGTCAGGGGTCACGCCATTGAGTGCCGCATCAACGCGGAGGATCCGAGGCGCGGCTTCATGCCGGCGCCGGGCAAGATCGAAAGGCTGGACGTGCCCGAAGGCGAGGGCATTCGCTTCGATACGATGCTCTACGAAGGCTACGTGATCCCACCGTTCTACGATTCGCTGCTCGGCAAGCTGATCGTCTGGGGCGAAGACCGCGCGGCGTGCCTGGCACGCCTGTCGCAGGCACTGGAGCGCCTGAGGATCGACGGCGTGCCGACGACGATCCCGTTGCATCGAGCGCTCGCTGCCGATCCGCAGATCGCCAAGGGTGCCTTTCATACCCGCTTTCTCGAAACCTGGCTTGAAACTGAATTTGCCGCCGATGGCGGCCGTGCCGCGGAGGTCGCGTGATGCCGACACGATACACGTTCGGAGGCGACGAGCACCTGTTCGTCGAATGCAGCGACGAGATGTCGTTGGAAGCCTTCTTCAAGAGCCTCTCCATGGCCAACGGCGTCAAGGAGAGCGGCATCAAGGGCATCACCGAAATCTGCCCGGCCAACGCGTCGTTCCAGATCAAGTTCGATCCCGATGTCATCAAGCCCGATGACGTGCTGCGGGAAGTGCGCGCCATCGAGGGTGCAGCCGCGCGGGCCGAGCCCGTCATCCGCACCCGCATCGTCGAGATCCCGGTCTACTACAACGACCCCTGGACGCACGAGACGCTGATGCGCTTTCGTGAACGCCACCAGGAACCGTCGGGAACCGATCTCGACTATGCGACCCGGATCAACGGCTACGGCGATGTCGACGATTTCGTCGCCGCCCATTCCGGCTCGCCATGGTTCGTCTCGATGGTCGGCTTCGTTGCCGGCCTGCCGTTCATGTACCAGATGGTCGAGCGGCAACGGCAGATCCAGGTGCCGAAGTATCTGCGCCCGCGCACGGATACGCCACGGCTGACCGTTGGCCATGGTGGTTGCTTCGGCTGCATCTATTCGGTGCGCGGTGCCGGCGGCTACCAGATGTTCGGCATCACGCCGATGCCGATCTTCGATCCGACGCAGACCACCAGCTATCTCCGCGATTTCATGGTGTTCTTCCGGCCTGGCGATATCGTCAAGTTCAAGCCGATCGACCGCGACGCCTATGACCAGGCGGTCGAGGATGTCGACAAGGGGCGCTTCAGTCCGCCGGTCCGCGAGGTCAGCTTCGACCTGCGCGAATTCCAGAAGGATATCACTGGCTACAACACCCGGCTGGAGGGCATGATCAATGGCCATTAAGGTTCTGCATCACGGGCTTGCGACCACCGTCCAGGATCTTGGCCGTCCCGGTTACTTCCATCTCGGCATTCCGCTCGGGGGCGCGATGGATCGTTATGCGCTGCGCGCCGCCAACCTGCTCGTCGGAAACGACGAGGGTGCCGCCGGTCTCGAGGCGGTGTTCCTTGGCCCCAAGCTCGAATTTACCGAGGACGCAGTGGTTGCCGTGACCGGCGCCGACATGCCGGTCAGGGTCGACGGCGTCGAGCAGCCGGGATGGACGGCCTTTGCCGTTCGTGCCGGCCAGACCCTGACCTTCGATTTCCTCAAATCCGGCGCTCGCATCTATATCGCCGTTGCCGGCGGCATCGACGTGCCGCTGGCGCTCGGCAGCCGTTCGACCTACCCGATCGGCGCGCTCGGCGGCTACAAGGGCCGGCCGCTTGCTGCGGGCGACGAACTGCCCGTCGGTGCCGGCAACGGCTCCGGCGAGGGACGCTCGGTCGATGCATCCTTGCGGCGCCTGGCGGCGGCACCCGTCGCCCTGCGCGTCCTGCCGGGCCTCTATTGGGACCGTCTCTCCGACGAGGCGAAACAGAGCTTCTTTGCCGATGAATGGAAGGTGGCGCCGGAGGCCGACCGCATGGGTTACCGCTTCCGTGGTGGCACCAAGCTCTCCTTCGTCGAGCGTGAACAGCCGTTCGGCGCCGGTTCCGATCCCTCGAACATCGTCGACAGCTGCTATCCCTATGGCTCCATCCAGGTGCCCGGCGGAACCGAGCCGATCATCCTGCATCGCGATGCGGTATCGGGCGGCGGCTACTTCATGCTCGGCACGGTGATCTCGGCCGACATGGACCTGATCGGGCAGATGCAGCCACACACGCCGACGCGCTTCGTCAAGGTGACGATGGACGAGGCGCTGGCGGCGAGGGCCGCGGAAACCGTCAGGCTCAGCGCCTTGCGCGCGTCGCTTGCCTGAGGGGACGGGGAAAGGGAGGCCGGGATGGCGCGCGGGCATCGGAAAGGACAATCGGTAGCCGCGCTGAAAGCCGGTATCGCGCGCGTCTGCCTATTCGACGACGCGCGTCAGATAGGCGGCCGTCACGCTCGGGCCTGGAATGATCGCGACGATCTTCATCTGCGCGATCGTCCGGTTCATCGAGGCGTCGATATGGTTCTCCAGCATCGCTGCCGCCGCCGCCGTCGCGCCGCGTGTCATCAACTCCACGATCAGCCTGATTTCCGCGATCACCGCGGGATCGCCGGGAAGACCGAGCTGCCGCAGCAGCCGTTCCGTCGCCGTCACCGGCAGCAGGTTGTTGCGGATCAGTTCGCGCAGGCGTTCGTTCGGCATCGCCAGCACGCAGCACTCGGTAAACTGCGTGCGGATGTCTTCAAGGCTCTGCCAGGCGTCGGCGGCCTGCGGGCTGTCGAGCTTGCCGAGCCTCTCGAACAGGGCGGCAAGCCGGTCCCGGTCGATATGGCCGGCGCCGAGCGCCAGCGCCTGCGGCTCCAGCAGCCGGCGCAGCATGAAATGGTCCTTGACGGTCTGGGCCGTCAGCGGTCCGGCGATCCAGTGCGAGCTCTGGTTCTTGCGCACCAGTCCGCGCTCGCGCAGCCGCGTCAGCACGTCGCGCACCACGGTGCGGCTGACGCTGAAGTGGTTGGCCAGTTCGTTTTCGATGATGCGGTACTGGCCGAAGATGACGCAGCCGGCGACGTCGTTTTCGATTTCGGTGTAGATGCGCTCCCAGGACGAGCGGCTCTGCAGCGCCTCGTCGGCATGCTGCGGGATCGTCAGCCCGAGCGACTTGATGTCGGTGCGGTTGGGTTCGATCGCCCGGCCCGGCGGCCCGACGAGATAACCACGGCCCTTGAAGCGGTGTACGAGCCCGTCGCTTTCCAGTTGCAGGAGCGCGCGCTGCACGGGCGCTCGCGAAATCTGCAGGATCTCGGCAATCGGTCCCTCGAGCAGGACGAGGCCCGCCGGCAAGATGCCGTCGGCGATATTGCTGCGCAGCACGTCCTCGGCAATTTCATAGCGGCGCTGGGTATTCTGGCCGAGGCGTGGCTCGCTCATGCGGTCGGGCGTCTTCCGTTTGGCTGGCAATTTCGTCCTCTTTCTTTACGCCACTTGCCGGGGACTGTGACAGCTGAAAATAAATGCATTTTGCATACCGATTGGCAAATTAAATGTGCGTTTTGAGGCGGCCCTTGATGTTTGGCTATCGGTAAAACAGCCATGCGAGAGCGAAAAATGATGATTCCGCCGCCTTGGCATCACGTTTGCACGGAGGGGTGGAGTGGCTGTTTACCGCTGATTGCATAGGGTTTCGCAGGGGCTGAGCCGCATTCGGTGCCGTATCGGCTTTTGCGAGCATTTGGCGTGCGATGGGCGGCTTCTGCTCGCTCGAAATGGCGAATAAAAGTCTATTGCATACAAAAATCATTCATGTCATTGTTCGTGACATGCAAGCGCTCAGAAGAAGCGTGCAGGTGGAACTTATTTTTTGAACCGCAAAGGACCTTCATCCCCGACGCGCATGTGACCATGCGCGACCGCAATCGCATGTCCGTTCGGATGCCGCGTCGGCTCCGGCGACGGCGAAGCTTTGGGGGCGGACGTCTCGGCGGCAAACTGGCGGGAAACCAATGTCGACGGTCCTTCAGCTCAAGAGCATCACCAAAACCTACGGCGACATGCGCGCGCTGAGCGGTATCGATCTCGCCTTGCCCGGCGATGCCTATATCTCGCTTCTCGGGCCGAGTGGTTCCGGCAAGACGACGCTGCTCCGGGTCATTGCCGGCTTCGAGCAGCCCGATGGCGGCGCCATCCTGTTTGACGGAAAGCGCATCGACACCGTCGCGCCGCACAAGCGCGGCATCGGCTTCGTCTTCCAGAATTTTGCGCTGTTTCCGCACCTGTCCGTCGCGCAGAACATCGCCTACGGTCTGGAAAACCGGGATGTCGATCCCGTCACCGACCGGCGTGTCGTCGATGCGAGAGTGCGCGACATCATCAGCCTCGTCGGTCTCTCCGGTCTCGAGGGCCGCGCGGTCACGCAGATTTCCGGCGGCCAGCGCCAGCGTGTCGCGCTCGCCCGCACGCTCGTCACCGAGCCGCGCATGGTGCTTCTCGACGAGCCGCTCGGCGCGCTCGACGCCAATCTGCGCGCCCGGATGCGGGCGGAGTTGAGGGCGATCCGCGAACGCTGCGGTGTCACCTTCCTGCATGTGACCGGAAGCGAGGCCGAAGCGCTCGCCATGGGCGACACCGTGCTGGTGCTCGAAAGCGGCCGCATCGCCCAGTCGGCCGATTCCGACACTGTCTACAACAGGCCCGCGTCTCCGGCCGTTGCCCGCTTTCTCAACTGCTACAACCTTTTTCAGGGGCGGATCGAAGCCGGTGCGTTCGTCGGCGGCGCTGGCCGGTTCGCGCTCGGCGCTTCAGCGCCGACGCGGGCGGCGACCCCCGCCTACGCGATCCGCTACGACCGGGTTTCCGTCCGCCCACGCGATGCCGCCATTGGCGAGGACGAGATCCGGATCGAGGCCAATTTCGTCGCCAGCGAATATTCCGGGGCCGCGGTCAATTCCTTCTTCGCGCTCGATGACGGCCGGGTTTTCGAGGTTGAAAGCCACCTCAGCCACGCAGCGCCCGAGACCTATGCCGAACAGGGCCGCTACGCGCTCGTTTGGAAGCGGGAGGACGCCCTTGTCTATGCGTAAGCCCCATTTCGCAAAACCCGGCGCTTGCGCGCCGCACCGTTCCCGCCCGGAGAATGAGAGATGAGCATGATGGCCGTTGCGGAAGAGACGGAAATGGAACCCGTCGTCGAGAAGAAATCACCCGGAAAGGCGCTCTGGCTCCTGGCACCCGGCGTCATCTGGATGAGCCTCTTTCTTGTCCTGCCGATGTTGATGATGGTCTACGTGTCCTTCTGGACGCAGACGACGTTTACCATCGAGCCGACGCTGACGCTGAAGAGCTGGATCACCTTCTTCACCAGCGACACCTATCTGGGCGCGCTGTGGACCACGGTGCGCATCTGGCTGATCGTGCTCGTTGCAACCGTGCTGGTCGGTTATCCCGCCGCCCTTTTCGTCGGGCTGTTCGTCAAGAACAAGGCGTTGCAGACGGTGCTTCTGGTGCTGTGCGTCATTCCCTTCTGGACCTCGTTCCTGATCCGCGTTCTCGCCTGGCGGCCGATGCTCGGCAAGGAGGGCGCGATCAATATGATCCTGATGAACCTCGGCATTACCGACGCGCCGATCGAGGTGCTGCTGTTTTCAGAACTGTCGGTGATCATCGGCATGACGCAGATCTATTGCGTGTTCATGGTCGGGCCGATCGCCTTCATGCTCGGCCGCATCGACACCTCGATCATCGAGGCCGCCCAGGACCTCGGCGCCGGCTTCTGGCGGATCTTCCGCACGATCATCCTGCCTCTGTCGATGCCGGGCGTGGTCGTCGGCGCGATCTTCGTCTCGGTCATGGTTCTCGGTGAGTTCGCGACTTCCGCCGCGCTTTCCGGCCGCAAGGTCAATCTGCTCGGCAATATCATCGTCACCCAGGTCGGTTCGCTGAAATGGGCCTTCGCGGCGGTGGCCGGCGTGGTGCTTACCATCCTGATGGGTGCGGTCGTGGCGGCGCTCCTCAGGGTCGTCGATCTCAGGAAGGAGCTCTGATCATGAATGCCAGCGGCATCAAAACCGGCCTTGGGGCCTACACCGCGCTCTTCCTGGTCTTCCTCTACGGCCCGCTCGTCGTGCTTGCCATCCTGTCCTTCCAGACGGGACCGGAAGGCGGGCCGCAGTTCCCGATCATCGAATGGTCGACCTATTGGTACAAGCATCTCTTCGGCCTGACGCCGCCGTCGCGCATCGCGCCACTGCCGATCGAGCAGGCGCTGGTCCGCTCGCTCGGTCTCGCGGTGATGACCATGATCGTCTCGACGGTGCTCGGCGTCACCGCGGCACAGGCCTTCCGCCGCAAGTTCCGCGGCTCGGGCGTGGTCTTCTACCTCATCGTTCTCGGCATGATGGTGCCGGGCGTGCTGGTCGGTCTCGGCATGGCGCTCGTTGCCAACACGCTCGGTATCGACCGCCACTGGTGGAGCACCGCCTTCGTCCTCCACGTGGTTTACACCTTCCCCTTCGCCTTCCTGGTGATGCTGGCGATCTTCAACCGCTTCGATCCGAGCATGGAGGAGGCGTCCTGGTCGCTCGGGGTCACGCCGGCGCGCACCTTCCGCAAGGTGACGTTCCCTCTGATCTTCCCGGGCGTGCTTTCCGCCATGCTCTTTGCCTTCACGCTGTCCTATGACGAGTTTTCGCGCACGCTCTTTGCCTCCGGTCGCGACCTGACATTGCCGCTGGCGATCTACGGTACTTTCTCCGTCGAAGTGCATCCGAACGTCTTTGCCTTCGGCGTGCTGACGACGTTGTTTTCCTTCGCCCTGCTCGGGACCTACGCCGCACTGATGATGCTGTCGGTGCGCCGTGCCAAGCGTGTCGCGATCCAGGAGGAGGCGTGATGGCCAGCTCTTCCGCACGCGGCGCAGCGATCGTCACCGGTGCCGGCTCCGGCATCGGCCGGGCCATTGCCCTGAGACTGGCGGCTGACGGTTATGCCGTCGTCGTCAACGATCTCTCGCCTGAAAGTGCTGCCGCGGTCGCCGGCGAGATCGCGGCTGCCGGCGGCGTGGCGACGGCGGTTGCCGGCGACGTTTCGAGCGAAGCGGACGTCAAGGCGACGGCAGAGAAGGCAGCCCGGCTCCATGGCCCCGTGGCGCTGCTCGTCAACAACGCCGGCATCGCCCATCAGGCGCTGTTCGAAAATCTGGAGGTTGCCGATTTCGACCGGATGTTTGCGGTGCATGTGCGCGGCACCTTCCTGATGACGAGGGCGGTGCTGCCGGACATGCTCGCCCGCCGCGAGGGCGTCATCGTCAACATGGCCTCGCAGCTCGGCCAGATCGGCGGCGTGGAACTCGTGCACTATTCGTCCGCCAAGGCTGCGATCATCGGCATGACCAAGGCGCTGGCGCGCGAGGTGTCGAGCCGTGGCGTGCGCGTCAATGCCGTTGCGCCCGGCCCGATCAACACGCCGCTGGTCATGGGGCTCTCCGAAGAGTGGCGAGACGCCAAGAAGGCCGAACTGCCGCTCGGGCGCTTCGGCGAGCCGGACGAGGTCGCCGCGACCGTTTCGTTTCTGGCGTCGCCGGCCGCGAGCCTGTTCGTCGGCCAGACGCTCGGGCCCAATTCCGGCGACGTGATGCTTTGACAGGAAAGATGAATATGCCAGATCCTCAGAAATCCTCCCGCATTGTCATCGTCACCGGCGCCGGCATTGGCATCGGTCAGGCCGCCGCCCGGGCCTTTGCCGCCAAGGGCGACCATGTCGTCGTCACCGACATTCTCGAGCGCGAGGGCGCGGCCACGGTCGATGCGATCCGCGAGGCCGGCGGCTCTGCCGAATTTGCCTATTACGACGTGCGCTCGACATCGGCGACCGATGCGCTGATCGCCGACCTGGAAAAACGTCACGGCCGCATCGACGTGATCGTCGCCAATGCCGGCATTGCCCATCGCACCCCGCTTTCGGCCCTTACCGATGACAAGTGGGACCTGACCTTCGACATCGATCTGAAGGGCATCTTCCGGCTCGTGCGCGCCGCAGCGCCCGGCATGCGCAAGCGCGGCGAGGGCAGCATCGTCGCTCTCTCCTCGATCATGGGCGTCGCCTACGGCTGGGACGAGCATGTGCACTACTCCGCCGCCAAGTCCGGCGTCGTCGGGCTGGTGCGGGGGCTCGCGGTCGAGCTTGCCGGCGACGGCGTTCGCGTCAACGGCGTGGCGCCCGGCTACATCCGCACGGCGCAGCTGCTGTCGAAGGAAAACTCGCTGGGGCCGGAGGGCGCCGAAGCGGCTGCCGCCTTCATTCCGATGAAACGGCTCGGAACGCCCGAGGATATCGCCGACGTCATCGCGTTCCTGGCATCCGACAGTGCGAGATACATCACCGGCCAGGTGCTGGTCGTGGATGGGGGCCTCCTGGTGGGGCGCTACTAAAGCCGCGCTCAGCGGCGAACGAAATGGGGTTCGTGCCAATCGGGCTCCGGGGAACAACAACAACTGGAGAAGAGACAATGCCACGTATGGAACTCAATCGCCGCTCCCTCCTCAAACGGTCAGCAGGCATGATGGCGCTTGCCATGGGCGGCGGCACGCCGTTCCTGTCGTCGCGCGCAGCCTTCGCGCAGGCAGCCGACCTGGCCGGCCAGCAGCTGCGCACGATCGGACTTTCGGTCACCGTTCAGGAGCGCATCCTGGAACAGTTCAAGGCGGCCGCCGGCGTCGGCGGCACCTCCGGAACGGCCGCGACCTTCCCGGACGCCCAGACGAAGATCCTCTCCGGCTCCAAGGACTACGATTGCTGGGAAATCATCGCCGAGCGCCTGCCGTCGATCGTCATGACCAACAATGTCGAGCCCATTCCAGCCTCCGCGCTGAAGAACTGGGCCAACATCCGCGACACGTTCACAACCGCCAGCGACAAGTGGGACCGCTCCGCCCAGATCGTCGGCCAGATCTGGACCGATGAAAGCCAGACAGGGCTGAACATGGTGCCGGCGGTCTACAACTACGATTCCATCGGTTACAACCCGGATGTGCTTTCGGCCGAGGAGGCCAACAGCTGGACCGCGATCTTCGACCCGAAGTGGAAGGGCAAGTCCGGCATCAACACCGACCCCTTGATCGCGATCGGACAGGCGATGATGGCGATGAACTCGCTTGGCCTCTCCGACGTCAAGAACCCCGGCAATGCAACGGCGGCCGAAATCGACGAGGCGGCAAAGTTCCTGATTTCCAAGAAGAAGGAAGGCCAGTTCCGCGCGCTCTGGGGCGACTTCGGCGAGCTCGTCAACCTGATGGCATCGGGCGAAATGGTCGTCTGCGACGCCTGGCAGCCGGCGGTCATGGCCGTCAAGGCGCAGGGCAAGGCCTGCCGCTACGCGGTGCCGAAGGAAGGCTATCGCGGCTGGGCAATCGGGCCGGCGATGATTGCCGGAACCGCCAACAAGGAGGCGGTCATCGCCTATGCCGACTACTGGCTCTCGGGCGAGCCCGGCATCACCGTGTCCGAGCAGGGCTACTACTCGCCGTCGACCAACATCAAGAACGTCATGGCGCCGGAGAAATATGCCTTCTGGTACGAGGGCAAGCCCTGGGTCGGCGCCGAGGAGCGCGGCATCAAGGAAGGTGACCTGCGCGACGGCGGTTCGCTCGAAGAGCGCGCCAAGAACGTCGCCTACTGGCACCAGTGGCCGGATGAATACGACCACCTGATCCAGAAGTGGGACGAGTTCCTGAACGCCTGATCGGACAGGCCGGGAGGCGAAAACCTCCCGGTGTCCAGAAACACAGTGCGTGGCCCTTGCACGAACGACAATGCGGCCGGGGCCACGCGCCAGATACCCGTGATTTCAGCAAGCTCCGGAGCGCCACGATGATCTTCGACCTCGAACTCAACAATGTCGGCAAGGTCTATGACAACGGCACGCCCGCCGTGATCGATTTCAACCTGTCGGTTTCCAAGGGCGAGTTCATCGCGTTTCTCGGGCCGTCGGGCTGCGGCAAGACGACGACGCTGCGCATGATCGCCGGCTTCGAGACGATCTCGTCGGGCGAGATGCTGATCAAGGGCAAACGCATGAACGACATCCGGCCGGAACACCGGCCGACGTCGATGATCTTCCAGAGCTACGCGCTCTTTCCTCATATGACCGTGCGCCGCAATGTCGGCTACGGCCTCGACGTCAAGGGCATGGCAAAGGCCGAACGCGACGCCAAGGTCGACCGGATCCTGGCGACGCTGGGGCTCGAAGATATCGCCGAGAAGAAGCCCGACCGCTTGTCGGGCGGCCAGCGCCAGCGCATCGCGCTTGCCCGTGGGCTTGTCGTCGAGCCGGACATCCTGCTGCTCGACGAGCCGCTGGGAGCACTCGACGCCAACCTGCGCAAGGCGATCCAGAACGAACTGAAGCTGCTGCAGAAGACGCTTGGCGTGACCTTCGTCTTCGTCACCCACGCGCAGTCCGAGGCATTGGCGCTTTCCGACCGCATCGTGGTGATGAACCAGGGCAAGGTCGAGCAGATCAGCCCGCCGCATCAGCTCTACACCCGGCCGAACACGGCCTTCGTCGCCCAGTTCATCGGCAACAACACCATTTTCCAGGGCGAGGTCGATGGCGCATCCGACGAACGGACGCTGGTTTCGACGCCGCTCGGTCAGTTGTCCGGCCGCCCGAACGGCAACCTTGCACGGCGGTCGCGCGTCAACGTCGTCATTCCGGCCGAGGCGATCGAGGTGCACCCGGCAGCCCGCGTCTCGCGCGAACAGATTGCCCAGACTGTCGGCGGCAATGTCGTCGGCGCCAGCGTCAGCCGCTTCGACGTGGTCGGCCACGTGTCCCATCTGACGGCAACACTTGGGGACGGGCGCACCGTCTCGCTCGAAGCCCATGTCGACAAATACCAGCCCGACGCCTTCCCGGTCGGCGCCGACATTCTTTTGAGCTGGCAGCCGGGCGAAGCCACCGTCATCCCAGCCTGACGTCCAGCCAGCTTGACCTTTTGAACGATAAAACACGAAGGAGACATACCATGGCCAAGGAAATCCTCTGCAGCTTCGGCATCGACGTCGATGCGGTCGCCGGCTGGCTCGGATCCTATGGGGGCGAGGATTCGCCTGACGATATTTCGCGCGGCCTCTTTGCCGGCGAGGTCGGCAGCCCGCGCCTTCTGAAGCTGTTCGAGCGCTTCGGCATCAAGACCACCTGGTTCATCCCCGGCCACTCGATCGAGACGTTCCCCGAGCAGATGCAGGCGGTTGCCGATGCCGGCCACGAGATCGGCATTCACGGCTACACCCATGAAAACCCGATCGCCATGACGCGCGAGCAGGAAACCGAAGTCCTCGACAAGTGCATCGATCTCGTCACCAAGCTCTCGGGCAAGCGCCCGACCGGTTACGTTGCGCCGTGGTGGGAGTTTTCCAACGTCACCAACGAGCTGCTGCTCGAGCGCGGCATCAAGTACGACCACTCGCTGATGCACAACGATTTCACGCCCTATTATGTGCGCGTCGGCGACAAGTGGACGAAGATCGACTACTCCAAGAAGCCGTCTGACTGGATGGTGCCGCTCACCCGCGGCAAGGAAACCGATCTCATCGAAATCCCGGCATCCTGGTATCTCGACGACCTGCCGCCGATGATGTTCATCAAGAAATCGCCGAACAGCCACGGCTTCGTCAACCCGCACGACATCGAGCAGATCTGGCGCGACCAGTTCGACTGGGTCTACCGCGAGATGGACTATGCGGTGTTTCCGATTACCATCCATCCCGACGTTGCCGGCCGCCCGCAGGTGCTGATGATGCTGGAGCGGCTCTATGCCCACATGATCAAGCATCCGGGCGTGAAGTTCGTGACCATGAACGAGATCGCCGACGACTTTGCCAAGCGCTTCCCGCGCAAGAAGTGAGCGACTGGCGGGGGTGGTCCTGAGCGCCGTCCCCGCCTTTTTACCGATTGCCCGCCTTTTACCGATTGGATGACACGATGTGCTCTCTCTGCGGCGTCCTTGGAGGCAACGAACACTGGGCCGACGCGGTGGCGCGGCCAGGCGTCTACACCCGCAATGTTGAGCGCATCGACCGCAGGCGCGAGCGCGCCAACAGGGTGCGGATCGCCAACGGCATGCTGGCGCGCTTCGGCCTGACCATCTCCGATTGGCAGGGCGCATCCTTCGTGCTTGCGACCCGCACCGGCAAGAGCGAGATCATCGAGGACCTCGGCCATCTCTGGCCGGCGGCCGAACGGCTCTGCGGGCGCCCCTGCGACCCGCTCGAGCCCGGCCTGATTGCCGCTGCGGAGGCCGCCATCGATGGCTGAGGAAACCACGATCCCGCTCTTGACCCCGATCAACCTGCTGACGGGCTTCCTCGGTTCCGGCAAGACGACGCTGCTTGCGCGCCTGCTCGCCGATCCAGCCCTTTCCGATGCGGCGGTGCTCATCAACGAATTCGGAGAGGTCGGCCTCGACCATCACCTGGTCGAACGCATCGACGACACCATGGTGCTGCTGCAGTCCGGCTGTCTTTGCTGCACTGTGCGTGGCGAGCTTGCCGAGGCGATCAAGGATCTGCATTCCAAGCGCGAACGTGGTGTGGTGCCGCCCTTCCGCCGCATCGTCGTCGAAAGCACCGGGCTTGCCGATCCGTTTCCGGTGCTGTCGACGATCAAGTCAGATCCGGTCCTGCGCCACCATTTCCGGCCCGGCAATGTCATCACGACGGTCGATGCGGTCAACGGGGTCAGCCAGCTCGGCACCTATGTCGAATCCAACCGCCAGGCCGCCATCGCCGATCGGCTTGTTGTCACCAAGGCCGATCTGGCGCCATCGGCCGATGTGTCTGGCCTCGTCGAGACTTTGCGCGGCCTCAATCCGGATGCACCGCTGCTGCTGGCGACCGATCCGTCCTTCGACGTCGGCGCGCTCGTCGATGAAAACCTCAGCCTGCGGGCGACGGCACTGCAGTCGACACGTGGCTTTTACTGTGAGACGCCAGTGCAATTGGCGACGGCCGCCGGCGGTGTGCACCAATCGGCGGTGACCTCTTTCGTGATAACGGTGGAGCGCGCCATCGACTGGACGGCCTTCGGCATCTGGCTGACGATGCTGCTCAATCGCCACGGCGACAGGGTGCTGCGGGTCAAGGGCATTCTCAACATTGCGGGCGAAGACCGCCCGGTCGCCATTCACGGCGTCCAGCATCTGGTGCACACGCCCGTCCATATGGAGCGCTGGCCGGACGAGGATCGCCGGTCGCGCATCGTCTTTATTGTTGACGGTCTGGATATCGAGCTGCTGAAACGGTCGTTCGAGGCTTTTGCCCTCGACCGGTCGCCCGTCGGGGAGGCCGCCGTCCCGAAAAGCAGCCTTCAGGAACGTCAGTCGTCTATATGAGCAAACGCCAGCCCGACCAAACGACAATTGCGACACCGGCCCTTCACCTCGAAGGGCGCCCGCGGCTGCGCGTGCTCGGCACGGCGATCTCGCTGCTCGAGGAGCTGAGGGTGCGCGCCGAGGCCGATCTCGGCATCGAGGTCGTCTTCGACAACAATGACTTCCTGACGACGCAGCACAAGGCGGCGCAGGAGCCCGACAGCTACGACATCTACGACCAATGTTTCCACAATCTGGATATCGTCTGGTACTGGCGGGCGATCCAGCCGATCGAGATCGGCCGCATCGCGCTTTGGGACGAGATCAACGATCTGACGAAGACCGGCCATATCGGCCCGAATGCCCGGCTGGGGCAGGGGGACGCGCCGGTCAAGAAACTGTTCGTGCAGCCCAATCTCGAACTTGGCGACACGCCGTCGAGCACGATCTCGATGCTGCCGACGACGCATAATTTCGACAGCTTTGCCTACAGGACCGACGTCGCCCCCAACACCGTGTCGATGAACAGCTGGGCGGCCCTTCTCGACGACCGCTGGGCCGGACGCGCGGCCCTCGTCGATGAGCCCGCGATCGGCATCTTCGATGCCGCACTTGCCGCACAGGCGTCCGGGCTGATGTCGTTCGACAATATCGGCGCCATGACGGTCGACGAGATCGACCGGTTGATCGGGCTGCTCGAGGCGCGCAAGAAGGACGGCTATTTCCGCGCCTTCTGGCGCACGGCGGAAGATGCCGCCCGGCTGATGGTGCGCGGCGAAACCGACATCCAGAGCATGTGGTCGACGGGCATCAGCATCCTCAACGGCCAGGGCGTTCCGGTGGAACAGGCGGTGCCGGCGGAAGGTTATCGCGCCTGGCACGGGGGCTTGTGCCTCGCGCGTCATCTGTCGGGGCGCATGCGCGATGTCGCCTATGAATATCTCAACTGGTGGATTTCGGGCTGGCCGGGCGCCGTGGTCGCGCGCCAGGGCTACTACATCTCGACGCCCGAGCGCTCGCGGCAATTCATGTCGGTGGCCGAATGGGACTATTGGTATGGTGGCCTGCCGGCGGTCAGCGACCTGCCGGGGCCGGATGGCAGCATGCGCATCCGCGCCGGATCGGTCAGGAGCGGTGGCTCTTACTGGCAGCGCGCCAATTGCATCGCCGTGTGGAACACGACGATGGACGAGCACAATTATCTGGTCCGTCGCTGGATGCAGCTGGTCGAGCGATAGGAGATCGACGCAATGACGCAGGATCTTGGCGGCAAATCGATCGCGCGGCTGTCGGTGCTTTTGCAATCGGGCGCGCTCGATCCGCGCGAACTGACGGGCTGGACGCTGGAGCGGATCGGCGGCCACGAGGACCGGGCGATCTTCACCAGGGTCGTGCCGGAACGGGCGATGCGCGAGGCGGACGCTTCCGCCCGGCGTCTTGCCGCCGGCCGCCCGCTCAGCCTTCTCGACGGCATTCCCGTTGCCTGGAAGGACCTGTTTGCCCTGTCGGGTCTGCCGACGACGGCCGGATCGGTCGTCCTCAAGGACGCGCCGGCGGCCGAGGGCGATGCAGCCGTGGTGACGGCGCTCGGCCATGCCGGCATGATCAGTGTCGGCCGGGTCAATATGAGCGAGTTCGCCTTTTCCGGGCTCGGCATCAACCCGCATTACGGCACGCCGCGCAACCCCTGCGCCACGGACGTCGATCGGCTTCCGGGTGGCTCATCCTCCGGCTCCGGCGTTGTGGTTGCCGCCGATCTCGTACCGGTGTCGATCGGCACGGACACGGGCGGGTCGATCCGCATTCCCGCCGCCTTCAACGGCATCGTCGGCTACAAGGCGACGCGCGGCCGCTATTCCATGCGCGGCGTCTTTCCGCTCGCCAAAAGCCTGGATTCGCTTGGACCTCTTTGTCGGACCGTGCAGGATGCCGTTTGGGTCGATGCCGCCATGCGCGGCTTGCCGGCGCCGGAAATCCGTCGCGGCAATATTGAGGGCCTGTCGATCGTCGTGCCGACGACAATCGTGTTCGACGATGCCGAGGACGGCGTCGTCACCGCCTTCGAAGCGGCAATCGTCCGGTTGCAGCGCGCCGGCGCCCATGTCCGCCGCCAGCCGTTTCCGACGTTCGAACGTATCTTCGAGGCAATGTCGAAGCATGGGCCGCTGGTGACTGCCGAAGCCTATGCATTGCATCGCGAGAGGTTGGATGGCCCGCAGGCCGCAGGGATGGACCAGCGCGTCGTGGCGCGGGCCCGGCTCGGGCAAAAGATCAGCCTTTCCGACTACATCGCCACATCAGAGCTTCGCGCGGCACTGATCGACGAGATTGCCTTCAGCGTCGGGCCGAACGAGATCATCGCCTTTCCGACGGTCGCCCATGTGGCACCGCCGACAGCACCGCTTCTCACCGATGACGCCTTGTTTGTCGAAACCAACGCCAAGACCTTGCGCAACACCTTGATCGGCAACTTCCTCGACTGGTGCGGTGTCTCGATACCCTGCGGTATTGGCGATGCCGGCATGCCGGTCGGCCTGCTGCTGTCCGCACAGCCGCATCACGATGCGCATCTGCTGTCGGTCGCGCTCGCGGCCGAAGCCATCGTGCGTGCCGATTGAACGTTCAATACGCCCAGCGACAAGCGCAAGCGCGCTTTGCGACTAGCGGCAAGGGGCAAGGCATAGTCTACTGTTTGAAGACCTGAGGAATTGCCGGTCGCGAAAGCCCTGAAGAGGCGGCGACATCAAAGGCAACCGACGGGAACAATGGGCCGCAATCGGCCGTCGCCTCGGCACCATGGGAACAGCCGAAGCGTTCGGACGGCGGCCGGGATGGGAGCTTCGCATGGACGTGAGTTATTCCACGGCAGGCACGGCTGCGGTCGAGCGCAAGCGCTATTGGGACGAGGCGGTGTCGAGCACCTATTTTCCGCTCGACCTGCGCTTTCAGAACGCGGCGGAATTTTCCGGCGAGCTCAACGTCTGGGACCTCGGTGCGGTCTCGCTGTCGCGGCTCGATTCCGACGGCCTTCTCTACCGTCGCCAGAAGCGGCATCTCCTGCATGAGCGGGAAGAAAGCTACCTGATCACCGTGCCGGAAAAAGCCGAGATCAGCTTCGAGCAGAGCGGCAAGGCGGTGCAGTGCAAGCCGGGTGCCTTTCTGGTCGAGCGCAGCCATCTTCCCTATGAGTTCAGCTATTCCGCCAAGAACACGCTCTGGGTCTTGAAGGTGCCGATCGCGACGCTGCGGCCGCGCGTCGGGCTGCCCGAGCGCATCGCGTCGCTGAGCTTCGATTCCACCCGGGGCACCGGCGCCCTGTTCGTCGACATGATCCGGCTGGTCGCGCCACGGCTCGTCGAGATGGATGCACCCGCCCGCGACATGACCGGCAAGCACCTGGTCGATATTCTCGCGATGTCGCTGATATCGGACGAGCGCATGCTGATGTCGGATGCGGGCTCGGTCCAGGTCGGCCACCTGCACCGCGTCGAACGCTATGTCCGCGCCAATCTCGCGCGTGCCGATCTCGGCCCGCAGATGATCGCTGATGCCTGCGGGATCTCGGTGCGCTATCTGCACCAGCTGATGAAGCGGCAGGGCACGTCCGTGTGTCACTGGATCCGGCTCCAGCGGCTGTTGCGCTCGGACGAGATGCTGCGCGATCCGTCCTGCCATAAGCTGGTTTCGGAAATCGCCTATGCGCTGGGGTTCAGCGACCACGCGCAGCTCAGCCGTCATTACAAGGCGCATTTCGGCTACAGTCCAAGCGAAGCGCGTGAGCGCTATAGCATGGCGCGCCCGAGCGGTTCCGGCTGAACCGAGGGCCGCCCACACACCAGAAAGACATGAGGTGCGCAAACGCCCGACCGGGCGAGGGCGAAGCCTTGCCCGCGTTTCAATGATTGAAAGACAGGAGACGGATCTTGCAAAACCTTCGCGTTGCGGTCGATGTCGGCGGCACCTTTACCGACATCTGCATAATGGACGAGACTACGGGCCTGATCCGGGTCGAAAAGACGTCATCGTCGGCCGATCCGATCGACGGTATCATGACCGGCGTCGAAAGGGCCGGTATCGATCTGTCGAAAGTCGCGCTTTTCTCGCACGGCACCACCGTTGCCACCAACGCCCTGATCACCCGGCGGCTGCCGCGCACCGCGATGGTCTGCACCCGCGGTTTTCGCGATGTGATCGAGATCCGCCGCGCCAACAAGGAAGACCTCTGGGATACCTACAAGGATGTGGTGCCGCCCTATGTGCCGCGGCGCGACCGACTGGTGGTGTCCGAACGCGTCGATGCGCAAGGCGGGATCGTTGCCACCCTCGACGAGGACGAGGCCCGCGAGGTGGCGCGCATTCTCAAGCGCCGCAATGTCGCGGCCGTCGCCGTCTGCTTCATGAACGCCTTCATGAATGGCGCCAACGAGCGGCGCATGAAGGAGATCCTGATGGAGGTGATGCCCGGCGTTCCGGTCTCGACCTCGTCCGAAGTCTTGCCGGAGATCTTCGAGCACGAGCGGTTCTCGACGACGGTCGCCAATGCAGCCCTCAGCCCCGTCGTCGTCGACTACACCTCTCGGCTCGGCAAGCGGCTGCAGCAGGACGGCTATGAGCGCGACCTTCTGCTGTTGCACACCGGCGGCGGGGTGATGACACCGAAGAGTGTCGAGGATTTTGCCGCGCGGCTGGCCGGCTCCGGCATCGCCGCCGGCGCGATCGCCAGCAAATACATCGCTGAGCTTTGCGGCTTCCGAAACTCGATCGGCCTCGACATGGGCGGCACCTCGACCGACGTGTCGCTTGCCTATGACGGCCAGTCGCGCATCACCAAGGACTGGTTCATCGAATTCGGCTATCCGATCCGCTTTTCCTCGATCGAGGTCCTGACGATCGGTGCCGGCGGCGGCTCGCTCGCCTGGACCGACGAGGCGGGATCGCTGCGCAATGGGCCGCAATCGGCCGGCGCCAATCCGGGGCCTGCCTGCTATGCCAAGGGCAACCGCCAGCCGACCAACACCGATGCCAATGTCGTGCTCGGCCGTCTCGGCACCAGCCTTGCCGGCGGCAAGATCAAGCTTGATGCGGATCTGGCGCTTCGGGCCGTCCGCGAGGGCGTGGCCGAGCCCTTCGGACTTGAACCGCATGCGGCCGCCGATGCGATCATCCGCGTTGCCAATGCCAATATGTCGGATGCGGTGCGGCTGATCTCGATCAGCCGTGGCTACGACCCGCGCGACTTTGCGCTCGTCGCCTTCGGCGGTGCAGGGGCCCTGCATGGCGCGGCAATCGCCCGCGAACTGGCGATCCCGGCCGTCATCGTGCCGCCGAACCCTGGCGTCACCTCGGCGCTCGGCTGCCTGCTTGTCGACATGCAGCATGATTTTTCGGAGAGCTACCTGAAGGCGGCGGCCGATGCCGACGCGACCGCGATCGAGGAGGCTTTCCTTCGTCTCGAGCAGGAAGCCTCGGAGCGGCTCGCACATGAAGGGGTCGCGTCCAAGGATGTGGTGCTCCAGCGCAGCATCGACATGATGTATCTCGGCCAGTGGCGGTCGCTTGCGGTCACCGCGCCGTCTCCGGTTGTCGACATCGCACCGCTGGTCGAAGCCTTCCACCGTGAGCATCAGCGCGAATACAACTTCCGCCGCGACGAGACGCCCGTCAGCCTGTTCCGCATCAATCTCAAGGCGGTCGGCATGGTGCCGAAGGCATCGCTTGCCAAGCACGAACCGACCTGGCTTACCCCCGAGCCGAAGACGCGGCGCGATGTCTGGTTTGCAGCCGATGCCGCGCTCGAGACACCGGTCTACGACCGGGAAGCCCTGCCGGCGGGCTTCGTCTTCAAGGGCCCTGCCATCGTCGAACAGCTCGATTCCACCGTCGTCGTCCCGCCGGGAACGACCGCGGAAGTGGACACCTATCTCAACATCATCATCCGCATCGAAGGTGAAGCGAATGTCTGAACAGCAAAACCTTGACCCGGTGACCTTCGAGGTCCTGAAGAATTCCTTCATCACCAGCGTCGACCAGATGGCCGAGCAAATCCTGCGAACCTGTTATTCCTTCGTCATCTATAACAGAGACTTCTCCAGTGCGCTCCACGATGCCGAAGGCAACTCGGCGGCCCAGGGCAACCAGGACATCGCCGTGCACGTTGGCACCCTGCATTTCACCTGCAAGGACGTCATCCGCGCCTTCGACGGCGACATGCACCCGGGCGACGTCTACGCGATCAACGACCCCTATGCTGGCGGCACTCATTTCAACGACGTCCGGCTGATCCGCCCGATCTTCGTCGACGGCAGGATCATCGCCTTCAGTCAGTCCAACGGTCACTGGTCCGATCTCGGTGGCAGCGTTCCCGGCTCCTTCGACGTCGCTGCCAAGGAGATGTTCAAGGAGGGCATGCGCATCACGCCGATCCGGCTGTTCGACAAGGGGCGGTTCTGCAAGGACGTTGCCCATCTGATCGCCTCCAACACCCGCGACCCGGCCTCGATCATCGGCGACATTCACGCCCAGGCGCAGGCGACCCAGGTCTGCGAGCGCGAGATCCTGCGGCTCGTCGGCAAGTACGGCGAGGGCACGGTCAAGCAGGGGCTCGGCGCCGTGCAGGATTATGTCGAACGCGCCATGCGCCAGCGCATCGCAGCCTTGCCGGATGGCGAGTGGGAAACCCAGGATTTCATCGATCGCGACCCGGCCGGCAACGAAGGCATGATCCCGATCAAGGTCAAGCTGACGATCAAGGGCGACCGCGCGATCTACGACTTCACCGGCAGCCACCCGACCATCGGTTCGATCTACAACTCCGCCTTCGGCGCGACCTTCTCGGCGGTCGCGGCGGGCATGAAGACCTTCTTCCCGGATCTGCCGCTCAACAGCGGCTTCTACCGGGTGTTCGAAATCGTCGCCCCGGAAGGCTCGATCGTCGATGCGAAATGGCCGGTGGCCGTCACCGGTTTCCTCATGCCCTTCGAGAAGATCATGAACGCGATCTACGAGATCTGGTCGAAGATCATTCCGGAACGCGCCATCGCCTGCGCCTTCAACCTCGAATATCTGCTAACCGGCGGGCGCGACGCCCGGGCGCCGGAAAAGCCGATCTTCATGTTCTACGACTGGCTGCCGGGCGGCTGGGGCGGGCGCAACGGCATGGACGGCTGCAACGTCACGACCGCTTGCTTCGGTACGGGGCTGATGGCCCAGCCGGTCGAAGGACAGGAGCGGGCAAATCCGATCCTGACCACCGAATTCGAGGTGCTGACGGATTCGGCCGGTCCGGGGAAATGGCGCGGCGGCGCCGGCGTGATGAAGACCTCACGGATGCTGGAGGCCGAAAACACCGTTATTTCCTATATCTGCGACCGCGAACGCGCGATCGTCTGGGGCATCGAGGGTGGATTGCCCTCCATGCCGCACGGATTGACGCTGACGCGGGAAAAAACCGGCAGGAAGGAATGGCTGGGCGCCACCTTCTCCGATGTGGCGATCGAGGCAGGTGACGTCTTCTCGCGCCCGACGGCCGGCGGTGGCGGCTTTGGCGACCCGCTGGAGCGCGATCCGCAGCGGGTGCTGGCCGATGTGATCGACGACTATGTCTCGGTCGGGCGTGCGGCAAAGGATTACGGCGTCGTCATCGCTGCGGTCGATCCGGAAATCTGCGCTTACGAGATCGATGCGAAGGCGACCGCCGAACTGCGAGAAAAGATCCGGGCTGAGCGCATGGGATGGCTGGAGACCGATCCGGCCGAAATCTCGAAGCGATTCAAGGCCGGCGAAATCGACGCGCTCGATGCGGTGCGCCGCCATGCGGTTATCCTCGACTGGGATACTGGCGATCTCCTGCCCGTCTCTACCGAGCAGTTTCGCGACATGTATCGCAAGCGCTCGGCGGCCGGGTGGCAGTGAGGGACGGACAGGATCGAGGGGTGGGCGCCGCGCCCACCCGGCAAACAGGGGGATGGCATGGCAGGTGTTACGATCGTCGCGGCTGCTGAGGGCGACAGGTCCGCATGGAACGAGCTTCACGCGGGATTTGCAGCCTTCTATGGCGTTCATCAGACCGAGGAGATGCGCGACCGGGTCTGGGGCTGGATCCGCGACGGTCAGCTCGAATGCCGGCTGGCGCTCGATGGTTCCGGGCGCCCGATCGGCCTGACGCATTTTCGCGAGTATATCCGGCCGCTGATGGCCGCGCGCGGCGGCTTTCTCGACGACCTCTTCGTCGCTCCCGAAGCCCGCGGCAGCGGCGCCGCTCCCGCCTTGATCCGGGCGGTTGCCGACATCGGGCGCGACCGTGGCTGGTCCGTCATCCGCTGGATCACGCGCGACAACAATTATCGGGCACGTGGGCTCTACGACCAACTGGCCACCAGGACGGACTGGCTGACCTATGATATCGCCCTGTAATCAGGCATCAGAACAAGCACGCATCGAAACAGGAGACGCCGATGACCGCACAGCCCAATTCCACCGAAGCGCGGGACATGGCCTTCCATCTCCATTCCTATACCAACCCGCGCAAGCTCGAACGGGATGGACCGCTGATCATCGATCGCGGCGAGGGTATCCACGTCTACGACAACAGCGGCAAGCGCTATATCGAGGGCATGGCGGGGCTGTGGAGCGTGGCCGTCGGCTTCGGCGAGCAGCGGCTGGTCGACGCGGCAAGCCGCCAGATGGCTAGGCTTCCCTACTACCACACCTTCTCGCAGAAATCGCACGGGCCGGTGGCGGATCTCGCCGAGAAGCTGGTCGGCATGGCGCCGGTGCCGATGTCCAAGGTCTATTTCGCCAACTCCGGATCCGAGGCGAACGACACTGCGATCAAGCTGGTCTGGTATCGATCCAACGCGCTCGGCAAGCCGGAAAAGAAGAAGATTATCTCGCGCATCAAGGGCTATCACGGCGTCACCGCGCTGAGTGCAAGCCTGACGGGCCTTCCCAACAACCACCGCTCCTTCGACCTGCCCTTCCCCAACATCCTGCACACGACCTGCCCGCATTACCGAACCGGCGCCGAACCCGGTCAGGACGAGCTTGCCTTTTCGCGCTGTTGCGCCGAGGAACTCGAAGCGCTGATCCTCGAGGAAGGCCCGGAGACGATTGCCGCCTTTATCGGTGAACCGGTCATGGGGGCCGGTGGGGTCATCGTGCCGCCGGAGGGCTATTGGGCGGCGATCCAGGAGATGCTGCACAAGTATGACATCCTGCTGATCGCCGACGAGGTGATCTGCGGTTTCGGGCGCACCGGCAACATGTTCGGCTCCGAAACCTTCGGCATGCGCCCCGACATCATGACGCTGTCGAAGCAACTGTCGTCGTCCTACCAGCCGATTGCGGCCCTGATGATCAACGACAACGTCTACCAGCCGATTGCCGACGAGGCCGACCGGATCGGGGCGCTCGGACACGGCTTTACGGCCAGCGGCCATCCGGTCGCCGCCGCCGTGTCGCTCGAAAATCTTGCGATCATCGAGGAGAGAGATCTGGTCGGCAATGTGCGCCGTCTCTCGCCGCAGTTTCTCGGCCGGCTGAACGCGCTCGAGCGCCATCCGCTCGCCGTCGAAGCGCGCGGCGTCGGCCTGATCGGCGCGCTCGAGCTTGAGCCCGCCGACGGTGCCGCCGCCGGCGCAACGGGCGCGCGGGTCGGTGCGATCCTGCAGAAGAACGGCCTGATCTGCCGCAACATCGGCGATTCCATCGCCTTCTGCCCGCCGATGATCATCACGGCCGCCGAAATCGACGAAATGTTCGACATCGTCGAAGCTGGTCTTGCCGAACTCGGTCGACAGGCGGCGGCATGAGGCCACAGCCGTCGAGCCCGCATCGTCATGCGGGCTCGCGGTAAGCCAGATTGCTGGCGTTTGTGCCGCGGCGATAGAGGTGGACTTCCGCCACGATCCAGTTTGGCACCCAGCAGAGAAAGGAGATGGCGCGATATCCTTCTTCGAAGTCGACCGGCAAGAATTCCAGGAGGATCAGGTAAAGGCGCAGCGTGACCGCCGCGAAGGTCAGCGCGAAGGAGCGGATCATCCATGCCCGATGCGCGGAAAATCTGCACTCGACGGCACAGCGCCATCCCTGCACCGTGACGAAGATCCAGGCGAGAGCCAGGATGCCGAAGCCGAAAGAGGAGATCATGCCGGTGGATGCCCCGAGCGCGAGCGGCACGCCGGCGATGCCACCGACAAGGCATCCCATGACATAGACCCGCCCCGTGAGCCGGTGGAGCCTCGAGGCCGGTGGACGCAGCCGCGGCAGGAACTGGAAGCACGCGGTCGCCAGCGCGGCCACGGAACCAGCCACATGGATCACCAGGAAAGGGCGCGCGAATTCGTTGGTCGCGATCACCGGCGGTATCGGGCCCGCGCCGGTGAGGTATCGCGCGGACACTACGGCGACCAGGGCACAGATCGGCATAAAGACCCACCATAGCAGGCGTTGGCGCCGGCCCATCACTGTAACCATTTCATATCTCCTGCTGTCGACCGGTGGAGCGACGATCGCGAGCCACGCCGAAGGCGCCCCAGTGGATTTGCTTGCCCGGGCCGGATGGATATTTCGCTGTGCTTCGGCCGTGCCCTTGTCGGCAACGGTCCGTTCTTGCCCGGTGCGTGGCGATCAGAACCGATAGCCGACGAACAAGGACGCTGTCGGCTGCAGGTCTCGCTCGACGATCGGGCTGTCGGCTGCGTCGGACAGCAACATCCCGAGTTCCGCTTCGCCGCGCACGAACCAGTTGCGGTCAAGCAGATAGATCGCCGACACCGATACCGCGGCACTTTTCAGGCCGGCCTCGGCATCATAGGCGTCAAGGCCGGAAGCGGTCGACTGGTCGGGCGTCACGCTGAAATAGGCATCCATGTATTTGTCGTCGGCAACGGTGGCGGAGGCCGCAAGCCCGACGATCAGCGTCTCCGACAGCGGCACGGTCACCTCGGTACCGAATTCGCCGACGAGGCCCTCGCTGCCGTTGACCGTTTTCTTCACCGCCGCAAACAGGCTGAAAGGCTCGATCTCATAGCGCAGTCGCGCTCCGGCCGAGACCCCGAAGTCGATATCGCCGAGACCGCGCAGGCGTACGTCGTCGTCTTCCGAGCGGCCGAGTTCGTAGCCGACCAGCACGTCGACGGCGAAATTATTCACATCGGCGACCGTTGCCGCGAGGCCCTCCGGATCGATTTCGACCCAGTCGCCATAGGTGATGGAAACCAAGGGGATTGGCGTGACCGAATAGCTGTCGGCGCCCTCGAATTCCGGTTGGATGATGCCGCCTGCGCCGACAACGATTTTCCATTTCGAGTGAGGCGCCTGGTCCGGAGACAGGCGGGTCTCATCGAAGCTGGCGGCATCGGCAGCGGCCGCCGGGTCTGCGGGCACGGCGAAAAGGCAGAAGCTGGTGAGGAAAAGACGCAAGGCGGCGGGGCGCGGGCCTGGAAAATGAAGCATGTACACTCCGGGGCTGCTCTGCGCCGCATCTGAGCGGCGCCGATGAGGCGATGGCGATCACCTGTCATCCCATGAGGCACGCGGTCGGGGGATGTTGAAATATTACATTATGTTGCGGCCGGTCGTGTGGTCGGAAGGACGATCCGGGCGGTCAGTCCGCCGCGTGGATCGTTGACGAGCGCGAGCACGCCGTCGTGGTGCCTGACGATTTCGTCGACGATCGAAAGGCCGAGACCGTAGCCGGCGGTGCCGGTATCGATCGCCCGGGCATCGTCGATCCGGAAAAATGGCTCCAGCACCCGCTCGTGCATGTCGGGCGGAATGCCGGGCCCATCGTCGTTGACCTCGATCACGATCTGCCGCTGGTCGCCGGAAAGCCGGATGACGGCCGCCGTGCCGAACTTGACGGCATTGTCGCAGAGGTTGGCCATCGCCCTGATGATGCCATCCGGCTGGCACAGCGCGACAAGGCGGCCCGGCCCCTCATAGGTGACGGAATGTCCCGCATCGCAGAAGTCGGAGCACAGCGTCTGCAGCATGCTGGCAATGTCGGCGCGTTCGGTCGGCTCGCAATGCCTGTCGGTTCTGAAGTAATCGAGGGCGGCGGCGATCATCCGGTCGATATGCCCGAGATCGAGCAGCATCTGCTGGCGCAGGCCCTGATCCGAGATCCGCTCGGCGCGCAGCCGCAGCCGCGTCATCGGTGTTCTCAGGTCATGACTGATGCTGCGCAACATACGTGTTCTGCCCTGGATCAGGGTGTGGATCCGGTCGCGCAGTTCGTTGAGCGTTCTTGAAAGGTCGACGATCTCTCGGCTGCCTTGTTCGTCCAAAGGCCGGTCGCCTGCCAGGAACGTGTCGACGGAGCCGAGCGAGGCGGCAATGCGCCGCAAGGGGCTGTCACGACGAAATAGATGAAGGCGGAAAACAGGATCCCGAGCATGGCGACCGACAGGAGCTGATAAATCAGCGGGCTCGTCATGTCGGTCGTCAGCACCGTTTCCGGCACATTGCGAAAGATCAGCGCGCGCGACGGGTCGAGATCGGCGGTGAGCGCCAGCCTGTTGTCGACGAGCACGTGGCGGCTGTTGGCCGGCATGTCGAGATCCGGCGGGAAGACACGGGAAAATACCCGGCCGATCGCCGCGTTCAGCCCGGTTGGGGACGGCAGGGCGTCGGCCGTCGCCTTATCGACGATTGCCAGATCGAGCCCGGCTGCGGCGGCGGAACGGAGGATTTCGGCCTCACCTTCGGGACCGGATGCACGCAACAGGAGCGCGATCGTGCCGAGACGGGCGGTGACGAGGTCCGGATTGGTGATGGTGACGCCTGAATTGCGCGTTGCGCGCTCCAGGAGGCTGCCAATCTGGACGACGGCGACGACGGCCACGAGGATCAGCAGGATCATCTGCCCACGAATGGTGCTTGGCCGGAGACGGGCGAACCGGGCGATCATGATGCTTCGACCGTGGCGGTGAACGTGTAGCCTCCGAGCCGGACGGTTCTGAGCATCTCCGGCGCCTTCGGGTCGGTCTCGATCTTCTGCCGGAGGCGGCTGATATGCACGTCGATGCTGCGGTCGATCGGGCCGGCAAGTCCCGAATGGGTCATGGCGAGCAGTTCTTCGCGGCTGATAACCCGTCCCGGGTTGAGGCAGAAGGCATAGAGCAGATCGAATTCTGCGGTCGTGAGCGAAATGCGCGCATTGCTCGGGTCATGCACCTGCCTGCGCGTCGCATCGATGCGCCAGCCGTCGAAGCGCAGGGTGCGCGGTCGCTGCTTGCTCGCGGCGCCGTAGCCGGATCGACGCAGCAGGCTGCGGATGCGCGCGACAAGCTCGCGCGAGCTGAACGGCTTCGTCACATAATCGTCGGCGCCGATCTCCAGGCCGACGACCCGGTCGACTTCGTCGCCAAGCGCGGTCAGCAGGATGATGGGCGTGGTGCTGTCGGCGCGCAGGCGACGGCAGATCGAGATGCCGCTTTCGCCCGGTAGCATGACATCGAGAATGATGGCGTCATAGGTCGATCTGCTCAAACGGCGATCCATCTCGACGCCGCCATCGGCAATGTCGGTCTCCATGCCCTGCTCGCCGAGCGCTTCGGCCAGCATCCGGCCGATTTCGGGGTCGTCCTCGACGATGAGGATACGTGCGGCGGGCCTGTTCTGGCGGCGGTCTTCGCTCGGCATGGGGCAATCCTGGAGCGTTGGGTTGAAACTTTGCCAAGCTAATCATCTTTTGCGAGCCGGATGTTGCGAAATGTTGCGAAACATTGCGATCAGCCATGGTGTCCTGCATTCGCTGGTACGGCGGGGCAGTTGCGATGGATGGCAACGGCGGTCGCCCCGACGGACGGGACTGTTTTCGTGCTCCCGCTGCGTTTTTCGAGCGCGAAAAGCTGCCGATTGACACCGCTCCGATCCAAGCCCTATCAATAAGTCAAAGTTCTTGACTTAATTTATGCGCCATCGAAACCTGGAGGGGAGTTCGACATGTTCGCAGTCGAGAGATCCGGTCCAGGGCGACGCCTGCGGGGCCTGGGTGAGGGGGCATTCCATCACGAGCACGGCCTTCGCACAGCTCGGCCACATCCGTTGCCGGGGCGCTGGCGAGACGGTGCATGGAAAAGGGGCGGCGGACGCATCGCGGCTTGCCTCCTTGGGCGATCCGAACACGATGGGCCGGGCCCGCGCCATCAACGATATCCTGTGAAAAGACCGTCGGCGCCGTGCCGATCAGATCCACCGCGCCAGGGCAGCGATGCCGGCGTGCAGATTTTCGACGACCAACCTTTCTGGAGATGATGATGACGATCGCCACCAAACCGGAATTTCGGCTGGAGACCCTCTGGACGCCGGCAAAGACGGAGACACAAGCCGTTTATTCGCTGACGCTGACCAATGCCTCCGATCGGCCGCTCAAGGATTTTCGGCTCTGCGTTTCCGGACCCGCCCGCATCGACCCGGCCGCCGTCGTCGAAGGTGGGGCGTTGTTGAGCCGGCTCTCCAACCATTCCGAATTCGCGCCGCCGGCCGGCCTGGTGCTTGAGCCCGGAAGCACATGGACGGTGAAGGCGCACGGCATGAGCTTTGCGCCGCAGCACTGGACCGATGGCGCAAATGCCGCCTATCTCGTTCTGGCCGACGGCAGCACGGCGCCGATCTCGGTGGTGCCGTCGCGCGCCCATGGCGACAATGCCGAACTGAAGCGTGGCGCGGTGATCTACCCGGTGCCGAAGGTCGCACCGGTTGCCGTCTCGGTCGTGCCCTGGCCGCAGGAGGTGTCCGTCTCCGGTCGCCTGACGCCGCCACAGGGGCTCGACCTTTCGCCGGAAGGGCCGGAGGCAGAGGCGGCGGCTGAGGCCTTTGCGGCGTTGACAACCAGCCTGTTTCCGGTCGAAGGGATCGTTCGGCCGGTCTCCGAAGGCGGGCTTCGGGCCACGCTTTCGCTCTCGGCCGACCTTGCGCAGGAAGGCTACGTCATCCGCTTCTCGCCGGCCGGCATCGCGGTATCAGGCGGCACGCGCACCGGTCTGCTTTACGGCCTGATCACGCTCGGACAGATCCTGCGCGGGGCGCGGCTTCATCCAGGCACGTTCCTGTTTCCGGCCGGCGGCGAGATCCGCGACGAGCCGGCGCTCGGCTGGCGCGGCACCCATCTCGACGTTGCCCGCCAGTTCTACAGCACCGCCGAAGTCTCGCAATTTCTTAGGCTGATGGCCTGGAACAAGCTCAACCGTTTCCACTGGCACCTCTCCGACGACGAGGCCTGGCGCATCGAGATCGACGCCTATCCGGCGCTGACCGAGATCGGCGCCTGGCGCGGCCATGGTCGCAAGATCCCGCCGCTGCTCGGCTCCGGCCCTGATGTCGCCGGCGGTTACTACACCAAGGCGGCGGTTCGCGAGATCGTCGCGCTTGCCGCGACGCTCGGTATCGAGGTGATGCCGGAGATCGACGTCCCCGGCCATTCCTTTGCGATGCTGCAGGCCATTCCCGAGTTGCGCGACCCTGGAGAGGCAGGCAGCTACTATTCGGTGCAGGGTTTCCCGGACAATTGCCTGAACCCGGTGCGTGAGGAAACCTATCGGGTGCTCGAAACCGTCTTCGACGAACTGATCGCGCTGTTCCCGTCAAAGATCATCCATGTCGGTGCGGACGAGGTGCCGCTCGGGGCCTGGTCTGGTTCGCCGCAGGCGCTCGAACGCTTGGCGCAGGTGGCTGGCGACGAAATGGCGGCGGCTCACGCCAAGCGGCTGAATGTGGTCACCAACACCCATGGCGCCGACGAGATCGACGGCTCGGGCGCCGCGGTGCTGCAGGCCGAATTCCTTGCCCGTGTGCAGAGCTTCCTCGCCAGCCGCGGCTGCGTCACGGGCGGCTGGCAGGAGGCCGCCCATGGCAACGTCATCGACAAGCAGAAATCGCTGCTGTTCGGCTGGCGCACGGTCGAGGCCAATGCCGAGCTTGCCGGCGAAGGCTACGACATCGTCGTCTGCCCGGGGCAGGTCTACTACCTCGACATGGCCAACAGCCCTGTTTGGTCCGAGCCCGGCGGCAGCTGGGCCGGGTGGTCGGATCCGGAAAAACTCTACCTGTTCGACCCGATCGAGGGATGGACGGACGCCCAGAAGAAACATCTGCGCGGACTGCAGTGCTGCATCTGGTCCGAGCCGATGACCGATCGCGGCGTGTTCGACCGACTGGTGTTCCCGCGGCTGTCGGCGCTTGCCGAGACCGGCTGGACCCGCCCAGAGCGCAAGAATTTCAAACGCTTCGAGGCGCTGGTCGGGTTGATGCCGGTTCTCTACGGCCACTATTCTGAGCAGTAATCGCAAGGCTTGGGGAGGCATCTAGGCTTTGGGATGCCTCGTTTCCCTTGCATTTTTGGGAGGGCAGACGCCGCGAATCAACGTTTGCGGCGCGGCCGTTACCCGTGACATAAGGGCGCCGCAACGTTCCGGGCCCGTAAAACATGATTCGTATCGAAAATATCAGCAAGCAGCTCAGCCACCGCATCCTCTTCATCGAGGCATCGGCTGCCCTCAACAAGGGTGAGAAGGTCGGCCTCGTCGGTCCGAACGGTGCGGGCAAGACCTCGCTCTTCCGCATGATCACAGGCGAAGAGATGCCGGACGAAGGCCAGGTCGCCGTCGATAAGGGCGTGACGATCGGCTACTTCAATCAGGATGTCGGCGAGATGTCGGGCGGCAGCGCCGTGGCCGAGGTGATGAATGGCGCCGGGCCGGTCAGCACCGTTGCTGCCGAACTGCACGAGCTTGAAGCCGCCATGGTCGATCCCGATCGTCTCGACGAGATGGACGCGATCATCGAGCGCTATGGCGAAGTGCAGGCGCGCTACGAGGAACTCGACGGTTATGCGCTCGAGGGCCGCGCGCGCGAAGTGCTTGCGGGCCTCAGCTTCTCCCAGGAGATGATGGACGGCGACGTCGGCGCGCTTTCCGGCGGCTGGAAGATGCGCGTCGCGCTGGCGCGCATTCTGTTGATGCGCCCTGACGTGATGCTGCTCGATGAGCCGAGCAACCACCTGGATCTCGAAAGCCTGATCTGGCTCGAAGCCTTCCTCAAGGGCTATGAAGGCGCGCTGCTGATGACCTCGCACGACCGCGAGTTCATGAACCGGATCATCACCAAGGTGGTCGAAATCGACGGTGGCCAGCTCAACAGCTATTCCGGCGACTATGGCTTCTACGAGCAGCAGCGGGCGCAGAATGAAAAGCACCAGCTGGCGCAGTTCGAACGCCAGCAGGCGATGCTCGCCAAGGAAATCAAGTTCATCGAGCGGTTCAAGGCGCGTGCATCGCACGCAGCCCAGGTGCAGAGCCGGGTCAAGAAGCTCGACAAGATCGACCGGGTCGAGCCGCCCAAGCGCCGGCAAGCCGTGTCGTTCGAGTTCCGCCCGGCGCCGCGCTCGGGCGAAGACGTCATCAGCATCAAGAACGTGCACAAGAAGTACGGCGAGCGCAGCATCTATGAAGGCCTCGACTTCATGGTGCGTCGCCGCGAGCGCTGGTGCATCATGGGCATCAACGGCGCCGGCAAGTCCACGCTTCTGAAGCTGGTGACCGGTTCGACCGACCCGGACGAGGGCAGCGTCGCGCTCGGCGCCAGCGTCAAGATGGGTTACTTCGCCCAGCACGCCATGGACCTGCTCGATGGCGAACGCACGGTGTTCCAGTCGCTCGAAGATGCCTTCCCGCAGGCGGGCCAGGGTCCGCTTCGGGCGCTTGCCGGCTGCTTCGGTTTTTCCGGCGACGACGTCGAGAAGCGCTGCCGCGTGCTTTCGGGTGGCGAGAAGGCGCGACTGGTGATGGCGATGATGCTGTTCGATCCGCCGAACTTGCTGGTGCTCGACGAGCCCACCAACCACCTCGATCTCGACACCAAGGAAATGCTGATCAAGGCGCTGGAGCAGTATGAGGGCACGATGCTGTTTGTCTCGCACGATCGCCACTTCCTGGCGGCATTGTCGAACCGCGTGCTGGAGCTGACGCCGGAGGGCGTGCACCAGTATGGCGGTGGCTATACCGAATATGTCGCGCGCACCGGCCAGGAAGCGCCGGGCCTGCGCAGCTGATTTCGATCGGTCGCGGCCACGCTGTACCGGCTGTCCGATATGAAAAGGGCCGAAGCACATCGCGTGCTTCGGCCCTTTTTTGTCTATGTCGCTATCTCGAAGCCGTAGCGTCGGCTTCGGCTGCCGATGTCAGACGCGTTCTTCCCAGACTTTGGCGAGCTCCACCAATGTGTTGACGGCCCGTTCCATGTCCTGGCGGCTCACCCATTCGAGCGGCGAGTGGAAGGCGTGGCCGCCGGCGAAGATATTGGGGCAGGGCAGGCCCATGAACGACAGGCGCGAACCGTCGGTGCCGCCACGGATGCTGCCGCGCACCGGCGTCATGCCGGCGCGACGCACGGCTTCGAGCGCGTTGTCGGTGATCTCCGGGTTGCGGGCGAGGATCGCCTTCATGTTGCGATACTGCTGCTTGACCTCGAAGGTGTAGGAGGAGCCCGGATAGGCGGCGATCACCTGCTTGACGATGCCCTCGATCAGGGCTTCCTTGGTCGCCAGGCCCTCGTCCTCGAAATCGCGCACGATCATGCTGAGGCTGGCCTTCTCCATCGTGCCGGTGACGCCGGTCGGATGGATGAAGCCTTCGCGGCCTTCCGTGCTTTCGGGCGCGATGTCCTTGGGCAGGCGGTCGATGATGGCGCCGGCGATCTTGATGGCGTTTTCCATCTTGCCCTTGGCAAAACCCGGATGGATGGCGACGCCCGCGATGGTGATTTCGACGCCATCGGCGGAGAAGGTCTCGTCCTCGATATGGCCGGCGGTCTCGCCGTCGATCGTATAGCCGAACCGGGCGCCGAGCTTCTTCAGGTCGACCTTGTCGGCGCCGCGGCCGACTTCCTCGTCGGGTGTGAAGAGGATGCGGATGGCGCCGTGCTTGATATCGGGATTGTCCATCAGGATCTGTGCTGCCGACATGATCTCGGCAACGCCGGCCTTGTCGTCGGCGCCCAGAAGCGTCGTGCCGTCGGTGGTGATGATATCATTGCCGATCTGGTCGAGCAGAACCGGGTGGTCGCTGACGCGAATGACCTGCTGCGGATCGCCTGATAGCCGGATGTCACCGCCCTGATAATTCCTGATGATCTGCGGCTTGACGTTGGTGCCGGTGAAATCGGGCGCCGTGTCCATGTGCGAGCAGAAACAAATGACCGGGACCGGCTTGTCGACGTTCGACGGAACCGTCGCGTAAACATAGCCGTGTTCGTCGAGATGCGCGTCGGAGACGCCCATCGCCAGCAGCTCTTCGACCAAAAGCTTGCCGAGCGTCTTCTGTTTCTCGGTGGTGGGCGTGGTCTTCGACTTGGCATCCGATTGGGTGTCGATAACGACGTAGCGGAGGAAGCGATCGATAACAGTGTCGGTCATGGGCAATGTGTCCAATATGTCTGCGTCAACGATTGTCACGCTATAGCGCATCGCGGATGCCGCCGTGAATGGACTTTTCGCCGCGTCGACGGTTTTGTCGACGCGGCGAAGGGGCATGGGCGGTGCCGGCTGCGTTAGGACGATTTCGCCCTCGGGCAGGCAAACGTCGTTTCCGCTTTCGCGCGCAGGCCGAAGACGAGCAGGCTTGCGGCCGCCGACAGCCAGACGCCGGCCATGCCATAGAGCATGACCCAGCCAAATCCTTCTTTCAGCGCTCCATGGATAAGACTTTCCGGCAGGCCGTAGCCTGAGCCCAGCAAGCCGCCGGCCGAGATCTTTTCGGCAAGCACGCGCAACTCCGTGCCGGCGATGTGGCCGAGTGGCGCGCTTTGCAACGCCGACAGCACACCCTCGACCAGGATCAGCCCCATCAGCGCGATGTTGATTGCAAGCGAAATCATCCGCGCACTGGTGTCGATGCCCGAGGCCATGCCGACCCGCTCGGGCGTGACCGCTCCGGTCGCGGCGTTGGTGACCGTCGTGTTGGTGAAGCCGATGCCCATGCCCGCCACCACGCAGCCCGGAAGCATCGTTAGCCAGCTGGCGCCGGAAACGGTGCTGCCGATCTTCATCATGAGAAAGCCGAGACCGATCGTGAACAGGCCGGCCGGAATGACGATGCCCGGGCGAAAGCGAAGCATCAGGCGTTCTGCGAAAGGCGGAATGACGAGCGGCGGAAGCGTGTAGGCCAGAAGCGCTATGCTCGCGGTGACGCCGTCATAGCCGAGGCCCGCCTGAAACCAGATGGGGAGATAGATCATGAACGGCCAGAAACTGATGTTCATGCCCATCGATCCGAACAGTGCGCCGGAGAAGTCGCGGTTGCGGAACACCGAAAAGTCGAACATCGGTCGGGGGCTGACCTTTTCGGCAACGATGAAGCCGATCAGGCTGAGGACGGCCAGGCCGAGGACCGACAGCGCGCTCGGGCTGGTAAAGCCGAGTTCGGGCCCTTGCGTGATGAAGTAGGCGAGGCAGAAGACCGCGACCGATAATGTGACGATGCCGGCGACGTCGAGGCGCTCGGCACCCGGATCGCGCGATTCCTGCACGCCTGCGAACGCAAGCGCTACGGCTACGACCGCAAGCACGGCGTGAACGAGAAACACCCATTCCCAGCTCAGCAGCGCGACCGTTGCGCCGCCGACGATCGGGCCGAAGCCGAGGCCTACGCCGAAGATGATGCCCCACCAGCTGAACGCGATGCCGCGCTGGCGGCCGGATGGAAACTGGTGCGAGAGAACGGCGATCTGGCAGATGAGCATCACGCCACCGGCCATGCCCTGAAGAAAGCGCGCGATGATCAGCACCGAGGCGTTGTCGGTCAGCCCGCAGATCAACGACGCAATGCCGAAGGCGGCGATGCCGGCGATGAACACGCGTTTGCGTCCGTAGCGGTCGGCCAAGGTTCCCGCAGCCATCAGCACGGCCGTGACTGCAATGGTGTAGGCGTTCATGATCCACTGCAGCTGCTTGAAGTCCGCGCCGAGCACCTGCTCCAGCGTCGGCAGGATTGCCGGAATGCTGGAGATTTCCAGTCCGAACATCGCCGTAGAGAGGCAGGCGGCTGAAAGCGCCAGCGCGCTGCGGCGGTTTATGGGTTCGTTCATGCTCTTGGTCTTTCGAGGCTGCGGCGGGATGCGGGAAGAGGCGATGCGACCTTCCCCGAGCGCTCCGCCCGGTTTGATATCGATAGGGCAGGCGCACGATAATCGGACCTTGATCACAACGGAATTGTATGGATAGCTATTTCAGAGACAACAAAACTGGATGGTTGTTATGACGACGCTGGATGTGGACGCGGTGCAGGCCTTTGTTGCGATTGCCGATTTTCAGAGCTTTACCCGCGCGGCGGAGTTTCTCGGCAGCACGCAAGGTGCAATCAGCGTCAAGCTGAAGCGGCTCGAGGATCGCCTCGGCGTCAGGCTGCTGGAGCGCACGCCGAGGCAGGTTCGCCTTTCGGCGCAGGGCGCGGTGTTCATCGCTGGCGCGCGCGAGTTTTTGGCCGCCCATGAGCGGGCGCTGGCCGGGCTGTCATCGACGCGCCGCCGCTTCGGGCTCGGCATTGCGGCGCATGTCGCCGGACCGGAGGTGCCGACCCTGCTCGCGCGTCTTTACGCACATGATCCCGGCCTGTGCATCGAGGTCCGGCTGGAAACATCGCGAAATCTTCTGGGCGCCTTCGACCGCGGCGAACTCGATGCCGTCATCATCCGGCGCGACGAGGACCGGCGTGACGGCGAGACGCTGGGGCCGGAGCATTTCGGCTGGTTCGCGTCCCCTGGCTTCAAGCGGGCGCCGGGCGAGCCGCTTCGCCTTGCCGCACTAGCGCCGCTCTGCGGCGTGCGCGACATCGCTACGCGCGCGCTCGATGCGGCCGGTGTTCCCTGGGTGGAAGTGTTCGTCGGCGTGTCGACGGCGGTCAACGCCGCCGTCTCCGCGGGCCTGGCCGTCGGCCCGTTTTCCTGTCGTCTAGCGCCCACAGACACCGTCGAAGTCAGCAAGCAGTTTGGCCTGCCGCCGCTTCCGTCCTCGGAGATCGTCCTGCATTCGACCTTGACCGACGCGCGCTCCCGCAAGGCCTTGCAGACGCTTGCCGCCGCCTTTCGCGAGCGGCATTCGGCCTTGATCGAAACCGAGCCGTCGGCCGAAAGGACCTGGCCGAAAATCGAGCTTTCCGCGTCTTGAGTGCCGCGGCTGCGGCCGCGACGCTTTCTGCCGCCGCCTTCCCATTGCAGGCGGACGCCCCCTGATCGAAACGATTTCGGGGACGTTGTGGGTGGGAATTACCGGGTGGTGGCGAAACGCCGTTGTTCCAGGCCGATCCGGCGGACCGGCGCCGCCGGTGCCTTGACCCAGCCATGGCCGGTCGGCGTCTTTCTGGCCGGCGCGCTGGCGCTCGGCCCTTTCAGCCAGCGGATGATGGCTTCAAAGCCATGCTTGGCGAGGCGCTTGGTGATGCGCAGGCTGTCTTCGTCCAGATCGCAGGCAAGGCCGATTTCCTTCCAGTCGAGCTTGTTGCCGGTCTGCGGCGGCATGGCCCGCCGGACGACGAAATCCAGCATGTAGTGGCGAAGGTTGTCATAGTCGTGCTTGGGAAGGGCACAGGCGAGCCGGAGCTCGCAAAAGGATGCAATCTTTTGATGAAAACTGTGAACCGGGGCAGTCATTGGGGGCATGTCAGAAGGAACTCATACGTGGTTGGCCGGCGATGCGCCGGGGTACGGGCAGCTAAGTGAATCGCGTTAATGAAGCGTTTCGCTTATCGCATGCAGCATCGATGTGGCAGCCGATAAGCCATTAAAAAACAACGCAAGCCCAATCATCCCGCGATGATTGGGCTTGCTGTCGACCCCTGGCAGGCGGTCACATGCGGACCACCTGCCGGATGGGGTTCATCGGCTCACGAGAACGTCAGCGCGCGATCGCCATCGGCATCCTTGATGCGGGTGGGAAGCCCGATCCGGTTGAGGATGTCGAGGAACGGGCGCGGCGGCAGTTCTTCGACATTAACCATCTGCTTCACGTCCCATTCGCCTGACGCGATCAGCATCGCGGCTGCGACCGGCGGAACGCCTGCGGTGTAGGAGATGCCCTGCGATCCGACCTCCTCGAAGGCTTCCTTGTGGTCGGCGACATTGTAGATGAAGACTTCGCGTTCAACGCCGTCCTTCAACCCCTTCACGAAATCACCGATGCAGGTCTTGCCCTGGTAGTTCGGCGCCAGCGACGACGGATCCGGCAACACGGCCTTGACCACCTTCAACGGCACGACCTCGAGCCCTTCGGCCGTCTTGACCGGCTGTTCCGACAGGAGGCCGAGGTTCTTCAAGACGGTGAAGACGTTGATGTAGTGATCGCCGAAGCCCATCCAGAAGCGCACGTCGGCGCCGTCCATGTGCTTTGCCAGCGAATGAACCTCGTCGTGGCCGGTCATGTAGGCCTTGCACTTTCCGACCACCGGCAGGTCGTATTCCTTGCCGACCTCGAACATCGAATTGGTCTGCCACTGGCCGTTCTGCCAGGAATAGACGACGCCGGTGAATTCGCGGAAGTTGATCTCCGGGTCGAAGTTGGTGGCGAAGTATTTGCCATGGCTGCCGGCATTGATGTCGACAATATCGACGGCGGTAACCTTGTCGAAATACTCATCCTTGGCGAGGCGTGCATAGGCGTTGACCACGCCCGGATCGAAGCCGATGCCGAGGATGGCGGTGATGCCTTTTTCCTTGCACTCCTGCGCACGCTGCCATTCGTAGTTTCCGTACCACGGCGGCGTTTCGCAGATCTTCTTCGGGTCCTCATGGATCGCGGTGTCCATGTAGGCGGCACCAGTGTCCATGCAGGCGCGCAGCACCGACATGTTGACGAAGGCGGAGCCGACATTGATGACGATGCCGGCCTTGGTCTTTTCGATCAGTGCCTTCGTCGCCTCGACGTCCATGGCGTCGAGCGCATGGGCTTCGAGTGCGACCTTGGTCTTCAGGCTGTTCTTTTCGTGAATGGAGTCGACGATCGCGCGGCACTTTTCGACCGTTCTGGATGCGATATGGATGTCTCCCAGTACATCGCAGTTCTGCGCGCACTTGTGCGCCACGACCTGAGCCACGCCACCGGCGCCGATGATGAGAACGTTCTTCTTCATTTCGGGTGATTTTTCCTTCTTCTGTGGGGGTAGGACGAGCCTTAGGAGAGGCTCTGTTCGTAGTCGGCGAATGAAAATTCGCGGACGAGCCTGACGCTGCCGTCAAGCTCTCTGACGGCGATCGACGGCATGCCGACGCCGTTGAACCAGTTCTTCTTGACCATGGTGTAGCCGGCCGCATCTTGGAACGAGACGCGGTCGCCGACCTTCAGAGGCTCTGGAAAGCGGAACTCGCCGAAGATATCGCCGGCAAGGCACGATTTGCCGCAGACCATGATGCTGTGCGGTCCGGCATTCGGCTCGACCTTGGCGCTTTCGCGGTAGATCAGGAGGTCGAGCATGTGCGCCTCGATCGAGCTGTCGACGATGGCGAGGTCCTTGCCGTTGTTGAGCGTGTCGAGAACGGTGGTCTCGAGCGTCGTGCTGCGGGTGATCGCGGCTTCGCCGGGCTCCAGATAGACCTGGACGCCATGGCGGCCGGAAAAGGACTTCAGGCGCTCGCAGAAGGCATCGACCGGATAGTCGTCGCCGGTAAAGTGAATGCCGCCGCCGAGGCTGATCCAGTCGGCGCGGGAGAGCAGTCCGCCGAACCTTTCCTCGATCTCGCCCAGCATCCGGTCGAACAGGGCAAAATCCCTGTTCTCGCAGTTGTTGTGGATCATGAAGCCGCTGATGCGATCCATGACGGTCTCGATCCTGGCCGCATCCCATTCGCCGAGCCGGCTGAAGGGGCGGGCAGGGTCGGCGAGGTCGAAACTGGACGAGCTCATGCCCGGATTGAGGCGCAGGCCGCGGGCGATGCCGGATGCCTTGTCGGCGAAGCGATCGAGCTGGCCGATCGAGTTGAAGATGATCTTGTCGGCGTGGCCGATCACCTCGGCAATTTCATTGTCACCGTAGGCGACGCTGTAGGCGTGGGTTTCGCCGCCGAATTTTTCGCGCCCCAGCCGCACCTCATAGAGGGAGGACGACGTCGTGCCGTCCATGTAGTCGCGCATCAGGTCGAAGACGGACCATGTGGCAAAGCATTTGAGCGCGAGCAGCGCCTTGGCGCCGGATTTTTCGCGCACAAGGGCGATCTTCTCCATGTTGCGAAGGAGTTTCGCCTTGTCGATCAGGTAGTAAGGGGTCTGGATCATGATCATGCCTTGTGTCTTCAGAGTGTCTTCAAATGCTGGCGCTTGCAGGGAAACCGGTGCGGGCTGGCGCTATCTGACGGTCAATCCGAGCGCTCGCCGTTTCATCGAGCGCGCGGCAAGCGAGATGTTGACCGAGTGCTTCGAGCAATAATTGGTGGCCAGTGTTGCGAGGCTGCCTGGCTCGTCGATCTTCGGTGCCGTTGGCAGGCGCTCGCACGGACGGGCGTCGCGCGTTGACGAGACCGGGCAGAACCGTCCGTCCCTGATCGAACCGAGCCAGATCGATTGGTGTTCGGGCGACCGCCTGACGACGGCGGCCGCCGCGAGAAAGTCGCCCTGTGCGGCGACATCATGCGGGTCGATGCGCAGGCGTTGCTGGCTGGCATGGAGAGCCGATGCCAGCCCCTGCGGATCCTCCATCGGCCTTCGCCACAGCAGATATCGCCCGTCGATCACATCGATGTAGTCGTCGAGCATGGCGACCGGCAGCGGTTCGCCGGCATGGGGCCCGTAGAACTGGAATGGGTCCGCCGTCGATGCCGGCTCAAGGCACGCACTATCGTCGTTCGAGGCGTCGGGCTGGAAGTCGACAAGGCTGGCGACGGACAGGGCGATCGTCGGCCAGCTCGAAAGCGCCTGCTCGGCCAGCGTCACGTCGAGGGCGGCGTGGCTGTGAAGGGCATGCATGATGGCGAGGCTGGCACGCGATCCCGGGTCCAGGACGAAATGCTCGGCCTTGCCGGCGCGGGCCGCCTGGCGGGCACTTTTCAGCATTCCGCATTCAAGCAGCGCGGCAAGGGACGTCGCGCTCGCACCAAGTGCGTTGGCAACGTCGAACGTCGTGAAAAGGCCGGAGTGCCAGCTGTCTGATTGCGGGATGTTTTTCATGGAATGCTGTCGAGTACTGAAGGCCTGCTCGCTATCAGGATGTCCGCAAGTGGCGGTACGAACCGGCGATCGATTTCATCGTCTCAGCCACGGGGAAATAGCTGGGATGGTGTGACATGCCCCGGTCGCGCACGATGAAAGCCGCGGCCGGGTTACGATCCCGCTTTGAGGCGCACGGGTTCTCGAAGGGCATATGAAGTCACGATCAGCATGCCACTATCGTAAATGCGACAGCGCATATGTCAAGGCAATGGGCCGGATGTGCGCAAGCGCCGCACTCTCTGTGGTGCCGCCCGGGTGTGGCCGCTGCCTGAGAGAGCGCGGTCTATCACAGCGCTTGAGCGTCTGATGCGTCAGCGTAGTAAAAAATCGCGGCCCCCGGGCGAATGTTGGAAGAGCGATCCGGCTCCGCCCCGAGTTCTGGTTTTGCATTGATTGAGAAGCGGGCGCGGAGATGTCACATTATCGTTGTCGCTCGGGACGCAGCCATCCTCCCCGCTGCAGGAGCGATGTTCCCTCTGGAGGTTGCACCTCTCACCGTGTGTGGAGGTCATATCTCTCAATTTGAGGCCGCCGGTTCCACGGTGGCCTTTTTCTTTTTTATCCCGCGTCATCACTGGCAAAACCACCTCGGAAATCGGTGGACTTGCGGACTCAAAATCTCCGTGGTAACGTTCCCACGAACTCATGCCATGGGAGGGCGTGTCTGAATGCAGCGGAGGCGGCCGACGATCATTGACGTGGCGCGCAAGGCGGGGGTGTCGAAGAGCACCGCCGGCCGGGCGCTCTCCGGCGCGTCCAACATTACGGACGAAGCCCGCGAGCGCGTGCTCGAGGCCGCCCGTGCCGTCGGCTATGAGCGCAATGACCTGGCCGTCGGGATGCGGTCCGGCCGCACCGGCCTGCTCGGTCTCGTCATTCCCGACATTACCAACCCGTTCTGGGCCGAGGTGGCGCGCGGCGCGCAGGATCGCGCTGCCGAAAACGGTACCTCGCTTCTGGTTTTCTCGTCCGATTGGGATCATGGCCGCGAGGCCAGCCACCTGCGTGCGCTTCGGCAGGCGCGGGTCGATGGCGCGATCATCAATCCCGTCGCCGACAGCTTCGACGATCTCGACCGGTTCGGCCTGCCCTTCGTCTTGATCGGCTCGAGTGCCGAGCGCTTTCCCGCCAATTCCAGCGTCGGCTCCGATATTGCCCAGGCGGTCAGGCTCGGCATGGACCATTTGGTCTCCAAGGGCCATCACGCGCCGGCGCTGATCCTCGGGCCGAAGTCGCGTATTGCGCGCGCCCGCTTCCTGCGGACGTTCCATGAGCATTGCGTCGAGCGCGACATCGACCCGGCGGCGCTGCCGATGGAAGATGGCGAATACACCGTCGAGGGCGGGCGCACGGCGATGATGCGACTGCTTGAACGCGACCGTGTCGGTCACCTCGCCGTTTTCGCTGCCAACGATCTGATGGCGCTCGGCGCGATGGTGGCCGTGCGCGAAGCAGGTCTGCGCTGCCCGGAAGACGTCTCGATCCTCGGCTTCGACGGCATTCCGGCCGGCGCATTTTCCTGGCCGGGACTGACGACGGTCGCCAAGCCCGGGCGCGAGATCGGCGTACGCGCCGTCGATTGCCTGTTCGACGAAATTGCCGGCCGGCCCGAGCATGGCCGGGTGTTCATGCCATGCCGGCTGATCGAGCGCGGCTCATTGGCCGATCTGTCGCTCGACCAGCCCAGACGCGCAGCAAGCTCCGGGAGGGGGTAAGCAATGACCAATCGTGACGAGGCGGTGATGGCGCCTAAATTTGGGAACGTTCCCAAATCGAGCGCGCGCCGCAAGCATGGCCGCGTGGCGGTCGCCGCCGAAGGCTGGCGGCGCTGGTGGCCCTATTACGTCATGATGGCGCCGGGCATCCTGTTCTTTCTGATCTTCCATTACCTGCCGATCTGGGAGGCGCGCATCGCCTTCGAACAGGTCCGCATCGTGCCGCCCAACATCTGGGTTGGCATCAAGCATTTCCAGGTGCTGTTCTCCTCGCCGGTGTTCTGGCAAGTGCTCGCCAACACCCTGATCATCTCGGCGATGAAGATGGTGTTCTTCCTGCCGGTGCCGATCATCGTCGCGCTGCTCCTGAACGAGGTGCGCGGCGGATCGTTGCGCAAGTTCATCCAGTCGGCGATCTATCTGCCGCATTTTCTGTCATGGGTGGTGATTGCCGGCATCTTCATTGCCGCACTGTCGCCGACCGATGGCGCCGTCAACAATCTCATGGGCATGGCCGGCATCGCGCCGCGCTCGTTCATGACCGACACCGGCGCCATCCGCTGGGTGCTGGTCTTCACCGAAATCTGGCGTTCGGCCGGCTGGGACAGCCTGCTCTATCTGGCGGCCATCATCGCCATCGACCAGCAGCTTTACGATGCCGCCGAAATCGATGGCGCCAACCGCTGGCAGAAGATCCGCCACGTCACGCTGCCGGGCATCGTGCCGACGATCGCGACGCTGTTCATCCTCAATGCCGGCATGTTCCTCAACGCCGACCTCAACCAGGTGATCAACCTGTCCAACGACGTGGTGCGCAGCAAGATCGATATCGTTGACACCTATGTCTACCGCATCGGGCTGCAGACCGGCGAATACTCGCTGGCAACGGCCGCCGGCCTCTTCAAGGCCGTGCTCGGCACGATGATGATCGTGATCGCCCATTTCGTCTCCAAGCGTCTGACCGGAAAGGGAGTCTGGTAATGGCCCTGTCGCGCAAGACCCCGATCGAACGCATCGAATATGCGATCATTGTCTCGACGCTGCTGCTGCTCGTCGTCGTCACGGTCCAGCCGATCCTCAACCTGCTCGCCGTCTCGCTGTCGGAGCCGGCAAAGGTGCCGGGCATGAGCGGGCTGACGATCATACCGAGAGGCCTGTCCTTCGAGGTCTGGAGCGTTCTGCTGCAGCATCCCAATGTTCAGCGTGGCATCTTCAACTCGATCTTCATCACCGCCGTCAGCACCGTGATCGGCGTCGTCGGCACGGCCCTGATGGCCTGGGGTCTTTCCAGGCCCGGCCTGCCGGGCCGCAAGGCGCTGTTCATCCTCGTGCTCGTCACCATCGTCTTCGAGCCGGGCATCATCCCCGACTATTTCGTCAACAAGCGGCTCGGCCTTCTCGACAGCTACTGGTCGGTGATCCTCTTCAAGGCGGTCAATGCCTGGTACCTGATCATCCTCATCCGGTTCTTCGAGGAGATCCCGAAGGAACTGCTGGAGGCCGCGGAACTCGATGGCGCCAACCCGTTCCAGGTGTTCTGGCATCTGGTCCTTCCGCTCGCCAAGCCGGCGCTCGCGACCATCTCGCTGTTCTACCTCGTCTTTCACTGGAACGAGTTCTTCCGCGCGATGATCTACCTGAACGACCAGGGCAAATGGCCGTTGCAGGTGGTGTTGCGCCAGTTCGTCATCGATGGCGACAAGGTCGCGATCGTCGGCGCAAACAGCGCCAGCAACAACACCGGCGCCAGCCAGATCGACCTGCGGTCGCTGAAGGCCGGCATGATCCTGCTCACCATCGTGCCGATCCTGGCGATCTATCCGCTGATCCTGAAATTCTTCACCAAGGGAACCATGAGCGGCGCGCTCAAGGGGTGACGACGACACGCGTTCCAACAAAGAAGCCTATCTAAACGGAGGAGACGAAATGCTTAGAAAAATGGTCCTGCTGGCATCGACTGCGCTAGCGCTCAGCCTTGCTGCCACTGCCCCGACGATGGCCGAGCCGGTCAAGATCCGGGTGGTCTCCAAGGACTTCACCCCGTCCAACCCCGACGACGTCAAGCACCTGCAGCGCATTGAGGAAGCGCTCCGGGCGCAGGGCACCGATCTCGACATCGAACTCGTCGACCTGCCGTCTTCCGGTTACGCCGACAAGCTGTCGGTCATGCTGCTGTCGGGCGATATCCCGGACCTGATCTATTTCCAGGGCGGCGACGCCAAGATGGTCGAGCAGGGCGTGCTTGAAGACCTCGGCCCGATGCTGGCCGACACCAAATATCTGAAGGACGCGCTGTGGCCGCACAATGTCGAGCGCCTGAAGAACTATCCCTATCTGCTCTACGTCTATCCGGTGCGCGGCCCCCAGCCGGTGATCCGCAAGGACTGGCTGGAAAAGACCGGCCTCAAGGCGCCTGAAACCGTCGAAGACTATGTCACCCTGTTCAAGGCGATCAAGGATGGCGATCTCGACGGCAACGGCGTCGCCGACAGCTATGGCGTGACCACGGCCGACAACACCAACGAGCTCGATTCCATCTTCAACCAGGCTTTCGGCATTACCGGCAGCTGGATGAAGAACGCCGGCGGCGAGTGGGTGCATGCCCGCGTCACGTCGCAGGAGAAGGACAAGATCGCCTTCTACGCATCGCTGCGCGAACAGGGCCTCTACGATCCCGAATACATCACCACCAAGTTCGATGTGAAGGAAGACAAGTTCTACACCGGCCGTGCCGGGGTGATTTTCGGCTCCTCCGGCGAGGTCATCGACATCTATGGCGGCAAGATGCGTCAGGTTCATCCGGGCACGGAACTCGTGCTGTTGCCGCCGCCGAAGGGACCGGGCGGCCAGGGGCTCTCGGCCGTCGATGTTTCTAAGGAATCGCGTGGCTTTGCGATCTCATCCGTGTCGGAACACAAGGCCGAGGTGATGAAGCTGCTCGACTTCATGGCAAGCCCGGAAGGCCAGATGTTCGACCGCCTCGGCTTCGAGGGCCAGGAATACACCAAGGACGGTGACGCCTATAAGGTCACCGACAAGATCGCCACCTGGTATGCCCGCTTCATGGTGGCGGCCAACTGGACCCCGCCCGTCGTCTGGCAGTCGCAAGCGGCCCAGCAGTCGCTGGCGACGATCCAGAAGGACTTCAAGCCGGACAACACCTTCGTCTGGCCGGCCGACTACGCCGCCGATCTCGACGCCACCGAAAACGTCTACCGCTCCTGGGTCTACAAGTTCATCTCCGGCGCCGCCAAGATGGATCAGTGGGACCAGTATGTCGCGGAGTGGGAAGCGGCCGGCGGCAAACGTCTCAACGAGTATGCAAGGACTGTTCTCGATGCAGAAAAGTAGCGTTCAAGGGCTCTCTCTGAAGGGGAGAGTCCGCGCGCTCATCCATGGCGTCGCACTCGGCGACGCCATGGGGGCGCCGGTCGAAAAACTGCCGGCCGCCGAAATCGCGCAGCGATATGGCCGGGTCAGCTCGCTGGACACCGAGTGGCACAAGATGTCGCTCGATGCCACGGCGCGCAACGGCCGGGTGCGCGGCAACGGCATCGTCACCGACGACACGTTGATGACGCTCTGCCTGATGGATATCTACGGTGACGTAAGTCGACATCTCGACGCCTGGGACATGGCCGACGGCATGGTCAGGCAGATCGCATGGGTGCCGCGCTACGTGCCGGAACTGCAGCGCGAAGCGTTGCTGATCGAGCGGCTGTTCTATCCGGAAAAATGGATCTTCCAGCGCCACCAGCTGACCTCGTGCGACCCGCGTCAGGGTGGCATCGGCAACATGGTCAATTGTGGTGCCGCGATGTATGTGGCGCCGATCGGCGTCGTCAATGCCTGCGATCCGAAGGCGGCTTACGACGAGGCGATCGCGTTTGCTTCCGGCCACCAGGAAAGCTTCGGGCTCGAGGCCGCCGGCGTGTTTGCCGCTGCGGTTGCCGCGGCCTTCACGCCGGGCATTGATATCGAAGGCGTGATCGCGGCCGTTCTGGCGCTGGCCAAGGACGGGACGCGCAACGCCATTGCCGACATCGCCGACGTCGCCCGCCGGCTCAAGGCGCAGGGTGCTGACCACACGACGGTTGTCTCCGCCTTCCATGCGGCGATCGCGCCCTATTCTCCCATGGGCGATGACGTCAACCACACACCCGCCAAGGCAGGTCGCCTGACGGCCGCCTATCAGCCGAGCCGCCTCGGCTCGATCGAGGAACTGCCGCTCGCGCTCGGGTTCTGCCTGTTCAACGACGGCGATTTCCGCCGCTCGATCGAAGACGGCATCAATTCCGGCCGCGACACGGATTCCATCGGCGTCATGGCCGGTGCGATCCTCGGTGCGATGCACGGCGAAAGCGTCATCGACGCCGCCGACCGCTCCCTGCTCGACCGGGCAAACCGGCTCGACCTTACTGCCTCGGCCGACCGCTTTACCGCGGTGGCAACGACCATGCTTGCCGCCGACCAGGCGGCAGCCGCCAAGCGGGCCAGCTTCCGCGCCGCCCTCACATTCTGATTGATAACGAAAGACGCATGATGCCCAAGCTCAGCAAAGAGACGATTTACGAGAAGATCTATGCCGGTTTCATCGGCAAGGCCATTGGCGTTCGCCTGGGGGCCCCGGTCGAACCGACGATCTGGAGCTATGAGCGCGTCCAGAAGACCTATGGCGAAGTCACCCAGTATCTGCGGGACTTCAAGAATTTCGCCGCTGACGACGACACCAACGGCCCGGTCTACTTCATTCGCGCGCTGCGCGACTACGGTCTGAAGGCAAGCGCTGCCGATGTCGGCAAGACCTGGGTGAACTATGCCGCCGAAGAGCATGGCATGTACTGGTGGGGCGGCTTTGGCGTTTCGACCGAGCACACCGCCTACCGCAACCTGCGCGCCGGCATTCCAGCACCGCAGTCCGGGTCGATTGCCCAGAACGGCGCGACCGTCGCCGAGCAGATCGGCGGGCAGATCTTCATCGACAGCTGGGGCTGGGTGCATCCGGGCGAGCCGCAAAAGGCAGCCGACGCATCGGCACGTGCTGCAAGTGTTGCCCATGACGGCGACGGCCTGAACGGAGCGCGCTTCTGCGCGGCCGCCATCGCCAAGGCTTTCGACGCGACCTCGATCGCCGAGGTGATCGCCGCCGCCATGGCGACCATCGACGCGAAATCCACCTATGCCCGCGTGGCGCAGGCGGTGATCGACTTCCACAAGGCCAATCCCGGCAACTGGCGCGCCTGCCGCGACATGCTGACGGCCGATTGGGGCTATGACCGCTATCCGGGCGTCTGCCACATCATCCCGAATGCCGGCGTCACCGTCATGGCGATCCTCTATGGCGAAGGCGACCTGCCGCGCACAGCCGAGATCGCCACCATGGCCGGCTGGGACACGGACTGCAACGCCGGCAATGCCGGCGCCATCGTCGGCACCTTCCAGGGTCTTCAGCCCGGCTGGGACAAGTACAGAAAGCCGATCAACGATTTCATCGTCGCCTCCGGCGTCGTCGGCTCGATCAACATCGTCGACATCCCGTCCTTTGCCCGCGAACTCACGGTGCTGGCGCTGCAACTGCGTGGTGACGACGTGCCGGCTCTTTGGTTGGAAGATTTCACCCGTCGTGGCGTCCGCTTCGACTTCGATCTGCCCGGATCGACCCACGGTTTCCGCACCGAAGGCTTCAACCAGATCAGCCTCAAGGGCTCGACCGAGAGACAGGCCGAAGGTTCGCGCGGTTCGCTCGAAATCCAGCTCGACCGGCTCGAGCGCGGCCAGGGTGGACGCATCTTCTGGAAGCCGTTCTATCGCCGCTCCGATTTCGACGACGAGCGCTACCGGCCGATGTTCTCGCCGCTGGTCGACGCCGGCCAGACGGTATCGTTCAAGCTGTGGCTCGATCCGTGGAACGGCGACGGCAACCTGCGCGTCGCGCCCTACATCCGCCGCGCCATCACCGGTGCGATCGAGGAGACCGGCGCCTGGCACGTGCCCAACCATGAAGGCTGGCAGGACTATTCCTTCACCGTGCCTGAAGGTGCCGAAGCGATCGACGAGATCGGCATCCAGGTCGAGTATTTCGGTCGGTTGAAATTCCTCGGCCGCCTGTTCCTCGCCGATTTCAAGGTCGAGGGCGCTGGCCACACGGTCATCGATCCCAAGGGCGAAGTGCAGGAGTGGGGCGCTATCTCGCGCTTTACCTGGAATCGCGGTCACTGGAGCCTGCAAGATGGCCGCATCCATGCCCATACCGCCAGCGACGCCGATATGTGGACGGGCCACTACTACGCCCGCGACGTCGAGGTGCTTGCCGATATCAAGCCGCTCGCCGGAGCCTCGCAGCTGGTCACCGCCCGCGCGCAGGGCACCAGCCGGTTCTATGCCGCCGGTTTTGACGGCGACGACGTGGTCATCCTCAAGGAGGATTTCGGCACCACCGTTCTCGCGCGCGCCCCGTTCAAGCGCGAACTGGGTAAGAGCTACGGTTTCGCGTTCACCCTCAAGGGCGATGCGCTGTCCTTCGCGATTGACGGCAAGCCGCTGATCGAGGCGCGCGACGGCCAGTTCGTCTACGGCATGGCCGGCCTCCGCTTGGGTGCGCTCGGTCGCATGAGCGTCGGAACGATCGAGATTGTCGAAGCCGCCTGAGCGATCTTGATCCTGCCCGCCGGTCCATGAAAACGGGCCGGTGGGAGGGACCAGGAAACGCATCTGCGTATCAAGTGGGAGGAGAGACCATGTCCGAGATCGAACTCAGGAATGTGGGCAAGAGCTACGGCAGCCTGTCGGTACTCGACGATATTTCGCTCGACATGGGCAGCGGCGAATTCGTCGTCCTGGTCGGCCCGTCCGGTTGCGGCAAGTCGACCTTGCTGCGGATGATCGCAGGGCTTGAGGACATCAGCGCCGGCGAGATCACCATCGGCGGCCGCATCGTCAACGACATGCCGGCCAAGGAGCGCGACCTGGCCATGGTGTTCCAGAGCTACGCGCTCTATCCGCACATGAAGGTCGCCGACAATATGAGCTTCGCGCTGAAGCTTGCCGGCGTGCCGAAAGGCGAGATCAAGCGGCGCGTCGATGAGGCCGCCGACATTCTCGGGCTTGGGCATCTGCTCGAACGGCTCCCGCGCGAATTGTCGGGCGGCCAGCGCCAGCGCGTGGCCATGGGCCGGGCGATCGTGCGCGATCCGCGCGCCTTTCTCTTCGACGAGCCGCTTTCCAACCTCGACGCCAAGCTTCGGGTGAAGATGCGCGGCGAGATCAAGAAGCTACACCAGCGCCTGGGCAAGACAACGATCTACGTCACCCACGACCAGACGGAAGCCATGACCATGGCCGACAAGATCGTGGTTCTGAACGGCGGCAAGATCGAGCAGATGGGACCGCCGCTGGAGCTCTACAAGAACCCGCAGAACCTGTTCGTCGCCAGCTTCATCGGTTCGCCCGAAATCAACCTTCTGCGTGGCGAGGTCGACGGCCAGGCGCTGAAGCTTGCCGATGGCGCCCGGCTGCCCTTGCCGCCGGGTCATGGTCTCGCCGGCGGCCGCAAGCTCGTCTACGGCATTCGCCCGCAGCATATCCATCTTGCCGACAGCGGCATCGCCGCCGAGGTCATGCTGGTCGAGCCCACAGGCGACGCGCAGGACGTGATGCTTCGGATCGAAACCACCGACATCACCATGGTCCTTGGCGAAAGCGCCCTTTTGCAGTCAGGCGCGAAGGTGACGATCGGCTTCGACACGGCCAACGTACTTTTGTTCGATGACAAGACGGGCGGGCGCATCCAATGAACGATTTCGCGAGAATGCACTGGGATCCCGAGGCCGAAGGGCCGCTCCAGGGGATCAGGGTGCTTGACCTGTCGCGCCTGGTTGCTGGCAACATGCTGTCGCTGCAGCTTGCCGATTTCGGCGCCGACGTCATCAAGATCGAACCGCCGGCCGGCGATCCCTTGCGCGAATGGAAGGATGAGGGCCTGTCGCTGTTCTGGAAGACCTATGGCCGCAACAAGCGCTCGGTCGTGCTCAACCTGCGCGAGGATGCTGACCGCGAGGCGCTCTGGGCGCTGATTGCAAGCGCCGACGTCTTTATCGAGAATTTCCGCCCGGGAACGCTGGAGCAGATGGGCTTCGGCCCGGACGCGTTGATGGCGCACAACCCCGATCTCGTCGTCGTGCGCGTCTCCGGCTTCGGCCAGACCGGCCCGTATGCCGAATTTCCGGGCTTCGGCACCATCGTCGAGGGCATGAGCGGCTATGCCTACCGCACCGGCTTTGCTGACCGCGAACCGGTGCTGCCGCCCTTGGCGCTCGCCGACATGATCGCCGGGATCTACGGTATGTCAGCGACGATGACGGCGCTTTTTGCCCGCGAGAAGGGCCGGGCGCGCGGACAGGTCATCGACCTGTCGCTGCTGGAGCCGATCTTTTCCGTGCTCGGTCCGGAGGCTGCGATCTACGCACTTAACGGCACGGTCAAGGAACGCATCGGCAGCGCCTCCAATACGGCGTGCCCGCGCAATGTCTACCGCTGTGTCGACGGCAAATATGTCGCGCTTTCCGGATCGACGCCGGCCGTCGCCCGGCGGATATTCGAGATCATCGGCCGCGCCGACATGAACGAGGACCCGCGCTTCCGCTCCAACAGCGAGCGTCTCAAGCATCGTCACCTGGTCGATGAGGCGATCGGTGCCTGGTTTGCCGTCCGCTCCCACGACGAGGCGCTTGCCATCATGCGCGACAGCGGCGCGACGGTTGGGCCGATCTACAACATCGCTGACGCCAGCGAGGACGCGCATTTTTCCGAACGCGAGGTGATCGTGTCGCTGGACGATGCGGAACACGGTGCGCTGCCGATGCACAATATCGTTCCGCGCCTGTCCGAAACACCAGGCCGCTTCCGGCGCCCCGCACCGGCGCTCGGGGAGCATACGGCCGAGGTGCTGGCCGAGGTCGGCCTTGGCGACGCGACGGTCGCAGCAATCGCCGGGGCCGGTCGTTAGGCCGGCTCTCTCACGCATAGGCGATCCGGCATCGCCGGTTACGGTGTTGCGGGCGGCACGCCGGCAGCCCCTCTTCGCACCCGTGCGGCGTTAAAACCGTTATCAGCCGAAGAACAGTGCGCGCAGGCGCGCCATCAGGCCGCTGCGTTCCCCGCTCATGATGGAGCGGACGAGGGTCGCTGCCGTCTCGGCATTCACGGTGGCGCCAAAATGGCAGTAGCAGATCACGTCGTGCAGCTGCCAGTGACGCAGTCCGAAAAAGCGGAGCGCCTCGCCATAGGTATCGTCCTTCATGCCCGCGGCGCGCAGCATCGGGTCGTCGAATGCCACCGAGATCGGCGAGCCGTCGCTGCGCAAGGTGTTGCGCAGCGCTGTTGGCTGGTGTTCCGTCTCGTAGAGCGTCGCCAGATGCCGATTGTGGCTTTGGTCGAGCAGTTCCGCCCAACGCGCGAGGCGTTCTTGGCGAGACAGGGCCTGAGGCCGGTAGTCCGGCTCGACTTGCGCAAAGACCTGTAGCTGCTCGCGTGTATGGTGCTTCATTGTCGCCTCCATTAGGACGATAGATGCTCTGCGCCAGCCCAACTTTCCCTGCATGAAAGCGTGACTCCAGACGCGCCCGAAGTCCAATCACGATGACGGTTCGCCATCGGACCCTGGCCGATGCTTCCGGCACCTCGTCCACAGACAACATGCCCGCTTCGGATCGCGGACCGCGATTTTGACATCTTGTCGGGCCAGTCACGATTTGGTGAGACGGAGGCATTCATGAAGACGAAAGCGCGCGATCGCGAACTCATTGAGGTGATGCGGCGATACTTCGGCGCCAAGGCCGAACGTGCGGAGCTCAGGACGTTGCTGGAGCAGGCGCGCCGTGCCACCGGCGAGGATATCGGTCGCTTTTATGATCCACGCACCAATGCCGCCTATGCCGAAGCCATCCTGCGCTGCCATGCCCTCAATGGCGAAATGCGCGCGTTGATGGATCGTGCACAAGACTGGGCACGACAGGAAGCCGGTGCGCTTGAAAGCGAGCCTGGTACGCAACACCAGGACGCCTCATCCGTGCGGCCGGATGCCGCCGCGGGCGATCGACAGGCGTAACTTCGGGCCGACCTGCCCGTGACCAGGGGCCGTGCCTGCGGCACGTCGTACCTGCCCATTCGAATGAGAGTGGTCTTGTGTGTTTCTCCAGCTGAAATGCGGCGCTTCAAACGCGCAGCGACTTCCGTCACGGCGTCCGAATGTCAGCGGAAACAAGGCCGAGCGGTGCTCTTTGCGTGGTGTCCGCGGGATCTCCCTAGAGTATCGTTCAGTCCTTTCTGGGACTGGATAAAATACAAATACAATCCTGAAGCGCATAATCAGGCGGTGCGCGGATTAATCCGAAAGATTATCTGCGCGCCGATACAACTTTCGAGGTAGATTCCCGGTTGAATTGTGAAGAGCATTGATACAAACTCTTAGCGCAATCACATTTCCAAATGCTCTCCTGAAGACAGGCCGCAAGGTCACGACACTGCCGTTGTTTTTTTCGACGCGGGAACGCCGATCGTCAGTGCGGTTCCGCCTAAAAGGTGCAAATGGCTTTCTTGTTGCAAACCTTTGGTGGACTGAAGCTTGTCGATCCCTCCGGGCGGCAGGTCGCTTATCCAGAAAAAGGCCTGTTGCTTCTGGCCTACTTGCTGACGGCCAGGGAGGGAACCGAATACAGGACCGCAATCGCCGCGTTCTTGTGGGGCGATGAGGATAGCGGCGTTTCCCTCGTCAACCTGCGCAAGATGATTTCGAGGATAAAGGCACGCCAGGACGAGCTCGGGGCGCAACTGCTGTCCTTTCCCGGCGACATGGTCGCAGTCGATCGAGCCTCGCTGTCTTCGGATATGGCCTGGATCGGCGACGATGACGAGGGCGAGCCTTTAAGCCGGCTTCGCAATCTGACGACGCTGATGCACCGGGCCTTCCTCGGTGCAGTCGGCTGTCAAAGTCGCGATTTTTACGGATGGTTTGCGGAACAGAAGGACCGTCAGAACGCTCTGCTCAAGGATCTCCTGAAAAAGGCGTCGCGCGGGGCGCACGCGCAGGCGGACACGGATATTCTGAAGGATGCGGGGATCCTGCTCATCGGGTCGGAACGGGCCGACCCGGAAACGCTGCAATTGCTCGTCGAAGTCTTCGACGCCGAGGAGGAGGTCGATCATCTCAGGCGCGTGATCGAGAAGCGAAGCCATGCGCTCGCCCGCGGTGCCGATTTCGTCCATGCGCTGGCAAGGCAGACATCCCCGGGCCAGCCGCTGCCCCCATCGCCTGCAGCCACCTTCGAACCGAGCCAGCCCGCTCGAGGCGAAGAGACAAGCCTGCACGCCGTTCCACGCCTGGTGCTGCTGCCACCGACCGACCACACCGGCCGTCCCGACAGTCGCTTCATCGCAAACGCCCTGATCGAGGACATCACGATCGGGTTTTGCGCCTTCAATAGCCTGCAGGTGATCGCGCATCATTCCGCCGTGCGCATCGGTTATCAACTCGACGCTCAGGCCGACTTCTTCGAACGTTTTTCGCTGAACTACATACTCGACAGTCGCATCAGCAGTCAGGCCAGCGACGGGACGTTGTTCGTCCAGCTTATCTTTTTTCCCGACAACGAGATCGTCTGGGCGGAACGGTTCAGCCTCAGCCATGCCGATCTCGTCGCAACCCGGCGGGTCATTGCCCGCAACATCGCGCTGTCGGTTTCAAGCGAGATCGAGCGACATGAGGCGGCGCGCCTTTATCGCGAACTCAATCCGGCAGCCTACCACAGCTATCTCGTCGGCCGACGCCACCTGAGCCGGCTGACATTGCCGGACCTCAGGCGCGCGCGCAAGGAGATGAAAACCGCCCTGCATGCGAGCGCCGATTTTGCGCCGGCGCTCAGCTCGATTGCCAGAACCTACTCCAAGGAATGGTTGCTGACGGCGCGCGGCGATCTCGATCTGTTGAAATCGGCCGAGACCTTCGCGATGCGCGCGATCGATGCGCATCGCAACCTGGCCGACGGCTACCGCGAATTCGGCGTCGCCAAGCTGCTCCAGGGTGCTTTCGACGAGAGCGCGGAGGCGATGGAACTCGCGGAGACACTCGGTCCCCACCATGCCGACATCATTGCCGATCATGCCGATACGCTGGTGCATTGCTCGCTTCCGAGCAGGGCGCTCAGCAAGATCGAACGGGCGATCGAGCTCAATCCCTTGAGCCCGGACTCCTATCTGTGGACCGCTGCCGGCGCAAACTATGCACTCGGCGAGTTCGAAGCCTCGCTCGACTATATCGGGCGGATGGCGGATCCCGGCCTGGCGGACAGGCTTTCGGCCGCGAATTGGGCGATGCTCGATCAGAAGGACAAGGCGCGGGTCTTCGTTCGCCGCGTCCGCGAGGCCAACCCAAACTTCGATCTGGACACATGGCTTGCCGCTGTTCCCAGCAAGGAACAGTGGCACAAGGACCTCTACCGCGAAGGCTTGAAGAGGGCAGGATTCTAGACTGATCCAACCAACAAAAGGGAACAAGGCGCATGAGCAAAGTTGTTGTAATCGGTATCGAAGGTGAAAAGGACCTCTGGGTCGTCGATCTGGGTGCCCTCACCGTCGAGCGTCTCGATCTGCCGAAGTCCGGTGGGTTGAAGGCCGTCGCGGATCGGAGGGCGAAAGGCGAGAACGTGATCAAGGGTGCGGATGTGGCAGTGGTGGTCAAATCGGCTGACGCGGCGATGTCGGGCCACTACGAGGGGTGACCGGCCATCGCGCGACGGCAGTGCCTTCGGCCTGCCGTCGCCAACTGGACGGCGGTGAAAGCCGCACGTCCGGTTGGACGCATCCGCAACGCCTGGTGCGCCCTGCCGGCTCGAATGCCGATGGTTACCGGATCGGCTTGGTATAGACTTTCAGCTTGGAAACCTGCCGGTAGCCGCTTCCCTTGTAATATTCCGCAGCCGTCCCGCGGCTTTGCGACAGCAGCCATGCGCCGGAAAAACCGGCCTCGCGGGCTTCGTCCTCGAGCAGCTGGAGCAGCCGCTTGCCAATGCCTTTGCCCTGGTGATCGGGATGAACGGCGATTTCCGGGATGTAGAGGCCACGGCCCGTCGCCGAGGTATGGGGGAGGCCGACGGCAAAGCCGAGCAATGCGCCATCCGTCAGGGCCCCGACGCCCAACCAGCCCGGCGTCGTTGACAGCTCGCCCATGCGTGCCATCGCTCCGTCCAATGTCCATGCCTCGTTCCAGGGAGGCGCGCGATAGGCTTCGACAATGATCTTCGCCGCCTGGGACGCGTGGTCCTCATGAATGCGTTGAAAGATGACCGGCATCCAAGCTCCGCTTCGGCTGTCTTTTTCCTGCACGATCACAATGTCTGGACAGATGACGCAGGATGTTTGGAGGACTGTGGCATTGCCAATGCGCCATAAACGGCTGGCACACTGTAACGCCGGGATCCGGCGCGGCGACAATCCTTCAGTATTCCAATCCGTGAAGGATAACAACTCTACGATATTGTCGCGTGCATTTAAAACGTGCTGATTGAAGCTCCGCCATGCTCGGGAGCCGATGGCAACACGTTGGCGGGATAGGTTCGGCTGAGGTCGTACCGGAATAGCGTTTGGACACGGACCGACAGCGCCGGCCGACGGCACGGGCTTGGTTGGGGACCAGAACCGGTCCCCAACCGCACATTTTCAGACACTGTCGTCAACCGAGGGAGAAGGGCACGGCAACGAAAGTCTGGCTATCCTGCCTTTGCACCAGGAGCAGAACGGACTTGCGGCCGGATTTACCGGCTTCCGATACGGCAGCCCTGGTCTCTTCCGCCGACTTTACTGGCTTCTGGTTGACCGAGACGATGATGTCGCCGGGCTGCAGGCCGGCATCGGCTGCGGGCTTGTCAGGCGCGACACTCTCGATGACCGCACCGGCCTCGCCACGCGGCAGGTTGAGCGCCTGGCGAACGGCCTTGGTGATGTCGCCCAGTCCGATACCGATCGTCGGCACATGCAGGCCGGCGGGATTGGGCTTGCTTCCGGTTTCGCCCGTCGCCTGCTTGCCGTCGCTCGCATTGGCGGCGATGGTGATCGTCAGGTCCTGGCTTTGGCCGCTTCGCCAGACGGTGAGGCTTTCCTTGGCGCCGGGCGCAAGGTCGGCGACCATGCGGGACAGATCTCTCGGCGAACTGATCGCCTTGCCGCCAAGCGCGGTGATGACATCGCCTGCCTTCACGCCGGCTTCCGATGCCGGTGCGCCATCGCTGACATTGGCAACCAGGGCGCCGTTGGCCGTGGCAAGGCCGATGGCGTCGGCGACGTCAGCGGTGACCGGCTGGATCTGCACGCCGATGAAACCGTGCTCGATTGCGCCGTCCTTGATTAGCTTGGCAACGACGGTCTGGGCCTGATCCGACGGGATGGCAAAGCCCACACCGACACTGCCGCCATTGGGCGAGTAGATGGCCGTGTTGATGCCGACCACGTGTCCTTGGAGGTCGACAAGGGGACCGCCCGAATTGCCGTGATTGATCGGGGCGTCGATCTGGATGAAGTCGTCATAGGGGCCGCTGTGGAGATCGCGGCCACGGGCGGAAACGATGCCGGCGGTCACCGTCGGGCCGATGCCGAAGGGGTTGCCGATCGCCAGAATCTGGTCGCCGGCGCGAAGCGTCGCGGAATCACCCCAGGTAACAGTTGCAAGCGGATGCGGGGCGTCGATCTTGATGACCGCAAGGTCAGACTTCGGGTCGGCGCCGACCAGGGTCGCGGGAACCTCGGTGCCATCGTCGAGTGTCACCTTGATGGCGAGCGCATGGTCGATGACGTGGTTGTTGGTGACGATATAGCCGTCGGGCGAGACGATGAAGCCGGAGCCGAGCGCCTCGGCCTTTTGTTGCGGCTGTTGTTGTTGCTGTTGCCGGCCGCCGCCAGGCAGCGGGGATCCGCGATCGCCGAAGAACTGCCGGAACTGCTGGTCGAACGGGCTATCGCCGCCGAAGGGCGACGTCTGGTCCGAACTGACGGTCTCGGCCTTCATCGTCGTCATGATCGTCACGACGGCGGGCTTGTCCGCTGACACGATCGGCGCGAACGAGCCGCCGGGCGCGACCGGGCCGGCAATGCCTGGCAGGGGCGGCGATGCAGCCTGGGCCGTCTGGCCGCCCACGACGATCGTGAGGGCGATCGGGGCTGCGATTAAGGCCGCGCCAAGAAGTGCGGCCACGCGGTGCTTGCGAAGAATGCTCGACATGACGTCGTTCCTTTCTGTGTTCGGCATGGCAACGGCAAGGGGGCTGCGAGCGCCATGCCGCAGAGGCGCTCGGCTTCGATGTCCCGGTGCTACGGTAAAAGTCGGAGATCAGCCTTGGCTGGTCGGGTGATGGCTGCCGGTGCGCAGTTGCTTGTGGCTGTGGCTGACGGCGGCCTGGTGATGAGCCGGCTTTGCCGGCATCGTCGGCGCGGTCATGGCCGGCATCATGTCTTCAGGGTGATTGGTGATGCCGGGGTAGTAATCGCCCGGATCCACATAGGCTGCGGCCGTCTGGATCGACGTGGCCAGGAGAAGGGTTGCAACTGCAACGGATGTCAAGAGCGAGCGCATGTGCAGCTCCATTGTCGGCGGAAGAGTAAAGCTTCCAGGTTAGACTGTCTCATACCGTCGCGTCGCGATATACTCTATCGTCGGCAGTATTCAGTCTCAATAGAGTTATACATCCGCGTTTCTTTACGGTCACGTTAAATAAAAGTAAGTTTATTGTCAGAGTTGACGACAAAATCCGGCCATAATCCACTTGGTTTTTTTAAGGATTGTGACACTCGCCCAACTTTCTTTCCGCGCGGGTTTCCTATGCCGTCTCGCTGGTTTGCGGGCGACGCGGGACGGCGCGGCGCAATCGCCGCAGCCCGTTCGATAGATCTTCCATGTAGAGGTAGATGACCGGCGTGACGAACAAGGTCAGGACCTGCGAGACGACGAGCCCGCCGACGACGGCGACCCCGAGCGGCTGGCGCAGCTCGGCGCTTGCGCCGCTGCCAAGCGCAATCGGCAGCGTGCTCATGATGGCGGCGAGCGATGTCATCATGATCGGGCGGAAGCGCAGGAGGCAGGCCTGGCGGATCGCCTCACCGGCGGTAAGGCCGCTGCGCTGAAGTGACAAAGCGACGTCGATCATCATGATCGCGTTCTTCTTGACGATGCCGATCAGCATCAGGAGGCCGATGACCGCGATGATCGACAGGTCGAAGCCGAAGAGACTGAGGGCAAGCAGCGCACCCGACGCCGCCGACGGAAGGCCCGACAGCACGGTCAGTGGATGAATGAAGCTCTCGTAGAGCACGCCGAGCACGATGTAGATCGTGACGACAGCTGCCAGAATCAGCAGCCCCTGATTGGCGGCTGCATCCTGAAACAGCTGCGCGGTGCCATAATAGCGCGTGCTGACGCCAGGCGGCACGCCGATGCGGTCTTTCAGCTGGTCGATCTGCCGGATCGTGTCGCCGAGCGCCACGCCGGACGGCAGGTTGTAGGAAATGGTCACTGCCGGCAGCTGGCCGAGCTGGTTGATGGTCAGCGGGCCTGAGACGGTCTCGACCCTTGCAAACGCGCCGAGCGGAACAAGGCCGCCCTGGGCGGTCGGGATCTGCAACTGCGCCAGCTTGTCCGGCGACCAGACGATGCCGGGGTCGAGCTCCATGATCACGTCATAGCTGTCGCTCGGCGTGTAGATCGTCGAAATCTGCTCGCTGCCGAAACCGCCATAGAGCGTCGTGCGCAGCAGGCTGGCGGACACGCCGAGGACGGCGGCCTTGTCCCTGTCGACGACGAGCCGCGTCTGCGGCGCGTTGTTCTGCAGGTCTGTGTTGACGTCGGTGAAGAAGGCGCGATCCTCCCGCATCGCATCCGCCAGCTTCTGTGCCCACTCGTTCATTTGCGGTTCGTCCAGGCTTTGCACGACCAGTTGATACTGGCTGGACGAGGCACGGGCGCCGACCGACAGGTTTTGCACCGGTGTCATGTAGCTGCGAATGCCTGGGATGCGGGCAAGTTCGGTGCGCAGATCGGACAGGACTTTTTGCAACGGCGGGCGCTGGTCCCTGGCCTTCAGCTCGACGAACAACCGACCGGCGTTGAGTGCGGTGGCGCCGCCGCCACCTGAGCCGACGGAACTGGCGACATGAGCCACATAGGGCGATTGCGCAAAAACCGCTTCGACCTTGGCCTGCAGATCAGACATCGCCTGGAACGAGACGTCTTCGCGTGCCTGCGTGGTCACCTGCAATTGGCCGATATCCTCCTGTGGGAAAAAACCCTTCGGGATCGTCATGATCTGGTAGGCGCTGATGGCGAGCGTTGCGAGGAACAGAAAAAGCATCAATGGCCTTGCGCCGAGACAAAGGCTGAGCAGGCGGTCGTAGCCCGCGACGATGGCAGCGAAGCCGCGCTCGAACGCCGCATCGATCCCGGCGAGCGCACCGCTCTTCGGGCCGTCTTTCCTGTCGGGAAGGCGCGCCGCCAGCATCGGCGTCAAGGTCAGCGATACGAAGGCGGAGGCGAGAATGGCGACGGAGACGACGATCGCAAATTCGTTGAAGATCCGCCCGATCACGCCTCCCATCAGCAGAACCGGGATGAACACCGCGACGAGCGACAGCGAGATTGCGATGATGGTGAAGCCAATTTCGCTCGATCCCGTGAGCGCCGCTTCGAAGTATCCCTTCCGGTCTTCGTCCGCATGGCGCACGATGTTTTCGAGCATCACGATGGCATCGTCGACCACAAGGCCGACGGACAGCGTCAGCGCCATCAGCGAGATGTTGTCGATCGAAAAGCCGAGCGCATACATCGCCGCGAATGTCGCGATGATGGAGATGGGCACGGCCAGTGCGGGAATGAGCGTTGCCCACAGGCGCCGCACGAAGACGAAAATGACCAGGATGACGAGGCCGATGGTCAAGATCAGCGTGAACTGAACATCGCGGACGGCGCCGCGCACCGAACTGGAACGGTCGTTGAGCGTTTCGATCGAAGCGGCCGCGGGAAGCGACTGCCGGAGCGTCGGAAGCACGCTCATGACCTTGTCGACAACCGCCACGGTGTTGGCATCCGGCTGGCGCTGGATGGCCAGGATGATGGCGCGTGAACCGTCGTGCCAGCTGGCGGTCTGGTTGTTGGCGACCGAATCGATCACCTTGGTGACGTCGGCCAGGCGCACCGCCTTGCCCGCATCGGTCCTGATGATGATTTTCGAGAAAGCGGCCGCATTGTCGAGCTGGGTATTGGCGACGATCGCCATCTGCCGACCGGAGGACTGCACGGTGCCGAGGGGCGAATTGTCGTTGGCGGCTGCAACCGCCGCCTGGAGATTTGCAAGCGAAATGCCGCGCGCGGCGAGCGCATCCGGGTCGATCTGGATCCGCACGGCAAATTCCTGGCTGCCGAGGATCGAGACTTCCGCGACGCCGTCGAGCGTCGACAGTGTCGGCGAGATCACCTGCTGCGCGATGGCGTCGAGATCGGTCAGGGGCACGGTCTGGCTCTTCAGCGCAAGCAGCAGCACCGGTGCATCAGCCGGGTTGCTCTTGCGGTAGCTCGGCGGTGACGGCATGTCCTGCGGGAGGGCCCGTTGTGTCCGCGTGATCGCGGCCTGGACGTCGGCGGCTGCCGCATCGATATCGCGCCCGAGCACGAACTGGATGGAAATGGAGGTGGAGCCGAGCGCGTTCGTCGTCGAGATCGTGTCGATGCCAGCGATCGTGGCGATCTGCTTGATCAGAGGCGTGGCAACCGAACTTGCCATCGTGTCGGGCGATGCGCCGGGCAATGTCGCTGAAACAGTGATAACGGGAAAGTCGGTGCGCGGCAGCGCTGCAATCGGCAATGCCAGATAGCCGAAGATTCCGGCGATGGTCAGGGCCAGCGACAACAGGATGGTTGCGACCGGGCGGCGAATGCAGAACTCGGAAAGAGACATGAGCTTTTACATCCATTGCGGCTGAGCCATGTGACAGCCCGGCTGGTGTTCAAGGAAGCGCTAGTCCATTGGTCGGGGATGTGCCGGCGTCCGGCGCGATGGATACGAGATCACCCGCCTTCAGGCGGGATTGGCCTTCGGTGACGACCCTGTCGCCCGCCGCAAGGCCCGAATTGACGGCCGCATCCGTTCCGTCGTTGGCGGCAACGACGATCGGGCGCACCTCGACGGAGCTATCGGCCTTCACCTTATAGACGAAAGGGCCGTTCTGTCCGGTCTGGATCGCAACTGCCGGAATAACCGGCGTTTGCGCCAGCGTGCCTTGTTCGACGTCGACATCGACATATTGGCCGGGCCAGAGCTTCTGTTCGTCATTGGCAAAGCTGGCGCGCATCGCGATCGTGCCGGAGGTCGCGTCCACGGCGGAATCGATGAAGTCGACAACGCCTTCGGCGATGACGGTGTCGGTATTGTTCGTCTTCGCCTTGACCCGCGGCGGCTTGCCGGTGTCGAGCAGCGTCTTGAACGTCTGCAGGCGATCCTCGGGAACGCGAAAGACGACGTCAATCGGGTTGATCGCGGTGATCGTCACAAGCGTATTCTGCGTGTTCGTCGACGTACCGACGAGGTCACCCACTGTCACCTGGACGGCGCCAAGCCGGCCATCGATCGGCGCATTGATCTGAAGCAGGCTCAAGGCAACCAGGTCGGCATCAATGGTCGCGTTGTCGGCGTCGACGGTCGCCTGCGCGGACTGCTGGACCGACTGGGCCGTGTCGTAGGCCTGCTGGGTGCCGTTCTTGTCGTCGCGCAACGTTCTCGCGCGCTCCAGCTCCGCCGTCGCGTCGGCAAGCAGCGCGGTATCCTTGACGAGAACGGCGCGGTCGCGCGCCAGCTGGGCTTTGGCAGCGCGATCGTCGAGGGTGAAAAGCGGGTCACCCGCCTTGACCATCTGGCCGTCCTTGACGTGGATGGCGGTGATCTGGCTCGCGGTGCGGGCACCGATCGCCACGGTGTCTGGCGCCTGAACGTTGCCGAAGGTGCTGAGCACGATCGGGAAGTCCTTGAGTTGTGCATTCGCCACCGTGACGGCAACGGTAGCGCCGCCAGCCCGCGCGTGGCCGGCCTCAAGGCTGACCACGCGCGTCGGCAAGCTTGCCTCTGGCGGCGGACCGCTCCATCGGCCGACGCTCAGGGCGAGGGCAGCCGCGCATAGCGCGCCTGCGATGATGACGATGACGAACCGCTTTGGCATCGGCCGAACTCCTTCGAAGTTGCGACGCGGACGAAAACCGCTCCATTACCAATGCATATGGCTACAACAACTGGCGCATCCAGGCTTTTGCAGCAAGTTACAAAGATTTAACCCGCGTCGAGGCCGGCGGATCGCGTGGGCAAAAACCGGGAGGGATTCGGTTCGCCATGGCCGCGCGACGATCGGCCGGGGTGCCCGGCCGCAAGGGGCTGAACGGCGGGGAAACAAAAAAGGCCGGCATCGCTGCCGGCCCTTTTCGTGTGTGCATGCGGTCAGGCAGCCTGGAGACCGGCGACCGGTTCCGGATCCTCGATGGATCCGCCGCCATTGTAGACGGTCTCGTCGAGAATGCCTTCGCGCTTGGCAACGATCGTCGGCACCAGCGCCTGTCCGGCGACGTTGACGGCGGTGCGGCCCATGTCGAGGATCGGATCGATGGCGAGCAGCAGGCCGACACCTTCGAGGGGCAGGCCAAGTGTCGAGAGCGTCAGCGTCAGCATCACGGTGGCACCCGTGAGGCCGGCGGTCGCGGCCGAGCCGAGTACGGAGACGAAGACGATCAGCACATATTCCTGGATGCCGAGCGGCACGCCGAAGAACTGGGCAATGAAGATCGCCGAGATCGCCGGGTAGATCGCGGCGCAACCGTCCATCTTGGTCGTCGCGCCGAGCGGCACGGCAAAGGCGGCATATTCGCGTGGTACGCCGAGGCTCTTTTCCGTCACCGTTTCGGTGACCGGCAGGGTGCCGACCGACGAGCGCGAGACGAAGGCGAGCTGGATCGCCGGCCATGCGCCAGCAAAGAAGCGCGAGGGCTTCAGGCCATGCGCGATCAGGAGTGCCGGATAGACGACGAACAGTACGATGGCGAGGCCGATATAGACGGCGGCAGCGTACCAGCCGAGCTGCGCCAGCGTTCCCCAGCCATATTGCGCCACGGCGCGGCCGAGCAGGCCGATGGTGCCGAGCGGCGTCAGGCGAATGACCCACCAGAGGATCTTGCGAACGATGACGAGCAGCGACTGGTTGAAGGCGAGGAACGGCTTGGCCGCGTCGCCGGCTTTCAGCGCGGCGGCGCCGAAGACGATGGAAACGACGAGGATCTGCAGCACGTTGAAGTTCAGCGACGTGCTGGCGCTTCCCTCCGTCAGTTTGGTGCTCGCCTCCAGGCCCAGGATGTTGGCCGGGACGAGGCCCTTGAGGAAGTCGAGCCAGGAGCCGGAATAGGAGGGCGCCTTGGCCGCTTCCTGCGACACGGCCGAGCCGATGCCGGGCTCGATGATGAGGCCGAGCGCGATGGCGATGACGACTGCGATCAGCGAGGTGATCGCGAACCAGAGCAGCGTCTGCCAGACCAGCTTTGCCGCATTCTGCAGCGTTGCCAGATTGGCGATCGAGGCAACGATTGCGGTGAAGATGAGCGGCGGGACGAGCGCGCGCAGAAGCTGCACGAAGATCGAGCCGATCGTCTGCAATGTCACGGTCAGCCAGTTGGGGTTGCCGGCGGCGTCGGCGCCCATGTTGCGGGCGATGAGACCGAGCAGCAGCCCGATGACCATGGCGGCCAGAACCTGGAAACCGAAGGACAGGTAGAACGGCTTCGGCGGGGATTTGATGGAAGCTTGGGACACGATTTACACTCGATTGATTGGTGGAGCGGAGCGTGAGGGAGGCATCGTCCGCAGCGAGGGCAAAATAGTCAAGGTTGCAGGTCAGTTTAAGCAACCGTTTGGCGCGTGAGGAACGATAGGTGGAATAATTTTCCAGGCTGGCAAACGGGTGTGGCAGCGTTAAACGGGATGGCTGAACTCCCGCTCGCCATGTCTTTCGTGGCCGGTAAATCCGTGCATCGTCATGGCAATCCGTCGATACCGCGCTATCTGCAACGCCGTGGATTTTAACGATAGGAGATGGAGCATGCAGATCAACCGCACTGGACAGGCAAAGTGGGCTGGCGGCCTCAAGGACGGCAAGGGGCAGATTTCGACCCAGAGTGGCGCGCTCAAGGACTATCCCTATGGCTTTGCGGCGCGTTTCGAGGGCGTTGCCGGCACCAATCCGGAGGAACTCATCGGTGCCGCTCACGCCGGCTGTTTCACCATGGCATTGTCGTTGATCCTGGGAGAGGCGGGGCTCACGGCCGAGAGCATGGAAACGACCGCCAAGGTGACGCTCGAATCCGTTGCAGACGGCTTTGCCATCACGGCAATCCACCTGTCGCTGAAAGGCCGCGTGCCGGGCGCCGATCTCGCCAAGTTTACCGAACTCGCAAACAAGGCAAAGGCCGGGTGCCCGGTCTCCAAGGCACTCGGTGCAGTGCCGATCACACTCGACGTCGGCCTGGCTTGACGAAACGTTGCCCGGAGTAGCGCGCCGGGCCGGCCCGGCGCGCTACTCCGGCAATAGGGCGGACGCCAGTCGAGAGGCGCGCCGTGATGGCGGCACGCCGTTGCTCAGCGCCAGCCGAGCGCCGGCGCCACGTGCTTCAGGATCGCCTCGATGACATGGGCGTTGTAGTCGACGCCGAGCTGGTTCGGCACGGTCAGCAGCAGGGTGTCGGCTTCGGCCACGGCCTCGTCGCCGGCCAGCTGCTTGATCAGCACATCAGGTTCGGCGGCATAGGATCGCCCGAAGATCGCCCGCGTCTTGTCGTCGATGAAGCCGATGGTGTCCTCTTCCTTGCCGCTCCGGCCGAAATAGGCGCGGTCGCGGTCGTCGACGATGGCAAAGATGCTGCGGCTGACGGAGACCCGGGGCGTGCGGGTGTGTCCCGCTTCCTTCCAGGCCTGCCGATAGGCGCGGATCTGGGCTGCTTGCTGGACATGGAACGGCTCGCCGGTCTCGTCGTCCTTCAGCGTCGAGCTCTGCAGGTTCATGCCGAGCTTTGCTGCCCAGATGGCGGTGGCGTTCGAGCTTGATCCCCACCAGATCCGGTCGCGCAATCCTTCCGAATGCGGTTCGAGGCGCAAAAGCCCCGGCGGGTTGGGAAACATCGGTCGCGGGTTCGGCTGGCCGAAGCCGTTGCCCTTCAGCGCCTCGAGAAACACTTCCGTGTGGCTGCGGCCCATGTCGGCATCCGATGCGCCGTCCTCGGGCACATAACCGAAATAGCGCCAGCCATCGATCACCTGCTCGGGCGAGCCGCGGCTGAGACCGAGCTGCAGACGCGAGCCGGATATCAGGTCGGCCGCCCCGGCGTCTTCCGCCATGTAAAGCGGGTTCTCGTAGCGCATGTCGATGACGGCCGTACCGATCTCGATGCGCTTCGTGCGGGCGCCGACGGCGGCCAGCAGCGGGAAGGGCGAGGCCAGCTGCCGGGCGAAATGGTGGACGCGGAAATAGGCGCCATCGGCGCCGAGTTCTTCTGCCGCAACCGAAAGATCGATCGACTGCAGCAGCGCATCGCCGGCCGAGCGGGTCTGCGACTGGGAGGAGGGGGTCCAATGGCCGAAGGAGAGGAAACCGATTTTCTTCACGGATAGCGCCGCCTGTGCATGTGTCGTTGTCACTGTCCTAGATGGCATAAGACCGGCTTGGGCGACAGCCGTGCCGTCGCGAACACAGTGTTTCCCATCCGCTTGCGAACCATCCTGTCGCTGACCGCATCGGCGCCATTCCCGAATTGCCTCGCGACGGTAGAGCCGAGGCATGTGCTCTGCCTGGGATCGCCGCCGTCAGGCACTTGCGCTGACGGCGGCTTCTACAAGGGACCGGCCTTGGCTGCCGGCAATGGCAGGTCCGGGCCACCGAGGGGCGGCGCCTTCGGTCTAGCCGGGCTGAAGCGCGACCTTGCGGGACATCGCGACAAGAGAGGCGCCCAGCAGCGCGGCCAATGACGCGAACAGGAAGACGCCGGCCGGACCCTGCAGTTCGACGATCAGGCCGCCGAGGATGGCCCCGGTGGAAATCGCGATCTGGAATGTCGTCAGGGTCGCTGCCCCCGCGCCTTCCGCCTCGTCGCCGGCAGCCCGGCTGAGGAAGGACTGGACGCTGACGGGAAGCGCGCCGAAGGCAAAGCCCCAGGCGGCCGTCGCAGCCGCGGCGATGCCCGGCAGCCCACCGGCGACCGCGAGCAGGAGCGCTGTCACGGCGATGCCGATCGCTGCCAGCATCATCGCCAGGCGTGTGTTGCGCTCGGCAAGGAACCCGCCGGCGATGTTGCCGAAGAAGCCGCCGATGCCGAAGGCAAGCAGGATCGCCGTGATCATTTCAACGTCGAAGCGCGGCACCTGCTCGAGGTAGGGGCGGATATAGGTGAAGCCGGCAAAATGGCCGGTGACCACCAGCAGGATCGTGGCAAGGCCGAGCCGGATCGCCGGACGCCGGAGAACCCTGGCGATGGTCGCAAGCCCGGTCGTGCCGACGGGCGGCAACGACGGGACGGTCAGGGCCTGGACGATGAAGGTGATCACTCCGACGGCGGCGGCCAGCAGGAAGGCGTAGCGCCAGCCGAGCGTGGCACCGATCCAGGCGCCGACGGGGGCCGCGCAAACGGTTGCGATCGACACGCCCGACATCACGATCGCCATCGCGCGGGGCATCAGCCGGCCCGGAACAAGGCGCATGGCGAGCGCCAGAGACATCGCCCAGAAGCCGCCGAGCGCGACACCGAGCAGCACGCGCGCCGCAAGCAGGAACGGCAGATTGGGGGCAAAGCCCGCCATCAGGCTCGAGACGACGAGCAGGGCCGTTAACGCCAGAAGAACCGTGCGCCGGTCGAACCGCCCAGTATAGACGACGATCGCCGGACCGGCGACGGCCGCAACGACGGCGGTCGTCGTTACCGATTGTCCGGCCGCGCCGACACTGACCCCGAGGTCAGCGGACATCGGGGTCAGCAGGCTCGCCGGCAGGAATTCCGCCGTTACCAGCCCGAAAACCCCGAGCGAAAGCGATACGACAGCGCCCCATCGCGCCTTGCTCTGCTCGTCCGTCGGACCAGTAGATTTCGTCACCACACCATCCATGATTTTTAATCTCCGCGAGTGTTGATGGCGAAAATAGGCGCGACCTTCAGGAGTTTCTATGCTAGAAAATCCAAAAGACCATGCCGATTGTCCAAACTTGCAGGGGCATTTCATGAGTGATGCGTTGACCGAGATCCTGCGCGGGCTGAGGCTCGACGGCGTCGAATACGGCCGTTGTCAGCCCTGTGCCCCCTGGGCGACAGCCTATCCGGCGCAGCAACCCGCCCGGTTCCATTTCCTCGCCGCAGGTTCGGCCCATCTTCAGACGCCGGACGGTGAATGGATGGAGCTTGCCGAGGGCGATGCGGTACTGTTGCCAAGAGGCGACGCGCATGTGCTCGCCAGCAAGCCAGGCATCCGCCCCGTCTCGATCAGCGACCTGCCCAGGCGGCAGCTCTGCGACGGCATCGTCGACGTGCAATGCCCGTCGACCGACAGCAAGAACCTGATCTTCTACGCGGTCATGCAGTTCAACGTCGATCGTCTGCATCCGCTGCTGCAATTGATGCCCGCCGTCATGCGCACCAGCGACCTTGCCGCGAGCGAGCCGTCGATACCGGCCTTGCTCGAAGCGATGCTGCGCGAAGCGCAGATGCAGCGCGTCGGTTCCGGCGGAATTCTGGCGCGGCTCGCCGACGTGCTCACGGCAACGCTCATTCGGACCTGGGTGGAGCATGGCTGCGGCTCGGCAACGGGCTGGCTTGCGGCCGTGCGCAATCCGGAACTCGGGCGCGTGCTTGCCGCCATCCATCTGGAGCCGGCAAGGGACTGGAGTGTGCCGGAACTGGCAAAGCTCATGGGCGCATCACGATCCGGCTTTGCCCAGCGTTTTGTCGACACCATGGGCGAAACGCCCGCCCGCTATGTGGCGCGCATGCGGATGCATCAGGCGCATCAATGGCTGCAGCAGGGACAGCGCGTTGCACTCGTTGCAAACCGCCTTGGCTATGATTCCGAGGCCTCGTTCAGCCGCGCCTTCCGCAAGATCATCGGAGCACCGCCCAGTCACTACCGAAGCAAGGCGGCGATGCGGGAGCCGTTGGCCTCCTGAAGCGGGCGAGTGGAGCTCTGGTCGTCCGGACTTGATGACATCGTCCCGGTCGAACCAGATTTTTCGATCGTCGCTCAAGGCTTGCCGCACGCGCCGGCATCGCATGTGGAGCCCGGCGCCGGCCATTGTTCGTTCCTCGCGCCGTGCATCTCAGCTTGCAGCGATGCATGCCATCTGCGCCGATCCGCCCGGCGTCGATCGGGGGGCGTTTCATCAGCGCCTGAACGCAGCCGTCGTCGCCTTTTTGACGACGCTCGGCGCGCGGTAGCGCGACGGCTGCGCGTTCTTTTCAGAAAGTGTCCCTAAAAGCCGTGAAAGACCATGTCGAGCGCCGCGATGATGTCGTCATGCCGATCGGAGAGATTGGCCACAGGCGCCTCCAGCGCCGACATGGGTATGGCAGCCATGAACTGGGTGACCAGAACATAGCTGACGCCGGAAATTTCAAACACCGGGTTGAGGCGCCTGGCGGGCTTGGGGGCTGTTTCCGCCGGCAGAAGCGGGATGACGACCCGCGTCTTCAGCGCGTCGAGCACGTCGGCCTGCACATCGAGCACAAGCCCGCCGCCCGGATTGGCATAGACGTCATAACGCGGCATGAGACCGTTTCCAGGAGAAGAGAAGATCGGCTTCCGCTGCCAGACGGCGTCGGAAAAGGGCGGTAAAGCGTTGCGCCATCAGGCACGCCGGGTGCGCTAGAATTGGCGGAACTGCGCCAGTGGCAGGCCGTTGGCATCGACGAACGCGTTCGAGCTCTGTAGCGCCTCGTTGTTCTCCTTTTTCCAGCGGTCGGCCTTGGCATCTGCCACGGCCCTGGCGATGCCGGCCTCGGCCGCCCGCGATAGATTGATGTCGAAGTGCCGCGCCTCGGCAAGAAGTTCCGCATCGATCGTCAGATTGGCGGCGCGCTTTGCAGCGACGGATCGGGCATGCTCGCTCATGGAAGGTCTCCTTGTCTTTGCCAGCATATGCGCATCTTCGTGCGCATGCAAACTTGCGAGAGCTTGCATCGATCAACCGCGGCCCGCCGGCTGCGGTGCCGATCACTGCGCCGGCGATTTTTCTCCATGCAGGGCGGCATCGATCGCCTCGCGCAGTTCCTCCCCGGTAATAGGCTTGTGCAGGATGCGCACACGACTTGCGCTGACCTCCTTCAGCCGCGATGGCGAGGTGTCGCCGGTGACGATGATAGCCGGAACGTGACGACCAAGGTGGCTGCAGAGATCCCGAATGGCGTCGAGACCTGTGGCGCCGTGCTCGAGGCGGTAGTCGGCAATGATGAGGTCGACCGGCGCGCCGCCGGTCGCCAGCGCTTTCGAATGCACCTTGAGCACCTCGTCGGCCGATCGGCCGGCATAGATGCGGTGTCCCTCCAGGGTCAGAAGCCCGACCATGGCATCGGCGACCTCCTTCTCGTTCTCCACCAGGATGATGCCGGCAGCGCTGCTGGCTGTGGGCGAGGGGCGGACGGCCGGCAGGGGTGACGCCACCCGGCGCGCCAACGGCACCGTGATCGAAAACATGGAGCCGCGACCGGGCACGGAGACCAGTCTCAACGGGTGCTGCAGCAGCTCGGCCGTGCGGCGAACGATGGCAAGCCCGAGGCCGAGGCCCTGCGTCCGGTCCCTTGCCAGGTTCTGCAACTGCATGAATTCCTCGAAGACCATTGTCTGCTGGTCGGGAGGGATGCCGGGGCCGGTATCCAGCACCTGGATCTCCACCGAATTGCCGCGTCTGCGGCAGCCCAGCAGAACGCTGCCCGTTTTCGTGTAGCGAAAGGCGTTCGACAGAAGGTTGCTTAAAATGCGTCGCAGCATCATCGGGTCGCTGTCGATCAGCAAGCCGCTGTCGACGATCCGCCAATCAAGGTCCCGCTGGTCCGCCTCGGCGGCGAACGTGTCGTTCAGGTCGCGGAAAAGCTCGCGGATCGATACCGTCTCATTGGCAATCGTGACGATGCCGGCGTCGAGCCGTGAGATGTCGAGAAGCGCATTCAGCAATCCCCCGAGATTGCCGACGGCGGATTTCGCCCTCGTCGCCAGATCGCGGGCATCGCCGGAGGAGACGTTTCCACGCTGCCCGAGGATCTGAAGGGTGGAGACCAGCAAGCTCAACGCATGGATCGGCTGGCGAAGATCGTGGCTCGCGGCGGCAAGAAAGCGCGTCTTGGCGCGGTCTGCGGCCTGGGCGCGGTCACGCTCTTCCTGCAGGTGACCGACGAGATTCTCGTTTTCCAGCCGCAGGCTGACGGTCTCTCGCAACATCCGGTAGGTGATGCGGCAATAGTAGAAGTTGATGGCGACGAGCGAGGCGAGCAGGAAAAGGAACGGGCCGGTAATTTCGCTGTCCGTCTGGATGCAACGCACGGCGATCGGCAACACCGTCACGAGGATAGAGCCCACGAGGGCGGGTGGAAATGCCGAGAGCGACGGCACCGTACCGCAGACGAGGCCGCTGAGGACGATGACCGTGAAGGAAAGCACGATCGGTTCCTCGGGAAGGAAGCCGACCCATCCGACCGTGCCCCAAAGCAGGCCCGACGACCAGGTGAAGGCGGCCGCGAGCCAGGCCCACCGCATGGTAGAGCGCGCGTTTCTCGGGCGACTGAAGAAACGTCGGGAGGCAAGGACACGCAGGAGGATCAGCAGATACAGCGCGCCGACCCATCCGATGAGCCAGCTCGTGGATACCGCCTGCCGCAGCACGGATATGGCGGCAAGCGAAACGACGATGTTGGAGATGACCACGCCATAGGAGCTTCGATAGAGAAGCTCGATCAGGGCCTGGCGAATCTTGTCTTCGTGCATGCGCCCACTCCATATGCCGGCGCGAGATTGCCCGCCGCTGTCCCGGAACAAGGGGTCTACAGGAAAACTCTTTCCCATAGGTTGGCGGCGAGGGCATTGATGACGATACCCTCGCAAGCCCCAAGTTCCGGCGCGTCGCCCGGCCTGACGCAATCCTGCAATCCGTGCCCTTACTGGATGAGCCGCGGGCCCCCACCGCCCGCGAGCTGCGGAGGAACGGGAACTGCGCTGTTTTCCGGGGGCTTGCGAAATGCCACCGTTCCCGACACCGCCATGTAGAGCGTCTTGGTGATCAGCGCCGTGTAGGCGGCCTCAACATTGGCACTGCCGCTGACGTTCCATTCGACCGCCGCATGCGGCAGGTAGATGGTGCCGGCGTAATAGCTGCCGTCCGCGGTGTTCAAGCGTTTGATGACGCTGCTTCCCACCGCGTCCCGGCCCTGGAACATCAGGATACCGGCGAGTTTGCCGGTGGTCGGCGCCGAAAGCTGGAGCACGGCCGCGCCGTTCGACATGAACGCCGAGCGCTCATCCTCGAAATAGAGGAGCACATCCTCCCCCTTCACGGTCCCCGAGGCGTTGAGCGTGAAGTTGCCGTTCCTGAAGACGTAAACACCTGGCTTCAAGACCAGCCCGGCGGAAGAATTGACCGTCAGGCCCTTGCAGTAAACGCCAGGATTGAGCGTGGCCGGGGAGCTGCTGTCGATGGTGAGCGCCGTGAAATTGCAGGGCTTGCCCTTTTGCTGCGGCTCTTCGATGCCGGCCAGCGGGTCGGGCACGACGGGCGATCTGTCGATCGGTTGCGGCAGCAGCGTTTGCTTGACCGACGAACCACCGTGCACGTTGATCGTCGTGGCGCTGAAGAACTTCGAACTCTCGATCTTCAGAGCCCGGGCATTGTCCGAATTGACCTGAATGCCGCATTCGGCCCGGAATGTGTTGGCGTTGACCAGGCGAAAGGCCTCCACCTTCGACGGATCGAGGGCGAAAATGCACGCGTCGTTTCGCTTCTGCGCCTTTGCCCTGGCGAGAACCGAGACGGGAATGCTCTCCATGCCGATCAGGCCGAGGAAACTGGTCTGGTATGGCTGGTTCAATCGAACGGTGACGATACCCTGCGCGCTTTCAATCTTGTGGACACGGGAGCTTCGCTCGAGATCTTCGCTGGAATTGCCCCCAAGGTTTGCTGCAAGGAAGGACTCGGCCGCGTCGACGTGCCGGTCGCTGCCAACGGCCGCGCCGGCAAGCGCGCCCGCATCGGCCGCCCCCTGGAGTTCCGTTTTCAGCGCCAGGGCCCCGGCCAGGTCGACTGCGCCTCCAGCCGCCACCATAAGCGGAACGGCCACCACCGCGGCCAGCATGGCAAAGTTTCCTGATTTGTCACGCAGCAGTCTTTTCGAGTTTCGTGCGCCGAAAATGCGTAATGGCTGAAATAAGTTCATGTATAGCGACCCCTTTTTTAGTGGGTTCTTTTGTTGTTGCACCTTGAATTTCCTCGATTTGCCCCGAATTCCCAAATTGACAGCTTAATTTCACATCAATCTGTTAAAAAATGGCCCTTATTTGCACCCAACTATTCTTAGTATTGGGTAGTCAGACTTGCACTGGACCATCAACGCTGGTGCTGAACGCGACGTACGGCCATGCATGGGGATCGACAGCTGCCGCGGGGGAGATTGTCGTGATCGGTAACGGCAAGATGGTGTATCGCTTCGCGCATTCGGCCACCCGTCGAACAGCGCGCGGTATTCGGCCGCGCGGGGACCGGACCGTTCAAGTACCAACTGGAGTGATGACTTTGCTTTCGAGAGTTTTGCCTGCCCTTGCCGTTGTCCTGATCCCGGCGACGCTCATGGCATCCGACGATATGGCGGCTTTTTACGACGGCGCGCTCTGCAGCCCGCCCTACACGATGCAATCGGCAACCGAACTCTATGATGCGGCCGAGAAGCTGACCAAGCCCGATACGTCGCTGCTGACGGCCTATGTCTACAAACTGCCGTCCGACATCGGTCGTGACGGCTTCAAGACCAGCGAGGTCGTCTTTGCAGGCAGTTCCGTCGGCGTTCTGATCGAAGGCGCGCGGGCGGACGACCTGGCGGCCCGCTATCAATTGCAGCCGGAGAAAAGCAGCATTCTCGGCACGTCGACCAAGGGCTTTGCACGAGCGCTGGCCGATGCGGAGCAGCCGACGGCGGAAATGGGGATAGTGTCGATCGTTGCGCGTGAAAGCGATGCCATTCCCGGCAAGACCCTGCTGGCATGCGAGTTCGTATCGCACGCGGATCTGGAAGCGCTCAAGGCTGTCGAAGGCGCGAACTAGTTCCGGGCGTCCTGCCGGATGCAGGCAGCGTAAAGATCGCCTGCCTCCGGTATGACGCGTGCCGCCGGAGCGTGCTACGTTGATGGCAACGTCAACAATGCGAGGCGCGAAGCGCCCGAAGGGAGACCATGTCCGGTTCGGATGGCAGTATTTTCGACTATCTCGGGATACTGGCCGTGTTTCTACTCGTCGCCGCCAACGGATTTTTCGTCGCAGCCGAATTCTCCCTGGTATCCGTCCGCCGCAGCCGGGTGACAGAGCTGGTCGCGCAACGGCGCATGAACGCCGGCGCGCTGCAGCACGCGGTCGACAATCTCGATGCAAACCTGGCGGCCACGCAGCTCGGCATCACCATATCATCGCTGGCACTCGGCTGGGTGGGGGAACCGGCTCTTGCGCATCTGATCGAACCGCTCTTGAACGTGCTGCCGATGGGCTGGGCCTCGTTCGGTTCGCATGCGATCGCGGTGGCCATCTCGTTCATCATCATCACTGCGCTCCACATCGTGCTCGGAGAGCTTGCGCCGAAAAGCCTCGCGCTGCAGCGAAGCGAGGGCACGGCCCTTGCGGTGGTGCGCCCGCTCGGGCTCTTCCTGTTTCTGTTGCGCCCGGCGATCCTGTCTCTCAACGGCCTCGGCAATCTCGTCCTCAGGCTGGTCGGCTTGCGGCCGGGCACGGGCGAGGCATCGATGCATTCGCCGACCGAACTGAAGCTGCTGGTCGCCGAAAGCCAGGAGGCGGGGCTTCTGGATGTCGCCCAGCAGGAGCTGGTGGAGCGTATCTTCAACATCGGCGATCGGCGGATTTCCGATTTCATGACGCCGCGCATGGAAATAGACTGGATCGATGCCGATGACACCCGCGAGGAAATCCTGCGCACCATCCGCGATTGCCGCCACGAACAGCTGCTGATCGGCCGCGGCGGCATCGACTATCCGCTTGGCATGGTGTTGAAGAAGGACCTGCTCGACCAATTGCTCGACGGACAGCTGCCCGATCCGATGAAGGCGATGCGCGAGCCGCTGGTGCTGCACGAATCGGCACGGGTCTTCCGTGTTCTCGAGGCCTTCAAGACGGCGCCCGTGCGGCTTGCGATCATCGTCGACGAGTACGGCAGTCTCGAAGGCATCGTCACCCAGACCGATCTTCTCGAAGCGATTGCCGGTGACCTGCCGGATACGGAGGCGAACGATCCCGACATCGTCACCCGCTCCGACGGCTCGCTCCTGATCGAAGGGCTGATGTCGGCGCACGACGCCTTCGATCGGCTGGGCATACAAGGGCGACCGGAGGGAGACTTCCACACCATTGCCGGTTTCGCGCTACAGGTCCTCGGTCATCTTCCGCATGTGGGCGAGACCTTCGATTTTCAGGACTGGCGCTTCGAGATCATCGACATGGACGGCATGCGAATCGACAAGCTGCTGGCGTCACGCAACGACTGAAGCCCGACCGCGCCGCCCAACCCCTCGGTCGGGCGGCGCGGACCGGTCATAAGGTCGCAAGTGCCCGATTGGACAGCGCTCCGCCATAGGCCTCGCGAATGGCGAGCTTGTTTTCGAGCGCGATCACGATCTCTTCGGAAAAATCGATCTTGTGCAGCGCCCGGATGTTCTGCAGTCCGCCGGGCGTGAACACGTTGATTTCGAGAACCTTGTCTCCGACGATATCGAGGCCGACGAGGAACATGCCGTCGTCGATCAGTTTCGGGCGAAGTTTTTCGGCAATCGCCAAAATCTCCGGAGTTATGATAGCCGCTTCCGCGGTGCCGCTCGCATGGATGTTGGAGCGCACCTCGCCCTTGGCAGGCACTCGGCGAAAGGCTGCGAAGACGTCACCGCGTACCAACGGGCGGCCGTTCATGAGGAACAGCCGGATATCCCCGGCGGTCGCCTCGGGCAGATAGCTCTGGGCGATGAGATAGCCGACCTCGCTCACCGCCTCGAAGATCTGGTTGAGATTGGCTTCATCGCTGGACTTGATCTTGAAGACGTTCTTGCCGCCCGAGCCCTGCAATGGCTTCAGGATGACGCCGCCGCGATGGTCGTCGATGAAGGCGCGGATCTCCTCGATGTTCTTAGAGATCAGCGTCGTCGGCCGCACGGCCTGGGGAAAATCCTGGAAATAGAGCTTGTTTTGCGCCAGTGCGAGACCGGAGGGGTCGTTGACGACGATGGCGCCGCGTTCCGCGGCAAGGCGGCCGAAATTGGCGCCGACATGGGCGGCCCAGGGCCGGCCTTCGGCGTCTTCCGAGGGGTCGTTGCGCAGGAACAGTACGTCGATCTCGCTGACATCGACGACGCTCGTCGTCGCGTCGTCGGCCTTGAGGGCGGAGATGAACGTCTCGGGCTTTTTCGGCTTGGTGCCGTTGAGGCTGCGTGCCCGGACCATCAGCCTGTCGTCCGGCCGCAGGATGAAGTCCGCAGGCGTGACGTAGCAGATCTCATGCCCCCTGGAGAGGGCGGCGAGCGCCAGTGACGTCGTCGTGTAGGACGCCGTTTCCGATTCGATCGAATTGACGAAGAAGGCTAAGCGCATCAGGTCTCCTACTCTGCGACCATGTCGAGTGGGGTTATTCCCCCCCGCGCCCGGTCCAACCGGGCGCGTGCATGGGCGTCATCCAGAAAAATAGGGCGCACCGCCGGCGCACCCAGCAAGCCACGCAAGCTCAATTCCTGCATGGCGGTAAAATGGGACGCGGCAATCTTGCCCATCCAGAAGGGTTCGAGGCTGCCGCCAGCGCTGAGGTGAGCCAGCAGTTGAAGCAGACCGCGCAGATAGATCGCGTCCTTTGCGAGGCCGCCGCCACGATAGATCCGCAGCACGATGTTGAAGGCTTCGTTGGGCTGAAACCGGTGCTGGTCGACGAGCAGGCGGTAGGTCTCCGGGAACAGAGCGCCGTCCAGCATCGCCGCGCAGGCAACCACGCGCGCCGCGATGAGGCGCAAACGCGAAAGCGTCATGCCGCCACTCAGATATTCGGCGAAGACGGCAAGCCCCTCCTGCATGCCCTCATAGCCGGCAAGGCCGGAGCGGAAGAGCCGCAGCCCCTGCGCCGAGCCGTTGAAGTAGGTCAGCAGGTGCACGCCGATTTCGTGGCTGAGCAGGGCCTCGACGCGGGCCCGGCTCATGGCGGTGCTGCGCGCGATCAGAAGCTGGCTTCTCGACACCAGCAACCCGGCGGGAATGTCGTCGCGCAGTTCCACCGATGCGCTGAAATCGGCATACTGCCGTTTGTAGGCCGAGACCATCACCTGCGCCCGATTGCGCACATAGGCGCTATCGACGGCGTCGACTGCCGGCTTTTTCCCGGGCTTGCTCACACGTTTCTGGGTCTGCGTCAGAATGTCGGTCGCGGCCTCCAGCAGCTTTCTCTCCACCGGACCATAGAGCGCGCGGCCGAACTCGACGAAGGTGCGGCCCTCGCGGGCCGAGATCATCGAAAGCTGCAGGTCGAGCTCCTGCTGCTTTTCGCGATAGAGTGCGTAGAGCAGCGGATCCTCAAGGTGTTCGAAGCTGATGGAAAAGAGCTTCTTCTTCGCCGTCTCGACTTCGAGCGTCAGCGGTCGATACAGCAGTCGCGGTGCGACCTGGTGGCGACTTGAAACGAACTCCGCCCAGGCGGCATCGGAGTTTATCGGCGTGACCGCCAGGAGGAAGTCGAAACTCGAGGCAATCTCGTCGATGGCGCGATCGGTGCGCGTGACGGTGTCGACGAAGGTCTTGCGTCCAAGCGCCCGGTGCGTCGAAAGGCTGATGTCGGTCGCGCTTTGCGTTGCCGCCGCCAACGCCTTGAGGCCTGCATCGAAGATGTTGGCGATCAGGCGCTCGCGCAGTTCCGGATAGATGCGCTCTGTTCCCGGTTCACGGTAGATCGGTGCGAAACGGACGCCGATAGCGGGAAATGTCGTCAACGGCGCGTCGCCGCGCCCGTTTTCCGGTTGCGGTGAGAGCAGGTCCATATGGGCCGTGCGAAACTTGCCTTCGATCGTGCCGACCGAGCCGAGGAAGGCTTTCGCCGCGGCTTGCGCCAACGGATCGTTGCCGGCCGTCACTTCGATCGTGAAAGGCGGCAGATAGGGCGCGTCCTTGGCGGGCTTGTCGTCATGGGAGAGTTCGCCGAACTCGAGCACGAAGAAAGCCCCGAGGCGGTCCCGGATCACGGAGCCAACAGCGGCAACGACGAGCGCGGCCGTCGCAGCATCCGGCGCAACGAGATAGGACGCATTGGACTGGGTGATCTCGCGTGCGACGACCGCCTGTTTCGCCTCGGCGATAAACACGCAGAGAAAGGGCAGCGGTCTGTCGATGTGCAGGCGTCCGCCCTCGGCAAAGTCGCGCCGCACCGCCTTGCCGGCCGCAAGACACCCGATCACGTCATCGAGCCAAGCGTCATCCGGCGCCGACCGTCCGGCCTCGAGAGTAGGCGATGTGTCACGGTCTCTGGGCGTCGCGGCATTTTTCATCGGCGCTGATCCAGCGCCTTGACGAGGTCGGGCACGGTCGAGGCCATCAACGCGCGCAAGGCGTCCAGCACCTCGAAATCCGGTTCTCCGCTCCATTCGTCCATGAAGAACTTCTTGAACTCGATTGCGATGGCGCAGCCGGTCTGCGGAAAATGCTCGTGGATGAAGCGGGTCTGTTCGCCGCGTCCCTGAAACGCGACGTTCTCGCGAACGTCGAACCGCCGGCCGCGAAACTCGAACCGGCGCAGCGCGTCAGTCAGCGCGTCGAGCACGCCAGCCCAGCGGGCGCGATCCATCGAATGGGTGCCGATGTTGATCTCGGGTGCCGCTTGCGGGTCCGTGGGCGTGGCATCCGGCCCGTCGCGGCGGTGGTTGTAGCTGTGGACGTCGAGAACGACGAAACTGCCATGCCGCCGCTCGATCGACAGCAGCATCGATCGCAGCATGCGATAATATTCGTCGTGCAGCACCAGAGAGCCCTGTTGCAGCGCCTGCGGCAGCGCGTCTCGCCAGACGGACAGTCCCCAGGCCTGTGAAGGGTCGACATAGACGGCACCGTCGCGGGCGCGGTTGAGATCGACCTCGAAGCGCGAGCGATGCACGATGACGCGATTTGCGATGTCCTCGATCACGTAAGCCGTAAACGGGTCTTCTTCCCGCAGCCGTTCCCCGTCGGTGAGGGCAGCCAATGCCCTGATCTCGGTTCGAAGGCCGTGTCCGTCATGGATCGCCGTGGCGACAATCGGGCTGTCGCCGCGGTGCACCGTCCACCAGCCATCATTGCCAGCGTCGCTCAAGGTCTCGCCTGTCCGTTTCAGCATTTTTGCGACCCGTTCCTCCCTCATCGACGGCCGTTAGGTCTCGCTACAATTCGCGAGATGGCTGTTCTGTTCCGGGCCCGATGCAATTCGTCCTGTCGCGAAGACGGCGCCGGGCCCGCCCGAGCAGGCGCGACAGTTCTCCTGTCAGGGTGTCGGACGCTGCCGTGCGATCGGCGACGGAACCAATGAGGCTCGTGCGCATTTCCAAAGCACCAAACAATGCATTCGTGAAGGGAAACGCCATGCTTGGAACTGTGCTGCTTGTCGTGTTGATCCTGCTCTTGATCGGTGCTTTTCCGAGCTGGCCGCATGCGAGCAACTGGGGCTACGGCCCGTCCGGCATACTGGGCGTCCTCGTGGTCGTCCTCCTGATCCTCGTCCTCATGGGACGGATCTGACGCCGACGAAAATCCCGTGATCAGCGGCGATGGAACCCGACCTCATCTACGTCACCGATGCCGATCCGGGCATCAGGCGCTACCGAAAGGGAAAGCGGTTCAGCTACCGCCTTCCCGACGGTTCCCTCCTCAAGGACCCGGACGCAACGGCTCGCATCGCAGCACTCGGCCTCCCGCCGGCCTATGAACGGGTGTGGATCTGCATCAAGCAGAACGGGCATTTGCAGGCCACTGGCTTCGACGCGCGGGGGCGAAAACAATACCGCTATCACGATGCTTGGCAGGCAATGCGCAACCACGAAAAGTTCGACCAGCTGATCGAGTTTGCCAAGATCCTGCCAAAGCTCCGACGAACCCTGCGCCGCCACATGGATGGTCCGTTGGACGATCCGCGCACGGTTCTGTCGGCGCTTGCGATGCTGCTCGATCAGGCATCCCTGCGCGTCGGAAACGCCGCCTATGCGCAGGAGAACGGGACTTTTGGCGCGACCACGCTTTTGAAGCGGCATTTGAAGCTGGGCGAAGACGGCATCGAGCTCCGTTTCCTCGGCAAGGGCGGAAAGCGCGTTGTTCGCCGACTGCGCAGCCCGCGATTGCAGCGCTTGCTGGAGGATATTGCCGACCTGCCGGGGCGCCAGCTTTTCGTCAGCAGGGATGCGAGCGGCGATCTGCATCCGATCGATTCCGGTCGCCTCAATCGCTATCTCGCGGCCGTCTGCGGCGCGCCGATTTCGGCCAAGACGTTTCGCACCTGGGCGGGAAGCGTTGCCGCATTCACCGAGGCGCGCCTGGCATTTGGCGAAGGTCGCCGGCCATCGGTGAAGCGGATGTGCGAGGCGGCGGCCGAGGTGCTGCACAACACGCCTGCCGTCTGCCGCAAAAGCTACGTTCATCCTGATATCATCGCGCTCGCCGAGAAGGAGGCGACGATCAACCTGCGGCGGCTCGAGGCGCAGCCGAGACAAAGCGCCCTGCTGCGCGCGGAGGAAGACCGCCTGCTGCGCTTTCTCAGATCCAGCGCCCGTGCCCGCAAGCGGGCCGCTTCGCCTCCCGCGCGTCAAACGTGAGGGCAAGGGATGCAGCCACGCGAAGAGGCGGCTCCGTCTTGCAGCAACCGATCGTGGGGGTCATTGGTCGGCCAGAAGATGCTCGAGCGTGCGGATGAGATCGCGGGTGTTGAACGGTTTTGCCAGCCGCGGAAGACTGCGATACGGCTCGGGAAGATCGGAGGCGGCGTAGCCCGTCAAAAGGAGAACGGGAATGCCGCGCGCAATCAGTTCGTCGGCAACGGGATAGACAAACTCGCCGTTGAGATTGACATCGAGCGTGGCGGCCTGCGGCGTCTCGCGCCTTGCCGCGGCGATCGACGTGCGCAGGCTGGTGAACGGGCCGATCACCGAGAAGCCGGCGGCCATCAGATCGTCCTCGATCTGGATCGCCAGCAGAAACTCGTCTTCGACGACAAGGACGCTGCGCTGTGTGCCGTTCATCGTTCGGCACCTGCGTCGTAGGGCATGTTGATGGTGTATCTCAAGCCGGTCTTTGCGAAGTCCAGTTCGACATCTCCGCCGAGATCCGAGCCGACGACGCGCTCCAGCAGCAATCGCCCGAAACCGTTGCGCGATGGTGGAGCCACCTTGGGACCCCCGGTTTCGCGCCAGGCGATGTTGAGCGTCTTGTCAACCCGATGCAGGCTCCAGCTGACGTCGACATGACCGCTTTCCACCGAGAGCGCGCCATGCTTGGCGGCGTTGGTTGCAAGCTCGTGAGCGGCCATGCCAATTGCCAGGGCATGCCGTGGCGACAGCATGATTGCCGGTCCGCCAAAGGAGATATTTCCCGCGTTTTCGTTCCTGTAAGGGGCCAGCTCGTCGCACAGGATCGTTTCCAGCGAAACGCCAGCCCAGGTTGCCTCGGCCAGCCGGGTGTGGGTTTGCGCCAGAGCCCGGATGCGGGCATGGAATGATTGCTCGGCCTCCTTTTGATCGGGGGTCATGGCGAAGGACTGACGGGCGATCGAGGTCACGGTCGCGAGCGTGTTCTTGACGCGGTGGCTGAGCTCGGCCACCAGAAGGTTGCGCTGCGCCTCGGCATCCTTGCGTTCGGTAATGTCCATGCACACGCCGGCGAGGCGGAGCGTAGAGGACCCCGTGGCCTGCAGAAAGCGCCCGAACGCCTCGAGCCACCGGATGGAACCATCGGGGCGCACGATGCGATAGGTCGTGTGATAGTCCTCTTTCTTGTCGATGGCAGTTTTAATCTCAAGTTCCACCAGACGGAGATCGTCGGGGTGAATGTCAGCCTTGAAATCGTCAAGCGTGCCGCCGAAGCTGCCGGGCTCCAGGCCGTGCAGTGCCTCGAGGCCTGGGGACCAGATCACCTTGCCGGTATCGAAGTTCCATTCCCATGCTCCCATCCGCCCGGCTTCGAGCGCCATCTGCAGGCGCCGCTCGCTGTCGCGCATCGCCTGCTCGTTTTCCTTGCGCTCGGTGATGTCGACGAAAGCCGCGACGGCGCCTTGCGGAATTCCCAGGGCGTCGATCAGGGGCGTAGCGTTGCCCAGGAGATGCCGGGATGTGCCATCGTCAAAGCGGATTTCCTGCTCGAAGCTGCGCACCTCTTCGCCGCGTGCGGCCCGTTGAACCGGCAGTTCGTCCGCCGACAACAGCCTGTCCTGCGAATAGACCCTGAAGTGAGCGGGCCTTTCGCTCGCCGGTGCAGAGAGCGAAGGGTTGCTGTCGGGCGACAGCCTGAGCAGCTCGAACGAGCTTCTGTTGCCGCTGATGACCCGGCAGTCGGGCGTCCTTGCGATCCAGATCGGCGCCGGCACCGCTTCCATCAGTGCCATCACCTCGGTGGCCCTGGCACGTTCTTTCGCCTCGTTGTGCCGCAGCAGATCTTCGGCCCGCCGCCTCGCCTCTTCCGCCCGGATACGCTGCACGCTGAAGCTCAGCTGGCGCGCGATCGTCAAGGCGAGGTCGACTTCGGCGCCGGCGAAGTGGTGTGCCGCGTCGTAATAGGTCATGAACTTGCCGATCAGTCGTCCGGCCGAGACCAGTGGAATGAAGCCCAGAGCGCCGATACCTTCGGTTTGAACGGCAGCGCGAAGGTCGTCGTGAATGTCGGCTACTTCGACGTCTTCAATAAAGATCGGGCTCGGGTCCTGCGCCTCCGCACTCCAAGGCGTATGACCGTCGACGGCGAGACGGTAACTCTCAGAAAGTCCACGCGAGGCGACAAAACGCATGATCCCGGTGTCATCGATAAGCAGGATCGACGCCCGGCTGCAGCGCAGTGCTGATTGAATGGCATCAAGCGCTGCCTCATAGACTGTGGCAATCGACCGTGCCCGGTAAACGCGCTCGGTGAACTGGTGGAGTGCGGCCTGCTCGCGCGAACGTTCGGACAGGACGATTTCGGACGCCTTGCGCTCTGTGATATCGCGGGCGATCTTCGAAGCGCCGACGATGCGCCCGTCGTCATCGCGGATCGGCGATATCGTCAGCGAGATGTCGAGCAGCGTGCCGTCCTTGCGTTGGCGCTTGGTCTCGTAGTGATCGACACGTTCGCCCCTGCGAATGCGATCGAGGATATGCACTTCCTCGTCCTCATGGCCCTTGGGAATGAGCCGCAGGATCGACGTTCCCACCATCTCCTGCCGGCTATAGCCGAACAGCGCCTCGGCTCCCCTGTTCCAGCTGGTGACGATGCCGTTCAGGTCCTTGCTGACGATGGCGTCATCCGAGGATTCGACGATCGAGGCGAGATGCCGGGCGGAAATTTCGGCGATCCGCCGGCTCTCGGACTGCCTCCGGCTTTCGGCCAGCAGGTTGGCGTTGTCGATCGCGATTGCCGCATGCGCGGCGATCGCCACGACGATATCTTCGGAATCGCTGGTAAACATGCCGGCTGCATCATGGCCGAAGAACAGGCCGCCAAGCACGGCGCCCGAACGGGCGATCACCGGGACCGCGAGGTAGCTGACAACCGGTAGATGCCCCGAGGGCATGCCGAAATGCGGTCCGCTCTGTCCATAGCGCGGATCAGTGCGGATGTCGTCGCTGCGCACGACCCCTTCACCGTTGAAGGTAGGCGCGAACACGGCGGTGTTGCGCGGCAGGCCGAATTTTTCGAAGGCCTCGCGGGGTGCGCCGGACAGGGTGAACAGTTGGAAGTGCCCGCCGGTCTCGTCGAGCACGTTGTAAAAGAAGGCGCCAAATTTCGCGCCGGTCAGTTCCGTAGCGCTATCGGTGACCGTCTGGACGATATGCTCGACGTTGAGATCGCTGGCGAGCAGCCTCGCGATGCGATCGAGCGCCTGGATACGGTCGGTCTTCCAGCGCAATTCCTGTTCGGCGGCCTTGCGCCCGCCGATATCGATAAGGACGTTGACCGCGCCGATCATGTCGCCCTCAGCATCGAAGATCGGCGTCGGGCAGGGAAGCACCGGCACCATCGCGCCGTCCGGACGCGCGACGATCAGCTCTTCGCTTCGAACGGCGGCCTGGCTGCGCAGTGTCTCGGCCATGGGGCATTCGTCAAGGGGCAGCGCCGTACCATCGGCACGATAAAGGCGCCAGCAAACGCACCAGCGGTCGACATTCAGGCGCGGTTCGCGCCCGGCGAGGTCCGCCGCGGCGCGATTGAAATAGGTGAGGATCCCGGCAGGGTCCGTGGTGTAGATCGCGATAGGAAGGCTGTCGAGAACTGCCCTCGACTCGATCGTCGGCGCTCCCGCTTTCGCCGCCAGTGCCGCCGACAATGCTTCTGCGCCGTTCATAAATCCCTCCGCAAACGGCTTACTAACCTCAAGCAACGCTGCACCGGGTGGATTTGTTCCGCTCGGTGACGTCTGGAGGCGGTCCGGCCCTGCACTTGAAACCGTGAGGGGCTGCGCTCAGCGGCTTGAAGATGCGGCGCTGCGGATCAGCCGGTTGATGAAATCCAGCTTCTCGACCACCGGCTGGGAGAGGACGAAGGGATAGCTGTCGGGTTGGCCCATCGACCGCTGCAGGGCGTTCAGCGCGACGCTGAGCGGCACCCAGGCCTCGACGAGCGCATCGGCGTCTGACGTACGATAGGGATCGAAGTCGATATCCGCCTCGAGCGCCTCATGCCCCATCGGGTCGATATTGATGCCGAAGGCGTGGCCGGTCTCCAGCGTGTCGACGATATGGAAGAGGTGTGCGAAGCACTCGGCGAAATCCTCCGCGGGATGGGCGCTCGCATAGGGACTGATGAACTGATCCTGCCAGTCCTCCGGCGGCCCCTGTTCGTAATGGCGGTCCAGTGCCGCGCCATAGTCCTCGCTTTCGTCGCCGAACAGTGCCCGGGCCGCGGTTCTCGTCTGATCGTCGACGACAAGCTGCTGCCAGTAGAAGTGACCGATCTCGTGGCGAAAATGACCGAGCAGCGAGCGATAAGGCTCGTTCATGGAAACGCGCACACCTTCCCGCACCACGTCGTCGGCCTCTGAGGCCCGCAGGCTGATCAGCCCGTTTTCGTGGCCGGTCATCGCCGGAATAACGTTGCCGTTGGCATCGACGGTGTCGGCGAGAAATTCGAAGGCGAGCCCGCCCTCGGGGTCCTCGCTTCGTGTCGGATGCGGCAGGCGCCAGCGCAGGAGCGAGTAAAACAGATGGCGCTGCGCCACGCCGATCCGTCTCCAGCGTTCCAGGCCGTCGTCGTTGCTTGCCGGTACGATCGTGTTGTGCCGACAGGCCACGCAATAGCGATCGGACTGATCGGCCGGCACGAGCCAATGACAGACGTCGATGGCGGCGTTGTCGCAGAAACGAAACGTCCGTGACGTGTCGCCATGGATCTGGAAGAGGCCATTGTCGAGCGGCACCAGGGCGCGCATTCCGACCCCGACGGGATCGAACCCCAGTTGCGACCCGCAGCGCATGCAGCTGCGGTTTTCAAAGTGGATCGTCTGGTCGCAGACGCCGCACTCAAAGAGCCGCATCTCTTTCTCCCCCTGGATTTCCCGAGTGTCGAAGCAGTTTACAAGATACAACTATTGCGTGCTTTCACGGCGGCATCGAGGGCCTGTCGCGAGGGGCCATGCTGCTGAAACAGCGGCCGCGCCACCAGTGGCGGCAGGTCATAGGCACGGATAAATTCGGTCAGATCGTAGATGTTGTTCCAGCCGTGGACCACTTCTCTTTGAACGGTCGGCCTGTTTTCTTGCGTGGATCTTGCCATCGTTCTCGATCTCTCCCTTGAATTCCGAGTCGCCGTTTTTCACGACCCTGCCAACAACACGCGGAACCGGACAAAGTTCCGTAAGATACAAAAAAACCCCGCCGAGGCGGGGTTTTGAAGACTTATTGACCGTTAGTTCTGGCGGCCATACCAATCGTCGATGTCGCGGCGGGCGCGGTCCTTCTCGATGCCGTAGCGTTCCTGGATCTTGCCTTCCAGCTGATCCCGCTTGCCGGCGATCTGGTCGAGGTCATCGTCGGTGAGCTTGCCCCACTGTTCCTTGACCTTGCCCTTGAACTGCTTCCAGTTGCCTTCAACACGATTCCAATCCATCTTCGCATCTCCTGACGTTTTGGTTGTGCTGGTAGACAAACGCCTGGCATCGGCTTTGGTTCAATCGGCGCGTCCAAAAAGTTCGATGTCTCTGCCCGTCGTTTTCGCTCGAACGCGCGCATCTCCTCTCGTCTTTCCGCTCGATCGCCACAGTTAAGCAACAGGCAAGCGCCCTGATGTGGCGGCGCATTCTGGAGGAGGACGACCATGGATGAGCCTGTTGTGGCTTTCGATCTCGGGCGGATGGTGTTCGGTGAGGCGCCGCCCCTTTTTCTGCTCGAAATCGCGCTGCGGACGGTGATCATCTACGCCTATACGCTGTTCCTGATCCGTTGGATCGGCAGCCGCTCGATTGGCCAGCTGTCGCTGGTGGAGTTCCTGCTGGTGATCGCGCTCGGCTCGGCGGTGGGTGACGCGATGTTCTACCCCGACGTGCCGCTCATCCATTGCATGGTCGTCATCACCGTCGTCGTCCTGCTCGACAAGGCGTTGAGCTACATCGTCGCGCGCAACCGCAAGCTCGAAGACGTGATCGAGGGCATCAGCATCGAGGTGGTGCGCGATGGCGGCATCCTGTGGAAGGCGCTGAAGCGGATGAATGTCGGCCATGACGAGCTGTTCGAGCAGTTGCGGTTGAAGCAGGTGCGGCATCTCGGCGAGGTGCGCGCCGCCTATTTCGAAACCAATGGTCTGTTGTCGGTCTTCACATCAGATGATGCCTCGACCCGGCCAGGCCTGGTGATCGAGCCGCCCTGGGACGTCAGCAAGCCCAAGGAAGTTCGTGCGGGCGAGGGTGCCGGCGAAAGACGCCGCCTCGCCTGCGTGCGATGCGCGGAGGTTCTCGAGGTCGCCGCGGGCGAGACGGTGGCGCCATGTCCGCGCTGCGGGGGCGACGTGTGGCATGCGGTTGATGAGGGGGCGAGCGCCTTTCGGTGACGCTGAATTTGGAGCGACGGTGCTTGGTGCAGGCTTCGGGATGTGGCAGAGATCCGGGTCACAAGGCTCGGGATCGCTTGCATTGGGAGGGGAATGACGTTGAAGGTCATGGGATTGATCGGCGGCATGAGCTGGGAAAGCTCGGCGCAGTACTATCGTATCGTCAACCAGGAGGTCCGGGCGCGGCTCGGCGGCGTGCATTCGGCAAAGAGCCTGATGTGGTCGATGGACTTCGGCGAGATCGAGCGACTGCAGCATATTGGCGACTGGGCTGCCCTGACGGAGAAGATGACAGCCGCCGCCCGGCACCTTGAGGCCGGCGGCGCGGATTTCCTGGTGATCTGCACCAACACCATGCATCGCATGGCCGATCAGGTTTCGGCTGCCGTCGCCATTCCGCTTCTGCATATTGCCGATCCTACGGCGGAAAAAATCAAGGCGCTCGGCCTCAGCCGCGTCGGCCTGCTGGGCACCGCCTTCACGATGGAGCAGGAGTTCTACAAGGGGCGGCTGATCGAGCGCCATGGGCTGGACGTGATCGTGCCTGATGACGCGGACCGCAAGATCGTGCACGACATCATCTATCGCGAGCTGGTGGTCGGGCGCGTCGAGGACGCCTCGCGCGACGCCTATCGGCAGGTGATCCAGCGGCTTGTCGATCGCGGCGCCCAGGCCGTGATCATGGGCTGCACCGAAATCATGCTGCTGATCTCGCAAGCCGACAGTCCGGTGCCGGTCTTCGATACCACCGAGCTTCATGCGCTTGCGGCGGTCGATCTCGCGCTTGGCTGAAATCCGCGCGTGTGTCGTGCGTGATAACGATGTTGCGCGCGACGACAGGGCGGGCGAGCAACGGCCCGGTGGGTGACCGTTGCTCGCGATCCGGTCCGTGGCCGCCGATGTCAGCCGTTGCGGAACGTGTAACCGTAGCCGTTGAGAGCGGGGGCGCCGCCGAGATGGGCGTAAAGGACCCTTGACCCCTCGGGGAAATAGCCCTTGCGAACGAGATCGATCATGCCCTGCATCGACTTGCCCTCGTAGACGGGGTCGGTGATCATACCCTCGAGCCGCGCGCAGAGCCGGATCGCCGCCTTGGTCTCTTCCGAGGGCACGCCATAGACGGGGTAGGCATAATCCTCGAGCAGCACAACGTCGTCTTCCACGAGATCCTTGCCGAGTTCGACCAGGTCTGCGGTCCTGCGGGCGATCTCGAGCACCTGTGCCCTGGTTTGCGCCGGTGTGAAGGAAGCGTCGATGCCGATCACCCGGCGCTGGCGGCCATCGGCGGCAAAGCCGACAAGCATGCCGGCGTGGGTCGAGCCGGTGACGGTGCACACGACGATATAGTCGAACTTGAAGCCGAGCTCCTCTTCCTGCGCTCGTACTTCCTCGGCAAAGCCGACATAGCCAAGCCCGCCATATTTGTGCACGGAGGCGCCGGCAGGGATGGCATAGGGCTTGCCGCCGCGCGCCTTGACGTCCTCGATCGCATCCTCCCAGCTCTGGCGGATGCCGATGTCGAAACCCTCGTCGACCATCTGGACGTCGGCGCCCATGATGCGGCTGAGCATGATGTTGCCGACGCGGTCATAGACGGCGTCTTCATGCGGCACCCAGCTCTCCTGCACCAGCCGGCACATGAAGCCGATCTTGGCCGCGACGGCGGCGATCATGCGGGTGTGGTTCGATTGCACGCCGCCGATCGACACCAGCGTATCGGCGCCGGAGCGCAGCGCATCCGGGATGATGTATTCGAGTTTGCGCAGCTTGTTGCCGCCGAAGGCCAGGCCCGAATTGCAGTCGTCCCGCTTGGCATAGATCTCGACCTTGCCACCGAGATGGCTCGAGAGCCGGTCGAGCTTTTCGATGTGCGTCGGCCCGAAGGTGAGTGGATAGCGTTCGAACTTCTTGAGCATGCTGTTCCCTTCCTTTTGCTGTGAAAGTCAGGAAACGCTATCATCCCATCTCTGAAAGGTGCTCTCTAACATCATTCCGTAATTTTGCAGTTCTCTTGGAGAATGGCAGCTAATGATGATTTACTTCCGTTTATTATGAGCAATAAGGAAGAATCTTCCATGCAGGGCGAACTCGATCGGATCGACCTCAAGATGCTGCGGCTGTTGCAGAAGAACGGCCGGCTGACCAATGCCGAGCTGGCGCAGATGGTCGATGTCAGCGCGGCGACCTGCCACCGCCGGACGCAGCGGCTGTTCGAGGAAGGCTACATCAGCAATGTGCGCGCGCTGGTGGCGCCGCAAAAGGTCGATCGCGGCGCGCTGGTCATGGTCGGCGTCGTTCTTGACCGCTCGACGCCGGAGAGTTTCCGCGAATTCGAGAAGGCCGTCGAAAAGCTGAAGTCCATTCTCGACTGTCATCTCGTCGCCGGCGACTTCGACTATTTCCTGAAGATCCGTGTCGGCGACATGGCCGACTTCAACCGCATCCATGGGACGCAACTGATCGCGCTGCCGGGCGTGCGCCAGACCCGCACGTTCTTCGTGATGAAGGAAGTGGTCGACAACGCTGCGCTCGACTTCTGAGCGCGCTGCGACGCTCAGCCCGTCGTGATCAGGATCAGGAGAACGAACACCACCAGCACCATCGCGAGCGCGGGAAGGATGATCGCCGGATAACCAAACGTCACGATCGCCAGCAGCCACATCAAGATACAGTTGACGAGGAACAGCACCTTGGCGGTGCCGGAGCCGCGAACAGCCTCCTTGAGCATCCAGCCGAACACCGGCACGTGATAAACCATTTTCGCAATCATTGTATTCAAGCCTTTCGTCGGGGTGGGCGTCGCGCCCACCGTGATCTGTTGGGGTCGCCGGTCATGGGCGAGGGTTCAGTCGCGGCGCGCCAATCCGGCCATCGTCCGCAATTGCTGCTCATCGAGGATGCGCACCGTCTTCGGGTGGTTGAAGTCGATCAGGCCGTCGCGCTTGAAGCGGTTGAGACAGCGGCTGACCGTCTCGACCGTCAGGCCCAGCCAATCGGCGAGATCGGCGCGCGAGAGATAGAGGTTGAAGCTGAACAGGTTCCGGTTTGCGGCGCGGCCGCGCCAGGCGAACTGGTCCGCGAGATCGATGAGCGCGGTCGCAACCTTCTCGGTTGCGGTCTTCCGGCCGAGCAGGGTGGCGTGCGCCTGCATCCGGTGCAATGTCGCCTTGAGTTCGGTGGCGACATCCGGCCCGTGGTCACAATCGTCGACCTGGCTGCCGGCAAGCGTTTCGATGCGGGCGAAGGTCAGTGTTTCGGCGGTGGCGATGTTGCGGCCGTCATGCGTGAAGCCGAACAGGCGCCCGGGGCCAAGCACATCGGTGATCTGGCGACGGCCGTCGTCGAGCAATTGGGACAGCGCCACACAGCCGTCGACGACCCTGTAGAGATGGCGGTTGCGCCCACCCTGAAACAGCAATGTCGCGTGTTCGCCAACGAGGCGCTGCCGGTTTGGGGAAAGCGTCTTGGTCGAAAATGCGGTCGGGGGCGGAAGCGTCGTTTCCGCGAAAGTCATGGTATCGGGCATGGCAGGCGATCCATCTTGCGACCTCACCGGGATCGTCGCTCTGCGACGCGCCGGAGATCAGGCATCAACGTTTCGTCACGATCGGTCGTGACGTGGGGCTCAGAAGTTGAACCCCGACGCTGGTGGCCCACGCGGGCTCGCGTTCGGTGGAAGGTGGGCGCGGGCGGAGGCGACAGGTTGCGAAGGTGGCAACACCGCCCCGGTCTTTCGCACGATCGTGTGCGCGGCATCTGCCGGTGCTGGCAACAGGTCCCAGAAGACACGGCAGGCGCCGCAGAAATGGCTGTGGGAGATTTTCTTGCCGCTGCCGTCATCCGGGGTTCCGGGCAGGCAGAGATCGGGCAGGGAACCGTCGGGCAGCGAGAACGCGGCGCGCTCAGCGGGCGTCAGCGCCGCTGCGGCCGAGGGCGCCTGATGCGCGAAGCCGAGAAGCAGCACGGCCAATGCGCAAAACATGCGCATGGCCTGCTGCATTCTGATCCTCGTGCGAGGCTTCATTCGTTGTGCCTATCCCTGTGCCGGTCTGTCGGTTGAGGGATAGGCGATGATCTTGACAAAGCTCAATGTGGCAAACCGCGCAGGGGCAGAATGCCGCATCCCCCTAATCAATCCTCCTCGACGAAGACCTGCTCGCGCTTGGCCTTGACGCTCGGCAGGAACACCACCACCAGCACGATGGCGGCAATCAGCAGCAGGATGGCGCTGATCGGACGGGTGACGAAGGTGGTCGGATCGCCACGCGACAGGATCATCGCCCGCCGCAGATTTTCTTCGAGCAGCGGGCCGAGCACGAAGCCGAGCAGCAGCGGCGCCGGTTCGCACCGCAGCTTCAACAGCAGGTAACCGACAAGGCCGAAGAAGGCGACCGCATAGAGGTCGTAGACGTTGGAGTTGACGCTGTAGACGCCGATCGAGCAGAACGCCATGATGATCGGGAAGAGCACGTAGTAAGGGATCTTCAACAGCCGCACCCACAGGCCGATCAAGGGCAGGTTCAGCACCACCAGCATCAGGTTGCCGATCCACATCGAGGCGATGATGCCCCAGAAGAGCGCCGGTTGTTCCGATGCGACATTCGGGCCGGGCACGATGCCCTGGATGATCATTGCGCCGATCATCAGCGCCATGACCGGGTTTGCCGGAATGCCGAGGGTCAACAGCGGGATGAACGAGGTCTGGGCGCCGGCATTGTTGGCGCTTTCGGGCCCCGCGACGCCGGCGATGGCGCCGTGACCGAACTCTTCGGGCCGGTCGGAGACACGCTTTTCGACGGTATAGGAGGCAAAGGCCGCAAGGATGGCGCCGCCACCCGGCAGGATGCCGAGCGCAGAGCCGATCGCCGTGCCGCGCAGGACCGGGCCGACCATCCGCTTGAAGTCCTCGCGGGAGGGCAACAGGCCCGTCACCTTGGCCATCAGCACTTCGCGCGTGCGCTCATTTTCGAGATTGCGAAGGATCTCGGCGATGCCGAAGACGCCGACCGCAAGCGCCACGAAATTGAGCCCGTCGGAATATTCCCTGATCCCGAGCGTGAAGCGCGGCGTGCCGGTGTAGATGTCGGTGCCGACGAGACCGAGCAGGAGCCCGAGCGCGACCATGGCCAGTGCCTTGACGATCGATCCGTGCGCGAGCGCGATCGAGGAGACGAGGCCGACGATCATGAGCGAGAAGTATTCCGCCGCGCCAAACTTCAGAGCGATCACGGTCAAAGGCGGCGCGAAGACCGCGACGAGGAAGGTCGAGACCGTGCCGGCAAAGAACGAACCGAGGGCGGCGATCGCGAGCGCGGCCCCGGCGCGGCCCTTGCGGGCCATCTGGTAGCCGTCGATCGCGGTCACGGCCGACGAGGATTCGCCCGGCATGTTGATGAGGATCGCCGTGGTGGATCCGCCATACTGGGCGCCGTAGTAGATGCCGGCCAGCATGATCAGCGAGGAGACAGGCTCCAGCTGAAAGGTGATCGGCAGCAGCATGGCGATGGTCGCGGTGGCGCCGATGCCGGGCAGTACGCCGATCAGCGTGCCGAGCAGAACCCCGATCAGGCAGAAGAACAGGTTTTCCGGCGAGGCGGCCGTGGCAAAGCCGAGGGCGAGATTGCTGAAGAGTTCCATCATCCGTCTCCTAGAACTGGGTCCAGGGGCCGAAGCGCTGGAAGGGTAGGCCGAGGCCGTAGCTGAAGACGGCGACGGAGAAGGCCGTGAGCGCCAAAGACAGCGCGATGGCGGTCAGAGGTTTCATCCGGCCGGAGGCAAAGCAGGCGATGAGCGCGGTAAAGAACAGCGAGGGGACGAAGCCGAGCCCGCGCACCGTGAGCCCGAAAAACACCGGCGCCGGCAGGATGAACAGCATGCCGCGCACCGCGATCGGCCCGATCGGTTCGCCCGAAACCCTTGTCGACTGAACGAGGATGACGGTCCCGAGAAGCGTCAGAATGACGGCCAGAACCAGCGGGAAGTAGCCCGGCCCCATGCGGAACGCGGTGCCGAGCTCCAGGTTGAAGGCCTGCCAGGCGAAAAAGAGCCCGACGGCTGTCAGGATGCCGCCACAGAGCGCATTGGTGCTGTCGAAGGAGATTGATTTCATCGTGTCCCCATTTGGTTATTGGAGCTGGGCAATGGCCGGAGCGAAACCCAAACCCGAACTGGCCGTCATCCATGGCTTGGCGACGGCGCCTGAGCGTCTTGTGCGCAAGGGCCATCGGAATGAGCGCTTCACCGTACCTGCCGGATACTATGCCTGAAGCGGCAAAAACCGCCACGACCGTGGCTCTTCGGCCGACGATCGTGGCGGGCAAAGGTATCGGATCAGTCGGCGTACTGGCCGGCGGCTTCGATCACCGGCTTCCACCGGGCGATTTCGCCTTCAAGCTTGGCCTTCAACGCTGCCGGGGTCGCGTCCGCATCGCTCGACGGGACCGTGCCGAGTTCGCCGAAACGGGCGACGACGTTCGGGTCCTTGAGGGCGACCTGCAGTGACTTCGACAGGCGTTCGGTGACGTCGGCAGGCGTACCCTTCGGCGTGTAGACGCCATGCCAGATGCCGACCTGCAGGCCCGGAAGACCGCCTTCGGTCGTCGTCGGCAGGTCCGGGAAGACCTTCAGGCGTTCAGGCGAGGTGACGCCGTAGGCCTTGATGGTGCCGCCCTGGATCTGCTTGGTGGTGTTGGTGGTCTGGTCGCACATGATGTCGACCTGGCCGCCGAGCAGGTCGGTCATCGCCGGGCCCGTGCCCTTGTAGGGAACGGTGGTCAGCGGCGTTTCGATGGCGCTCATGAACATCATGCCGCAAAGATGCGAGGCGGCGCCGATGCCGGCATTGGCAACGGTGATGGTGTCCTTGTTGGCCTTGGCGTATTCGACGAGGCCCTTGAGATCGGCCGGTTCGAGGTCCTTGCGTGCGACGATTGTCATCGGCACTTCGGTGACGAGGCCGACATATTCGAAGGCGTTCAGCGTGTCATAGGCAAGCTTGCGGTAGAGCGTGGCGCTGGTTGCCATGCCGATATGGTGCAGCAGCACGGTATAGCCATCCGGGTCGGCCTGGGCGACGCGACCGGCGCCGAGCGTGCCGCCGGCGCCGCCGACGTTCTCGACGATGATCTGCTGGCCGAGGTCCTTCGACATGGATTCGGCAACGAGCCGTGCGACTGTGTCGGTCGGGCCGCCGGCCGAGAACGGTACGACCATGGTGATCGAGCGCTCGGGGTAGGTCTGCGCATTGGCGGAAGCGGCAAACAGCGACAGGGCGGCAACGGCGCCAAGAAGCGCATTCAGGGTTTTCATCTTTTCCTCCCGGATGAATTATCGACCAGCCGGCAAGGCTCCTCCCATGCCGATTCTGGTTGAGCCCATTTGCGGACGTAATCCCGCCAACGACAACGGTCTTGGCGTGGGTGCTTGCGCATTTCTGCCGATGGTTGTCCTGGTTTGGGTGGAATCTGAAACAACGGGTGTGTTTGATGGGTGGATTTCCACCCGTCTCGGGCGGGTCAGCGCGCCGGGACCCTGCGCCACCGGCGGCCGTGCGGCTTTGCGCAGCTTTACTTTTGTCCCGTGCGCTGCCGCAGGTACCGCACTTCGTCGGTCGTCAGCGGCCGCGTGGCGCCTTTCGCAAGCGCGCCGAGGGCGACATCACCGATCGAGACCCGCACGAGCCGCAGGACCTCGAAACCGAGCACATCGAGCATTCGGCGGATCTGGCGGTTGCGACCTTCCTGCAACTCGACCTCGATCCAGCTGTTCTTCTCGCCGCCGCGCAGGTGTTCGGCGCGCGCGGCACGCAAATGCTCGCCGCCCTCCTCGACGCCGTCGACCATGGCGCGCAGCTTATCGTCGTCGATCTCGCCCGAAATCTGCACATGGTAGATCTTGCCGAGATGGGTTTCCGGGTCGAGCAGGCGCTGGGCGAGAACCGTGTCGTTGGTGAAGAGCAGCAGCCCCTCGCTCGCCTTGTCCAGTCGCCCGACCGGCGCGATGTGCTGCGCGTCGGCGTCGCCAAGGCAATCAAACACCGTCGGGCGCCCTTCGGGATCGTGCCGGGTCGTCACCAGGCCGCGCGGCTTGTTGAGCATCAGGTAGATCTTGTCTTCCGCCGCGACCGGCGTGCCGTCGACGGCGATGCTGTCCTTGTCGATATCCACCCATTGGGAAAGGTCGGTGGTCTTGCGACCGCTGATGCTGACGCGGCCTTCGAGCACGAGCTTTTCGGCCTGCGTGCGCGAGCAGTAGCCGAGCTTGGATAGCGCTCGGGCAACAGTGACGCGTTTGCCGACGTCGCCGGTCATGCGGCCGGTGCCGTTACCTCGTCCTGCCGTCGGCCGTTTCTGCCTCACTTCGGGTCATTCCTTCCATCGCGGCCCAGCGACGGGTGTCGCTACGCCTTTGGCACCGTGCTTCAGACGACCTTGATATAGCCGATCTGGCGGGCAAGCCAGCAGCCGATCGTCAGGCCGCATATGGCGCCCTTGCCATCGCGGTGGATGCGCACTGTCCAGTCCCCCGGCGCCGGCGCATCCATCGAACGCTTGCAGCTGACAAGCCAGATATCCTCGGCAACGGGTTGCATCGCATGCATCGCGCCTTTGCCGAGCAGGCCCTCGAAGCCGGCAAAGAAGACGCCGCTGGTCGAGACGATCTCGATATCGGCGTCGAGTTCCGCGCAATGGTAGCGCCCAGTGATGTCTGGCTTTGCCGTGCCCGAGACCTTCTCGGCCGTCGTCGCGAGGTTTTCGCGTTCGCGCTCCATGTATAGGCAGGTGCCTTCAGCCGTCAGCGAGACGGCGCCGGAGCGGGCGATGCCGTCCGTTGCGATCTGCAAAGCCTCTGCTCCCGTCGCAAAGCGCAGTTCCAGACGTCCCGCTCCAGCGGGGCGCGTAGTGAGGGCAAGGCCGGTCTCCGGCTCGAGATAGGTGCCGAAGTGCGAGGCGTCCCATGCGCCGGCTTCGGTCTTGGCGTCGCTATGACCGAGCGCGACCTTCATCAGGCCGGTGGCGGCGGCGTGGGCGTCGGCCTCGTGATTGAACATCACCACGATCGAAAGGCGCTCTGCGGCCGCATGCAGGCGGCGCGAACGAAAACCGCGCAGGGCGCCACCATGCCCGGTGATCGCGACGTCGCCGATCCTCTCATGGGCAAGGCCGAAGCCGTAGGTCGCCGGGGTGCCATCCGCATAGGTCTGCGGGACGGAGAGCCGGCGATAGAGCCCGCCTTCGTCGTCACGCGTCCTGTCGATGAAAGTCTCCCAGGCAAGCATGTCGTCGAGGCTCGCGCAAATGCCGGCGTCGCCCGCCCAATAGATCCGGTTGCGAGCCTCGAAGTAGCCCGTCGTCTCGTTGCCCTCGTAGCCGATCACACCGCCTGGCGAGACGCTGGTATCGGGTGCAAGCGCTGCAGTTGCCATGCCAGCCGGACCGAAAGCGCTGCGATCGTAGAGTTCTGACAGCGACCGGCCCGTATGATCCTCGATGAGGTCGGCGAGGATGCGGTAGTTGCCGTTGGAATAGGAATAGCGTGTGCCGGGCTCGAAATGTGTCGTGCGCGCACGCGACAGAAGCGGCCGCGCGTCCTCGCGGCGAAAGACGCCGTCCGCCATGGCGCCCTGCAGCACGGTCAGCGCCCAGTAGTCGCGCAGGCCCGACTGGTTGTGGCAGAGATGCGCGACATTGGGGCGCTTGCCTTCGATCAGCGGCAGATAGGCATCGAGCGCGGCGTCGAGGTTGGCGGGATTGCCCACCGCGTCGAGCAGCGCGGCGCAGGTGAAGTGCTTGCTGATCGAGCAGATCGGCAAAAGCGCGCCCGACGTCATCGGCAGGCGCGCGGCCAGATCGGCATAGCCCCAGACGTGCTTCAGGATGACCTCGCCGTTCCTGACGACACCCACGACGCCACCTGGCCCCTTGTATTGATGCGTCAAGGCGAGCACGGCTCGCTCAAGGGCGGGAAGGTCGAGGTTGTTCATGATGTACGATGCCAGTCGGTGGGTGAGAAAACCTGCCGCCCGGACGGGCGGATGAGTTTCGTACCTACCGCTCCGTCAGGACAGTTGCAACCGGGCTGCGGGTCCTCTCAGCGCAATCCCGCCTGGGCATGATAAAGCCGGCTATAGGCGCCCTTGGCGGCGAGCAGCGTGTCGTGCGGCCCCTGCTCGCTGATGCCGTTGGCGTCGACGACGATGATGCGATCAGCATCGCGGATCGTTGCCAGGCGATGGGCGATGACCAGCGTGGTGCGGCCCTTTGACAGTTCGGCGAGCGATTGCTGGATCGCTTTTTCGGTTTCGGTGTCGAGCGCCGAGGTCGCCTCGTCGAGGATCAGGATCGAGGGGTTCTTCAGGAACATCCGGGCGATGGCCAGGCGTTGCTTCTGACCGCCGGAAAGCTTGACGCCGCGCTCGCCGATCACCGTGTCCATGCCGTCGGGCAGGCCCGCGATCATCCCGTCGAGCTTTGCCCGTCGGGCGGCATCAAGGATATCCGCATCGCTTGCGCCCAGGCGCCCATAGGCGATGTTGTCGCGGATCGTGCCGGCGAACAGGAAGACATCCTGCTGCACGATGCCGATCTGTCCGCGCAGCGATGCGAGCTTGATGTCGCGGATATCGACGCCGTCGACGGTGATGCTGCCTTCGGAGACTTCGTAGAAGCGCGGCAGCAGCGAGCAGATCGTCGTCTTGCCTGCACCCGACGGCCCGACGAAGGCGACGGTTTCTCCCGCCTTGATCGTCAGGTCGATGTTGGAGATCGTCGGCTTGTCGGCGCTGTAGCCGAAGGAGACATTACGATAGGTGATGTCGCCGCGCAGGCCCTTCACCTCGACTGCATCGGGGCGATCCTCGATATCGGGCTCGGTCTCCATCAGCTCGATGAAGCGCCTGAAGCCGGCGATGCCCTTGGGATAGGTCTCGATCACCGAGTTGATCTTTTCGACGGGGCGGAAGAAGACGCCGACCAGGAGCAGGAAGCCGATGAAGCCGCCATTGGTCAATTGTCCCGTCAGCACGAAATAGCTGCCGGTGATCATGACGATCAATTGCGTCAGCCGCATGCTCATGTAGCTGAGCGAGGTGCTGGCAGCCATGATGCGGTAGGCCTCGAGCTTCGTCTGGCGGTAGTTTTGATTGTCGGTCTCGAACAGGCTGCGCTCGTGCTCTTCGTTGGCGAAGGCCTGGACCACGCGCATGCCGCCGACATTTTCCTCGATGCGGGCATTGAAGTCGCCGACGCGGCCATAGAGGTTGCGGAAGTTGTTGGCCATGCGGCCTCCGTAACGGCTGGTGACCCAGGCCGTGATCGGCACGACGGCTGCGGTGATCAGCGCCAGCTGCCAGTGCACCGTCAGCATCAGAAGCAGGGCGCCGATGAAGGTCATGATCGCGATGAACAGATCCTCGGGGCCGTGATGGGCGACTTCGCCGATCTCTTCCAGGTCCTTGGTCAGGCGGCCGACGAGATGGCCGGTCTTCTGGTTGTCGAAGAAGCTGAAGGAAAGCTTCTGCAGATGGTCGAAGGCCATGCGGCGCATGTCGGTCTCGATGTTGATACCGAGCATGTGTCCCCAATAGGTCACCGTCGCCATCAGGCCGGTGTTGAGCAGGTAGACGACGAGCAGGCCGACGGACGAAAGCAGGATCAGCGTCCACTCCTGGCTCGGCAGCAAATGATCGACGAACAGTTTCACCGCGACCGGAAAGCCCAGTTCCAGGAGGCCGGACAGCACCGCGCAGGTGAAATCGAGAATGAAGAGGCCGCGATAGGGCCGGTAGAACGCGAAGAAGCGCTTCAACATGACAATCGCACTCACATGGGCGGCCGCTTGGGACGGCCTTAAAATCTGAGCTCAAATGTCATGTTTTGTCCCGGAAGCCAACAGGCATGGGCTCGAAAAGCGAAGATGGAGCCAAACGAACGAGCAACCCGCGCGTGTGATCCTCGATTGAGACGGAACGCGGCGCAAGGGAAGGAAACGTTAACCATAAGCTCCGTAGAAGAGGGAATCACCAGGGGAGAATACGAAGCAATGGCAGTCGAGCGATCAGATGAAGCAACGGTGTTTGGCGGGCGGGATGTCGTTCCGTTCCCGATGGCAAGACGGCTGAGCACCATCCGCATCTGCGCTGCCGAACTCGAAGATCTTCATGGCGACGATGCCGTTAAATTCTGGCGGCGCGAATGCAGAAAGCTTGCCGACGAACTGCTCGCGCTCGGATGCTCTGAAGACGAAATGCGCGCTGAGGTCATGGCGTTCCAGGCCGAGGTCCAGGCCGAACTCTGGGAGCGCCACCAGTCCCGCGTTTCCGCCGGCGCGGTCAGCCAGTAAGCGGGCTGCCCGACCTCCGTCCGGTTTCGTCCCGGCTTGCCGCCGTCAGGCAAGCCCGCCATTGGCGCGCAACACCTGGCCGTTGATCCAGCCGGCGCCGGAGCCCGCCAGAAACGCCACCACATTCGCGATATCGTCCGGCTGGCCGAGCCTCTCCAGCGGCGGCATCCTGGCAAATTGGGCGACCAGCTCATCGCTCTTTCCCGACAGAAACAGATCGGTCGCGACCGGCCCCGGCGCCACTGCGTTGACGGTGATGTCGCGGCCACGAAGCTCCTTGGCAAAGACATGCGTCATCGCCTCGACGGCTGCCTTGGTGGCGTTGTAGACGGCGTAGCCCGGCAGGTTGAGGGCGAGCGTCGTCGAGGAGAAATTGACGATGCGGCCGCCCTTGCGCATGCGCCTTGCCGCCTCGCGAAGCGTGTTGAAGGTACCCTTGGTGTTGATGGCGAAGTGGCGGTCGAATTCCGCGTCGCCGGTGTCGGCGAGCGCCGCCACCTGAAGGATGCCGGCATTGTTGATGAGGACGTCGACGCCGCCGAAGGCGGCCTCGGCGGCATCGAACAGCCGGGCGACCGCTTCGGGATCGGATACATCAGCTCTCGCCGTCAGGGCGCGGCCGCCTTTCCGTTCGATGCTGCGCGCCAGTTTCTCCGCAGATGCCACGTCGCCGGCATAGTTGATGACGACGGTCAAACCGTCTGCGGCCAGACGTTCCGCAATGGCGGCGCCGATGCCGCGAGAGGCGCCGGTGACGATCGCGACCCTGTTGGTTTGCTCCTGCATGATCTTGCTCCATCGTTGTTGATGCCAAGATCATGAAGCCTTTCTCGATCCGCATAATCATGCATAATCCGGCAATATAATCCGGGGATCGCGAACAAATGGACAGGTTCGATGCCATGCGCGTGTTTTCACGCGTCGTCGAGAGGCGCAGTTTCACCCAGGCCGCAGCCGATCTCGGCCTGCCGCGCTCGACGGTGACGGATGCGGTCAAGCAACTGGAAGCGCGGCTTGGCGTTCGACTTCTGCAGCGCACGACCCGCCATGTCAGCCCGACGCTCGATGGCGCCGCCTATCATCAGCGGTGCCTTGCCATCCTCAGTGATATCGAGGACGCAGAGGGTGCCTTTGCCGGCGCCAGACCCAAGGGACTGCTGCGCATCGACGTGCATGGTACGCTGGCGCGGCACTTCGTGCTGCCGCGTCTTCCGGCCTTTCTTGCCGCCTATCCTGATATCGAGCTCTATATGAGCGAGGGCGACAGGCTCGTCGATCTCATCCGTGAAGGCATCGATTGCGTGCTGCGGGTCGGCGAGCCGCAGGACAGCGACATGATCGCGCGGCGAATGACGTTGCTCGACGAAATCACCTGCGCGGCACCCGATTATATTGCACGTCACGGCCGGCCCGAGCAGCCCGACGCGCTGGATGGGCATCGTATGATCAGTTTTCGTTCATCGACGACAGGCGCGCCGATGCCGCTTGAATTTCAGGTCGCGGGCAGGGTCGAGCATGTCGTGCTGCCGGTCACCGTCGCGGTCAACGCCGCCGAAAGCTTCGTTGCCGCCGCGAGACTGGGGCTCGGGCTTATCCAGGTTCCGCGCTATCATGTCGCGCAGGATTTGAAGGCGGGGACGTTGATCGAGGTGCTTGAAAGCTTTCGGCCGACGCCGACCCCAGTCCACATTCTCTATCCGCGCAATCGTCAGCTTTCCCCGCGCGTGAGGGTTTTCATCGACTGGCTCGTCGGCGTTTTCGCCGAAGGCGACAACCGGGACGTCAATCCGCCTGAAGTTCCGGATCCCAGGTGAACAGTTCCTTCGCGCGGGCAATGCCGCGCAGGGCAAAACGCCCGAGCGATACGGCGTCTGCCTGAAGCGCGGGCGGGCATGCCGCGACAAAATCCGCCGACATGATTACCTGTCGCTCGACCGAGCGGCACATCGAGGCGATGCGGCTCACCTCGTTGACCGCAGGGCCGACGACCGTGAAATCGAGGCGATTCTGGCTGCCGATATTGCCGTAGAAAACCTCGCCGATGTGCAGTCCGAGATAGACATCGGTTGTCGGTTTTCCCGCCTCCTCTCGGCGCGCATTCAGCGCCTCCAGCATGCGCCGCAGTTGCCGCTCTGCCGCGATTGCGCTGGCGCAGGCGGTGGCCGGATCCGCCGCGTTGAAGATCGCCAGCACCCCGTCGCCGATCAGCTTCAGCACGCTGCCACCGTGATCGTGGATGGCGGAAATCACCATGCCCGTGTAGTCGTTGAGGAACGGGATGATGTCTTCGGGCGCGGCGGTATCGGAAATGCGCGTGTAGTTGCGCAGGTCCGAAAACCACATGACGGTTTCGATGCGCTCGGCCTCGCCGCGCACGATGCTGCCCTCGACCACACGGCGGCCGGCATCGGCGCCGAGATAGACGTCGGCAAGCGTGCCGATGATGCGCACGCAGGAGGTCGTCTTGACCGCGAGCGCCAGCGTCGGCAGCAGAATGCGAAGGGCTGCGACCTCGTCGTCCGTAAACCCGCTTTGCCTGCGTGTCGTCCAGTAGGAATAGAAGCAGTCCATCTCGCCGACGCGGCCCTGGTCAGTGAAATGGTGGATCATGTTGATGCAGTCGGTGTGACCTTCTTCCTTGAGGCGGTCGAGCACCTGGTAAGGCACCGAAGGCTCAATGGCGAGGCGCACGCGCCGCTCCGGTTCGCAAGCGGTCAGCATGTGATAAAAAATGGAGCGATGCCAGTTGGCCTGGGCTTCTCCCCCTGTTGTCGAGGAATATTGCACGACTTCCGGCGTTACGTCGCTCTCGCTGTTCCACTGGAAGGCGCGGCCTTCGAATTCGGGATGCAGCGTATCGATCAGGCCTTGCGCCCGCGCAAGGTCGAGGCCGGCGGCGCGACATTTCTCGCAGAAGCCGGCAAGCATTTCGGGCTCTTCCAGTCCCTTGAGGCCCTGCTCCGACAGCCAGAGGACGATGTCGCGGATCTGTTGGTCGTTCATCGCGGATCCCGTTCTGCAGCGGCCGTCGGTCCGGCGCGAGCATTTATCAATAGCCAATTCCGGCACGAGGACAAGCAACCGTTCATAGACCGGCACGGTTCCATTGGTCGTCGGATTTCATGCCGCGAGCCGATCGGATCGCGCTACCCTCAGCGGCAGGCCCGCGCACGTCATCGTGGCGTCGCCGGGCAGGAAAATGCCATCAGACGGGCCCGGCCTTGAAAGCACCATACGCCTTCCCGCCCAGCGAGCTTTAGAACAGCACTCCGGCATTCTTGCCCGTTCCTGCAAATGATTGCCGCGACGGGTCAGATCGCCAGGTGCAGCGACTGCCCGTCATTACCTGCCGGCACTGCGCAGCAGAGCAGCGCTTCGCCCTGCTTTGGGTCAAGCGACGGCTGCCTGGGGTAGGCGACGTCGCCTTCCAGTACCGGCACGCTGCAACTGCCGCAGCTGCCGTTGCGGCAGCCATATTCCGGCGAAAGGCCGCGCGCTTCGGCGAGGTCGAGCAACGTACCTTCGCCCGGGTGCCAACGCGCTTCCTTGCCGGAACTGGCAAAGACCACACGCACCGGCACGTCGGCAGGCGGCTTCGCGGTCAAGTCTGCATCCTGGCCACGGATCAACGAAGACAGACCGAAGGTTTCGGCATGGATCCTGGCGTCGGGGACGTTCAATGCCCGCAGCCCGTCGTAAAGCGATTGCATGAAGGGCCGCGGGCCGCAGAGATAGAAATCATAGTCGCCGAAGGGTAGGGTCGACTGCAGAAGGGGTAGGTCGATATGCCCGTTGGCATCGTAGTCCACGCCCTTGCGTGCGCCATCCGTCCGGCCGAGCACGCGGGTCAGCCGGATCGTGCCCTCGCCGGCCGCGACCAGAGACGCGATTTCCCGATCGAAAGCGCGATCTTCAAGATTGCGCGTCGATTGGAACAGCCAGGTCGGGCGGATGCGCCGCTTGCGCACGCCATCGTAGAGAATGTGCCGCAGCATTGCGATCATGGGCGTGATGCCCACGCCGGCAGCCAGAAGCACGGCCGGGCGCCGTTCCTCTGCGTCGATGACGAAGCCGCCGGCCGGTGCCCGCACCTCGAGCATGTCGCCGGCGACGAGCCCGTGCAGGAAGGACGAGACCGCACCCTGGCGCTTGACGCTGAGGCGGTAGGTTCCGTCCGAGGGGGCGGCCGAAATCGTGTAGCTTCGAACCACGGGTTTGCCGGCAATCACGGTGCGGATCGGCAGATGCTGGCCGGCTTGAAACGGCGCAAGACCGGCGCCATCGGCCGGTTCGAGATAAAACGAGCGGATGGTCGCGCTCTCCATCTCTGTCCGCGCGATGCGAAATGGCCGCCATTGGCCGGCCCGCGCTGTGGCGCGCAGACGATCTTCGGCCTCTTTCCAATCCCCCGTCATCAGGGAATCGGGCGACCAGCCCGCCGCGTCGAACGACCAGCGAAGCGGCGAGCCATCGGGCCGATGGACCACCTTCCGGGGTCGAAAACGCCAGAGGCGTTCCGCTCCCTGGAAAGCATCGATGTCCGGTGATGTCAGAAGCACCTCCGCCTCGCCGGTCATCTGCAGCATGTCGCCGGTGGAAAAATCGACGAAGAGCAGCCCGGCCCTGGGGTTGAGCATGAAGTTGCCCAGCGTGTTGAAGAACAGGTTGCCAGCGAAATCGGGGATCGTGAGAACACCGTCCTCACCGACGCGCACGAACCCGCGCTTGCCGCCACGGTGCGAGACATCCACCTGACGCCCGGCATCGTCGCGGTCGACATAGGAGGCGACGAAGAACGTGTCGGCGTTGGCGATGATTTCCCTGGCGCGGGCATCGAAGCTGTCGAGATAGACCGGCCGCTCCTTTGATGGTGTGTTCGGGTGGCGCGCGAACGAAAAATCCCGCAGCTGGATATATTGCGGACAGTTGCCGAAGCTTTGGCCGACCGCCACGGCAAAGTGATTGTCATCCGCGCGCCTGACGGTGCCGTTCAACCGGTTCCTGCGCCGCGTCTCCAGCTGGATGCCGAGCAATGCTACGGCGTCGCCATCCTCCATGCCGGCATCGGCCGGGTCGGCCCGGTCGCGTGGCAGTTGAAGCGCAAGGGCGTGCGGATCCGGAGCTTGCATGAAGCCCGGCTTGCCCGCCCTGAGGCTCGCCCAGACGTCGCCTGTGGGATCGACGGCGCCGAGCACGATGAACGGCAGCAGCGGAAAGAACTGCCGGTGCTGTTCGGGCATGAAGGTGCGAACGAAGTTGCGGCCGGGCCCGTCCATGCGCTCGACCACCCCAAGGCTGCGCTGAATGGCGAGTTCGCCCTCGTGCCAGGGCGACGCAGCTGCGGTCGGCTCGATAATGTCCGGCATCGTCATGCTCCTTGCTGGTTGAGAAAGGCCGGGGCGGGATGGTCCGCCCCGGCAGCATGGTCAGGCGGCGAGGCCTGCAGCCGTCTTCTGGAACCCGACAAAACCGGGCAGCGCTTCGATGCGGTTGAGCCAGCTGCGGACATGGGCGTAGCCGGCAAGATCGACGTTGCCTTCTGGCGCGCTGGAGACATAGCTGTAGAGCGCGACATCAGCGATGGTCGGCTGGCCTCCCAGCAGGAAGGAGCGGTCGGCAAGCTCGGCTTCGATCCGTTCCAGGATGCGATGCGCTCTTTCGATCACTTCGTCCGGCCGCAGGCTCGCTCCGAAGACCGTAACGAGCCGTGCGGCGGCCGGCCCGTAGGCGATTTCGCCGGCGGCGACCGACAGCCATTTTTGCACCTTCGCCGCGCCGACGGCGTCTTCCGGCAGCCAGTCGGTGCGGCCGAGCTTCTTGGCGAGATAGACGAGGATCGCGTTGGAATCGGTGACAACAGTACCGTCGTCGTCGAGTACCGGTACCTGGCCGAAGGCGTTCAGCCTGAGGAAATCCGGCGCCTTGTGCGCCCGCGCCATCAGGTCGACGTCGACAAGCTCATGCGGCACGCCAAGCAGAGCGAGGAACAGCTGTGCGCGGTGCGAATGGCCGGAGAGGGGGTGGCGGTAGAGTTTCATGTCGAAATTTCCTTCGTGTCGAAGCCAGCGGACCGAGCCGCCTGCAGAAGCGTCGGGGGCGTCCTGTCGACGGCGACCAACGGTTCATCAGGGGGCGCCTGGCGGTTGCGGGCAGGCCGGAGCGAGCTGCCTTGCCGCAATCTATGACTTTCCGAATTTCGGCTGTAGAGTGCCATCTCGATAGGTTGGCTCCCGAAAATTGGAAAGAAGATGGATCGACTGGATGCAATGACCGTGCTTCTCGGCGTTGTCGAAGGCGGAAGCTTGTCCGCAGCGTCGCGCCATCTGCGCATGCCGCTCGCGACCGTCAGCCGCAAGGTTTCGGAGCTCGAAAGCCATCTTGGCGCGCAGCTGTTCACCCGCACGAACCGCCGTATCCAGCTCACGGAAGCCGGGCGATCCTATGTGGAAGCGGCGCGCGAAATTCTCGCGCGCGTCGAGGAGGCGGAACGGGTGGCGGCCGGCGAATACACCGCCGTCAGGGGTGACCTGATGATGACGGCGCCGATCGTCTTCGGACGGCTGCACGTCCTTCCCGTCGTCGTCGATTTTCTGAAGGCTAACCCCGAGGTCAACATGCGCCTGTCGCTCGGCGACCGGCTCGTCAATCTCACCGAGGATCACATCGACGTCGCGTTGAGGATCGGCAACCTGCCCGACAGCAATCTGATCGCCACCCGGCTCGGCACGATCAGGCGGGTCGTTTACGCAAGCCCCGACTACATCGCCGGTCGTGGCGCCCCGGTCGATCCGCGCGCGCTCGCGGAGCATGATTGCATCACCTTCGAAGGATTGATGTCGAACCGGACCTGGAGCTTCGTCGACGGGACGGGCGAGATCGCCGCGCCGATCCGGTCGCGGCTCGCCGTCAACACGGCGGAGGCCGCCGTCGATGCGGCCGTTGCCGGGCTCGGCCTGACGCGCGTCCTTTCCTATCAGGCCGCGCGCGCGGTTGCCGGCGGCCAGCTGGTGCCGTTGCTCGAAACGTTCGAGCATCCGGCGCTGCCGGTTCAGCTCGTCTACCTGCCTCAGGGACACGTGCCGATGAAGCTCAGGGCCTTCGTCGACTTCGCCGCTCCCCGGCTGAGAGCGGTGCTGAAGTGAGGGTGGCGCCGCCGCCAGGCGCTGCCGCCCCTTGCTGCGATATCAGCGGCTGATCTGCGCTGTCTCGCCGAGATCGGCGATCGACGTGCTGAGCGGGGGAAGCTGGTTCGTGGCAGCGAGCGGGCGCGGTCGGTGGACAAGCGTGACCAGCACGAAGGAGAGGATCATCAGCAGGTACCAGGCGCCGAGCTTGTGCAGCGACACCAGCGTCCAGCCGCCATGTTGCGACGGGTAGATCCAGGCGCGCGACCAGGTGCCGATGTTTTCGGCAAACCAGATGAAGAGCGCGATGAGCAGAAAGCCCAGGAGCAGCGGCATGCGGTGGCGGAAGCGGAAAACGCGGTAGTGCACGGTGGTGCGAAAGAACAGGATCGCTATGACGCCGAACAGGAGGTAGCGCAGATCGATGATGAAATGGTGCGTGAAGAAATTGACGTAGATGGCGAGAGCCAGGAGCACTGTCATCCACCGGGACGGGTAATGCGTGTAATGCAGATCGAGAATACGGCTGACGCGCGCGAGATACGAGCCGACGGCGGCATACATGAAGCCTGAAAACAGCGGCACGCCGCCGATGCGAAAGAAGCTCTCTTCGGGATAGATCCACGAGCCGACAGAGGTCTTGAAGATCTCCATCAGCGTGCCGACGATATGGAAGATCAGGATGACCTTGGCCTCGGCGATCGTCTCGAGCTTGAAAGCCAGCATGAGCAGCTGGATGCCGAGGGCGGCAAGGAAGAGAAAGTCGTAGCGGGCAAGGCCGATGTCATCGGGCCAGGCCAGCTTGGTGGCGATCATCAGCGCCAGGAGTGCCCCGCCGAAAAGGCAGGCGAAGGCCTGCTTGATGCCGAAGACCAGAAACTCCGTGAGGCCGCCAAGGACGCCATGGCGAGGAAGCCGGTCGAGCAGCCGGTGGGCTGCCGCATCGATACGTGCTTCGAGCGAAGTAAAACGTCTCTCGTCCGATCGCTGAACCACGTGGATAGCCTCGCTGCTGGTGTCATCGCTGCGATGCCGAGGCAATGCGGTCGAATTGTGGACCGGCCCGAGCTTGTGGGCTCGGGCCGATCGACGATTTCGTTTTCGTGGGGCGTGTGAGCCTACCGAAACAGGCTCGGCAGCCAGAGGGAGAGGCCGGGGATATAGGTGACGAGCATCAGAACGGCGATGCTGGCGCCGAAGAACGGCCAGATCGTGCGCATCGCCTCGCGGATCGAGATGCCGCCGACGGCGCAGCCGACGAAGAGCACGGTGCCGACCGGCGGGGTGTTGAGGCCGATGCCGGCGTTCAGGATCATCACCACGCCGAAATGCACCGGGTCGATGCCGAACGCCTTGACCACCGGCAAAAGCACGGGCGTGCTGATGATCACCAGCGGCGCCATGTCCATGAAGGTGCCGAGCAAGAGCAGGATGATGTTGATCAGCAAAAGCACGATGATGGGGTTGTCGGAGATCGCGCTGATGGCGGCGACCATGCTCTGCTGCACCTGCAGGAACGCCATCAGCCAGCCGAAGGAAGCGGCGGTGCCGATCACCAGCAGCACCATCGCGGTGGTGCGCACCGCCTGAAGCACCGCCTCGACGAAGCCGCTCCAGTCGAGTTCGCGGTAGACCAGCAGCGCGACGATCAGCGCGTAGAACACGGCAATGCATGAGCTTTCTGTGGCAGTGAAGACGCCCGAGCGCACGCCGCCGAAGATGATGCCGATCAGGAGCAGGCCGGGAAGCGAGGCGAGCAGATAGTATCCGAGACGGCGAAGGCCTGGGAACGGTTCCGACGGATAGCCCTTTTTCCGTGCCACGACATAGGCCGTGACCATGAGGGCCGCGGCGAGCAGCAGGCCGGGCAGGATGCCGGCGGTGAAGAGATCGGCGACCGAGACATTGCCGCCGGCGGCGATCGAATAGAGGATCATGTTGTGCGAGGGCGGGATCATCAGCGCGATGATCGCCGCATTGACCGTGACGTTGACGGCGTAGCTGCGGTCATAGCCGCGGGCCGCCATCTGCGGGATCATAAGCCCGCCAACGGCCGAGGCGTCGGCAACGGCCGATCCGGAGATGCCGCCGAAGAGCGTCGAGGCAACGATGTTGACCTGGCCGAGCCCACCGCGCAGATGGCCGACGATACCGGCGGCAAAGCGGATGAGGCGGTCGGCGATGCCGCCGCGCACCATCAGGTCGCCGGCAAAGATGAAGAAAGGGATCGCCATCATCGCAAAGACGTTCATGCCGGAATTCATCTGCTGGAAGACGACGATCGGCGGCAGGCCCATGTAGATGACGGTGGCAAGCGACGCGATGCCGAGGCAGAACGCGATCGGCATGCCGATCATCATCAGGATGGTGAAGGTGCCGAAAAGAATACTGTAGGCCACTATGCTGCCTCCTGGATGACGATGTCGGCCACGGGAGCCTCGCCCAGAACGACGTCGGCGAGCCGCTCGGCCGCGAACAATGCGATCAGCAGGCCGCCGGCGATCATCGGAAAGAAGTCGACGCCACCCGGCCAGCCGAGCACCGGGATGGTCGCCGCCCAGGTTCCGGCGGCAAGCAGGGCCGAATAGAAGCTCATGGCAAGGCCGAAAAGCACGATGAGCGACAGGCTGACGATATCCATCAGGCGCTGCGCTGCCGGCGACGCCGAATGACGCACGAAATCGAGGCCGAGGTGTACGCTCTCGCGCACGCCGACGGCGGCGCCAAGCAGGATGAACCAGGACATCAGATGCAGCGACAGCGGTTCCGACCAGCTCGGCGTGTCGTTGAGCACGTAGCGGGCAAAGACCTGCCAGCCCACGATTGCCGTCATCGCGACAAGGCCGAGGCCGGAAATGTAGAGTGAAAGCCGGCTGAGCCGGGAAAGCATGGGCCTAACGGCCTGCAAGAGACGCCACATTGCCTTATCCTCCATAGGCTGCAGACGAAGGAAGTGCCCGCTCCAAAGAACGGACACCCCGCTATTGCGGCGCGCATCAGTTGATGGCGCGGATCCGCTCGAGCAGGTCCTTCATCTGCGGATCGGTGACGAAGCGGTCGTAGACCGGCTTCATCGCCGCGGAGAACTCCGCCTTGTCGACCGTGATGACATTGGAGCCGGCGGCGCGAACTTTTTCTTCCGACGCCTTTTCCCGGGCGGTCCAAAGCTCGCGCATCTTCACCACCGATTCCTTGGCTGCTTCCTTCAGCACCTTCTGGTCATCCGGCGAAAGCTTGTCCCAGCTGATCTTGGAAATCACCAGGATCTCCGGATTGAGCGAATGTTCGGTGAGCGTGTAGTTCTTGGCCACCTCGAAGTGCCTGGAGGATTCGTAGGACGGCCAGTTGTTTTCGGCTGCGTCGACGACGCCGGTTTCCAGCGACGAATAGACTTCGCCGAAGGGCATCGGCGTGGCATTGGCGCCGAAGGCTTCCATCATGGCGATCCAGAGGTCCGACTGCTGGACGCGCACCTTCATGCCCTTGAGATCGGCCAGCTTCTCGATCGGCTTCTTGGTCGAATAGAACGAGCGCGCGCCGGAATCGTAGAAGGCGAGCCCGATCAGCCCATGCGGTTCGAAGGCGGCCAGCACCTCGTCGCCGATCGGCCCGTCGACAGTCTTGTGCATGTGCTCGGTCGAGCGGAACAGGAACGGAAGCCCGAGCACGACGGTCTGCGGCACCAGGTTGTTGAACGGCGCGGCGTTGACGCGGTTCATGTCGATGACGCCGAAGCGGGTCTGTTCGATCGTGTCCTTCTCGCTGCCGAGCGCGGCATTGTTGGTGACGTCGATCTTGATGCGGCCGTTGGTGCGCTTGGCGACCAATTCGCCCATGTATTTCACCGCCTCGACGGTCGGATAGCCATCCGGGTGAATGTCGGCCGAACGCAGGGTGATTTCCTGCGCCTGCAGGGTGCCGGCACCCAGGGCAACGCCCAGGGCCAGGCATAGGGTTTTTGCGATGTTCATTCCGTCCTCCTCCTCTTGTAGCGCCGGAGCCTCCTCGCTCCGGACGAATGCGGATGGCTTCAGGCACCTCCGTGCGTAAACGGCTTCAAGCCAAAGAGCCGTTCGGGATTTTCGACGAGCACGCGATGACGGGCCGCGGCATCGGGCAGCCAGCCCAGGACCGTGTCGGTCAGATGGGCGTCGTCGGGATAGTCGGCATTGGTCTTTGCAAGGTTGTGCGGCCAGTTGCTGCCCCAGACGATGCGCTCGGGCGCATGCTCGGCAATCGCGAGCGAGAGCGCGGCCACGTCTTCATAGCCGGGACCGCCGGTCTTCGAGGATTCGTAGACGCCGGCGAACTTGAACCAGCAATTTCCGCCGTCGATCAGCCGCTTGACCGCGGCGATCTCGGGGCCTTCGGGTGTCGCGCCCGAGAAGAACTTGCCGTGGTGATCGAAAACCCAACGGGATTTCAGTTTCTTCAATCTCGGTTCGTGCTCGAGGATGTCGGAGCCATCGAACTGGATGGCCATCATCCAGTTACGCGCGGCCGCGCGGTCATCGACCGCTTCCAGTTCGTCGAGCCCGACGGCGCCACCGGGCAGGTCCATGATCCTTGCCCCGATCACGCCTGCTTCCGACAGGAAATCGAGGTCGTTTTCCGACGTTTCCGCGCCGAAGGCAGCCACGCCGCGAGCCTCCGCGCCCATGGCACGCAGGCAGGTCACGAGATTGCCATTGTTGCGCTGGTGGGCATTACCCTGGGTGATGATGACCCTGTCGATGCCGAGCCAGCGCATGAATTGTCTGTATTGATCCGCGTCGGGCAGCGCGCCCGCGGGAAGTGCCGGTCCGCCGGCAAGGGCGGGAAACCCGGGCAGATACATGTGCATCTGGGTGTCGACCGCGCCTTTCGGCAGCGGGGTCTTGGGCGGGCGGCCGGAGAGCGGTCTCACCAGCATCTCAATCATCCCTCATCCGGAACTCGGCAAGCGCATCGCGGTCGATCTCGATGCCAAGTCCCGGGCCGGAGGGGATTTTGACGACCCCCTGGTCATGGTCGATCGGTGTTTTGACCACCGCCTGCCGGAACGGGTTGTCGGTGCGGTCGAATTCGAGGATCGGCTCGATCGGGTTGACGCGCACGGGGTTGGGCACCATCGCCGCCATGAACTGAAGGGCGGCAGCGATATGAACGGCCGTGCCCCAGACATGCGGCACGACGCGCACGCCGTGAAGTGCAGCCATGTCGGCGACGCGCCGCGCCTCCGTAAAGCCGCCGACGCCGGCAAGATCGGGCTGGAGGATATCGACGGCGCGGGTCTCGACCGGCTCGCGCATGCCCCAGCGGCCGTGCCATGTTTCGCCACCGGCAACCGGTATCGGCTGGCCGGCGCGCACCTCGCGATAGGCACCAAGTTGTTCCGGAACCACCGGCTCCTCGAACCAGTCGATGTCGAGCTCGGCAGCCTTGCGCCCGAATGCGAGCGCTTCCAGCACGTCGTAGCCGTGGTTGGCATCGACCATCAGCCGCATGTCGGGCCCGACGGCGTTGCGAACCGCGCGCACGACGGCAAGGTCTTCATCGACGCCGAAACCGATCTTGATCTTGCTGGCGTGGAAGCCCTCGGAGCGATAGCGCGCGACGTCGGCGGCATTGTCCTCGATGCGGTCGACGCTGTCCCGCTTGAAACTGCCGGTCGCGTAGGCCCGGATCGTCTCGCGGAAGCGCCCGCCCAGAAGCGTGGAGACCGGCACGTCGAAATGTTTGCCCTTGATATCCCAAAGCGCGATGTCGATGCCCGAAAGGGCCGTGAGCGTCAGGCCGCGTTGGCCCTGGTCGCGCAGCGCATTGTAGAGCCGCGCCCAGATCTTTTCCGTCTCGAGCGGATCGGCGCCGATCAGCCATGGAGTGTAGGCGGCAACCACCGCGGCGTTCGGCCTTGCCGGGCCGAGGCATTCGCCCCAGCCGGTCGTGCCGTCGTCGCAGACGATCTCCACCAGCACATGGGCGCGCCGGTCGAAGCGCATCGAGGCGCTCTCGAACGGCACCGCGAGGCGGTGTTCCAGCAAATGCGTGCGGACGGCGGCGATCTTCATCCTAGCGTTTCCACGGCGCAATGAGCGTTGCGAGCATGTCTTCTTCCTCCGCCGTCAGGTCGTCGAGCGGCGGCCGGACGCCACCGGCATCAAATCCCTGGAGGCGGACGCCGGCCTTGATCGCGGCGACGGCATAGCCCTTGCGCCGGTTGCGGATGGCCATGAAGGGATAGAAGAAATCGCGCAGGATCTCTTCGCAGCGCTCCCGCTTTCCGGCGCGAAGCGCACCGTAGAATTCGACCGCCAGGCCGGGAACGAAATTGAAGACGGCTGAGGAATAGGTGGTGAAGCCGGCGCCGAGATAGGCTTCGGCGAAAAGTTCGGCCGTCGGCATGCCGCCGAGATAGGTGAGCCGGTCGCCCATCGTTGCGGTGATCTGGCGGATGAGGCCGATATCGCCGGTTCCGTCCTTGAAGCCGATGAGGTTCGGGCATTCGTCGCAAAGGCGTTTCAGCGTATCGACCGAAAGCACCGAATTGTCGCGATTGTAGACCATGACGCCAATGCCGACGGACTGGCAGATCGCCTTCACATGGGCGTAAAGCCCTTCCTGCGGCGCATCGATCAGGTAGTGCGGTAGAAGCAGGATGCCGTCGGCGCCGGATTTTTCCACAGCGCGCGCCAGCTCGACGCCGATCTCGGTGCCGAAGCCGCATCCCGAAACGATCGCAGTCTTGCCGGCAGCCTCCTTGGCGGCGGCGACGATGCCGGGGATTTCCGCGGGCGAGAGCGAGAAGAACTCGCCGGTTCCGCCTGCGGCAAACAGCACCGGGGCGTCGAAGCCGGACAACCACTCGACATGGCGGCGATAGCTTTCAGCATGGAACTTCCGCTCGGCATCGAAATGCGTCACGGGAAAGGACAAAAGGCCGGCGCCGAGCGCGGCCTTGATTTCTTGCGGCATCATGCTGGATTCCTCTGCCTGTCTCCTCTGGCAAAGTTGTCGTACATGTATGACGGGTTCGTGTCAATGATTTATCGTACAGGTAAGCGCTGTTCCCGCAGCAGCGTCCGGTAGCGCGCCTGGCTGCCACGCAGGTGCCGCCGCATGGCGGCGCGCGCGCCGTCTTCGTCGCCGTCACAGATGGCGACGACGATGTCGTTGTGCTCGTTGTCGAGCATGGCGATATAGGCCGACTGGTCCTGTTCGCTGTCGTCGTTGCGCAGGGCACCGCGCGGGATGACGTTTCGGCCGATCATCGCCAGGAACTCGCGGAAGCGCGGATTGTTGGTGGCCTCGGCGATGGCGAGATGCAGGGCGAAGTCGGCCTCGACGCTGGAGACACCGGCATTGAGGCAGGCCCGTACCGCGTCGTGCCGCTCGATGATCACCTCTTCCTGGGCCGGCGAGCGGCGCAGCGCCGCAAGCCCTGCGGCTTCCACCTCAACTGCCGTGCGCAGTTCCAGAAGTTCGATCATCGAGGAGACCCGCACCGGATCGATGTTTTGCAACGACAGCGAGGCAAGGCCGGCGGCCGGCGGCGGATCGAGGACGAAAACGCCGGCACCCTGGCGCGCCTCGACCAGCCTGTCCGCCCGAAGCGCCGCGATCGCCTCGCGCACCACCGTACGGCTGACGCCGTGGGCCTCGGAGAGCTGTGCCTCGCTCGGCAGCTTGCTGCCCGGGGGAAACTGGCCCGAAGCGATCGTCCGCCGCAGGACGTCGCCGAGCCTGGAGGTCAGCGTGCCTGTTCCGGTGCCCGGCTCCAGCTTCGTTTGAACGCTCATCTCGCTTCCTCCTCGTCGCCATTGGTCGTTGCGCTGGCGCGCCGTGCCCACCGGTATGCCAGATTATTTGGCGTGTGACATCACCGGTCCGATTTATTGACGTCGTTGCATCAACATGTATGATGAGTTTGGATGAATTGCAATGTATCGATGTCCGGCGGAGGATGTGACTTGAAGCGATTGTTGATCACCGGGGCGGCGGGGGCCCTGGGGCGCGCCATGCGCTCGCGCGTTGCCCATCTGGCCGAGATCGTGCGCGTTTCGGATATTGCCGATCTCGGCACTGCGGCGCCGCACGAGGAGGTCGTCGCGTGCGATCTCGGCGATGCCGCGGCGGTCGATCGGCTGGTGGAAGGCTGCGACGCCATTCTCCACCTCGGCGGCATTTCGGTCGAGGACAAGTTCTCAAGGATCCTCAATGCCAACCTCCTTGGCCTTTACAATCTCTACGAGGCGGCGCGGGCGCATGGCCAGCCGCGCATCCTTTTTGCCAGTTCCAACCATACGGTCGGGTTCTACCGGCAGGACGAGCCCGTGGCGGCGGATGCGCCAATGCGCCCCGATGGCCTCTATGGCGTCTCGAAGTGTTTCGGCGAGGCACTGGCCCGGATGTATTTCGAAAAATTCGGGCAGGAGACGGCGCTGGTCAGGATCGGCAGCTGCATGGAGAAGCCGACCAACCACCGTATGCTGTCGACGTGGATGTCCCATGACGATTTTGCCGCGCTGATCGCCTGCGTGTTCCGGGCGCCGATGCTCGGCTGCCCGATTGTCTGGGGGGTCTCCGACAATGACAGCCGCTGGTGGGACAACGGCCATGCCGCCTATCTCGGCTGGCGGCCGCGCGACAATGCTGAACGCTTTCGCGCCGAACTCGAGCTTTCCCCCGGCCGGCCGCAGCCGTCGTCGCCGCTTGCCGTCTACCAGGGCGGGATGTTCACGGCGGAGCCGATCTTCACCGAGGACTGATCGGATCCTCGGTGCCGCCCGGCGCCGGCGCGAGCCGCAGCAGGGCGGTCAACTACCGTTCTGTCGATATCGGCCTCACGATCGGCCACCACGAGGAAGGTGTAGCGCACCTGCCGGTGTCGCCCACCAACAGGGCCGTCGAACCATTGGGCCGTCCGATTGGCGCAGGTGGCCTCAGGCGCAGTTCGCCATCGGACCTCTCTCGGTCCGGCCCGGAGAAAGCGCTCTCTCAGTCGCCTGGGCCGTCCGTCCCGACGCGAAGCGGGGAGCGCCGTCCCTGGCGACAATCCAGACGGCATTTCTGCCGGCAGTCTTGGCGGCGTAAAGTGCGCGGTCGGCGCTGTTCAGGAGGTCGCTTGCCGCCTGGTCTTTGCCAACGAAGGCGACGCCGATGCTCAAGGTTGCCCACACCGTGGCATTGCCGGCCGGGATATGCGCCCGTTCGAAGGCGCAGCGAATGTCCTCCGCGATGGCCGCCGCCTGCGAGCTGTCGGCCCCTGGGAAGCAGGCGGCAAACTCTTCACCGCCGAGGCGAGACAGGAAGGCGTTGCCACCAACCGCCCTAGAGATGACGGCGGCGCATTCAACCAGGACCCTGTCGCCGACCGCGTGCCCATGGCGATCGTTGATCGACTTGAAGTGGTCGATGTCCATGTACATCAGTGCGCCTTGAACCGGCTTCGTCGAGAGATAGGTCTCGAGGCTCGACATGAAGGCGCGGCGGTTCCTGACGCCGGTCAGCGCGTCGGTTTCCGACGCCAGCTTGTATCTGTACTGCGTTCTTTCCTTGATCAGCGCGAAGAACGAGAAGCCGCCGGCAAGGCTGTGGATGAACAGTTCGAAGGTCAGCAACTGGTACCAGAGCGGCTGCTCGGCAGCGGACGCCGTGTTGCCGAACAGCGGCCAGACGAAGATCAGCGGGATGCGCACGAGATAAAACAGCCCGTGCGTGGCAAACAGAAAGGCGACGATGTAGGAACTCGGCAGCCGGCGGAAATTGTCGGAGCGGAAGATCTCGACCGCGATCATCGCCGAATATACGAAGATCAGCACCGAAAACAGAACGATCCTGCTGGTTACGTCGTTCTGGACAAAGTCGGAAAAGCCGGTGACCAGCAGCCAAAGTGCCGGTCCCGCCAGGGCGGATGCCACCTTCATCGGCTGGTTGTCAAACGCACGAAGGCCGAGCCAGATCAGCGCCAGTCCGAGCACCGCCAGAGCGTTGCCGAGTGAAACGGCAATGAAGGAGTAGTCGGGGCCTCTGAAGGCCAGGAGCGTGAACCCCAGAGCTGCGACCAGAAACGCAACGGACCACAGCCGCAGCTCCAGGCTGTCGCGCTCTTGCAGCGAGGCAAGCCCGAAATAGACGGCGAAAACCACCAGCGTCGCAAAGGAGCTGATCATGATCGTTGGGGTATGTAGCGCTTCCACCGTCAACTCCTGGATTCTGCGGGGAGGTTATGAGGCAGATTGTTAAAGGTTTCGCAAAGGCGCACTGCGAGGATTCGCGGGGGCCGTTGGCGCATTCGGCGCCTTGCAGGAGGCTGCGCGCGCGCCCTTGTCAGCGGTTCAGGACGGCATTGCCCGGCGCAGCGTCAGGGTTTCCATCAATCGCTGCTGGCCGGCCCGGATGACGTTTTCCATCGCCTGGCGAGCGCCTTCGGGGTCACGCCGACGGATCTCCTCGACGATGCGGATATGGGTGACCGCCACGCGGTCGATGTCGCTGCGCTGGGCGGTCGGGTTGGTGAGCTTGAAGACGCCGATCAGCGCCGCCTCGATCAGGCTGCCGACGGTGCGCATGAAGGGGTTGAGCGACGCCTCGAGCAGGTGCAGATGGAACTCGAGGTCGGCATGCGCCAGCGTTTCGGCGCTGTGGTTTTCATCGCCCATGGCGACGGCGAGCCGCATCATCTGGGCAATGTCGGCGTCGGTTGCGCGCTCGGCTGCCAGTGCTGCCGCGGACGGCTCGAGCGCCAGCCGGATTTCGCTCAGGTGATTGAGGAAGGTCTCGTCGACGCCGACGCTGAAGTGCCAGGCGAGCACGTCGCCGTCGAACAGGTTCCAGTGGGCCTGCGGCATGACGCGGGTGCCGATACGCGCGCGCGGAAAGACGAGCCCCTTGGCGGCGAGCGTCTTCATCGCTTCGCGAAGCACCGTGCGCGACACCTTGAAACGGGCCGCTAGGTCGACGTCACCCGGCAGGATATCGCCGGGCGCGAACTCGCCGCCGATCACCGCGCGCCCGAGCTCGTCCACCACGTGGCCGTGGCTCGAACGCTTCAGCGGCTGCTTTGCGAAGGTTCCTGGCGGCATGGGGTGCAACGGGCCCTTTCCTAGGCATGTCGCTGTTTGCTGCGCGACGCGTAGACGATGCCCTTTTGCATCAGGATGAAGACGAACAGCAAAAGGCCGATCAGGATCTTCGTCCACCAGCTGGAGAGCGATCCGTCGAAGGTGATGTAGGTCTGGATCAGGCCCTGGATGAGGATGCCGATGAAGGTTCCGGCGACGAAGCCGGAGCCTCCGGTCAGAAGCGTGCCGCCGATCACCACCGCCGTGATCGCATCGAGTTCGACGCCGACGGCCGCAAGCGAATAGCCGGCGGACGTATAGAGCGAGAAGACGATGCCGGAGAGGCCGGCGAGCAGCCCCGAAAGCGCATAGATCAGGATGGTGGTGCGACCCACCGGGACGCCCATCAGCTTGGCGGTCGCCGTGCCACCGCCAAGGGCGTAGACATCGGTGCCGAAGCGGGTGCGATGGGCAATGAGAATGCCGATGGCAAAGACCAGCAGCATCAGCCCGCCGATCAGGCTTATCCGGCCGCCGCCGGGAAGCTTGTAATAGAAACCCTTCAGCGTGCCGTAGAACGGATGCTTGATCGCGATCGAGTCGATCGACAGCACGAAAGCCATGCCGCGCGCCAGGAACATGCCGGCGAGCGTGACGATGAAGGCAGGCATTTCCAGATAGTGGATGATGGCGCCCATGAGCGCGCCGAACAGCGTCGCGATCATAAGCGCCAACGCAAAGGCGGCGAGCGGGTGGATGCCGGTGTTCTCCAGAACGACGGCGAGGAACACGCCGGTAAAGGCGATGACGGAGCCGATCGACAGGTCGATGCCGCCCGACAGGATCACGAAGGTCATGCCGACGGCCGCGATGCCGAGGAAGGCGTTGTCGGTCAGAAGATTACCGACTACGCGCGTCGACAGGATGTTGGGGTATTGCATCACGCAAAGCGCGTAGCTGAGCACGAAGATGACGATGGTCGCGGTGAGCGGCAGGTATTTGGGTTTCATCGCGCTTGGCCCTCCGTCGGTTTTCTGCCGGCGCGCAGGAGCGCGACAAAGGTGAAGGCGTTGCGCACCGGCGGCGACTGCAACACCAGAATGAAGACGATGATCGCCGCCTTGATGATCAGGTTGAATTCCGGCGGGAAGCCGGAAAGCAGGATGCCGGTGTTGATCGACTGGATGATGATCGCCCCGAGGACGGATGCGGCGATGCTGAAGCGACCGCCGAGAAGCGAGGTGCCGCCGATGACGACCGCGAGTATCGCGTCGAGCTCCAGCCAAAGCCCCGCATTGTTGGCGTCGGCGCCCTTGATGTCGGCAGCAGCGATGATGCCGGCTATGGCGGCGCAGAGGCCCGACAGCATGTAGGCCGCAATCAGCAGCACCGGGGTAAGCACGCCGGAGAGCGTGCTTGCCTGGCGGTTGACGCCGATCGCTTCGATCAGCATGCCGAGCGCCGTCTTGCGCACGATCAGCGCCACCAGAATGCCGAAGACAAGCCAGATGATGACCGGCAGCGGCAGCCAGGCGAAGGAGCCGCTGCCCAGGAAAATCAGGCCGGGATCGTTGAAGGTGAGGATCGCGCCTTCGGTGACGAGCTGAGCGATGCCGCGGCCGGCCACCATCAGCACCAGCGTCGCGATGATCGGCTGGATATCGAGAATGGCGACAAGGACGCCGTTCCACAGGCCGCACAGGAGCCCGGTGCCGAGCGTGATCACCAGCGTCATCGCAAGCGAATGGCCCGACGTGATCGAGGAGGCGGCGACGGCGCCGCAGATAGCCATGACGGCGCCGACCGACAGGTCGATGCCCTTGGTGGCGATGACCACGGTCATGCCGATTGCAAGCAGCACCACCGGCGCGCCGCGATTGAGGATGTCGATGAGGCTGCCGTAGAGCCGCCCGTTCTGGATTTCGAGGCGGAAGAAGCCCGGAAACACCAGGGATACCATCAGTAGGATAACCGCCAGCGCGATCAGCTGCGGCAGGAGCCTGAGCGCATAGCCCCTCAATATTGCTGTCATGCCGCTCCCCGTTCGTTCGCCGATGCGATGGCTTCGATGATCTGGTCCGCCGTGATCCTGTTGCCTTCAAGGGCTGCAACGTGCTGGCGGTCGCGCAAAACGACGATGCGCGTGGAATAGGCGACGAGTTCCTCGATCTCCGAGGAGATGACCATCAGCGACATGCCTTTTTCGCGCAGTCCCTCGATCAGTCGGACGATTTCGGCGTGGGCGCCGACGTCGATGCCGCGCGTCGGCTCGTCGAGGATCAGGAATTCCGGCTCGGTCGCCAGCCAGCGGGCGAGAATGGCCTTCTGCTGGTTGCCGCCGGACAGGAGCCGGATCGGCTTTTCCCGGTCGGCCGTGCGGATGTCGAGCGCGCGGATATAGTGGTCGGCGATGCGGTTCTGCTCGGTGCGCGAGAGCGGGCGCGTCCAGCCGCGTCTCGCCTGCAACGCGAGCACGATATTCTCACGCACCGAGAGGTCGCCGACGATGCCGGCGGTCTTGCGATCTTCCGGGCAGAAGCCGAACCGGTGCGCGATGGCCCGGCGCGGCGACGAAAGCTGGACGGCCTTGCCGTCGACCTCGGCCATGCCGCTGTCGGCGCGATGCGCGCCAAAGAGGATCTCGGCCGTCTCCGTGCGGCCGGAGCCGAGAAGCCCGGCAATACCGACGACCTCGCCGGCCCTGATATCGAGGTCGAAGGGGGTGATGTGGCCCTTGCGACCGTAGTTTTCGAAGCGATAGCGCACGGGTCCCGCCACAACCTGCCCCTCGCGCGCGGATCGGATTTCGGCGGCCAGTTCACGACCGATCATCATCGAGATCAGGTCTCGCCGCTCGAGCGTCGCCGTTTCGCGGGTGCCGACCAGCTGGCCGTTGCGAAGCACCGTGATGCGATCGGAGATTTCATAGACCTGTTCGAGGAAATGGGTGATGAAGACGATGCCCAGACCGCGGGCCTTCAGCCGGCGGACGATACGAAACAGCATCTCGACCTCGTGGGCGTCGAGGCTTGCGGTCGGCTCGTCGAGGATCAGTACCTTGCCCGAGAGATCGACGGCGCGCGCGATCGCGACGACCTGCTGAATGGCGACGGAATAGCTGTCGAGTGCACGGGTGACGTCGAGATCGAGTTCATAATCGTCAAGCAGCGCGCGCGCCTGGCGGTTCATCGCGCCGACATCGACGAGACCGAACCGGCGCGGCTGGCGCCCGAGAAAGAGGTTCTCCGCCACGCTCAGGTTGGGCAGCAGGTTGACCTCCTGATAGACGGTGCCGATGCCGAGTTTCTGCGCATTGAACGTGTCGCGAGGATCGACTTCGACGCCATCGAGCAGGATCGTGCCGCCGTCGCGTCGGTAGGCGCCGGTCAGGCATTTAACCAGCGTCGACTTGCCGGCGCCGTTCTCGCCGAGTAGTGCGTGAACCTCGCCGCGGCGCAAATGAAAATCGACCTTGTCCAGCGCCCTTGCGCCGGGAAACACCTTGTCGATCCGGGTCGCGGAAAGCAGGTTGTCGCCATTGGGCTGCATGATCCCTCCCTGAGTGGAACGCGGCGCGCCCGATCGGGCGCACCGCATCGTCCTGCTTCGCGTCGATCCTCGTATTCGAGCAAAGCAGGCCAACCCGACGTCGAGCCAGCGGCGAAGATGAGACGGACAAGCCCGTTCCATCTCTCAGCCCTGCAGTTCGATCGCCCGGCCTGCGACCGCAGGCGCCGGCGGTTCGCGCCAGCGCCTGTCGGGCCTTGGGATCAGTAACCGAGCCCCTTCTTGGCCTCGTAGATCTTCATCGGATCGTCGGCCTGGGTGTAGAGCTTCGATTCCGTCTGGATCCACTTCGGCGGCTTGGTGCCGTCCTTCTGGAAGGCGGCAAGCGCGTCGAAGGCGGGGCCGGCCATGTTCGGCGTCAGCTCCACGGTCGCGTTGGCTTCGCCGGCTGCCATCGCCTGGAAGATATCCGGCACGGCATCGATCGAGACCACGAGGATGTCCGTGCCCGGCTTCAGGCCGGCTTCCTTGATCGCCTGGATGGCGCCGACTGCCATGTCGTCATTGTGGGCGTAGAGCGCGCAGATATTCTTGCCGCCATCTTCGGCTTTCAGGAAGCTTTCCATGACTTCCTTGCCCTTCGTGCGGGTGAAATCGCCGGTCTGGCTGCGTACGATCTTCAGGTTGTCGTGGCCGGAAAGGGCCTGTTCGAAGCCTTTCTTGCGGTCGATTGCCGGCGAGGAGCCGGTGGTGCCCTGGAGTTCGACGATGTTGCACGGCTTGCCGGCAACAGTGTCGGCCAGCCATTTGCCGGCGACGTTGCCTTCATGCACGAGGTCGGAGGTGACGGCCGTCATATAGAGATCGTCCGACGCGTCGACGGTCCGGTCGAGCAGGATGACCGGAATTTCCGCGTCCTTGGCTTCCTGCAGGACTTCGTCCCAGCCGGTTGCGACGACGGGCGCGAGCAGGATTGCGTTGACGCCCTGCGCGATGAAGGACCGCAGCGCCTTGATCTGGTTTTCCTGCTTCTGCTGGGCATCGGCGAATTTCAGGTCGATGCCGCGCTCTTCAGCCTGTTGCTTGGTCAGCGTCGTTTCCGCCGCGCGCCAGCCCGACTCCGAGCCGATCTGGGAAAAACCGACGACGAGATCTGCGGCGGATGCGCTGCCAAACGTGCAGGCAGCAAGGATCGTTGCACTCGCGAGTGCTTTGGCGAACTTCATGATTTCCTCCCAAAGAAAGCTGCTCTCCCAGCAGCGCATTAAAAAAATCATATAATAGTACTTTTGTAAACTCACGTTTGAAGACAGATGCTGTCGGCCCGCGCAGAGACACGGGGCGCGGCGTGTGCGGTTGTTGCGGCGGCGAGAATAACGCGTCGAGCCGTTGGTGAGCAGCGCCTCAATGCTGCACGTGGGATACTGCCTCGCGGGTCGGGGACCACGCGGTCGGGCGGTGCGTGCAACACAGGCTTGTCTTGTATTGCCGCTTGCCTCGATTGAACACGTGTGCAAATATGCTCGCGTGTGCAAGGGAGATGCGGCGGAATGAAGCTGGAAGAACCACACTACTCGGACGACCTGAATGGCCGGGCGCGCCTCTGCCGGGATGTCATCCTGTCGGCCGGAGCGCTGGTGCTCAGGGGCTTCCAAGACAGTGCGACCCGCAGCTTTTCGATGAAGGGACCGCAGGATTTCCTGACCGAGACCGACGCGGCTTCCGAGGCGCATATCCGCACGGCGATCGCCGCCCATTTCCCCGATGACGCCTTCTTCGGCGAGGAAGGCGGCGGAACGATCAGCAATCGCCTCTGGGTGGTCGATCCGGTCGACGGCACCGCCAATTTTGCGCGCGGCATCCCGCATTTCTGCATCTCCATCGCCTATATCGAGAATGGACGGGCCGAAATCGGCGCGATCTTCAATCCGGCGCAGGACGAGCTCTATTTCGCCGAGCGCGGGGCGGGCGCGACCCGCAACGGCCAGCCGATCAGGGTCTCGGCCACCACGGCATTTGAAGCTGCGTCCGTCGAGATGGGCTGGTCCGGCCGGGTGGCGAACGAGATCTACCTCGAAGCCATCAGCGATCTGCTGGCGCTTGGAACCAATGTGCGCAGGGCGGGCTCGGGCGCCCTGGCGCTCGCCTATGTCGCTGACGGTCGTTCGGACGCCTATGTCGAGCTGCACATGAACTCATGGGATTGCCTTGCCGGCCTGCTGCTGGTTGCCGAAGCCGGCGGCGAGGTTTGTCCCTTCATGGATATCGGCAGCCTTCGCGATGGCGGACCGGTGCTCGCATCCGCTCCCGGCATTGCCGGCGGCATCAGCCAGGCGTCGCGGATCCCGATCGCGTCGGCGAGCGAACGGGTGTCTGAACTGGCGCTTACATGAACGATGGCTCCTGCGGCGCCAACAGTCGGAATTTTGTGGGCGGCCCGCGCTTTGGCGCCGTCCGATCTGGAAAGGAAATGGCATGGATGCCCCAGTCTACGCGCGCCCGGCGATCAGTCTGATCGCCAAGGGCTTGGGCCCGCACAATTCGGACCTCTATATCGGCGGCAGCGACGGTGCCCGCGATCTCGATCTGCTCAGGCGCCACGGCATCTCGGTCGTCGTCAACTGCGCGATCAATCTGGATATCAACTGGGTGCGTGACGCAGCCGATGACGAGGGCGACCTGCGGCCGAGCGGCTATGCCGATATTCGCTATTACAAGCTCGGCCTGATCGACGGCGAGGGCAGTCCCGACACGATGATGCTCGGCGCTTATTACATCCTCGACGGCGCGCTGCGCCAGGCGATGCCCAAGCGCGAGACCTATCCCTTCGCCGATGGTGGCAATGTGCTGGTCAATTGCCGCGGCGGCCGTAGCCGCTCGGTGTCGCTGGTCGCGCTGTTCCTGCATAAGCAGCAGCCGGAGCTGTTCCCGACGCTCGATGCCGCCGTTGCCCATATCCGCGAACATCGCGAACTGCGGCCCGACGAATGGTTCGAGACGCCGAAGCCGATGCTTTACGAGGCGGCGCGTCGGGCATCCGGATGGATCGACAGGATTGCCGGCGAGGGATCAGGGAAGGACTGATGTTGAAGCGTAGCCAACCGCGCATTGCCGTCATCGCCGATGCGCATTTCCACGATCTCGAAGGCGATTTCGATTTTCCCGGCATGACCATCGATGGCGAGCGGATGATGGTTCGCAGCTGGTCGGAAACACGCCAGTCGACCCGCGTTTTCAACGAGAGTGCCAGGGCGCTTTCCGTGGCGCTGGACGAAGTGCGTGCGCGTGGCATCCGCCATGTCGTGCTGCTCGGGGACTATACCGACGACGGCCAGCGTCAAACGACCGCGAGCCTGCGTCGCATTCTCGACCGGCATGCGCGCGAGCACGGCACCGCCTTTTACGCACTTCCCGGCAACCACGATATCTTCGGCCCGCAGGGGCGCAATCACACCAAGGAGTTCCTGGATCATGATGGCGCCGGCGTCTGGGTGACGAGCGATCCGGAATCGCCCGTCGAGGGCGCTATCGTGACGCCGCGCATGTATTGCGAGGGCTACCCGTCCGGTCTCGGCCCGATGGCTGCCTACGGCTATTTTCGCAAACCGGACTACCTCCATTGGGAGACGCCCTTCGGCCTTGCCGACGACGTGGAAAGCCGGCGCTATCAGGTGGTCTCGCCTGATGGAAGCAACCGCCATGCGCTGATGGACGCGTCCTATCTGGTCGAGCCGGAGCCGGGCATCTGGTTGTTGATGATCGATGCCAATGTGTTCGAGCCGCGCGACGGCACGTTCGAAGGCGGCGAGGAGGCGGCCTTTGTCGACAGCACGGCGGCGGGATGGAACGCAATGCTGCGGCTGAAGCCCTTCATCGTTACCTGGATCGCCGACGTCTGCGCACGGGCTGAGGTGCTGGGCAAGACGGTGCTCGCCTTCTCGCACTATCCGGCACTCGATCCCTTCGATGGCGCGACAGGCGCGGAGCGCGTGCTGTTCGGGGAAACCAATGTCGCCCGGCGCACGCCGCGCGCGGCTGTCACTGACGCCCTGCTCGGTGCCGGGCTTGCCGTGCATTTCAGCGGCCATCTTCATGTGGAAGGCGTGACGCGGCGGGGTGACGGCGGGCGCCGGCTCACCAACGTGGCAGTGCCGTCGCTGGTCGCCTATCCTCCGGCCTTCAAGATCATCGAGCCGACGGATGCCGGCGTCACGGTTGATACCGTCGAACTGCAGCAAGCGGCGCTCGATCGGCGGCTGGCTAAGGCCTATCGTCTGGAGACCGAACGCCGCGGCGAAGCGGGCGATCCTGCCTTCGATGCGGCCTATTATGGTGCGTTTCTGCGCGCCCACAAGCAGGCGCTGGTGCACCACCGCTACTTCGTCAAGGAATGGCCGCAGGCCGTGGTGAGCCGCGTTTCGGATGCCACCCTCGCTGACGTCTGCGTCCAGCTGCTCGACGTCGAAACTGCGGCATCGACGTTGCACGCGTTTGCAAAATCGTCGGAAATTTCTGCTGACGAGATCGCGGCACTGCGCATGATCGACATCATCGCCGACTGGTACTGCCTGCGGCAGGCGGCACACCTGGCGCTACCGGCGATCGCGCCCGCGCGGCTTCGGCTCTATCGCGCCCTTGCCGAAAGGTTTGGCCGAGAACCTGAGGAGGGCTGGGACGGCTCGGTCCCCGGTTTCCTGTCGATTTTCTTCGGTGCCTTCAGCGCTTTTCTCGACCGGGCGGAAAATGGTGCGCGCCGGATCGAGATTCCATTGCGGTTGCACGTCAGGGAGGTTGTTTGAATTATGGATCAGCCATCGTTTGCCTTGCCGGCCCATGGCCAGATACCGCCGGCGAGCGTTCCGGAATTGAAGGAGGCGTTTCGCCTGCGCGCTCGCGGACTGAAGGGCGGTCGGCTCGAAGTCGCCAAGTTCGCGCTTTCGCATCCCTATGACATCGCCTTTGCCAGTGCCCGGGAAGTGGCCGCGCGCGCCGGCGTTTCCACCTCCACCGTCATGCGGCTGATCAACGATCTCGGGTTCGAGAAATACGCAGCCTTCCAAAACCTGTTCCGCGAGGAATTGCGGCGCGGCCGGCAGTAATGCCAGGCCGTAGGCGGCACGACGCATAAGGGAACGGGCACAGATGGAATCGACGATCGTCAGCATCAATCTCTTCGGCGCCGTGGCGCTGCTGTTGTTCGGGCTGTCGCAAGTCAAGTCCGGAGTGCAGCGCGCCTTCGGCGCCAGGCTGAAGACGGGATTGGCGGCCGGCACGCGCGATGGCGTGCGATCGTTTCTCGCCGGCCTCATCGCGACCGTCGCGCTGCAAAGCTCGACCGCGACGGCGCTGATGATCGCGTCCTTTGCCGAACGCAATCTCGTCGCGCCGCGCATGGCGCAGATCGTGCTTCTGGGCGCCAATGTCGGCACCGCGATGACCGCCTGGATCGTATCGCTCGGGATTGGCTGGCTCTCGCCGCTCCTCATTCTGACAGGCGTTATCCTGTCGCGCGGCACCTCGAACGCGCGAAAGGGCGGTGGTGCGGCCGTGGTCGGCGTCGGGCTGATGTTGCTGTCGCTGCACCTGATCGGGCTTGCGACGGAACCGCTACGCGCCTCCGCAGCGCTCTCCGCTTTTCTGGCGATGCTGGACAATGCCTGGCCGGTCGCACTGATTTTCTCTGCCTTGCTGGCGATCCTCGCATCCTCCAGCCTTGCGATCGTCGTCCTCATCTTGTCGCTCGCTGCAACGGGCGGCATTTCCACCGGGCTGATCATCGTCCTCGTTCTCGGGGCCAATCTCGGCGGTGCCGTGCCGCCGGTCCTGGCGACGCTGCGCTCGCCGATCAGCGCCAGGCGCGTGACGATCGGCAATCTCATCGTGCGTGCGATCGGTTGCCTTGTCGCCCTGCCGCTTGCCGGCTACTCGGCGCAGCTGCTCGACATCCTGCCGCTGTCGCACGAAAAACTGCCTGTCGATGCGCACCTGATCTTCAACCTGGCGCTCGCAATGCTCGCCTGGCCGCTGTCGCGCCCGCTTTCGGCGCTGACAGCACGGCTGTTGCCGGAGCCCGGGCAGATGCCGGATGCGCCGAGCTATCTCGACGAGGACAAGCTTTCGACGCCGGTCGCAGCCCTTGCCGGTGCCAGCCGCGAGGTTCTGGCCGTCGGCGATCTGATCGAAAGCATGCTCGGCCAGGCGAGCGCCGCGCTCCAGCATGCGGATGCGTCGAAGCTTGCCGCCATCAGCACGCTCGAGGGTCGGGTCGACCGGCTGCAGCACCAGATCAAGGTCTACGTCTCGCGCCTCGGCCAGGCGGAGATCGGCGAGGACAACCGTCGGCGCGCCATGGATGTCGTCGACTATGCCATCAACCTCGAACATATCGGCGACATCATCGAAAAGGGCCTGCTGGCCGAACTAGCCAAGAAGATCTCGCTTGGGCTGGCCTTTTCGCTGGATGGCCATGAGGAGCTGACGCGGCTCTTTGTCATCACGCTCGACAATCTGCGCCTGGCGCAGACTGTGTTTGCCACCCGCGATGCGGCGCTCGCCCGGCGATTGGTTGAGGTGAAGGAAGATGTGCGCCGCCTTGAACGGCAATCGGCCGAGCGGCATCTGCAGCGCCTGCGTGACGGCAGGGCAGAAAGCATCGAGACAAGTTCACTGCACCTCGATATGCTGCGCGACCTCAAGCGCATCAACGCTCACATCGCGTCCGTTGCCCACCCGATCCTCGACGATAGCGGCCTTCTGATCGAAAGCCGCATCCGCCAGGCCGGGTGATTTGGGCTCGAGCGTTTCTGCGCATTTCCCGACAGAAAACCGCTTCGCACTTTGCCTCTAAGCGCTTCTAGCGCACCGTCTTGCGCTCGATCATCGAGACCGGCACCACCTGCAGCCGGGTCGCGGGCTCATCGGTTTCGAGCGCCGTCAGCACGTTGTCGGTCAATGTTGTCAGAGACTGGACGATGGTCGTCAGCTCGTAGCTCTTCCAGCCGGCCTGCGGAATGTCATCGAAGCCGATGATCGAGAGGTCCTCGGGCACGCGCCGCTGCATCTCGATGCGCGCGGCATCGAGGAAGCCGAGCGCCAAAAGGTCGGTGACGCAGAATGCCCCATCGATCTTCTTGTCGCGCAACAGTTCGCAGCCAGCCTGATAGCCGCTTTCGTAGCCGGTCGGCCCGTCCGACCAGGCGACCACCTCGATGCCGGCCGTCTGCATCCTCTGGCTAAACGCCGTCGCGCGACGAACCTGCGCCGGTGTCTGGCTGGCGCTTGAAACGACGGCCACCTTCTTGCATTTGGCGGACATCAGTCGCAGTGCCGCGAGGTCGGCGCCGTGCGAATCGTCGCTGAGCACCATATTGGTATCGGTTCGATCGAGCCGCTGGTTGACGAGGATCAGCCGCACGCCATTGGCGATGCATTCGTCGACGATCGAGGACGGGGGCTCGCCAGATAGCACGACGATGGCCTGGGCGCGGAATTCGAACAACAGCTCGATCAGCGGTGCGATATCCTTGCGGGCGTCTGCGGCGTTGAGCAGCAGGCACTGAAGTCCGCGCCGGAGCAGGCCGATGCTCAAGAGATCGAGTTGCCTGGAAATGAAGGGCGCGCTGAGATTGGTGCCGACGACGCCGATGAGGTTCGAGCGGTCGTTGTTCAGTCCTTGCGCCAGGCGGTTGACCCGATAGCCGAGTTCGCGCGCCGCCTTTAGCACCTTGCGTCGAACAGCCTGGGACACGCTGGCACCCGGGGTAAAGGTTCGCGAAACGGCCGAACGCGAAACGCCCGCGCGCTTGGCGACTTCCTCTGCCGTAACGAACCCTCGCGCCATGGTTTTCCTCAAGAATCAGCTCAAGGTCATCTGGGCCACAAAAGCGTGGCCATTCCAATGAAAAAGTGTCTCCGGATCCGGTTGGCAGCGCCGCCGGTGGCCCGGTCGACGGGCGAAAATCGGGCTGTCGGAGTGTGCGTTCCGCTGCTCCGCGGCCCGACTTCACCTGCCGGTCGTGTTGTATTGATCACGTGTTCGGATAAACTCCAAATCGTCCTTCAAAAGATATAATAAAAACAATGGTATATAGCATTGCGCACGTGTGCATTTTTTTGTTGACAAGGCCGCGCTCTCAATGGATCATGCATTCCATAGGCGGGCAAGAAATGGAATTTTTGTTCCGTCTATGTTCGTGATGATGGCGCCGGCTTCTGAGGAGTGGCCGCGTGTCGTCTGACCCGATCCGAAAGCAGGATCGTTGAACGGGGTCGATCGCGGACAGGGAGGATTGGATCGATGACGACGCATCGCGTTTCTGCGGCAGCTGGCCTTGCTCGAATGGGAGAGGGGCGGCGCGCCGCGTGGCTCTCGCCCATCTCCCCGTTCGCATGTTGGCTCGTCTGCAGCACGTCCGGCACATGGCCGGATCATGCGGCAAGGCGAGGTCTCAAGGGGAGAGAGCATGGCTTTTCTAAGTGAACCAACGAAGGCAGCGCCCGCCGTGGGCGCCGGGGCGTCCGCCGTGCCTTCGTCCTGGCAGGTCTGGCGATACCGGCTGAAGGTCGCCTCCCGCGAGCCGACGACATTGATCGGCGTGCTGACGGCGCTGCTCTTTACCTATCTGATCGTCGTCCCGATCATCTCCATCGTGCTCGATGCCGTTCGGGTCCAGTTCGGGCATGAGCGCCGGCTCGGCAAGGATTTCGGCGACCTGACGCTCTATTATCTCGACCGGACGTTCACGTCTCCGGTCTCGGTCGATCTCTTCTGGCGGCCCCTGTTCAACACGCTGTCGGTTGCCGTCGGTGCGATCCTGCTGTCACTCCTGATCGGAACCATTCTCGCCTGGCTGATCAGCCGCACCGACATGTTCGGACGGCGCTGGTTTGCGACAGCGCTGATCGTGCCTTACATGCTGCCCGCCTGGACCTTCGCGCTCGCCTGGACGACCTTGTTCAAGAACCGCACGGTCGGCGGCCAGCCGGGCTGGTTCGAGGCTTTGGGATGGACACCGCCGGACTGGGTTGCCTACGGTCGCTTCCCGATCACCATCATTCTCGCGCTGCATTACACCCCCTTCGTCATCCTGCTGTTCGGCTCGGCGCTCCGGCGCTTCGATTCCCAGCTGGAAGATTCCGCCCGCATCCTCGGCGCCAAGCGCTATCAGGTGGCAATGCAGATCATCCTGCCGCTGATGCGCCCGGCGCTGATGTCCTCGATGATCCTGATCTTCGCAAAATGCCTCGGCGAATTCGGCGTGCCCTATGTTCTTGGCCTGCCGGTCAAGTTCGAGGTGTTGTCCACCTCGCTCTTCCGCAGCATCGCTTCACGCCAGACAGGTGTTGCCGGTGTGGTTGCCGCCTCCATCATGCTGATCGGCATCATCACGCTGATGATCGATGCCCGTCTGGTGCGTGAAGCGCGCCGCTTCGTCACCATCGGCTCCAAGGGCTCGATGAACCGTCAGAGCCGGCTCGGCAAACTGAGGCTTCCGGCCACCGGCTTTGCCGCAACCATCTTCATGTTGAGTGTTGGCCTGCCGCTACTCACCTTGTTCCTGTCGACGATCATGAAGCTGCCGGCGCAGTTCACGCTCGACAACTTCACGCTCGACTACTGGATCGGCCGGGACCTGCACACCGTGGCGCTGCAGACCGGCGTGCTGCTGAGCCCCGACCTCTGGGCCGCGGCCAAGAACACGCTGATGATCGTCGGCCTCGCCTCGGTCGCCTCCGGCATCCTCGGCCTGCTGGTCGGTTACGTCGTCATCCGCACCCCGGTGCGAGCGCTCTCCGTCTATCTGCGCCAGGTGACGTTCCTGCCTTATCTGGTGCCGGGCATTGCCTTTGCCGCCGCCTATCTTTCGCTCTTTGCCGTCCCAAGGGGACCGATGCCGGCGCTCTATGGCACGGTCACCATCCTGGTGCTGGCGCTGATGGCCGACCAGATGCCCTACGCCTCGCGCGCCGGGATCTCGGCGATGACCCAGCTCGGCAAGGATCCGGAAGAGGCGGCCCAGATCGCCGGCGCCGGCTGGTTCCGGCGGATGATGTCCATCGTCATCCCGATCCAGAAGGGTTCTCTCGTCACCGGCGTGCTGCTGCCGTTCATCTCCGGCATCAAGGGCCTCAGCCTGTTCGTCATCCTCGCCGTGCCCAGCACCGACGTCCTGACGACCTATTCGCTGCGCCTCGTCGACTACCACTACACCCAGGCGGCAAACGCGGTCGTGCTCATCATCGCGGCGATCGCCTATCTCGGAACCCTGGCAGCCCAGAAGCTGACCAAGACCAATCTTGCAGAAGGACTCGGAAGCTGATGCCCACTATCAATCTGCGCGGCGCCCAGAAGAATTATGGCGTCAACTCCGCCAATGCCGTCTCCAACCTCGATCTCGAAATCCGCGATGGCGAGTTCATGTGTCTGCTCGGGCCCTCCGGCTGCGGCAAGACCACGACCTTGCGCATGATCGCAGGCCTGGAAAACCTGTCCGGCGGAGAGATCCGCATCGGCGACCGGGTGGTGGATTCCATCTTCGACGGTGTCTTCGTGCCGCCGGAAAAGCGCGAAATGGGCCTTGTTTTCCAGAGCTACGCGCTCTGGCCACACCTGACCATCGAGCGCAACACCGATTTCGGCCTGCGGCTGCGCAAGCTGCCGAAGGCCGAGCGCGAGGCCCGGGTCGAGAAGGTGATGCAGGCGCTCGACATCGCCAAGTATCGCGACCGCTACCCGTCGCAGCTTTCGGGTGGTCAGCAGCAGCGCGTGGCCCTTGCCCGCATGCTTGCGGTCAATCCGGGCGTACTGCTTCTCGACGAGCCGCTGTCGAACCTCGACGCGCGGCTGCGGCTTGAGATGCGCGCCGAACTCAAGCGCCTTCACAAGGAATTCAAGACGACGATCGTCTTCGTCACGCACGATCAGTGGGAGGCGATGACGCTCGCAACCACCATCGCAGTGATGAACGAAGGCACCTTGCAGCAGATGGGCACGCCGAACGACATCTATGATCGCCCGGCCAATCGCTTCGTCGCCGAGTTCGTCGGCAGCCCTCCGATCAACATCCTGTCCTTCGACAAGAAGGACACGTCCGATGTGGCCAAGGAGGCGGAAACCTACCTGTCGAGCCGTTACCCGAGCCTGCGCGGCATCGGCTCCGTCGGCATCCGCCCGGAGGCACTAAGCTACGCCACGAAAAAGGAAGACGTTCCGCAGGGCAGCTTCAGCGGCAAGATGGTCGTGACCGGCATCCTGCCGACCGGCGGCAGCTGGATCCTGGAGCTGCGAAGCGACAGCCACACGCTGTTCCTGACGACGCACGCGCTGCCGCGGCTCGAGCTTGGGGAAAAGGTCCGCTTCTTCGCGCCACCCGACGCGCTTCATGTCTTCGACAAGGACGGCCAGCGCATAACCGAGGCAGACAAGCTGCTGCGCAGCGCGAAGCTGAACTGACGACATCACTGATCGCATCAACCGAAAGACGAACACCGCTTACTGAGGAGGAGCAGTCGATGCATTTTCGGAAGAATGGAAAGATGGGCAAGGCGAGGGGCCGCCTGCTTTGGACAACAGCCTTTGCCGGGCTTTTGGCAGGGCAGGCGATGGCTGAGGAGGCCTTCGATCTCAACGCCCTGATCGAGGCTGCCAAGAAGGAGCCGCCGATCACCGTCTACGACAGCACCGGCAAGATCGTCGAGATGGCCAAGGCCTTCTCTGCGAAGTACGGCGTTGCCGCCGAGGGCTCAAAGGTCAAGGCGTCGGCACAGCTCGAAATGATCATCCGCGAGGCCCGCGCCAACAATATCCAGGGCGACGTCTCGATCATCAGCGATGCGCCGGCCGCCATGGCGCAGCTGATCCCGCAGGGCTTTGCCGAGAGCTGGCTGCCGCCGGACATGGTCTCGAAGATCCCGCAGCAGTACCAGAGCCCGCTGACCGTCGTGACCAGCGCCAACGTCTGGGCCTACAACACCGAGCTCTACGACAAGTGCCCCGTCACCAACATCTGGCAACTGACCGGCCCTGAGTGGAAGGGCAAGGTCGCCATGCAGGACCCGCTCGGCAAGGCGTCCTATGTCGACTGGTTCAACCAGATGGCAAAACATGGCGACGACAAGGTCGCCGCCGCCTACAAGGAGCTTTACGGCAAGGAACTCGAGCTCGACGACGGCAGCGCGACGGCGGCCTGGGTGAAGGCGCTCGCCGCCAACGCGCCGCTTCTGACGGATGCGGATGCGGCGGCGGCCGATGCTGTCGGCGCTCCCGGCCAGTCGCAGCCGTTCATGGGGCTGATGAGCTCGGCGAAGTTCCGCGACAATGCCGAGAAGGGCATGAAACTCGGGCTCTGCACCGACCTGAAGCCCTGGCTCGGCTGGATGTATCCGGGCGTCGGGCTGATCACCAAGGGCACCAACAGCCCGAACGCCGCCAAGCTGTTCATCCATTACGTCATGACCGCGGAAGGCATCGCGCCGCAGGCGGTCGACGGCAAGATGTCGACCAACACCGACGTCGCCCTTCCGGCCGATGAACCATCGGGCATCGGCAAGGTTCTCGATCAGGTTCTGCCCTACCAGATGGACACGAGCCTCGACGATTGGGATGCCCGCGAAACCTGGCAGGATTTCTGGCGGGTGAACTACCAGAAGTGACGGCACGCGGCCGGCACGACCGGCCGCGATGTCAATGCAGTGCATCAATCGACCGCTCCGTCACGGGGCGGTCGCCGGCGCCCTTTTAGTGGCGCCGATGGCAGCGCGCGAAACTGAACCACCGAAGTTCGCAGAAGCGGACACGGTTTCCTTGGGAGGGGAAAATGAAAACGGACATGATCAAACGGCATGGGACGACGATGACCGCGGTCGCACTGGCGGCGGGTCTCCTTTCGTCGCAGGCCAGCGCAGCCGACGGCGATCTGGACGCGCTGATTGCAGCGGCCAAGACGGAAAAACCGATCAATATTTACGACAGCACCGGCAAGATCGTCGAGATGGCCGAAGCCTTTACCGCCAAATACGGCGTCAAGGCGACCGGCGTCAAAGTGTCGGCCAACAGCCAGCTGGAAATGATCATCCGGGAAAGCCAGGCGGGTAACGTGCAGGGCGATGTCGCCTTGATCACCGATGCGCCGGCAGCACTTGCGCAGCTGTTGCCGCAGGAATTCGTCGAGAGCTACCTGCCGGCCGACATGGTCGCGAAAATCCCGGCGGAGTTCCAGAACCCTCTGGCGATTTCGACCAACGCCAATGTCTGGGCCTATAACACCGAAGCCTATGACAAATGCCCGGTCGCCAATATCTGGGAGCTGACGGAGCCGAAGTGGAAGGGCAAGGTCGCCATCGTCGACCCCTTGACCAAGGGCACCTATACCGACTGGTTCAACCAGATGGAAAAACACGCCGACGACAAGGTCGCCGGTGCCTACAAGGCCCATTTCGGCAAGGACCTTGCGACCGAGGAAAAGAGCGCGTCGGCCGCCTGGATCAAGGCGCTGGCGCAGAACGCGCCGCTCGTCACCGACGGTGACGACCCTGTCGCGGAGGCCGTTGGTGCGGCCGGGCAGAAGGAGCCCTTCTTCGGTCTGCTCTCGTCGGCAAAATTCCGCGACAACGAAGGCAAGGGCTACAAGCTCGGCATCTGCAAGGAACTCAATCCCTGGGTCGGCTGGACCTATGTCAAGCTTGGTCTGATCGCGACAAAGACGCAGAGCCCGAACGCGGCGAAGCTCTTCATCCACTACATCCTGACCGAGGAAGGCATCGCGCCACAGATGAAGGACGGCAAGCTGCCGACCAACGTCGACATCAAGATGCCGGCTGACGAGCCCTCGGGGCTGATGACGGTTGCCGACCGCCTGTTCGGGTACAATTCCTCGACCGGTCTCGAGGACTTCGATCGGCGCGAGGAATGGCAGGATTTCTGGCGCGTGAACTACAGCAAGTAACGCAATGCCGGTGCGCCACGGGCTGGCGCACCGGCCCTCTTTCTCTACGGAACGGATGCAAACGACATGGAAAAACGCCTTTCAGCCGCGACAGCCCCAGCGGGCAACCCTGAAACAAGGCTGGAGCGGTCGAAGCGTCTCGCCGAGATCGCCCGTGGGGCGGCCAGACAAGTGCGCGAGCCGCTGCTGAAGGCGTTCCGCTCCGACATGGTCGTCGACTACAAGCGCGACCTGCATGATGTCGTCACGATCCACGACAAGCGCGCGGAAGCCAGCATTCGCGATTTCATCTTTGCGCAGGAGCCCAATTCCGCCATGCTCGGCGAAGAGGGAGGGCAGGTGGGCGACGGCGACATCCAATGGTATGTCGACCCGATCGACGGCACGTCCAATTTTGCCCGCGGACTGGCGTTCTGGTGCGTGTCGATTGCCGCCGTCGAACGGGGCGAGGTCATGGCCGGCGTCGTCTATGACCCGGTCGCCGAGATGATGTTTTCCGCCGATCTCGAACAGGCGTACCTCAATGGTGAGGTGCTGTCCTCGCAGGCCGTCGACGACGAGACGCGGGCGACGCTGATTACCGGCTATCCCGTGTCGCGCGACTTTCGCCTCGACGGCCGGGAGGTGGCGCTCGCTAACCTCGGGGAATTCGTCGAGACCTTCTCCACCCTTCGGCGGCCGGGCAGTGCCGCCCTCAGCATCGCCCATGTGGCGGCCGGTTGGGCGGATGCGGCGACCGGCTTCGGCGTCAATTCATGGGACGTCGCGGCGGCGACCCTGATCCTGAAAAACGCCGGCGGTCGTTACGAGCCGCTAACCTTGGGCAAGGTGCCGGCGGATGCGCCCGATTTCATGTGCCCCGGCTACATCGCCACCGGCGCCGGGGGGGACTATCCGACATTGCAGCGCGTGGCGCGGACGATCTCGGCCAATCGCATTGCCGCGGCAGTAAACTGAACAGACAGCGGAGACAGCATGTTGACCACAAACCAGGACACCGAGACGAAGAGCCAGCCATCGGCGGAGCTTGCCAAGCTCAGCCTCGTCTACAAGCAACATCCGCACTATGGCGTCGATATCTATATCGCCGGCAAGGAGGGCACGAGCGACCTCGATCTCCTGCGGCAGAACGGTATCACCACCGTCGTCAATTGCGCGGTCAATCTCGATTTCAATTTCGTCCGTCAGGCGCAACTGGTGTCCGATCACGAGGGCAGCGTCTACGGTCCGGGCGAGATCCGCTACTACAAGACCGGGCTCATCGATGGCGGCGGCAATCCGGACACGCAAATGCTGGCGGCCCACTATATCCTGCGCGCAGCACTCGAGCAGGTTCTGCCGGAAAAACCGTCCTATCCGCGCCGCGAGATGGGCAACATCCTCGTCAATTGCCGCGGCGGACGCTCGCGTTCGGTGATCGTGGTGTCGCTGTTCCTGCACCTGACGCTGCCGGCCGAATTCCCGACGCTCGATGCCGCGATCGCATTCGTGCGCGACCGGCGCGGCCTGCCGCAGAACGAATGGTACAAGGCGCCGAAGCCGGTGCTGATCCAGTCGGCCGAACGCGCGGCAGGCTGGGCGAAGATGATCGAAGCGAAGTAGCACGGGGCTCCCCCACTCGCGGACGATCACTCTGGCGAGGCGAGGAGATGCTGGCCGTTCCAACAGTCCGCAGCCTGTTGGCAATGGCGCCCAAGCGCAGGTTTCGGGTTGAATTCGCCCTCCATCCGCACGATTTTCATGCCATGTGAAAACGTGAGGACGATGCGATGGCGCAGGCAGTTCACAACTATCTTATCTTTGAAACCGATGCCGGGTTCTGCGGCATCGCCTGGAATGCCGTCGGCATCACCCGTTTCCAGCTGCCGACCAAAAAGGCGGAGGATACCGAGAGGCTGCTGTTGCGCCGGCTTGTTGCCGGCGAACCCGGCACGCCGACGCCGCAGATTGCCGAGGCGGTCGACGCAGTTCGACGCTACTTCGGCGGCGAAGAGGTCGACTTCACCGGTCTCACGCTCGATCTCGAGGGCCAGGACCCGTTTTTCAGGGAGATTTACGCGGCCGCCCGCCAGCTCGCCTGGGGGCAGACCACGACCTATGGTGCCCTGGCAAAGGCGCTCGGCGCCGGACCGGAGGCCGCACGCGACGTTGGCCAGGCAATGGCGAAGAACCCGGTGGCGCTGATCATTCCCTGCCACCGGGTGCTGGCGGCAGGCGGCAAGGTCGGCGGCTTCTCGGCGCCGGGCGGCTCGACCTCGAAAATCCGGATGCTGGAACTGGAAGGCGTTCATTTGGGACCGCCGGAGCCAGCCCAGCAATCGCTGTTTTGAGCGGCGCGCAGGATAAGGCTGGGGCGAGGCAATCGGGAAGCGCTGGCGACTGCCGGTCCGCCCCATACAATCGCCATGCAACATTTGGGGTGGAAGGTGCCACCGGTGCGGGGTGCATGACCCGCACGCGGGAGGGCTGACGATCGCGATGAGCGATGCATGCAACTGAGATGCGTGGAGGCGTCATGGGCTGGTTCTGTCTCGCATTGTCAGCCTGCAGTGTCGCGGTCATGCTCGCCGTTTCCGCCCGGGCAAATCCGGTTCTTCGCCGTTTCGATCGGCTACCGATGCAGTGGTCGTTCAGCGGTGTGACATGGTTTTCGCCACGTCTTGCAGCGCTTCTGATCTTGCCGCTGGTGGCCATGCCGATCCTCATCGGTCCGGCAATTGGCCTGCTTTTGGCGCCACCGGCCGATGCCGCTTCCGTCGTGATCACGGTGGCGGCGATGGCGGCAGGGCTCATCGCCATCCAGCTGCTCCACCTGTTCCTGATCCATCGATGGGCGTTGTCACAAAAACCCGAAACGGAGGAATTCCGATAGGGCGATTGCATCGGTCAGTTCGTCGCAAGGGTAACGTTGCGGCGCCGTTTGCCAAATCCCGCCGATCACCTATACAAAAGGTCGAACAGCGTATCCGGGAGACATCAGGCATTGGCGCATGACTTGCAAGAAGATCTGGACGCCGTTGCCAGCATCTCGGTCGTTCCGACGATTCTCGACGTCATCCAGCAATCGACGGGCATGGGCTTCGTCGCCGTGGCGCGGGTCACGGACGATCGCTGGGTCGCCTGCCAGACGCTCGATCTGATCGATTTCGGCCTCGGACCCGGGGGAGAGCTGCGGCTCGAGACGACGATCTGTCACGAAATCCGGCAGAGCGGTGAACTCGTGGTCATCGACGACGTCGATGCCAGCGAGGTCTATGCGCGCCACCACACGCCGCTGCAATATGGCTTCAAAAGCTACATTTCAGTGCCGATCTACCTGCGTGGCAATGTGTTCTTCGGTACGCTCTGCGCCATCGACCCCAACCCTGCCAAGCTTAGCGGCACGGTGACCGTGGGCATGTTCCGGCTGTTTGCCGATCTGATCGGACGGCACCTCGACGCCCGAGCCGACGTCACGGACACGAAGCAGAAACTCGACCACGAACTCGAGACCTCCGAACTCCGGGATCAGTTCATTGCCATCCTCGGGCACGACTTGCGCAATCCGCTGGCGTCGATCTCCGCGGGCACGCGCATCCTGGCGCGAGAGGAGCAGGCGGCGAAGTCGAAGACGGTGATCGCGCTGATGCAGCAAAGCGTCGATCGCATGGCCAATCTGATCGACAATGTGATGGACTTCGCCCGCGGCAGGCTGGGGGGCGGTATCGGGCTCAACCGAACCCATCTGCCGCTCGGCCCGGTCTTGATGCAGATCGTGGAAGAACATCGCAGCGCCTATCCAGACAGGCAGATCGAAACGGATCTCGCCCTCGATACGCCGCTGACGCTGGATCACCAGCGCATCGGTCAGCTCTTTTCCAACCTGCTGAGCAACGCCTTGACCCATGGCGCACCGGACAAACCAATCCGTATCGGTGCCACCCGAAGCGGCAATACGCTCGAACTCTGGATCGCCAATGCCGGTGAGCCGATATCGCAGGCAGACATCCCGCGGCTTTTCCAACCGTTCAAACGGCGGGAGGGCAAAGGCAACGGCAAAGTGCAGGGCCTCGGCCTCGGGCTCTACATAGCCGCCGAGATCGCCCAGGCACATGGTGGCAGGATCAGCGTTTCGTCGACGCCGAACGAGACCAGGTTCACCTTGCGCGTGCCCGCCTGTTGACGCTTTCGTCATGGGCAGCGCAAGTTGTCCGTAAGCGCAAGCTGACGAAACGCGCCGAGCCTATGCCGGCCGGACCATCGTTGCGGTTCGTGTTTCGGCAGCCGAAATCAGATGATAGGTGTGTGCCGACGCGGGACGGCCGACATGGTAGCCCTGAACGTGGTCGATGCGGAATTCCCGCACGAGCGCCATCTGCTCATCGGTTTCGACACCTTCCATCAGGATCTTGTGGCCCCGGTTGCGCACCAGCCCAATGATGTCCTTCAGCATCGCCTTGCCCTTCGGCGTGGCACAATCGTGAAGGAAGGAGCGGTCGACCTTGACCGTGTCGAAATCGATAAGCCGGAGCCAGGACAGCCCGGCAAAACCCGTGCCGAAATCGTCGAGCCAGATGCGGATGCCCAGCGTTTCGAGATCGCTGATGCAGCGCAACACATCCGAGTGCATCTCCATCTCGAGGCCCTCGGTAATTTCGAAGGCGAGGCGACCGCCGGCGACCCCGGTTTCACCGAGGATCGCCGCGACAGATGTGGCAAAGCCGGGTGTCTTCAGCTGGATCGGCGAAACATTGACGCTGACGACGGGCACGTGATCGTTGGCGAGAAGCTCGCGGCAGACCGTGCGGATCGCCCAGCGGCCAAGGTCGATGATCGCGCCGGTTCGCTCGGCGATCGGGATGAACAGGCTCGGGGCGACAGCCGTCCCGTCCAGCATTTTCAGCCGCATCAGCGCTTCGACAGCCTCGATCCGGCCCGACGTGACGCTCTTGATCGGCTGGTAGACCAGAGAAAGCAGATCCTGGTCGGTCGCGATCTTCAGGAGCGCCGCGATGTTCTCGCTCTCGTCACTCGTCTGCGGATCGTTGGGGTCGAAGACCCTGGCGCAGTTGCGACCGCTCGCCTTGGCGGCATAGAGCGCCCGGTCCGCCTCGTGGATGATCCGCTCGAGCTTCGGGCCCGTCTGCGGCCTGGTGAAAGCTGCCCCGACGCTGACCGTGACGATCGACGTGCCGTCGCGCCGCTGTCCGTGCACCAATGCGAGCGCCTGGACCGTGCGGCAGATGCTTTCGGCAAGCTCTGCTGCCTCCTCGCGCGTCTCCACGCGCGCCAGAATGATGAACTCCTCGCCGCCGTAGCGGCCGATCGACGCGTCGAAATCCGCAATCGATTCCTTCAGCGTGTTGGCGACAAGAATGAGGCAACGGTCGCCTTCCTGGTGGCCGTAGCAATCGTTGTATTTCTTGAAGAAATCGACGTCGATCAGGATCGCTGCGAAACTGTCGCCGAATTTCTGCCAGTCGCTCCAGTATTCCCTGAGCTTCTGGTCCACCGCCCGGCGGTTGTCGAGGCCGGTCAGCGAATCCGTGTTTGAAAGCCTGAGCAGCGCCTTGCCGCGCTCCGTCGCCTCGCGCTGCTGCACCCTTGCCTCGAAAGCGTTGAGGAAGACCTTGTAGCGTTCCCGGTTCAGCTTCCAGTTGACGTAGGAGGTGAAGACGAAACACGAGACGAAGAAGGTGCCGAAGGCAAGCTGATAATAGGGGTTCTGCGGCGAGAAATAGAAGAGGTCGAGGAAGAACGCACCGAGGATGATACCCGACGAGATCACCGAAAGCCGGAACTGAAAGATGAAGAACAGGTTGGCGCCCATCATGAAGATCGCGCCGAAGATCATGTAATAGGACATGTTCTGCGTGTACGCGGTCATCATTGCCGGAATGAGCCAGCCGAGATAGCCGAAAACAAGCGCGCCCGAGCAGGTGCGGTCCAGCCAGTCGGTCTTGGCGTTGACGCGGACCTGGATTTCGAGGACGGCAAGCGAAATCGCACCGACGACAAAACGCCAGGCGATCGTCTTGTAGGCGACGTCGGGGATCAGTAGCAGGTCGGTGATCGAAAACAGGAGATAGACCGCAACCGCGATCCACAGCCCTTTTCGTGTGGCCTCCCGGCGCGCCGTCTGGCCCTCCTGGCGGTAAAGCGAACGCAGTTCTGCAGGCAGCGGCCGGTGCGGCTGCTTGTGCAAATCGATCTCAACGACATCGGCCAGGGTTTGCTTCATGCACCGGTCCAGAGGAATTCGTCGCGCTCAACGGATATTTGGTCTCGCCTATCCATCTCTGGGCGTTGCTTCATGCATTCCACGCTTGCCATCCGGTGGCTACCACAACAAGGACGAGCAGGCCTCACCGTTACCCTAGGGGAAGCCCATTAAATTTTGATAAATTAGCCGGGGCTGACGGCCGGCATACGAGTGTATCCGATTGGCTACGGGGTCCGCCAGAATTTACCATATACTCTACAAAAACTTGCAATTCGAGATGCAGTTCGCGCATTGTTACCCATAACGTTAACAGATCATTAAACGGATGGGTTTTGCGTGAGCCAGCTTCAAATCGTATTCGATGGCGAAAGTCTAATTACTCCCCAGTCAATCGCAACCGAGTTCACCTCGTCAAGAAGTGAGTTTTATGATGAGCAGTTTGCAACAGGAAAAGCCGAACTCGCCCTGATTCTCCAAATTGCACAGCAGCAAATTGCCCAGCAACTGGACCCCACGAAGATAATACACCGATTGGCGGGGGCGCTGCATGAGACGCGCGCGAAGTTTCATCCGAGCGTCTGGCAAGAACTGATCCCGATCGCACAGAATCATCCGGTATCTGAATTTTTCCTGCAGGACCCTTTTACCCGTTGGTCCTTCGAAAAGCCGCGCGGTTACTCCGGTGACGCCCAGTTGCTCGACTTCATCTACGGCCACCCGAGTGTGGCCAACGAGATCGCCAAGGCATCGCCTGCCGGCAAGGCGCTTTATGGCTACACCAAGGACGCCTCGTCGTCGGTTGCCGTGCGCGAACGCCGGGATCTCCTGACGCAGCATGTCGATGAGATCGCGGCCACGCGTGGCGGGCAGGCGGAAGTGCTGACGATTGCAGCCGGTCATCTGCGCGAGGCGAACCGTTCGGTCGCCCTGAAGGAAGGCCGCATCAAGCGCTGGGTTGCGCTCGACCAGGATCCGCTCAGTGTCGGATCGATCAGCCGGGATTTCCGCGGAACCAGCGTCGAGGCGATCGACGGCTCGGTGCGTGGCATTCTCACCCGTTCGCACAAGCTTGGAAAATTCGACTTCGTCTATGCGGCCGGACTTTATGACTATCTGCCGCACAACGTCGCGGTGAAGCTCACCCGCCGTTGCCTGCAGATGCTGAAGCCCGACGGCGTCTTCCTCTTCGCCAATTTCGCAACCGATATCGGCGTAGACGGCTACATGGAGACGTTCATGAACTGGGCGCTTCTCCTGCGCTCGCAGTCGGACATGTGGCGTATCGTCAACGAAAGCATCGACGGCGGCAATTTCGAGACGCATGTGACGTTCGGCGAGAACCGCAACGTCGTCTATGCGACGCTGCAAAAGCGCGCGTGAACGCCTAGAAAACCCATATGATATTGCGGCGCGCGTCATCCCGGACGCGCGCCGCATTCGTTTTGCGTGGGCGCGCGCACCGGTGGTGATGCACGTGATGCGCGCGATCAAGAGCGCAACCCGCAACCGTTATGCAATTATTTCATAGCGTCTGAAATTCTATGCATTGGCCGCCCACTTTCCTTTTCTCTAGCATCCTCAATGCACAGTTCGTGGCCCATCGGTGCGCCGCTGCGGGCCGGGTAGGAACCCGGTTCCAGAGCGCACCCGAACGGGCAGGGAGACACGAGCCCTGTGCCGGAAGCCGGTTGTCATCAGCCGCGCTCCGCATTGCAGTGACGGCCGAGGGGAGGAGCCTTAGATGCCAGCGGGACAGAGTTTTCACGCCGACAGGATCGTGCACAATGGTGTGATCTGGTGCGGTCTAGCCGAGGGCGTCGTCGAGGCTGTTGCCATCTGGCAGGGCAAGATCCTGGCCACGGGCACCCGTCAGGAGATGGAAGCCTATCGTGGCGTAGGGACCGAGCTTCTCGACCTTCAGGGGCAATTTGCGACCCCCGGTCTCAATGACGCGCATCTTCATCTGATTTCCGTTGGCCTGACGTTGAACTGGGTCGACGCGACGCCGCAGGCGGCCCCCACGCTCGAAAGCCTGCTTGCAGCGATCGGCGAGCAGGCCGAAACGACGCCGGCCGGCACCTGGATCCGTGCGCGCGGTTACGACCAGACCAAGCTCGACACTGGCCGCCATCCGCTTCGCGCCGAGCTCGACGCGGTTGCGCCAAACCATCCGGTCATGGTCGTGCGGGCCTGCGGGCACGTGTCGATTTTCAATTCGGAAGCGTTCCGCCTTGCCGGCGTCGACGAGACCACGGCCGTACCGGAAGGTGGCCTGATCGAACAGGTCTCCGGTTCGCTGACGGGCCTGGTCGCGGAAAACGCCCAGGGGCTGGTCCGTGCCGCCATCCCGAAAGCATCGACCGCCGAGATGATCGATGCCATCGAAAGCGGCGGCAATCTGCTGTTGTCCTACGGCATCACCAGCGTCATGGATGCGGCCGTCGGCCAGGTCGCAGGCTTCGATGAGATCAAGGCCTACAATCTGGCCAAGCTCAACAACCGATTGCCGGTGCGCACCTGGCTCGTGCTTCTCGGAGACCCCAAGGTTTCGATCGTGCCGCAAAGCTATGAGGCCGGTCTCGTTTCCGGCGTCGGCGACGATATGCTGAAGGTCGGGGCGGTCAAGATCTTCCTCGATGGTTCGGCCGGCGGTCGAACCGCCTGGATGAGCAGCCCCTACCTCGGCAATGACGACAATAGGGGGGTCCAGATCCTTTCGGATGCCGACCTCGAGGCGATGGTGCTCGACGCCCATGCCAAGGGCTATCAGCTTGCATGCCACGCCATCGGCGATGCGGCGATCGATCAGCTGATTACCGCCTACGAGAAGGCGCTCGCCGCCATCCCGGACGCGGACCGCCGCCATCGCATCGAGCATTGCGGCTTTTCCAGCGACGCGCAGCACCAGCGGATGGTGAAGGCGGGCATCTATCCCTGTCCGCAGCAGGTGTTCATCTACGATTTCGGCGACGCCTACGTTTCGGTGCTCGGCGACGAGCGGGCACTGTCGAGTTACCCGTTGAAGACCTGGAAGGAGCTGGGCTTCAAGCCTGCGACCGGCAGCGATGCGCCGGTCTGTCATCCCAATCCGTTCCCCAATATCTACAGCATGCTGACGCGCAAGACGGCCAAGGGCACGGTGATGGACGCGCGCGAGTGCGTAACCATCGAGGAGGCACTGCAGGTCTACACCGAATATGGCGCGTTCTCGCAGAAGCTCGAGACGGTCAAGGGACGGCTGGTCCCAGGGCAGCTCGCCGACATCGCGGTGTTTTCCAGGAACATGCTGACGGCGACCCCCGAAGACATCCTCAACGACACGCACTGCACCCTGGCAATCCGGGGCGGCGAAGTGGTCTTCGAGCGACAGAACGCCTGACGAAGGCGGAGTGGGCCGCTCGGCGCGGCTCAATGCATCCCAACCGGTCCGGGAGGTCGGGTGGGATCGCGATCTTGTTTATCCATCTGCAGAACAACAAGTGGGGAGGAATACGGGAATGATGAAGAAATTAGCATTGCTTTCGACGCTGACGGCCGCGTTGCTGGCGGGGGCGGCGTCTGTCCAGGCGGCAGACACGCCGCGGGCCGGCGGCACGGTCAACTTCGTGGCGCCCTATGGTGACAGCTTCTCGACGCTCGACATCCAGGCGTCGCCGCAGACGCAGGACGAATTCTACGCAAAGGCCATCCACCGCACGCTTTACGACTGGGACGCGGACAAGAACGTTCCGGTGCTGGCGCTCGCGACCGATGTCGACATCTCCGCCGACAAGCTCGTCTATACCTACAAGCTGCGCCAGGACGCCTATTTCCACAACGACAAGCAGATGACGGCCGATGACATCATCGCCAGCTTCACCCGCATGGCCGATCCGGCCAAGGCCTATCCGCCATCGCGCTACATCGCCAACATCAAGGGCGGCGCCGACTACATGGCCGGCAAGGCGCAGGCGATTTCCGGCCTGAAGAAGGTCGACGACTTTACCCTCGAAGTAACGCTGACCGACCCGGTCGATCCGGCCTACCTGTTCATGCGCAACAACACCGCGATCTACCCGGCAGGCGAAGCCGATAAGGAAGGATTCGCCAGCCACCCGATCGGCCTTGGCCCCTACAAGTTTGCCGAATACGTGCCCGGTTCGCGGCTGACGGTCGAGAAGTGGGCGAAATACTACGAGAAGGACAAGCCCTATGCCGACAAGATCAACATCCTGATCATGGGCGATGCCTCGGCACGCGACGTCGCCTTCCGCAACAAGGAGATCGACGTCTCGGTCCTCGGTCCGTCGCAATACGTCGCCTACCAGGCCGATCCTGAGCTGTCCAAGGGGCTTCTCGAGGTTGCCGAAGTCTACACGCGTTATGTCGGCTTCAACCTCGATTTCGAACCGTTCAAGGACAAGCGCGTTCGCCAGGCCTTCAACCACGCGATCAATGCCGACCTGATCATCAAGCGGCTGGCCAAGGACAAGGCCTATCGGGCCACCGGCTGGCTGCCGACGTCGTCGCCGGCCTATGACAAGGATGCCCAGCCCTACGCCTACGATCCGGAAAAGGCCAAGGCCCTGCTCGCCGAGGCAGGCTATGCCGATGGCTTCGACGTCGAGCTGACGGCGACCCAGAATGAAAGCTGGGGCCTGACGATCGTCGAAGCGATCATCCCGATGCTGGAAAAGGTCGGCATCCGCGTGAAGGCCAAGCCCGTTGAGGCTTCCGTGCTTTCCGAAGTCGTGCCGGCCGGCGATTTCCAGTCCTTCATGTGGTCGTCGGAAAGCGGTCCGGACGCACTGACGGCAATGCAGTGCTTCTACTCGAAGACCTCGCAAGCGGCATGCAACTATCAGAAGTTCGCAAACGCCGACTTCGACAAGCTGTTCGAGGCGGCCAAGGTCGCCAAGACGGATGAAGAGAAGAACGACCTGCTGCGCAAGGCCAACAACCTTGTCCAGGAGGAAGCGCCGGTCTGGTTCTTCAACTACAACAAGGCGGTCATGGCCTACCAGCCCTGGCTGCACGGGCTGCAGCCGAACTCGGCCGAGCTGGCGATCCAGTCCTACGAGAAGCTCTGGGTGGACGAAACCGTCCCGGCCGGGCGTTGATGCAAGCGCCCCGGTATCGCCCGCGCGATGCCGGGGCTTTTCCGCAACGAACCGACATATGTCGCCGCTGAAAACGTAAGTATTTCCTTACGTATCGGCCGTTCGGTTGAGCGAACTGACCGACCCGTTTGCGATCGGTTGGCCACGCGCCGGATGGTTATCGCCCGTGCAACCGCGGTTGGGCGCAGCGAGAGGGGGAATGAATGCTTCAATTCGTCGTGCGCCGCGTCCTGCAGGTGATCCCGACAGTCATCGCGATCTCGCTGTTGATCTTCGTGATCTTCAGCGTCGTGCCGGGCAGCATCGCCACCAGCCTGACGGCCAACGGCAAGGGCGGTGGCGACCCGAAGGTCGTCGAGAAGATGACGCGCGAGTTCGGCCTCGACCAGCCGCTTTACGTGCGGTTCGGATCGTATCTGTCAGATCTCGCGCGGTTTGACCTCGGGACGTCGTTCCGCAGCCGGCAGCCGGTGGCGCAGCTGATCGGCGAGCGCATGTGGCCGACCTTGAAGCTCGCCTTCGCGGCGATGGCGATCGCGATGTTCGTCGGCGTGCCGCTCGGCTTCATCGCCGCCCTGAGGCCGGGCAGCATCATCGACACGCTCACCATGATCGGCGCGATCTCGGGTCTCTCGCTGCCGCAGTTCTGGCTTGGGCTGCTCGGCATGTACCTGTTCGCGCTCACTCTCGGCTGGTTGCCGAGCTTCGGTTACGGCGATGGCGGGCCTGCCAACCTAATCTTGCCGGCGTTGACGCTCGGTATCGCGCCGATGGCGCTCTTGGCGCGCACGACGCGCGCCGCGGTGCTTGACGTGATGAACGCCGATTTTATCCGCACTGCCCGTGCGAAGGGCATGAACGCATTTCGCCTCGTCACGTGGCACGTCGTGCGTAACGTGCTGGTGCTGATCATCACCACCATCGGCCTGCAATTCGGCTCTATGATGGGCCAGGCGGTGGTGGTCGAGAAGCTGTTCTCCTGGCCGGGGCTCGGCTCGCTGCTGGTCGACAGCGTGAGCCTGCGCGATATCCCCGTGGTGCAGGGCGCGATCCTTGTGATCGTCCTCTGGTTCCTGCTCATCAACACCATCGTCGACATTCTCTACGCGGTCATCGATCCGCGCATCAGCCACGGATAGATCCATGAGACCAAGGCTCAATCTCCTCATCGGTGGCGTGTTGTGCATCGTCATCATCTCGACGGCGCTGCTTGCGCCGCTGATCGCGCCGACCGATCCGGTGCTCGACGCCGACCTGATGAATGCCGAATTGCCGCCGGACGCGCAGTTCTGGTTCGGCACTGACGCGCAAGGGCGCGATGTCTTGAGCCGCATCCTCTACGGCGCCCGCATCTCGCTCGCCGTCGGCATCGGCTCGCAGGTGATCAACACGCTGATTGGCCTGGCACTCGGCATTTCGGCCGGCTATTTCGGCGGCTGGTGGGATGATTTCGTCACCGGGCTCACCAACCTGATGCTCGCGATCCCGAGCCTGATCTTTGCGCTCGCCATCATGGCGATCCTTGGCCCGGGGCTTGCCAGCCTGCTGATTGCGCTCGGCCTCACCAACTGGTCATGGACCTGCCGCATCGCCCGAAGCTCGGCGCTGTCCTTGAAGAAGCAGGGTTATGTCCAGGCGGCAAAGACGCTCGGTTACGGCGACATCCGCATCATGATCACCCAGATCCTTCCCAACATGATCGGTCCGATCCTGGTGATCGGAACGCTCGGCATGGGCGATGCGATCCTCGCGGAAGCAGCGCTTTCCTACCTCGGCCTTGGCATCAAGCCGCCCTTCCCGAGCTGGGGCAACATGCTGACCGACGCGCGCGAGCTCATCGTCATCGCGCCCTGGGCGGCGATCTTCCCGGGGCTGGCGATCTTCGTCACGGTTCTCGGGCTCAATCTTTTCGGCGACGGCCTGCGTGACTGGCTCGATCCGCATATGAGGGCGCGCCAGCTATGACGGACAACTTGCTTGAGGTCAGGGATCTACGCCTCGATATCGTCTCGGGCCGGGTGGGCCACAACGTCGTCGACAACGTGTCCTTCTCGATCGGGCGCGGTGAAGCCTATGGGCTGGTGGGTGAATCGGGCTGTGGCAAGAGCATCACCGCGCTCTCGATCATCGGCCTGCTCAAAAAGCCGCTCGCCGTGACCGGTGGCGCGTTGATTTTCGATGGCCGGGACCTGAGGGCGCTTTCAAAGCGCGAGCTGCGACGGCTTCGCGGCGAGCGCATCGCCATGATCTTCCAGGAGCCGATGACGGCGCTGAACCCTCTGTCACCGGTTGGACGGCAGATCGCCGAGATGTTCGTACTGCACAAGGGCGCCACCTGGAAGGAGGCGGAGAAGCTGGCGATCGAGGCGCTCGGCAATGTCCAGGTGCCGGCGCCGGAAGAACGGGTAAAAGCCTATCCGCACCAGATGTCCGGCGGCATGCGGCAGCGGGTGATGATCGCCATTGCGCTTGCCTGCAACCCGGACCTCCTGATCGCCGACGAGCCGACGACCGCGCTCGATGTCACGGTGCAGGCGGAGATCTTGAAGCTTGTGAAGGAGCTGTGCGCCGCGCGCGGCACGTCCGTCTTGATGATCAGCCATGACCTGGGCGTGATCGCCAACATGTGCAACAGGGTCGGCATCATGTATGCCGGGCGTCTTGTCGAAGAGAGGCCGGTCGCCGATCTCTTCCTCCATCCGGCCCATCCCTATACCGACGGCCTCTTGAAATCGCTGCCACAGCTCGGTTCGCGTCGACTGGAAGGGCGCAAGCGCCTGCAGGAGATCGAGGGCACGGTTCCGTCCATTGCCAACTTTCCGCCCGGCTGTCGGTTCCAGCCGCGTTGCCATAGGGCGACGCCTGTCTGTTCCGTCGAAATTCCACCGCCATCTGCCCTCAGCCATGACGGCTTCGTGAAGTGTTTCAATCATGAGCGATAACAACGAACCTCTGGTCCGGGTCGATGGCCTGAGCGTGCATTTCCCGGTGCGCAACGGCCTCTTCGGCCGCACCAAGCGCACCCTGCGCGCGGTCAACGACCTCAGCCTGACGCTGAACAAGGGCGAGTGCCTGTCTGTTGTCGGCGAGTCCGGTTGCGGCAAGTCGACACTTGCCCTGTCGATCCTCGGGCTGCAGGAGCCGACCTCGGGAGAGATCTTTTTCGAGGGACGATCGATCACCGGCAAGGCGCGGCCGTCGAGGCTCGAGCGCGCCGGCATGGCGCAGATGGTGTTCCAGGACCCCTACGCCTCTCTCAATCCGCGCCAGACGATCTACACGTCGCTGGCGGCGCCGTTGAAGCTGCATGGGGTCAAGGACCGCACGGAGATCGATCGGCGCATCGAAACCATGATGCAGCTTGTCGGGTTGAAGCCGGAGCAGGCGAAGCGGTTCCCGCACGAATTTTCCGGCGGCCAGCGCCAGCGCATCGGCATTGCCCGGGCGCTGATCCTCAAACCCAAGGTCGTGGTTCTGGACGAGCCGGTGTCGGCGCTCGACGTTTCCATCCGCGCCCAGATCATCAACCTGCTCCTGGAGCTGAAAGAGCAGCTGGACCTGTCCTACATCATGATCAGCCACGACCTGAGCGTGGTCGAACACATGAGCGACCGGGTGGCGGTGATGTATTTCGGCCAGATCGTGGAAACCGGCAGCTGGGACCGGGTCTTCACCGATCCGCAGCACCCCTATACGCGCCGCCTGATCGGCGCCATCCTCGATCCCGTCACCGAACTCACGGGCCAGAGCCCGGTGGATGTGCGCGAGACGCCGCGGCCGCCATCCGGCTACGACTACTATCCCCGGGAGATCGGCAAGCATGACGTCTACAGCCTGCCGCCGGCCTCGCAGCTGGTCGCGCTCAAGGACGATCATAGTGTTCGGCTGATCGCGCACGGCTGAGCCGTCTCTGCCGTGCGGCGGCAACCTCCTTTTCCCCTTGCCGGTTTGCCTGCGTGTCACGCCACGCGCAGGAAACGGGTGGTGCGATCCGTGCTTGTCGGCGAAACTCGCCTGGTTCTGCCGCTTGTAAGAGCGGTGGTCCTCACGGCGATCGTGTTGCGTTCCGCGCCACCCCGTCGCCCAATGGTCTCGCTTTCGGATGCAGACGCGATCCGGGGAAACGTCCGGCATGGATAACCAGCATCGCCCGCTTCAGAACCGTGTGACGCCGTTTGGCGACATCGTTGCCATCATGCAACGCGGCCTGTTCACCGGAAACCGCGGCATCATCCACGATCCCGCCACGAAGAGCCTGCTCAGACGACGGTGGTCGTCCAAAGCGTGGCTGATCTGTGTGTGCGATTATCGGGGTCGGCGGCGCGACGTGATGGCCGGCCGCAGCTGGACCGAGCTCTTCTTTCTCGACGAGGCGGTGGCGCTCGCCGCCGGCCATCGTCCCTGCTTCTTCTGCCGCCGGGAGGCCGCCCTCGGCTTCAGGGCTGCCTGGGCCGACGGTTCGAGCCCGCCGTCGGCGGGCGAACTCGATGCGGCGCTGCATGCGCAAAGGCAGTCTGGTGGACGCAAGCGCATCCATCCGTTGCCGCTGCCCATCACCGACCTGCCCGATGGAACGGTGGTCGTGGCAGCGGACGCCGCGTTCACGGTCGCCTCCGGGCACTGTTTTCCCTGGACGGAAGCGGGCTACCGCGCACCGGAAGCCCACGTCGACGCCGAGGGAATGCTGACGCCGCCTTCGACCTTCCATGCGCTGCGGGCCGGTTACCGCCCGGTACTGCATCCCGACATCGCCAGTTTTCTCGCCGGATTGCCATCATGACCGACCTCTTCGCCAAACTTGCTCTTGATCCATCACGCGAAGCCATGGCCGAGGGAGCGGTGCTGCTTCGCGGGTTCGCCTTGCAGGTCGAAGACCAGATCCTACCGGCCCTGCGCTCGGTCGTGGCCGGGGCGCCGTTCCGACACATGGTCACGCCGGGCGGCTACACGATGTCCGTCGCGATAAGCAATTGCGGTGCGGCAGGCTGGGTGACCGACCGGAGCGGGTATCGATACGACAGGAAAGATCCGGAAACCGGCAGGCCATGGCCGGCGCTGCCACGGTGCTTCCTCGACCTTGCAACCGCAGCGGCGGGGGAAGCGGGTTACCCGCATTTCAGGCCCGATGCCTGCCTGATCAATCGTTATGCGCCGGGCGCCCGGCTCTCGCTGCATCAGGACAAGGATGAGCACGACTTCTCGCAGCCGATCGTCTCCGTGTCGCTCGGTCTTCCCGCCACGTTCCAGTTCGGTGGGCCGAACCGCAGCGACCCGGTGCGCAAATACGCGCTGCGCCACGGCGATGTCGTCGTTTGGGGCGGTCCGTCGCGGCTCTTCTTTCACGGCGTCCCCGAATTGAAGGACGGCCACCACGAGACGCTCGGACGGATGCGCATCAACCTGACCTTCCGCTCGGCGCTTTGAAGCAAGCGTTTGCCGAAGGCATGCCGGCCGAACGAAGGCCGGGACGCAATGCGTCCCATTTACCAGATCGAAGTCTGCCGCCGCAGCATCGATTGCAGACAAGCGCCAACCATCAAGGAGACAAGCCGATGAACCAGCATGCGACAGACACCCCAGCGGATCTTGCAGAACGATCCGTCGAAGCCCGGGTCGCAGCCTATGACTGGCAGGCGATTTCGAGCGCGCTCGACGGCTTTGGGTGCGCAGTCCTCGAACAGCTGCTGTCACCGCAAGAGTGCCGGCGGATTTCGGACCTTTACCGTGAGGAGGAGCATTTCCGCAGCCACATCCACATGACGAGGCATGGCTTCGGCAGGGGGGAATATCGCTACTTCAAATATCCGCTGCCGGATGTCGTCGGTGGGCTTCGAACAGCGCTCTATCCCCGTCTCGCCGTTGTCGCCAACCAATGGAACGGTCGCATGGGCGTCGAGGACAGATATCCGCCAGAGCATGCGGACTTCCTGCGGCAGTGTCATGAGGCGGGACAGGTCCGGCCGACGCCATTGCTGCTTCAGTACGGGCCCGGCGATTTCAATTGCCTGCATCAGGATCTCTATGGCGATCTCGCCTTTCCGATCCAGGTGGCGATCCTGCTGTCGGAGCCGGGGGACGATTTCACTGGCGGCGAGTTCGTGCTGACGGAGCAGCGGCCGCGCATGCAGAGCCGTGTCGAGGTCGTTCCTCTTCGCCAGGGCGATGCCGTCGCTTTCGCCGTGCACAACCGGCCGGTTCAGGGAACGAAGGGCAATTATCGTGTCAACCTTCGCCACGGGGTCAGCCGTGTTCGCTCCGGCCAGCGCCACACCGTCGGCGTCATTTTTCACGACGCCAGGTAGCGGACATCGGCACGCCGTGGGCGCAACGGGCATCGCCGCTGGTGTCTTGGTCGAGAGCGAGGTCGTTTCGCCAAAATGCGCTTGCCGCGCGATAAAACTTGATTATAAAAGACAAGTATTATCGCACGGCATCGGCCGACCTCGGCGTTCCACGAAGTTAAGAATTATGCCTCTGAAGACGCATGGCTATCGCCACCGCATTGCTGATCTCTGACGAGGGCGAATGGTGGCAAACTCCCTCAATCACTGGCTGGGCGCATTGTTCAGGCGTCATCACAAAGAGGTGGTGCGCTACGCGGCCCGGCTGATCGGCAATCGCGACGATGGCGAGGAAGTCGTCCAGAACGCCTATCTGCGCATGGTCAGGGTGGACAGCCGAAGTGTCGACCATCCCAGGTCCTATCTGTTCAAGGCGGCACGCAATGCGGCGATCGATTTCCGCATCAAGCTGGAGCGGGAGTGGTCCCGTCGCGTCGAGCTCGATCAGGCCGACAGCCTTTCGGCATCCGACGAGTTCGCGCTCAGGCTGGAGTTCCGTGACAAGGTCGCCACGCTTTCCGTGCTGATGAACGAGCTGCCGCACGCCTGCCGCACGGCCTTCATCATGAACAAGGTCGAAGGTCATTCCCACAGGGAGATCGCCGAAAAGCTCGGGATTTCCGTGAGCATGGTCGAGAAGCATATCGTACGCGCCTTCTCGCATTGCCGCGATGTGCGGCGCGAGATCGATTACCTCTGAATTTTCGCAGCTTCCCTTTGAGGTTTTCCGGGCAGCGCAGCGTCTATGGGAATAGAGCGGCACGATCGCCGCAAAGCTTGAGGTTCGTTTGAAGCAGCCAGCATCACCACCGCCGCACTGTCCGAATGCGCAAATATCCGACGAGGCGCTGGTCTGGATCGTCCGGCTCCATTCGGGCGACGCCTCCAGCCACGATCGGCAGGAGTACGGACAATGGCGCGCGCAAAGCGCCGAGCACGAAGCGGCGGCGGCCGAAGCCGAAGCGCTCTGGAGCGATGCAGGACACCTGCGCCAGGACGGCCGGACCGGCCTCGTTTATCCCGGCAGAAACAGGGAAGGCCTTTCCCGCCGCCGGTTTCTGGCGGGGGTCGCGGGCCTCGGCGTTGTCGGAGGCGGCTTTGCCGCCGCGCGGCCGTTTCTGCGCACGCTCGGCTCCGATTACGCGACGGCGACGGCCGAGACGCGCACGATCGGCCTGCCCGACGGGTCGCGCGTCATGCTCAATGCGCGTTCGGCGATGGATATCCGTTTCGACGGGCAGATCCGCCGCGTGCTCCTGAAGGAAGGCCAGGCGTTTTTCGATGTGGCGGCCGAAGCCCGGCCCTTCACCGTCTCGGTCGGCGATACCGATGTAACCGCACTCGGAACGGCATTCGACGTCGACGCCAATGTGGCCGACGGCTCGCTTGCGGTCGCGGTCACCAGCCATTCCGTGCGTGTGCGATCCATGAGCGGTGTGTCGGCGGATCTCACGCTTTCGCAAGGGGAACGGGTGTCGATCGATGCGGATGGGATCATCGGCACGCCCATCGCCGAAGATCCGGCAGCCGCGCTTGCCTGGCAAACCGGGATGTATGTCGCGGAAAACCGGCGGCTCGGTGACGTCGTCGCGGCGCTCGGCCGCTATCATCAGGGCTGGATCGTCTTCAGTCACGACAGCCTGAAATCCAGGCTGGTCAGTGCGGTTCTGGATCTGCGCACGCCGGATGCCTCACTCGCGGCACTCGCGGCCGGACTGCAGATCCGCGTAATCAGGATGACGCGGTTCGTGACCCTGATCTCAGCGGTCTAGCCGAATTGTTGATTTTCTTTCGCCCGCCGTTGCGGATTTCCGCACCGCCTATCGTCTCGGCTTATGAGGGACGTATCCTGCCGCGCCAGGATTGGTGATCCCTCGTTCTAGGCATGGGAATAGGGGTCAGATGTCCAGTCAATTCGGGCGAAGCAATCTTTTCAACGCGCTCGTGGTCGCAGCCACGGCAGCAGGTCCAATTTCGGCGGCGGCGCCCGTCATGGCGCAGCAGGCACAGTCTGCCCGATCCGGCATCGTCGCCTTCAACATCCCGGCACAATCCCTGACCTCGGCGCTGACGGCGTTTGCACGGCAGTCCGGCCTGACGCTCGCCTATTCGGCCTCGCTGACGACGGGCAAATCCGCGCCGGCGGTCAGCGGTTCGATCTCGTCGTCGCAGGCGCTGTCCCAGCTCCTTTTGGGAACGGGTCTTTCCTATAGTCTGAAGGGTGGCACCGTCACGATTTCGGAGCGTGTCTCCGGCGCGCATGCGGTGAGCCCGGGTGACGGCGGAACGATGCTCGAGGCGATCAGCGTTCGCGGTACCGGCGTCAATCCGGTGGATGCGCCCTATGAAACGGCCGCGCCGACCGCCTTCATCTCCGAGGAAAATATCGATCGCTTCCGCGGCTCGAGCCCGGCCGACATCTTCCGCGGCACCCCCGGCGTCATGTCCGGTGAAGCGCGCAACGGCGCCGGGGCTATCGACGTCAACATCCGCGGCATGCAGGGCATGGGTCGCGTTGCAGTCACCGTCGATGGCGCAACCAACGCGGCAACCGTCTATCAGGGCTACCAGGGCATCTCCAACCGCACCTTCGTCGATCCCGATTTTCTCGGTGGCGTCGACATCACCAAGGGCTCCGATGCCGCATCGAACGGCATCGCCGGCACGGTGGCGATGCGCACGCTCAATGCCGGCGACATCGTCAAGGAGGGGCGCACTTTCGGCCTGCGCGTCAAGGGCGGCTTCGGTACCAATACCTCGAGCCCGCCGCCGGGCGGCACCACCGCCGGTTACGAATGGCCGGGTGGTACCTGGGCGCCGCCGGTCGCGACATCCAGGAGCGACGGCATGGACCGTCCGTCCTTCTTCGATCCGACCAGCGGTTCGGGCAGCATCGTCGGCGCGATGCAGGAAGAAAATGTCGACTTCATCGCCGGCTACGCCTATCGCCGCCAGGGCAACTATCACGCCGGTACCAATGGCCCCGCGGCCAAGCCCGTCAGCCTGGGGCCGCAACCCTATTGCTACCAGAGCGGCGTATGCCCCCCGGGGCTTATCTGGAAGGACTACATCGACAATAGCGGCATCGCCAACTATCGCGCCGGCGAGGAGGTGCTCAATACCCAGCTGCAGACCAAATCCGTTCTCGCCAAGGGCACGGTGCGTTTCGAGGACGGCCACAGCCTGCAGTTCGGCTACAACGGTTTTCGCAGCGAAGCGGGAGACCTGCTCGCCTCGCGCCTGACGTCGGACCGCAGCCAGGCCATGCAGCAGCCGCAGACGGTCGGAACGAAGGTCGACGCCGGTACGTTGCGTTATGGCTGGAAGCCCGATGACAGCGACCTGATCGACCTGAAGGCCAATCTCTGGGCGACGCGCCTCGAACTTCGCAATCCCAGGCGGACCGGTCTGCCGTTCCCCCGACCTGAGGATTTCGGCCTGCCGGCGAACTTCCGCACCGGCTCCGATACGATCATGTGGGGCGCGGACGTTGCCAATACCTCGGCGCTGACGACGGACTACGGCGGGCTCGACCTGACCTATGGCCTGTCGTTCCAGAGCGAGGACACCCGGCCGAGCGCCTTCACGCCCGTGCTCGAAAGCTGGCTCGATCTACGCGATGGCACGAGACAGGAGGCGGCAGCCTTCGCCAAGGCCGCCTTCAAGCCGACCGATTGGCTGACGGTCAATGGTGGCTTGCGCTACCAGCATTACTGGTCGAAGGACCGCAATGCGCCCGAACAACCCAGGCAGGACTACGTCTACGACACCTCGCTCAGCGACGGCGGCTTCAGCCCTTCGCTCGGCGTCACGATTGAACCGTTCGATGGTACGCAGTTCTATGTGAACTATTCCAACGCCCTGCGCTCGCCCAGCATCATGGAGGCGGTCTCCGCCTTCACCATGAATATCAATTCCGATATCGTGCCAGAGCGCTCCAGCAACTGGGAGGTGGGTACGAACCTGCGCCGCGACGGCCTCATTGCCGCCGACGATCAGGCGATGATGAAACTCGGGTTCTTCGACTGGAACGTCGACAACTACATCGCGCGCGAATGGCACACCGACCCCCGGGGCGTCTCGGGCATGCGGATCCACAACATCGCCGGCGCGCACTTCCAGGGCATCGAACTCTCGGGGCGCTACGAGCGCGGCGGCTTCACCGCCGAACTCGCGGCCAACTATTACACCGATGTCGAGTTTTGCCGCACGGCGGCCACATGCGGGAACAAGTCGCTCTATGCCGATTACGCCACCAACCAGGTCCCGCCGGAATACACGCTGGCGCTGACCCTGTCGCAGACCTTCCTCGACGACGCGCTGACCGTTGGCGGCCGGGTGTCGCGCACGGGCTCGCGCGCCATCGGTCATGGCGATGTGACGGCGCAGGGCGCTTCGCAGTTCATCTCTCAGATCAACTGGAAGCCCTTTACGCTGGTGGATGCATTCGCCGAATACAAGATCAACGACGGGCTGACCGCCAGCTTCCGGATCGAGAACCTCACAGACGCCTATTATGTCGACCCCTTGAGCCTGGTGCAGCAGCCCGGCCCCGGGCGGACCTTTTATGCGTCTCTGAAGGCCGAGTTCTGATTTTTTCCCGACCTCCTGATCTGACAGCGGCCGTGCCGGAGCTTGCCTTCGGCACGGCAATGCCAGGCTGAATTGCGGCTTTGGCGACAGGCGCCATCTCTGGTAAGCGGCATGATGCAATGGCCCATACAAAAGAGCGGTCGTTGCCGGTGTGTCGGAAGAAGAGTTGGGCCATGCGTGCGAGCCTTAGTGAAATAGCCGCCGTTCTCGGGCGTGCGGACGTCCTGTCGGCCGTGGTGATCGACACCGGACAGAACAGTCTCGTGCTCGATACCGGCGAACTGATCGTCCGGGTGCCCCGGCACGATCAAGCCGGTCGGGATATCGAGAGGGAGGCGAAGGTGCTCGCGGCGCTTGCCGGCCGGCTGCCGCTTGCCATTCCAAGCGTAGACGTCATCACGCTTTCCTCGGGAATTATCGCCGTGCACGCGAAGTTGCCCGGCATACCTCTGCTCGATCTAGACGGTTTAAGCGTTGCGGGCCGACAACGGCTGGCCGACACGCTCGCTGGCTTTCTCAATATGCTGCACGCGCTGCCCCTTGATACTGTCGGTGTGCCGGACGAAGCGGATGACCCGCTCGCCGAATGGCGCGACCTCTTCACCGATGTCGACGCCAGGGTGTTGCCGTTGTTGCCGGCCAAGATCGCCACAGCGGTCCGCCACCGGTTCGAGCGCTTTCTCGTCGACAGCGGCAAGCCTTTGCCGAGAACGGTCATCCATGGTGACTTCGGCACCGGAAACATCCTCGTCGACGACGGGCGCGTCTCGGGCGTCATCGACTTTGCCGGATGCGCGATCGGCGACCCGGCCTATGATCTCGCCAGCCTTTCCGCCGGTCTCGGCGACGATTTCCTTACGCTGATGCGCCGATCCTATCGCGGGATCGATGCCATGCGGGACCGGATCGGCTTCTACCGAAGCACATTTCCGCTGCTCGACGTGCTCGTCGGTCTGGACCACGGCGATGACGGCGCCCTCAATGCGGGGCTCGAAGCGTTGCGAGGCGGGTAACGCCTGCTTCTCCAACGTCAGCGCCGGCATGGCTCGCTTCGGCGAGCGCCTCCTGGTTCCCGTCGTTTGCCCGGTTTCCCGTTCAGAGCAAAAGCCCAAGCACGATCGCGGCGACGGCCGAGGTCAGAATGCCATTGAGCGCCATGGCGAGGCCCGAAAACGTGCCGGCGATCTCGTTGACCTGGAAAGCCCGCGCCGTGCCAATCCCGTGTGAGGTCAGGCCGGCGGCGAAACCGCGCGCGGCGTAATTCTTGATCCGCAGCAGGTTCATCAGCGGCGTTACGATGATCGCCCCGAGCACGCCGGTAAAGATGACGAGAAGCGCCGTCAGTGCCGGGTCGCCGCCGAGCTGCTGCGAAATGCCGACGGCGATGCCGGCGGTGGCCGACTTCGGTGCCAAGGATATCGCGACGCTGTCGGGCGCACCGAGCAGCAGGGCAATGCTGGTGGCACAGACGATCGCCGTCAGGCTGCCGGCGAAGAGCGCGACAAGGACCGGCACGAAATTTTGCCGGATCAGCAGCCGGTTGCGGTAAAGCGGAACGGCGAGCGCCACCGTCGCGGGCCCGAGCGCGAAATGCACGAACTGCGCCCCGTCGAAATAGGTCGAATAGGATGTGCCGGTGACCGTGAGGATCAGAACGACGAGTGCGACGGCGATCAGCACGGGATTGACGATCGGGTTGAAACCGCTGAGCGCGGCCAGCCGCTGCGCGGCGATGAAGGCGCCGATCGTCACCGTCAGCCACAGAAGCGGGCTGGTCGAGAGATAGACCCAGAGTTCGAAGACGCGGCCGCTAGTGTCCATTGCCGGCTCCCTTCGCGCCGATCAATCGGCTGGCGAGCAGGAAGGCCCCGACCGTGACCATCAGCGTGACCACGGTCGATACAACGACGGCGATAACGATGGTGCCGGCATAGTCGTAGATCAGCCGGTAGTTCTGCATCACCCCGACGCCGAGCGGCACGAACAACACGCCGAGGTTCTTGAGCAGGGTGTCGGCGGCGCCGCTGACGCGGGTGTGGGCAGGGCCATCCTCTGACCCCGCTCTCCTATCGGCAAACCAGAGATAGGCCACCAGAAGCACGATGCCGAGCGCGGGAGCAGGCATGCTCAGGTCGAGTGTTCTGACAATGATCTCACCGATCAGTTGGCAGACCAGTATGACAAACAATCCTTCCATCGCCGTCTCCCGCAGTGTCCGCGGAGAGGTCCCCGTGGCGCATTTGCCTCATCAATCGGTGCTTCGTAGCCGAAATCCCTCCGTGATGCCTACCGCATAATCGCCAAACACTCAGTGATGCGCCGCGGCGACTGGAACCTCGTTGCCATCGCGGTCGTAGAGCTTGCCGTCGCGATAGTGGTCGCCGTCGCGCAGGGCGGAAATGTCCTGATAGCGGATGATGCGCTCCGTGCCGGCCACGAACACCGACTGCTGGTCGGAATTGCCGGCCTTGAAGTGGTTGAAGAGCAGATTGAGCGAGATCGCCATGATTGCCGACGAGCTGATGCCGGAATGGAAGATGGTCTCGAACCAGGCCGGGAACTGATCGTAAAAATGTGGTGCCGCGATCGGGATCATGCCGAAGCCTATGGAGGTGGCGACGATGACCAGGTTCATGTTGTTCTGGTAGTCGACCTTGGAGAGCGAGCGGATACCGCTTGCCGCCACCGTGCCGAAGAGCACGATCCCGGCGCCGCCGAGCACGGCTGGCGGAACGGCGGCAATCACCCGGCCCATCACCGGCAGGATGCCGAGCGTCACCAGGATGAGGCCACCGGTCGCGACCGCATATCGGCTCTTGATGCCGGTGACTGCCACCAGCCCGACATTTTGGGCAAAGGCGCTCTGGGTGAACGAACCGAAGATCGGGGCAAACAGGCTCGATATCATGTCGGCGCGCAGGCCGTCACCGAGCCGTCTGGAATCGACCTTTGTGCCGATGATCTCGCCGACGGCGAGAATATCGGCCGATGTCTCGACCAGGATCACCAGGAGAACGATGAACATCGAGATGATCGCCGCCGCCGTAAACACCGGCGCGCCAAAATGGAAAGGAGAGGGGAAGGCAAGGATCGGACCATCTGCGACCTTGGAAAAATCGGTCATCCCGAAGGCGAGCGCGATCAGGGTGCCGATGACCATGGCAAGCAGGATCGACAGCCGCGAAATGCTGGAGCTGCCGACCTTGCTCAGAAGCAGGACGGTGAGCAGGGTCACCGCCGCCAGCCCGATATTGCTGACGCTGCCGAAATCGGGCGCGGTCGGATTGCCGCCCATGGCCCAGCGCGCGGCGACCGGCATCAGCGTCAGGCCGATCGTGGTGATGACGATGCCGGTGACGAGCGGCGGAAAGAACCGGGTGATGCGCGAGAAGATCGGCGTGATCGCAAGGCCGACGAGCGAGGCGACCATGACCGCGCCCATCACCGCCGGCAGGCCGCCGCCTTCACGGCTGGTGACGATCGCCACCATGGTGGCGACGCCGGCAAACGAGACGCCCTGCACCAGCGGCAACTGGCAGCCGAAGAACGGAATGCCGATAGTCTGGAGAATGGTCGCGAGGCCCCCGGCAAACAGCGATGCGGTGATCAAAAGGCCGATATCGGCCGGCGACAGTCCGGCGGCCTGGCCGATGATCAGGGGGACGGCGACGATGCCGCCATACATGGTGAGCACGTGCTGGAGGCCGTAGACCAGGTTCGCGCCGGCGCCGAGGCGCTTGTCCTCCGGCCGCTCGATTGTGCGTTCATTGCGGTCGTTTCGATGCGAAACATCCATGTGCCTCCTCCCAGATGCGTGTTCAGTTCAATCTGCGCGTCTCCTCAAACGCGATGACGGAACTATAGGCCGAGTTCTTCAGCACCATTGCATGCGGGTGATTTGAAGTTGTTTTCGGTTTGCGAGCGGTAATGGCGTCTCGCTGGATCGTCGCAAGGGCGGCCTCTACCGCGCCGCCGCCTGCACCACCGTCACGGCGATCATGTGGAAGACGTCGTCGGCCGTGCAGCCACGCGAAAGATCGTTGGCGGGCTTGGCGAGGCCCTGCAGCACAGGGCCGATGGCGGTCGCGCCGCCGATGCGCTGGGCGATCTTGTAGCCGATATTGGCGGCATCGAGATTGGGGAAGATGAAGACGTTGGCCTGCCCGTGCAGCGCCGAATTGGGCGCTTTCGCCGACGAGACCGCTTCGACGAAGGCGGTGTCGAATTGCAGTTCCCCGTCGATCAGCAGGTCGGGGTGGGCGGCGCGGGCGATGTTCGTTGCCTCGACCACCTTGGAGACGCGGTCGTGCGCAGCGCTGCCATTGGTCGAGAAGGAGAGCATCGCGACCTTGGCGCGGTCCCCGAGCAGTGCCTCGTAGGAGCGTGCCGACATGGCTGCGATATCGGCAAGGCCTGTGGCATCCGGGTCGACGACGAGGCCGCAGTCGGAAAAGACGAAGGCGCCCTTCTTTGCGTGATGAGGCTGGCACAGCATCATCAGGAAGAAACTGGAGACGAGCCCGGCATCCGGCGCCCGGCCGATCACCTGAAGCGCGGTGCGCACGGTATCGGCGGTGGTCGCGACCGCCCCACCGATGGTGCCGTCGGCCTCATCCTCGCGCACCATCATGGCGGCAAAGACCAGGTTTTCTCGTACTGCCGTCTCGGCCGCCTGTCGGTCGACGCCCTTGCTCCGGCGCAGCTGGTGGTATCCGCAGGCAAACCGTTCCGTCAGCGCTGAGGTTACCGGATCTTCGATCCGGACGTCCCCGTCGCTGCCACCCTGCTCGCGCAGGCGGTCGCCGACGATATCGTGCCGTCCGACGAGGGTGATATCGCCAAGACCCTCGGCCTTGGCACGCAGGGCGGCTGCGACCACGCGGGCATCCTCACCCTCGGCGAGCACGATATGGCGCGGCGCTTGTCTTGCGGTTTGAAGGATCTTGTCGAGCGGTTTCATCACAGATGCCCCAGATAATGCATGCCGACGAGTATGAAGACGCCGAGGAAAATGGTTTCGGCAACGACGAGCGCGACGGCGTCGCCGCCGACATCGAGCACGCGGCGCAGCGACGTCTTCATGCCGACGGCGACGATGCCGGCCAAAAGCGCCCAGCGCGACGCTTCCATGCCGAGTTCGGCGACGAAGCTCGGCACCATTCCACCGGAATTCATGGCAGCAAGGATCAGGAAGGCGACGACGAAGCCCGGCAGCAACGGCGGGCGCTTGCCGGCCTCCACGCCTTCCTGCGGGACGTTGCGAAGCACGATCGAAAAGATGAGCACGACAGGCGCCAGCATCGTCACCCGGATGAGCTTGACCAGCGTCGCCGTCTCGCCGGCCTCAGGCGACACGGAAAAGCCGGCGCCGACCACTTGCGCCACGTCATGGATGGTGCCGCCGAAGAAGATGCCGGTGCCCCGGGCATCGAGCCCAAGCGACTGGGCGAGGATGGGATAGCCGATCATCGCGAGCGTGCTCAGAACCGTCACCGACAGCACGGTGAAGATCAGGTTGCGTTCGGAAAACTCATTCTTCGGCAGGACGGCGGCGATTGCCATCGCGGCGGACGCGCCGCAGATCGCGACCGCGCCGCTGGTCAAAAGCGCAAGTCGCCAGCCCCGGCCGAGCACCTTGGCAGCGGCCAGCCCGAACAGGATGGTTGCGGCGATGGCGGCGACCAGGAGGAGGATGGTGCCGCTGCCGAGCCCGATCAGGAGGTCGACGCTGATGCGCATGCCGAGCAGGGCGACGCCGATCCTGAGGATCTTCTTGGCCGACAGCTCTATGCCGGCGACGCAGCGCCCTTCCTCGGAGAGAAAGTGAAAGGCGATGCCAAGCAGCAGCGCCATCAGCATGGCAGGCGCGCCATAATGATCGGACAGGAACTGTGCGGCCATAGCGACTGCTGCCGTCACCAGCAGGCCGGGACCATAGGTCGACAGGGCCGCCGGCAGTCCCTGGAACCGCCGCGTCGTTTCGGATACCGCGCTCATGTGAAATTTCCCGTCTGAGAATGCCAAGTCGGACGCTCATGCCCGGCGACCGATGTCGCCGGGCATGGACCTGATGTCAGATATGTTGCTGCGGCCGCATGTCCGCGCGCTCGATGCCGGCCACCTGCACCGGCTTCTTCATCGCGTCACGACGGAAGGGCTCGCCCAGTTCCTGGTTGAGGATGACTTCGACGAAGGTCGTCACGCCCTTGGCCTGGTCCTGAAGTGCCTGCTGCAGGGCGGCCGTCAGGTCGGCTTGCGTGTCGACCGTCACGCCCTTGAGGCCGCAGCCGTCGGCCACTTTCGCGTAGCTGAGGTTGGGGTTGAGCTCGGTGCCGACGAAGTTGTTGTCGTACCAGAGCGTCGTGTTGCGCTTTTCCGCTCCCCACTGGAAATTGCGGAAGATCACCATGGTGATCGGCGGCCAGCCGGCTCGGCCGATGGAGGTCATTTCGTTCATCGAGATGCCGAAGGCGCCATCACCGGCAAAGCCGACCACCGGCACGTCAGGGCAACCGATCTTGGCGCCGACGATCGACGGGAAGCCGTAGCCGCAAGGGCCGAACATGCCGGGCGCCAAGTATTTGCGGCCCTGCTCGAAGCTCGGATAGGCGTTGCCGATGGCGCAGTTGTTGCCGATGTCGGTCGAGATGATCGCGTCCTTGGGCAGCGCCGCCTGGATCGCCCGCCATGCCTGGCGCGGCGACATGCGGTCGGTCTCGCGGCGACGCGCTTCGGCGTTCCATTCGGTGCCCGGGTCGTCGTCCTCATGGTCCATCGACGACAGCTGCTGCAGCCAGGCAGAGCGGGTGGTGTGGATCAGCGCCTTGCGTTCCTCGCGGCCGATGTCGCCGGCCGTGGGCGACAGCTGCTCGAGGATCTGGCTTGCCACCTGCTTGGCGTCGCCGCAGATGCCGACCGTGACCTTCTTCGTCAGGCCGATGCGATCGGAGTTGATGTCGACCTGGATGATCGCGGCATTCTTCGGCCAGTAGTCGATGCCATAGCCCGGAAGCGTCGAGAACGGGTTGAGGCGGGTGCCGAGGGCGAGCACGACATCGGCCTTTGCGATCAGTTCCATTGCCGCCTTGGAGCCATTGTAGCCGAGCGGGCCGGCCGCCAGGCGGTGGCCGCCGGGAAACGCGTCGTTGTGCTGATAGCCGCAGCATACCGGGGCGTCGAGCCGTTCGGCGAGCGCAATGGAAGCGCCGATCGCGCCGCCGATGACCACGCCGGCACCATTGAGGATAACGGGGAATTTCGCTTCCGACAGCAATTTCGCGGCCTCGGAAATCGCCTGCTTGCCGCCGGACGGGCGTTCCAGCCGGACGATGCTCGGCAGTTCCACGTCGATCACCTGCGTCCAGTAATCGCGCGGGATGTTGATCTGCGCCGGGGCGCAGCCGCGCCAGGCCTTCTCGATCACCCGGTTGAGCACCTCGGGAACGCGGCTCGCGTCGCGCACCTCTTCCTGGTAGCAGACCATCTCTTCAAACAGCGCCATCTGGTCGACTTCCTGGAAGCCGCCCTGACCGATGGTCTTGTTGGCCGCCTGCGGTGTTACCAGCAGCATGGGCGTGTGGTTCCAGTAGGCGGTCTTGACCGCCGTCACGAAGCCGGTGACCCCTGGGCCGTTCTGGGCGATCGCCATCGACATGTTGCCGGTGACGCGGGTGTAGCCGTCGGCGATCAGCGCCGCGTTGGTTTCATGGGCGCAGTCCCAGAAGGTGATGCCGGCTTTCGGAAAGAGGTCGGAGACCGGCATCATCGCCGAACCGATGATACCGAAGGCATGCTCGATGCCGTGCATCTGGAGGACTTTGATGAAAGCCTCTTCGGTCGTCATTTTCATTGTCTTGTTCCTTTCATGTTGAATTTGGCGCCGACCGAGCGGCTAGAGGATTTCGTCTTTCAGGTAGTACCAGCGGTACATTCCCCACTGGCCGATGCGCCTGAACGGCGTCAGCAGCCCGTGACTGGGGAGGGGAGAGGTGAAGATCGGCAGGTCGAGGGCGCCGCCCTTGCCGGCGACCATCTGCGCCATGCGCCGTCCGGCCTGGGCCGAATACATGACGCCGTTGCCGCCATAGCCCATGGCGTAGAACAGCGCCTGTTGCGGATCCGGGCGAAAGATGCGCGGCATCATGTCGTGGCTGACGTCGACCCAGCCCCACCAGGAGTAATCCACCTTGATGCCTGTCAGCACCGGGAACTTGCGGTAGAGGCCTTCGAGCAGGCGATCGAGATGCTTCGGGTTGACCGCGTCCGTGCCGGTAATCGCGCTGCGGCTGCCGATCTGCACGCGGCCGTCCGGCAACAGCCGGTAGTAGTGCCGCAGGGTGCGCGTGTCGGTGAGCGGGATGTGCGTGCGGAAGTTCAGCGCCGCCCGCTCGTCGTCGGTGAGCACGCGGGTGACGATCGAGTTGGAGAGGATCGGCATCAAGCGGTGCTTGGTCAGCGAATGCAGGCCGGGTGAGGTATAGCCCGCTGTGGCAAAACACACCGTCCTTGCCCGCACGGTGCCGCCGGGAGTGCGGAGGTAGAAGGCCCCGTTTTTCCGGACGCAGCCTAGAACCGGGCTCGACGTGTGAATACGGGCACCGAGCTTGCGCGCAAGCGTGAGATAGCCGAAGGCGAGCTTGGCGGCGTGGATGCCCATGCCGTCGGGTTCGTAAAGCGCGCCGACCGCCTCGTTGTCACGGACGAAGTCGCGGTGGATCTCCTCGCGGCCGAGGATACGCGTGCGGTAGCCGAAGACATCGTTGAGGATGCGGGATTCGGTTTCAAGCGTCGGCATCACCTTGTTGCGATGGGCGATATAGAGATGCCCGCCGTCCTGAGGGTCACAGTTGATCTCCGGCGAGCGGATCAGGTCGCGGAAGAGATCGAAGGCCTCGCTGATCTCGACGTGCAGCTTTTTGGCGACGTCGACGCCCCAACGCTCGATCCACTGCGAGCGCTTGAGCCGGCCGGCGGAAATCTGCGCCTGGCCACCGTTGCGGGTGCTGCAGCCCCAGGCGACGCCGTTGGCTTCCAGCACCGTCGCCTTGATGCCGTGCTCCCGGGCCAGATGAATGGCGCAGGAGAGGCCGGTGTAGCCCGAGCCGACGATCGCGACGTCGACATCGACATCCCCAAGGATAGGGCCGTCGTCTGCCGGGGGCGGGCCGGCCGTTGCGATCCAGTAGGTCGGCGCATAGTCCTTGCCCTCGCCGGGATTGCTCGCGTGGTTGGGGTCATATGCCGGGTCGAAGGGCTTGCTCGGCCTGACTGTTCTGACAAGCTGTTCCATGACGGTCTCCTGGCCTGGCTTTCGCTCAGTAGCGGAAGGGAGCCGCAATCAGCGGCCGGTTCTTGCGGAAGGCCTGCTTGCGCACGATCTTGCCGTCGCGCAGCGTGAAGAGGTCGCAGCCCTCCGCCTCGATGCGGCTGCCGTCGGCGTTGGTGCCGGAAAAGGTCCATTCCGAAACGCCCCGGTCGCCGTGGACGAAGTGGCCGTGATGCGCCCAGTGCGCATCCGCCATCGCGCCCCACACGCCGCTGAAGGCGGTGGCGATCTGGTCAGTGCCTTCGACACGCGTGCCGTGGGCTTCGCTGCCGGCGACCGTGTTGAAGATGCAGTCGCTGGCGAAGAAGGACATCACGCCGTCGATGTCGTGCCGGTTGAAGGCGTCGAAGAGGTCGGAGAGGTCGTTGGCGGTGATCGGGGCGGTCATATGTCAATTCCTTGCGTGTTGCAGGCGATGAATTCGGGCATGGCTTCGCCGTGGCCGGGTGAACCGGCAGATCGGCTTGTCTGTCAGGGGAGGGGCCGTTAGGGCCGAGCGGTTATCCGCTCGGCGGCTGTCGTCCTATCGACGGATGCAACGTCACACCTTGCCCTTCCAGGGGATGAGCGCCTTTTCGAGGTGGCGGATCAGAAGGTCGAAGGCGAAGGCGAAGATGCCGATGACGATGATGCCCATGATCACGGTGTCGCTGGCGAGGAACTCGGCGGCGTTCAGGACCATGAAGCCGAGGCCACGGTGCGCGGCGACCATTTCGGCCGCAACCAGTGTCGTCCAGCCGACGCCGATGCCGATGCGCATGCCGGTGAAGATCTCGGGCAAGGCTGCCTTCAGGATGACGTGGCTGATGACCTGGCGGCGGCTTGCACCCATCGCATAGGCCGCGTGGATCTGCTCGATCGAGACGGAGCGCACGCCTGCCCGGGCGGCGATCGCCATCGGCGCGAAGATCGCAAGGAAGATCAGGAACACCTTCGGGAACTCGCCGATCCCAAGCCAGATGATGATCAGCGGCAGATAGGCGAGTGGCGGCAGCGGGCGGTAGAATTCGATGATCGGATCGAACAGGCCGCGCATCACCCGGTTGACGCCCATGAGGATGCCGATCGGCACGGCGGTCACGAGGGCGAGGGCAAAGGCGCCGAGCACGCGCCCAAGGCTTGCAAGCGTATGCTGGGCGAGCGTCGAATTGGAGACGCCCTCCGTCAGCGCGATCACGAACTTGTCCCAGACCGCAAGCGGCGACGGCAGGAACAACGGCTTAACCCATTGCATTTCGGTGATCAGCAGCCAGAGCGCGATGAGCGTCAGTGCGGTCAGGAGGCTGATATGCCCGCTCATGCCTTCGCCGGGGGCGCCGTAGATCCGGCCGGGCTTCACCGGTTTGGCTTTCATCACGCGCTCAAGCATGGAGGAGCTCCGGGTTTCCGGACTGGCGCTCGTCGCCGTAGATGATGCTGAGGATCTGTTCACGCATGTCGATGAAGTCGCGACTGGATTTGATTGCACGGGCATTGCCTTCTTCCAGAAACCGTTTGTTGAAATCGAGCTCGTAAGTGTGGGTGATCCGTCCGGGGCGCGGCGACATGACGATCAGCCGCGAGCCGAGGAACAACGCCTCCTCGACGCTGTGGGTGATGAAAAAGAACATCTTGTTGGTCAGCTGCCAGACTTTCAGCAGCAATTCCTGGATGGTCTCGCGGGTCAGCGCATCGAGCGCTGCCATCGGTTCGTCCATCAGCAGCATGGACGGATCGCAACTGAGCGCCCGGGCGATGCCGACACGCTGCTGCATGCCGCCGGACAGGTGATAGATCATGTGCCGGTGGAAATCCTGCAGGCCGACGAGGGCAAGGTTCTTGGCGGCCACCTCGTGGCGTGTCGTCTTGTCGACACCTCGCAGTTTCAGTCCGAATTCGGTGTTGTCGATGACGTTCAGCCAGGGCAGCAGCGCGTGTTTCTGGAACACGACGCCGCGGTCGGCGCCGGGGCCGGAGACGCGGCGGCTTCCAAGCGTGATCTCGCCGGCGCTCGGGGCCATGAAGCCCGCCATCAGGTTGAGCAGCGTGGTCTTGCCGCAGCCCGATGCGCCGAGCGCCACGACGAAATCGCCGCTCTTGATCTCGAGGTTGACGCCCTTGAGCGCGATGACCGCCTCGTCCGTATAGAGACCGGGATAGGTCAGGCTCACATTGCTGACGTTGAGAGTTTCCATGGGAAAGGCCTTTCGGGAAATGGCTGTTGAGTGGCGTTGGCAGCACTCCTGGCCGGCTGGCGGCCAGGAGCTCAGCGTCGGCTACTTCGAAGCCTCTTTCGCGTAGGCGCTGTTGACGTAAGGGGTGTAGTCGTCGAGCGCCTTGTCGATCTGCTTCTGGTCGGCGAGGAACTTGGCGCTTTCCGTCAGCGCGCGCAGTGCGCCGCCGCCAAGCCAGGTCTCGGATGCCTGTTCTTCAGCCGTCGGGAAGGACAGGAGGTTCAGTGCCTCGACCGTGCCGGCGCCATCGCCGCCGATGAGTTTGACGATGTTCTGGACCGGTGCGGAATCCGCCGTCCAGCTCGCGCCGTTCGCCTTGTAGTCGGCATAGGCCTCGGCCAGAACCTTGGTGAAGGCGGCCATGAACTTCGGGTTTTCAGCCGCCCATTTCTTGTCGACCACCAGACCGTCGAAGGTGGGCACGCTTGCAGCGCCGATCACTTCGGAATCGGAGATCACCTTGCCGGTCTTCAGCAGTTCCGACAGGGCCGGCGGCCAGACATAGGCGGCATCGATATCACCGCGCTGCCAGGCGGCGACGATCTGCGGCGGCTTCATGTTGAGGATGTTGACCTCGCGCGGATCGACCTTCCAGACCTGTTCGAGGCCGACCAGCAGATGGAAGTGCGAGGTCGACACGAACGGCACGCCGACAGAGCGGCCGACCAGATCTTCCGGTTTCTCGATGCCCGAGCCCTCGCGGGCGACGAGCGCCTCCGACTTGCCGATATTGTCGAGGATCCAGAACAGTTCGAGATCGACGCCGCGGGTCGCAGCCGCCGTGGTGCCGGTCGAGCCGATGACGCCGATCGGGACGTTGCCCGAGGCAAGCGCCGTCGAGATATCGCCACCGGAGCTGAACTGGCGCCAGTCGACGATGTAGCCCGCTTCCTTGGCGGCGGCGTCGAAGCGGCCGTCGGCAATTGCCGCGATGAACGGACCGACGATCTGCTGGTAGCCGACGATCACATTGGTCTCGGCGCTGGCAAGAGTAGATGTCAGGAGGCTGGCCGCAATCGTGGCTGCCCCCGCCATATATTTCAAGGCGTTGGAGTAGAACATATGTTTCCCTCTGGTTCCGATCCCGTTTTTCGGGATCTGTCGGCTGTTTTGCCGATCTCATTTTCGACCATTAGGGATAATGCAGCTTTGCCGTTTGCTTTATAGCCAGATTGAAAGTTAGATAAGTCCAGTTACAGCCGATGGGGAGATCGGACTTGGCGCGCATCTCGGTGCCGGAAACCATCTTCTTCGTCGACCGGGCGAGCCGGACGAGCCTGCAGGCGCAGATCCGAGAGACGGTGGTGTCCGCCGTGCTGTCGGGGCGTTTGCCGTCAGGCGCACAGCTTCCCTCGACCCGCAAGCTCGCAACCTATCTCACCATCTCGCGCCTCACCGTCACGCTCGCCTACCAGGAGCTGGCGACGCAAGGCTATATCGAGGCGAGCGATCGCAGCAGCTACCGCGTCGCCGACAAGCCGCCGTTCAACGTACTGGGGGCGGACGTGGCGCTTCCGGATGCGGACGCGGTAGATTGGTCGTCGAAGCTCAGATCGACCTTTCGGGTCGCCAAGCAGATGCGCAAGCCGCTCGACTGGCGACGCTATCCCTATCCGTTTCTCTACGGACAGATGGACCCGTCGCTGTTCGATCTCAGCGCCTGGCGCGACTGTGCGCGGCGGGCGCTCGCGCGCGAGGATTTCGAGCTGATGGCTGGCGATTTCGCCGCGTCGGACGACGTGCAGCTGGTGAACTACATCTGTTCGCGCACGCTGCCGGGGCGCGGCATCCGGGCCAATCCCGACGAGATCCTGGTGACTGTGGGTGCGCAGAACGCGCTCTGGATCGTCATCCAGCTGTTGTTGCAGCGCGGCTCCCATGCCGTCTGCGAAAATCCGTGCCACCCTGATATGAGCGCCTCGTTGCGCCTCAGCGGTGCAAAGGTCACGGTGCTCGATGTGGATGAGGGCGGGCTGCCGCCTTCCAGCCTGCCCGACCAGGTCGACGCCGTGTTCGTGACGCCGAGCCACCATTCCCCGACGGGCGCGACCATGCCGATGGAACGACGGGCGGCACTGCTCGAAGCAGCGTCGAGCCGTGACTTCGTCATCGTCGAGGACGATTACGAGTTCGAGATGAGCTTTCTCGCGCCACCGTCGCCGGCGCTCAAGGCCTTCGACCGCAACGGGCGGGTCTTCTACATCGGCAGTTTCTCCAAATCGCTCTTTCCGGGACTGCGGCTCGGTTATCTCGTCGCGCCTGCGCCGGTTATTCGCGAGGCGCGGGCGCTGCGCGCCCTGATGCTGCGCCATCCGCCCGGCCACCTCCAGCGCACGGCCGCCTATTTCCTGGCGCTCGGCCACTACGACGCCGTGCTGCACCGGATGCGGGAGGAATACCATCTGCGCCATCGGGTGATGGCGGACGCGCTCAATGCCAATGGCCTCAAGATCGCCGGATCGGCGGCCTTCGGTGGCACGTCCTTCTGGATCGAGGGCCCCGAGGGCCTCGATGCCGACAGGCTGATGGCCGACCTGCGGGACGACGGGGTGCTGATCGAATCCGGATCGCCATTCTTTCCGACCGAAGAGGAAAGCTGCCGCTTCTTCCGCATGGGATATTCGTCGATCGGCCGCGACCGGATCGCCGAAGGGGTCAAGCTGACGGCAAGCCGGATGGCGCAGCGCTGATAGGAACGGCCCCGGCAACGCCGGGGTACTGTGCCGTCACTCCGGGTCGGCGTGCCCGCCGCTTGCTAACCGTTCGACAGAAGGGCCAGGATCTCGGTGCGGTTGAGCTTCTTGCCGCTCGCGACGTCGAAGATCCGCAGCGCGATCTTGTTGGCGGGCGGGTCGGATTGGGTGCAATTGTTCTGGGTGCACCATTCCGCCAGAGCTTCGCGCATCTCCACGATGTCGGTTGTTGGGGAATTGCGGGTGTTTGACATGGCAGAACCTCATTTTCGGCTTGAGCTTAGGTTCTGTGTCGCGGCGTCACAACTCTGAGAAATCAGGGGAATCCGGCCGTTTTACCCATCAGAAAGCACGGTACATCATGCCTGACGCACAGCGCTTTCCGTCGGCGCGGCGTCGCCCGTCTGACGGATATGTGCCTCGATCAGCCGTTTGAGACCGGCGACATCGCGGGCTTCGAGCGCGTCGATCATCATGTGGTGCTCGCGTGCGGACCGTTCGACGCGGGCGCGCGTCCGCCACTGGGAAACCGGTGCGGAAGAGGTTCGCTGGCGGATCTCGGACACGACCTCCACCAGCTCGCTGTTTCCCGCCAGAAGCAGCAGTTCACGGTGGAAGGCGAGGTTTGCCTCGTAGTGTTCGAGCACCGTGCCCTCCATCGTCATCCGGTCGAAGTGCTGGGCCAGCTGGCGCAGCCTGGCGATGCTTTCCGGCGTGGCGTTCTCGACCATCAGGTCTGCAACAGCGGTTTCGAGGATGACGCGGATGTCGCTGATTTCCTGCGCGCGCCGGCCCTCCGGTTGGTAGACATGGTAGCCGCGGTTGGGCACATGCTCCACCAGCCGCTTCTGCGAGAGGCGATCGAGCGCCCGGCGAACCTCCGGTCGGGTGCAATCGTAACGCTTTTCCAGGTCGATCTGCTTGAGCCATGTTCCCGCCGGCAAAACGCCGGTCAGGATGTCCTCGAGCACGAGATCGGTGACGTCCCGCTCCTTGGCCGAAGTATCGGTAACACTCTGCATTTGGGTCATGGACAGTCCTGTTTGTCGATTGCCGGCGGGCTCGCTGCGTTCGCATCCGCGATCGGCTTGAAGCCGGCCAGACACGGATACCGAAAATATCGATCGTCGCCCATTGCGCAATTTATTTTTGTATCCTAAATTGGCGCCAATTTTGGTAACTATCGCAATTGGGACGCTGAACGCAATGGAAAACACGCAACGCCTGTGGTCGATCGTCGAGGAAAAAAGCCCGGCCTTCTTCGAGCTCAGCGATCGCGTCTGGGACAGTCCCGAAACCAATTACGAGGAGTTTCAATCGGCAAGCGAGCACGCCCGTCTGCTTGAAGCGGAAGGCTTTCGCATCGAGCGCAATGTCGCCGGTCTGCCGACGGCTCTGATCGGCGAGGCTGGCGAAGGTGGTCCGGTGATTGCGATCCTCGGCGAGTTCGACGCCCTCCCGGGCCTCAGCCAGGTCGCCGGCCTTGCCGAAGAGCGGCCGGTCGTTCCCGGCGGCAACGGTCACGGCTGCGGCCACAACCTGCTCGGCTCCGGCTCGATGCTCGCGGCAGCCGCCGTCAAGGACTACCTCAAGGCCAACGGACTGAAGGGCCGCGTGCGCTATTACGGCTGCCCGGCCGAGGAGGGTGGTTCGTCGAAGGGCTTCATGGTGCGGGCGGGCGCCTTCGACGATGTCGATATCGCCATATCCTGGCACCCGGCGGCCTTTACCGGCGTCAACAATCCGATTTCGCTTGCCTGCAACGAGATCAATTTCCACTTCTCCGGTCGGGCCTCCCATGCCTCGGCAACGCCGCATCTCGGTCGCAGCGCACTGGATGCCGTCGAGCTCATGAATGTCGGCGTCAACTACATGCGCGAGCACATGCCATCGAGCGCCCGCGTCCATTACGCCATTACCGATGCAGGCGGCGATGCGCCCAACGTCGTGCAGGCCCGTGCGACGGTGCGCTACCTCGTGCGCGCCCGGTCCCTGCCGGAGCTGCTGGGACTGATCGAGCGCGTCAAGAAGATCGCCGAAGGTGCCGCGCTGATGACGGAGACGACCGTGCGCCATGACGTGATCAGCGGCGATGCCAATCTCGTCGGCAACGGCCCGCTGGAAGCCCGGCTCCACGACCAGTTGGAACATCTAGGCCCGGCCGCCTTCGATGCCGCCGATCTGGAGACGGCACGCAAATTCCAGGCGACCTACACGCCCGACGATATCGCTGCGTCCTATGCCCGCTTCGGTCTGGCTGCGCGCAAGGGGCAGCCGCTGTGCGATATCGTCTATCCGCTCTATGGCGGCGACGGCAGCATTGTCGGCTCCACCGACGTTGGCACCGTGAGCTGGGTCGTGCCGACGGTACAGATGCGCGGCGCGACCTATGCGATCGGGACACCAGGCCATTCCTGGCAGCTGGTCGCGCAAGGAAAATTGCCGGCTGCCCACAAGGGCATGGCGCATGCGGCGAAAGCCATGGCGAGCCTTGCCATCGACCTGATGGCGGATCCCAACCTGGTAGCCGCCGCCAAGGCGGATCATCGCCGCCGCCTCGACGGAACGCCCTTCGTCAATCCGATCCCCGACGATGTCGCTCCGCCGCTTCCCGTGCACAAGGCCGGCACCACGCAAAAGGGAGTTCAGGCGTTGTGACCCAGCCCGGTATCCTCGAACTCCTCAGTTTCGGCCCCGGCGGGTGGGGGAACATCCTGCTTGCCGGCGCGACGATGACGATCCTGATCGCACTGTCGGGCTATGCGACCGGTGCCGTGATCGGCGTCGTCGGCGCCTGGGCAAAGGTCCGGGGTGGCCCGGCGACCCGCCTTGCCGCCGACGTCTACACGACGGTATTGCGCGGCATTCCCGATCTGCTGGTCATCTACCTGCTCTATTTCGGTGGTTCCGCCGCCATCTCCGCCATCGGGCACTTCTTCGGTGCGGAAGGGTTCATCGGATTTCCCGGTTTTCTCGCCGGCATGCTCGCGGTCGGGATTACCTCCGGCGCGCAGCACACGGAGGTCTTTCGTGGCGCGTTCAGGGCTGTCCATCCGGGTGAAATCGAGGCGGCGATTGCGTGCGGCATGCCACAACGGCTGCGCTTCCGGCGCATCGTCGCGCCGCTGACGCTTCGGCACGCCTTGCCTGGCCTCGGCAACGTCTGGCAGGTCGTGCTCAAGGAGAGCGCGCTTGTGTCGATTACCGGCGTCGCCGAACTGCTGCGCCAGTCCCAGATTGCCGCGGGTTCCACCGGCCTGCCCTTCGATTTCTATCTGATCGCCGGCGGCATCTATCTCGCGATCTCGACGGTCTCGAGTGCCGTCCTGCATCGGGCCGAGCATCATTTCAGCCGCGGCGTGAGGAGAAGCTGATGGACTGGATTTTCCTCCAGGAAACCTTCGTAAGCCTCGTCTCGGCTGTTCCGCTGACACTGTTGCTGGCGGCCAACTCGATCGTGCTCGGTGCGGTCCTGGCAGTCGGCATTGCCGTTGCCCGGTTTTCCGCCATCGCGCCGCTGCGCTGGCTGGCGCAGGCCTATGTCTTTGTTTTTCGCGGCACGCCGCTGCTCGTCCAGCTCTTCATCATCTATTACGGCCTCAGCCAGTTCCCGGCCATCCGGCACAGCCTACTCTGGCCGATCCTCAGGGAGCCCTACTGGTGCGCGGTGCTGGCGCTGGCGCTCAACACGGCCGCCTATGCCAGCGAAATCGTCCGCGGCGGCCTGCTCTCGGTTCCCTTCGGACAGATCGAGGCGGCCAGGGCATGCGGCATGTCGCGGTTCATGATCTTCCGGCGCATCACGCTGCCTCTCGGTGTGAGGCAGGCATTGCCCGGCTACGGCAACGAGATGATCGCGATGGTCAAGGCCACATCCCTGGCGTCGATCATAACCCTCATGGAAGTGACGGGCGTTGCCGCCCGCATCATTTCCGAGAGCTACCGCGCGATCGAGGTCTTCGTCGTCGCCGGCGCCATCTATCTCGCCATCAACTTCCTGCTCACGCGCCTGGTCCAATTCGTCGAGTTCCGGCTGAGCCCGCATCTCAGGCAGCCGGTCTCGGTGTTGCCCGCTATCATCGAAGGAGAAGCGCATTGAGTTCGTCCGTTGCGCCCGTCGCCATCAGCGTTCGGGACATCCACAAGAGCTTCGGCCCGATCGAGGTGCTGAAGGGCATTTCGCTCGACGCGCGCGAAGGCGAGGTCGTCTCCATTCTCGGCTCCTCCGGCTCGGGCAAATCGACCCTGCTTCGCTGCATCAACATGCTCGAGACGCCCGATCGTGGCGCGGTGACGGTTGCGGGCGAGACGATCGAGATGCTCGCGGCAGCCAACGGCAAGAGCCGGCCGAAGGATCGCGCCCAGGTGGATCGCATCCGCTCGCGCCTCGGCATGGTGTTTCAGAGCTTCAATCTCTGGTCCCACAAGACGGTGCTGGAGAACGTCATCGAGGCGCCGATCCATGTACAGAAGCGCCCGCGCGCCGAGTGCATCGAGGAGGCCGAAGCGCTCTTGGCCAAGGTCGGGATCGCCGCCAAGCGCAACCACTATCCGGCGCATCTCTCCGGCGGCCAGCAGCAGCGCGCCGCCATCGCCCGGGCGCTCGCCATGCGCCCGGCGGTCATGCTGTTCGACGAGCCGACGTCGGCGCTCGATCCTGAGCTGGTCGGCGAGGTTCTGCGCGTCATGCGCTCGCTCGCCGAGGAGGGCCGCACGATGCTGGTCGTGACCCACGAGATGGGTTTCGCCCGCGATGTCTCCAGCCGGGTCATCTTTCTTCACCAGGGTCAGATCGAGGAAGACGGTCGACCGGAAGACGTTTTTGGCAATGCCAAATCCGAACGGTTCCGGCGGTTCATCAAGGCTTGAACCACCGGACCTAACCACTCAAAAAAGGGGAACTACCAATGAACTACACGAAATCTGCAATGAAGGCGCTGTGCGCCGCGACCATGCTGTTTGCCGCCGGCGCCGCGCACGCGGAAAACAAGACGTGGACGCGCGTGTCGATCGCCACGGAAGGCGGCTTCAAGCCCTACAACTTCACCAAGCCCGACGGCACGCTCGACGGCTATGAGATCGAGCTCAGCAAGTATCTCTGCGCCCATATGAAAGTAGAGTGCGAGATCAACGTCCAGAACTTCGACGGCATGATCCCGGCGCTGAATGCAGGCAAGTTCGACGCGATCATTTCCGGCATGTCGGCGACCGCCAAGCGCGAACAGGTCATCGATTTCAGCGATTCCTACGGCTCGACCGGCCAGGCCTTCGCGACCTCGAAGTCAGGCCCGCTCGCATCGCTGCCGGAAAAGGGCGTCGTGTTTTCGCTCGCTTCGAACGAGGCGGGCGCTGTCGCCGAGATCGAGAAGCTTAAGCCGCTGCTCGAAGGCAAGACGATCGGCGTCCAGATCGCCTCGACGGGGGCGGCCTTTGTCGACAAGTATCTGAAGGGCGTCGTCGAGGTGCGCGAGTACAAGACGACGGAAGAGCACGACCTCGATCTGGCCGCCGGCCGCGTCGATCTGGTGATGGCTTCGATGGCCTATCTGACGACCGCCTCCGAAAAGCCTGGCAACGAGGACATGACCACGGCCGGCCCCCGCTTCCAGGGTGGCTTTCTCGGTCGCGGCAGCTCGGTCGGCCTGCGCAAGACGGATCCGGAGCTGAAGGCGCTGTTCAACGAGGCGATCGCGGCCGCCAAGGCGGATGGAACGATCAAGACGCTTTCGGAAAAGTGGTTCGGCTTCGACGTTACGCCGCGCTGAGGCGCTCGCCGTAAAACGCACTTGCTTCACTGTTAGCCGCTGCCGCGTCAAATCGTGGTGGCGGCCTTTCCGATTTGCGCGGAAACACAGCAACGATCTCTTTGTCTTTGCGCATGGGCAGCGCCGGCAATGCGCTGCGTGCATTCAGGCCCGGAGCTTCAGGACCGCATTCCTGGCCAGTCCGAGCAGGGACGCGGGGCCGCCAAACGGCCAGCTCGGCAGGCCGACGGGAACGACACCGCCGGACGCGACCACCGGAAGCATCGGCCACAGTGCGCTTGACTGCAACTCCGGCGGTGCCGCGTCGGCGAGCAGGACGAGCCTGGATTTGCCATCGAGTGCGGCGAGGCCCTCGAGCCCGATGGTGCTGAACCCGACCGGCTCCGATGGCAGGTCGAGCGCTGCCGAAAAGCCCGCCCGCACAAATACCTGCATCACGGCGGAGTTCGATGTGAAGATGCGCAGGCGCGGCACGCCCGGCAGGGGCTGGGCGATGAGAACAGGCTGCCCGCCGAGCTTGCTGCCCCCGACATCCTTGGCGATATCGGCGAGCTTCGTGTCGAAATCAGCAAGCAGCGCGTTGGCCGCCTCGATGCGGCCAAGCGCCTCGCCGGACGCTTTCGTGCAGCCGTAGACGGCCGACAGCAGGTCGCCGTCGTCAGGCTGGTCGTTGAGTAGACGTGTCGGCGCGATCTGCGAAAGCCGATGTTCGAGCGCGCGGTGACGCAAAGCGGACGTGAGGATGAGATCCGGTTTCAGCCGGGTCAGCGTTTCCATGCTGGGCTGCTGGCGGCCGCCGACGTCGGTAGCGCCGGCAAGCCCGTCGTTGCCGACCGATACCCAGCGGCGATAACCGTCGAGGTCGGCAACGCCGATGGGGCGCTCGCCGAGCAGAAGGGCGATTTCCGTTGCCAGAAACTCAAGCGTGACGACCCGGCGCGGCTCGCCCGCCTGAAGACGTGGCGCGGCCAGAAGCGACAGGGCGCCGAAAACGAAACCCCGTCGTGTCGGCCTGATCACCATTTGATGCTCGCGGTCGCGACCACCGACCGGCCCTGGCCGTAGTAGCACTGGGTCATGGTGTTGCAGCCGGCGACATAGGCCTTGTCTGCGAGATTGTAGCCATTGAGCTGCAACCGGTAACGATCATGCTCGTAGCGCACGAAGGCATCGACCAGCGTGTAACCGGGTACGAAGAAGGAATTGGCGGTGTCGCCTGCGGTCTTGCCGATATGGCGCACGCCGCCGCCGACCACCAGTTCGCCCTGCCAGGCGTCCGGTAGCGGCATGTCGTAGCTGACGAACAGAGACTGCTGCTGCTTGGGCACCGTATAGGGCATCTTTCCGATCTGCGACGCGGTCTGGCTCTGCGTGACCTCAGGGTCCTGGAAGCTCGCCGCAGCCGTCAGGTTGAGGCCATCCCAGAGGCTGGCATTGGCCTCGATCTCGACGCCGCGCACCCGGACCTCATCGGTCTGATAGTAGACGGTGGCGACGCGGTTGACCACATTCTGCTGCGTCGCCTCGAAGGCCGACAGGGTCACGTCGAAATCCGCTCCATCAGGCGCGTATTTGACGCCCACTTCCTTCAGCGTGCCGGTCGTCGGCTTCAGCGCCGTATTGGCCAATGTCAAGACCGGCAGGAACGAGGTCGAATAAAGCGCGTAGGGCACGACGCCGTTGTCGAAGACGTAGGCTGCACCAACGCGACCTGTAAACTGGCTCGGATCCTGTGTGTATGGCGTCGTCACCCCGGTTGCCAACGCCTTTGACTGAGAGCTGATGCTGACGAAATCCTGCCGTCCGCTGGCGGTGAGCCGCAGTCCACCCAGCTCGATCTGGTCCTGGACATAAATGCCGACCTGTCGCTGGATCTGGTCGAGGCGGGTCGTCAACGCAGCAGGCGTGAATGGCTGGTCATAGGTCGGATCGAACAGATCCTGGGTCGGGCCGACCTTGGATCCGGTGTTGTTGATCAGGCGCTGCCATTGAAAATCGACGCCGGCCAGCATCGTGTGCTGCATCGGGCCGGTATCGAACTTGTACTCGAGGTTGGTGTCGAGCGCATAGGCGTCGAGCACCGGCTGGGCGTTGTAGACCGTGCGCGTGATCGTTCGATCGTCGGTCAGACCGCTGGTGAAGAGGTTCTGGTAGTTGGCGTCGAGGCGGGAGTAGCGGAAGTTCTGCCGCAGCGTCAGGTCTTCGCTGAGCGCATGCTCCAGGCGGTAGCCGACATAGGCCGTTTCCTTCTCGTAGGTGTCGTAGCGCGGGTCGCCATCGGTAAAGTCCCGCGGGATCGTCAATCCGAGGCTGTTGGGCAGGACGCTGCCGCGCGCCGGGATGATCGCGCCGGCCTGGCCCGCATCGTCCTTCATGTAGGCGCCGTAGACGGTGAGGCTGGTATCTTCGTCGGGCGTCCACGAGATCGTCGGGCTGATGGCAAAGCGGTCGTTCTTGCCGAGCTTGATGCCGGTTTCGCTGTCGCGATAGATGCCCGTCAGGCGATAGGCGAGGTCGTTATCCTTGCCGAGCGGACCGGTGAGGTCGAAGCCGGTTTCCTTTTGGCTGAAGCTGCCATAGCGGGCGTAAACCTCGCCGCTTGCCTCATCCGACGGGTCCTTGCTGATCATGTTGACGACACCGCCGACATTGGTCTGGCCGAACAGTGCGGAGCTTGGGCCGCGAAGAACCTCGACGCGGTTGAGGAAGTAGGGCTCGACGCGGAAGCCGGCGTAACCACCCGTCTGGTTGGCGATCTGCGGGATGCGCAGGCCGTCGAGATAAAGATCGGCCGGAAAGCCGCGCACGGTGAAGTAATCCGAGCGCGTGTCGTTGCCGTAGCGCTGGCCGTTGACATTGGCGCTATAGACCAGGCTGTCGGCGACCGATTGCACGGCGCGGTCGGTCATGCTGGCCCGGGTGATGACGGAAATGGATTGCGGCGTCTCGGCGACCGGTGTCGCCGTCTTGGTGGCAGACGCGCTGTCCCTGGCGACATAACCTTCGCCGGCCGAGCGCGAGGTCTTGGTCGAGGCGCGGCTGCCCTCGACCGTGATTGTCTCCAGCTTCGTCGCTGGCTGGGCATCTTGCGCCTGGGCGAGAGGCATCTGCGCCAGAATGGCGAAACCGGCGACACTTGAGATCAGCAGGCCATGGGTGGTCGAGCGGGCCCTGTGCGCTCGGGGCGTCGGCGCATCGCCGTTGGAGGAGAGCGCAAAACTCGAATGCCTGTGTGCCATTGCCAATTGTCCTGACCTTGCATTTCCGGGGACGGCGGACCTGTCTGTGCGAAGAAGGGTCGATGCCTGTCGTCTCGTGCGGGTCTGTCGAACCGCGTTCGGCGAGTAAGTAGACTTTTGAAGTCAACATTGTCAGGTCAAAAATGAGTTGCAACGGGCCAATATATGACCCGATCAAGCTCAAGTCGGATAAATCGAACAACCGGGCCAAATAGTGTTTTGAAAATACCCGGCCTCGTGTCTATTGCTCACCACGACATCCGGCCGGGCAAACAATCCCGCCGGGCAAGAGCGGGCGGCGCAACGCATGGTCGCGCGCAGCAGATAGCAATCAATGAGGACGAAGTGAAGCGCCCGCAGCAAGCCATCGATCTTCAGACGGTTCCGCGGCCCGTTGCGGCGATGACGCGCCTCTACGAGACGAGCGTCGATTTCGGCTGGCATAGCCATCGACGCGGGCAATTGCTGCAGAGCGTCGAAGGGTTCATGACCGCGCGCACGCTCGATGCCTCGTTCATCGTGCCGAGCGGGCACGGCTTGCTGATCGCGCCGAACCTGCCGCATGCCGTCACCAGCCACGGTCGGGTGCGCATGCAGTCCCTCTATATCGAGCCCGTGACCGATCCCGCGCTCGGCTGGGATCCGGTCCGCGTCATTCCGACGTCTCCTCTGCTGTCGGCGACCGTTGCGGCCCTGCTCGAAGAGCCTGTGCTCTATGATGAGCAGGGTAGGGGCGGGCATCTGGTCGCCTTGATCCTGCAGGAGATCACGCGCGCCGAAGAGGGCCCCTTCGCCCTGCCGATGCCGCAGGACAAGCGCCTGCAGAAACTCTGCACCGATCTCTCCGACAAGCCGTCCATCGATCTCGATATCGACAGCTGGTCGGACATGCTGGGCATGAGCCGGCGCACGATGACGCGCAAGTTCAGGACGCAGACCGGCATGAGCTTCGCCGAGTGGCGCCGGCGTTTGCGCATTGCCCATGTCATGCGCCGCCGCGCCGAAGGCGCGAGGCTGGAAGAGGCGGCGGCCGATGTCGGTTATCGCTCCGTTTCGGCGCTGCGCAACGCCCTGCGCGAGGTGCTGTCGTGAGCATCACGGCGAAGGCGCCGCAACACGCCGCGAACATGCAGCCGGCGATGATCGAGGCCACGGATGTCAGCGTCGTCTTCAACGGCGTGCCCGCGGTCGACCGCGCGTCCGTTGCCATCAGCCCCGGTCGCATTACCGCCATCTGCGGCGCCAACGGTTCAGGCAAGAGCACGCTGCTGAAATGCCTGTCAGGGCTCGAGGCGCCCGACAGCGGTGACATTCGCCTGGCCGGCCAGCGGCTTGCAGGTCTCAGCCGACGCCAGATCGCAACGCAGGTCGCCGTGCTCGGGCAGAACCCCGAAACACCGGCGGGGCTGAACGTCGAGGAACTGGTCGAGCAGGGCCGCTATCCGCACCGGCCGTGGCTGACAGGGCTGAGAGCCAACGACCGCGAGGCAATCGAGCGGGCGATCGACGCCGTCGATCTCAAGGACATGCGCCAGCGGCAGCTCGCCTCGCTTTCCGGCGGCGAACGCCAGCGCGCCTGGGTGGCGATGGCGCTGGCGCAGGAGCCGCGGATCCTGTTTCTCGACGAGCCGACAAGCTTCCTCGACGTGCGCCACCAGGCGGAGCTTTTGACATTGCTGCGCCGGCTCAACCGTCAGGACGGGCTGACGATCATCGCGGTGCTGCATGATCTCAATCAGGTGATCGAATTCGCCGATGACGTCATCCTGATGAAGAAGGGACGGGTGCTGTCGACGGGGGCGCCGGCCGACATCTTCACGCCGCAGAGCCTCAGCCATGCCTTCGGCTGCAAGGTCGATGTGATCCCGCATCCCCATACCGGCCGCCCCTTCTGCCTGATCGACTGGGTTGGCGATGATCGCGACCGCGCCGGAGACCAGCGATAGTGCGCAGTGCAACGACGCCGGTATCGACGGCAGTCTCGCCGAGACTGTTGTTCTCTTTGGGTCTGGTGCTCCTGGTCCTGCTTTCGATCCTGGCGCTGAAGCAGGGCGGCAGTCTCGTTGCCTGGAGCGATATCGTCGCCGCACCCTTGCGTCCGGAAACGCTGGCGCAGGCGATCATCGAGACCGTCAGGGCACCGAGGCTCGTGGCGGCGATCCTGGTCGGCCTATGCCTCGCCGTTGCCGGCGCCGTCATGCAGACGGTGCTGCGCAATCCGCTTGCCGCACCCGATATCCTGGCGGTCACGACCGGGGCACAGCTTGCGCTGGTTATCGCGACGCTGCTTCTGCCGTTCTACGTGCCGGGCCTTGCGGCGACCGTGTTCGGCGGCCTGTTGGGCGGTCTCGCCTGCCTGATGCTCGGTGGCGGGCTGCGAGCGCCGCCGGTGCGTCTGGCGCTTGCGGGCATTGCCGTTTCGCTGTCCTTTGCGGCGATATCGTCGGCGATCGTGCTGATGGCCGACGATCGTGCCTCCGGCATCGTTCTCTGGTCGGCCGGCATCCTCGATCAGACCGGCTGGATGAAGGTCGTAACCGTCGGGCCGGCGTTCTTTGCCGGGCTTGTCGTCGTCGGCGTCATGGCGCGGTCGCTGGATCTCCTCGGGCTCGGCGAGGATTCGGCCAGGGGTCTTGGCGTCACGCGAACGGTGACGATGCTTGCCCTCGGCGTCAGCGTGGTTCTGGCCGGATCGGCGGTGACGCTCGGTGGTCCCATCGGTTTCGTCGGTCTTGCCGTCCCCAATCTGGTGCGCGGGATCGGCATCACCCGGCATCGCCACGTCATTCCACTCGCGGCGCTCTGGGGCGCGGTCGCTGTTCTCTCAGCCGATGTCATGGCCCAGTGGTTAAGCGCCGAAGGCGCGGCGATCCCGACTGGCGCGATCGTCGCCTGCCTCGGTGCGCCGGCAATGCTGGTGCTGTTGCGCTTTGCCCGTATCGGCGGGGAGAAGCGGCCACGGCCGCTTTCGACGGGGTCGCGGGCGCCGACGGGCATCCTTCTTGCCGTGCTGTTGTCAGTTGGCGCGCTCACCATTGCCTCTTCGCTCGCCGTCGGTGACGGCATCGCGACGACACTGCCGCAACTGGCGGCGGTTTTCGACCTGCGCGTCCCCCGCCTGCTGGTGGCGATGGGTGCCGGCATGCTTCTGGCCGGCGCCGGCGTCTTTCTTCAGGCCGCCACGCGCAATCCCCTCTGTGGTCCGGAAACCCTGGGTCTGGCGCAAGGGGCCGCCCTGTTCAGTCTTCTGGCCCTGCTTGGCGGGTTGTCGCCGGGCTCGCTCGGCTTTCAGCTCGTGACGGCCGCAGGCGCCTTTGTCGCGCTCGTTGGCCTCTTCTGTTTCGGCGTGCACCGGACACCGGAGAGGTTGGTGCTCTACGGCATTGCCCTGGCCGCGAGCCTCGCCGCCTGCAGCACCATCGTCGTCGTCGAAGCCCGCCTGCAGACGACCGAGGCTCTGTCCTGGCTCGCCGGCTCCACCCATGCGCGCGGCATGGACGACGTTTCAGCGCTCATGCCCTGGGTCGCCTTCCTGTTCGTGGCGGCGGTGTCGTTCTGCTCGCGGCTGGATGTCCTGGTTCTCGGTGACGACACCGCGCGCGCGCTGGGGCTTGAGACCGGCAGGGCCCGGTTTGCCGTGGCCGCCCTTGCCGCCACCTTCATCGCCGGTGCCGTCTCGTCCATCGGCGCCATCGGTTTCGTCGGTCTGCTCGCGCCGCATGGCGCACGGCTGCTCGCCGGCCCAAAACATGCGCGGGTGCTGCCGGTTGCGATGGCGATCGGCGCCATCCTCGTCGTCGTCGCCGACATGGTCGGGCGCAGCATCATCGCGCCGCGCGAGCTGCCGGCCGGCATCGTGACCGCGCTGGTCGGCGCCCCGGTCTTCGCCCTGCTGCTGCATCGCCGCCGCGCCTGAGGCGGCGGGCCCGCACGCGCCCTTGGCTTCAGCGACGAAGCGCCCGGGAGGGCCCTGCTGTTCAGCGTTAAAAACGAGCCTGCGGGCGGCCTGCCAACCGGCGTCACTGGTCCCGGAAGATACCCTTGTAATAGGCGCCATTTCGGGGCGGGGGCTTGTTCACAACGACAGCGGCGGGCTTTTTCCGCGCCGCAGACGCGGTTGATTTGGCCGAGGCGTCGGCATTGCGCATTGAGCGATCCTGCGGCCGGTTCTGCGCTGCACTGGGGTCGGCGATGCCGATCGTCGCGATCAGGACCGCTATGGCTGACAGTCCGCTGAGCAATCTGCGCATTGTTCCATCCTTGTTTCGCTGAGCCGACGGTATGATGACATGGGCATGCATCGCGCTTGTGACGCGTCTTTTGCCGCCTTTGGCGGTCGGTGCAGCCGAGGTGTCGCGCCAAAGGTCTGGTGCCAGTTCACTCGCAGTGGTGTTGTTTGGCTGCTGGCCGGATCCTGCCTTGGAAGGCGTTGCGCTGCAACCCAGCATGTCATCATGGCGAGACGCATTCTATTTTGAATGGGCTGAACCCGGGCCGATCCGGTGCTAAGCTCACTCCCTCCGAGGTGCCGAGGGTGAATGAGATGCCGAGCACGGACAGACGCGTCGAAGGGCCATTCTGGACACGGCCCATTCCCGTTGGGCAGACGGAGCTCAACCCCGCCATGCTCGATGAAATCGATGCGAACGGCGGCCGAGCCGGGTTTCGAGGCTACGTCCTGCAGATCTTCGATACGCCGGATGCCCGGCCCTCGGGCGTTCTTGAAATCGCATTCAATCGAAAACAGGGCCGCGCCTGCGGCGTCTACGAAGGCGAAGTCTCGGGGCCTTCCGCGCGGCGTGACCGTGCCGTGGTCCTGATGACCGATCCCGTCTGGTTTGCGGCTTCGAGCCCCCAGGAGGCTGCAAACGTGCTGTTCCAGACCTTGGTGGATCGCGCACCCGACGCTTAGACCGTTCCAGATTTCAGCGGTCCGGCTCGATGAAATTCTGCGCGAGATTTACGGCCAGCGATCCGCTGGCCGTTACTTGCCGACTGAGGAGAGCCAGTCGGGCAGGCGCGCAGGCGCACGGCCCGTCAACGCTGCCGTCACGCAATCCGCAAGGTTGCCCAGGCGAACGGCGCGGCCGGACAGGCCCGGGCCATAATGGGCATACTTGCCGGAATTGGTCATCAACGCCCGGGTCCGCGACGGGAATACCGGCTCCGAAATCGAGCACCAACAGAGGTCGGGCAGCACCTGAACGCCGCTCGCCTCGAGGGCTGCGAGAACCCCTTCGGCGCGGGCGCTGGCAATGACGTCGCGGCCGGCGGTGACGATGACGGCGACATGTCCGTGTCGCGGGCGACCACCGAGGGACGTGGCCAGTGCCCTGCATTCGGCAAGCGAGGCATGGGGACTGCCGATCGCGACGAGGTCCACGTCCTCCGGTCCACCGTTGAGCACCGTCCAGGCCACCGCCATATCCGCGCGTGTGATCGTCGCGGCATCGGCGTCGGCAGCGGCGGCCCCTTCGGCCTCGGGCGTGACGCCCTCGATATGCAGCATCGGCGCTGCCGACGTGGTGCCGAAGGCGGCGCAGAGCGCCTTCAGGTCGTCGGCGGAAGGCTTTGCGGCGGCAAGACCGCGCAGAAGCGGGATGCGATCGGGTGCTGCATGGCCGGCAAGGTAGCCGACCAGTGGCCAGAACGCGTCGTCAACTGCATCAGGCAGGTGCACGTCGATGACACGGCGAGCCTTGCGGTGTTCGTCGAGGTAGACGCCTGACAGCGGCGCGCGACCGGTCAGCGCGATGCAGAGATCGAGGAAGTCGGGATGTTTTGCGGTGCGGGCGCCGAGGACGGTGTTGGCATAGATGACGGCATTGGATTCCGCCCAGGCGATTGCTTCACCCGCCCGCGGCGCGCTGTCGAGCAGGTAGGGCGAACAGGTAAATGTCGGGCGGCAACCCATGCGCACATAGGCGTCGGCGAGACGGGCGGCCGGATCGCCGAAAGAGGATGGCACGCCTTGCGCCTGCCAGTTGGCCCGGTCGACGGAAATGGCGTTCATCGTCGTCGGCAGCCGGACGCGCGCGCCCATGTCTGCCATCTTTTCGGCAAAGGTCAGGTTGGCGGGGCTCGCATAGATACAGCCGTCGATATGTCCCTGGGTAACGCTGACGAGGCTGGTGGCACCCTGTTGTGCCGCCATGGCGCAGATGATGCGCATGGCCGCCTCGACCGCGACGCCATCGCGGCCGTCCAGCATGGCCCGATCAGCGTCATCAAGGTCGAGGGCTGCGACTGCAAGCGGCTGAATATCGATCGTCAGGCCGTCGGCCTCGATTGCGGTCTCGGTGATGCGCGCAGATCCTGCCTTGGCAAGTGCTGTGAAAGCATCGTGCGAGAGCCTCAGCACCGGCAGTGGCTTGCCGAACATTTCGGCGGCGATCAGCGCGCCGAGCGTCAGGACGTCCTCCGCTTCAGAAAAGATGAGGGCTGCCGGCGCGCGGCCGGTGAGCGCCAGATCGAGCAGCACGCCCGAGCCGGTGCACGAGCCCCGGCTCGACGGCATCATCAGGATGCTGCCGGTGAGACAGACCCCGTGCAGCGGGTGGTGAACATCGATCACCGCTCCGGTGGCCGGGTCGACGCCTCCCCAGAAGCTCAGCGCTTCCGGTGCGGCGACGATTTGTCCCTCGGCGGTGCCGCCGAGGATGCTGTGAGCGGCGATCGGATTTGTCATTTGACGACGAAGCCGTGTGCGAAGGGGTCGCGGTCGTCGATGAAGATCGTGTTGATGCCGGTCATGCGTGCCCATCCGGCAATCGAGGGGATGATGGCATCGCGGTCGGCGACCTTGGTCGCGGCCTCGACCCGGCCCTTGAACAGCGAGCCGATGATCGATTCATGCACGAATTCGTCGCCGACCTTCAGCTTGCCCTTGGCGGCAAGCTGGGCCATGCGCGCCGAGGTGCCGGTGCCGCAGGGCGAACGGTCGATTGCCTTTTCGCCGTAGAACACGGCGTTGCGGGCATGGGCCTCGGCCTGCGTCGGCTTGCCGGTCCACTGGATGTGGCTGAGGCCCTTGATCTCGGGATGCTCGGGATGGACGAACTCGTATTTCGCGTTGAGTGCTGCGCGCAGTTTCGGGCTCCAGCCGATCATTTCGCCAGCCGTGTGGTCGGCCATGTCGCGGAAATTCTTCTGCGGCTCGACGATGGCGTAGAAATTGCCGCCATAGGCGACGTCGACGACGATCTCACCCAGACCTTCGACTTCAGCGGTCAGGCCTTCGGCGTAGAGGAAGCCGGGAACGTTGGTCAGGCGCACTTCCTCGACGAAACGGCCCTCCTGGCGGTAGCTGATATCGACCTTGCCGGCCGGCGCGTCGATCGACAGCTTGCCGGGTTCGCGCGGGGTGATCAGGCCGTTCTCGATCGCCATGGTAATCGTGCCGATGGTGCCGTGGCCGCACATCGGCAGGCAGCCGGAGGTCTCGATGAACAGGACCGCAACGTCACAGTCCGGGCGCGTCGGCGGATAGAGGATCGAGCCGGACATCATGTCATGGCCGCGTGGCTCGAACATCAGGCCGGTGCGGATCCAGTCGAATTCCCGGAGGAAATGGGCGCGCTTTTCCAGCATGTTGGCGCCCTCGAGACGAGGACCGCCGCCGGAGACGAGGCGGACGGGATTGCCGCAGGTGTGCCCGTCGATGCAGGAAAACGTATAGGTGGCCATGGTCGAAACCTCTGTCAGAACCGTTGCGGCGAGAAGGGGGTGATGTCGATCGCGGGCGTCTGGCTGGTCAGGAGATCCGCGACCAGCCGGGCGGTGCCCGCCGATTGGGTCAAGCCGAGATGGCCGTGACCGAACGCATAGACGACCCGCGACGTGGCGCGGGCGTGGCCGATGGCCGGAAGGCTGTCGGGCAGCGACGGGCGGAAGCCCATCCACTGCACGCCGCCCTCGGGCTTGAGACCCGGCAGGAAGGTTCGCGCCTTCTGCAGCATGGCCTCGGAGCGGCGGTAGTTCGGGGGCAGCGACAAGCCGCCAAGTTCGACGGCGCCGCCGACGCGGATGCCGGTCGACAGGCGGGTGACGACGAAGCCGTGGCCGCCGAAGGTGACCTGCGTGCGCAGATCGAAGGCACCCGATGGCAGCGTGGTGTTGTATCCGCGCTCGGTTTCGAGCGGGATGTTTTCGCCGAGCGTCCTGGCGATGCGGTGCGAGAAGGCGCCGGCTGCGAGAACCACCTGGGCTGCCCGCCGCGTGCTGCCGTTCGTTGCCCGGATTTCGACGCCACCGTCGATAGGTGCAAGCGCTGTCGCCTCGGCGCGCTCGATCACGCCGCCTCTGGAGCGGAAATGGTCGGCAAGCGCCAGGGTATAGAGCTTGGGATCGGCGATCGAAAACCAGCCCGGCGTGAATGTGCCATGGGTGAAGCGGGGAGCAAGGCCCGGCTGGATCGCCGCCATCTCGGCGGCCGCCATGTGGCGGAACTCGACGCCATGGTCGGCGCGGGCCTGCCATCCGGGCAGCGAAGCCTTGAATTCGCTCTCGCTTTCGTAGACCTGAAGATTGCCTTCCTTGCGCAGCATCGGCAGCGTGCCGCTCGCCGAGAGAAACGGTTCCAGCTCGGCTTTGGAAAGGTCCATCATAGCCGTCTGGGCGGCGGTCGAATGCGCCACGCGTTTCGGCGAGCAGGCGCGCCAGAAGCGGAACATCCAGGGCGCGATCTGCGCGGCGTAGGCCGGCGGAACGCTCAGGGGCCCGAGCGGGTCGAGCAGCCACTTCGGCGCCTTCTTCAGGATGCCGGGCGAGGCGAGCGGAAGGATGTCGGTGAAGGCGAAGGCCCCGGCATTGCCTGCCGAGGCTCCGGCTGCCGGGCCCTCGCGGTCGAGCACGGTGACCGAAAGCCCCCGTGCCTGGGCGGCGATGGCCGCGGAAAGGCCGACGACGCCGGCGCCGATGACGATGACGATGACGTCAGGCTGAGCTGCACTGTTCATGATCGGCTCAGTGGGTCGCTGCCAGGAACTTTTGCAGTTCCGGGTCCTTCGGCGCGCCGAACAGCGCTTCGGGCGGGGCGATCTCGGCCATCACGCCCTTGTGGAAGAAGGCCACCCGGTCGGAGACCTCGCGGGCGAACTTCATCTCGTGCGTGACGCAGATCATCGTCATGCCTTCGGAGGCGAGCATGCGCAGCGTATCGAGCACTTCGCCGACGAGCTGCGGGTCGAGCGCCGAGGTCACTTCGTCGAACAGCATGTATTCCGGCGACATGGCAAGCGCGCGGGCAATCGCCATGCGCTGTTGCTGGCCACCCGACATGCGGTTGGGGTAAACCCCGAGCTTCTCGCCCAGACCGACATGCGTCAGCTGCTTGACGGCGATTTCCTCGGCCGCCTGCTTGGAGAGGCCCAGCACCTTGCGCGGCGCCAGCATGACATTTTCGACCACGGTCAGGTGCGGAAAGGCGTTCCATTGCTGGAAGACGATCCCGACCTTGCTGCGCAGCTTGTTGAGATCGGTGCTCTTGGCGTGGACCTCGGTGCCGTCGACCTTGATGCGGCCGGAATCGATCGGCTCGAGGCCGTTGATGCAGGTGAGCAGCGTCGATTTTCCCGAGCCGGAGCCGCCGATGACGGTGACGACTTCGCCCTTCTGCACGGTCAGGTCGATCCCTTTCAGAACTTCCAGCGTGCCGAAGGATTTGCGGACGTTTTCGATCTCAATCATTGGGGGACCACCGTTTTTCGAGATACCCACCAAGCCGGGCGATGGGGAAGCTGATGAGGAAGTAGACTGCACCGCAGATCAGGAGAATGAAAAGCGGTTCCTGCAGACGGGTGACGAGGATCTGCGAGGCGCGCAGAAGCTCGATAAGGCCGAGCCAGAGCACGAGTGCGGAATCCTTCATGACGCCGAGCGTCAGGCCGATCCAGGACGGAAGCGAAACGCGGGTGGCGAGCGGCGTCACGATGTAACGCATGTCCTGCCACCAGGTCATGCCGAGCGAGCGCGCTGCCCGCCGCGTGGTTGCCGGCACCGAGGTGATGCCGCCGCGCACGATCTCGGTGCAATAGGCCGCCGTGTACAGCGACAGCACGACGCAGGAGGTGGTGAACGGAGCCCAGCCCAGTTTCGCAATGGACTGGAAGGCGTTGGCGAGCACCAGCTGGATGAGGAGCGGAACGGAGCGAAACACGTCGAGCACGAAGGTCAGCGGCGCCGACCAGTAAGGGCCGGCCTGAACGCGGATTACCCCGAAGAGGATGCCGAGCAGCGTGCCGGCGGTCACCGAGACGGCGGTGACGGCAAGCGTCATCGCCGCACCTTGTGCCAGGAAGGCCAGATCACTCCAGGTGAGGGCGGTATTGAACATCTCTCGCCTCTCTCTAGTAGCGGAACATGCGCGAGGCGAGTGCTCGGGCAGCCAGGGTTACGGCCTTGGCGATGATGTAATAGATCACCGCGGCCAGCGCGAAGAATTCGAAGGTGCGGAAGGACCGGGCGTTCAGTTCCTGCGTCACACCGGCAAGGTCGGTGTTCATGCCGACGGTGACGCCGAGCGAGGTCATCAGGATTGCCCAGACCATCTGGTTGGTGGTCGGCAGGAAGGCGATGCGCAGCATTTGCGGCAGAACGATGTAGCGGAAGGCCTGCACCGCCGTCATGCCGAGCGAGCGGCCGGCGCGGGTCTGGGTATCCGGTATCGCCTTCAGGGCGCCGCGGAAGTTTTCCGCCAGATAGCCAGCGTTGTTGAACGCGATGCCGACGAGCAAGGCTGTGTAGGGGCTCAGATGGATGCCGAAATTGCCGAGGCCGAAATGGGCCATGTAGATCTGGAACAGTGCCGGCGTGTTGCGCGCGATCTCGACCCAGGTGGTGGCAAAGCCGTTGAGGACGCGGTTGCCGGACAGGCGGAAGCCGGTCAAAGCGAGCGCGCAGATCACGCCGATCAGCATCGACAAAAGCGCGATCTGCAGCGTGACCAGCGCGCCGTCAAGCATTTGCGGCAATGCTTTCAGCGCCTGGTTCCAGTGGAAGGTGTAATTGAACATCGCCGTCTCACCTTTTGAAAAATGGGCGATACCAATATGCGCTGACATTGGCCGATTGCGTCGGCGCCCCGGGCCTCGCGGGTGGACCGCCTGGCGGGCGCACGCAATCAGTCAATATCAACGCATCTTGGTATGGTGGCGCGAGGCGTTTGCCTCGCGCCACCAGAGAAACGGACAGCTTAGCGGTAGACGCCGTTTACCGCCAGCGACGGCAGCTCGCCGCCGACCCACTTTTCGTAGAGCTCGGCATAGCGGCCGGTGCGGACCTGCTGGTTGATGAACAGGTTGAGGTAGTTGATGAGGCCGTATTCTTCGCGGTTGGTGAAGAGGGCCACGTAGTCGGTGTCGAACGGGGCCTTGCCGACGACGGAGATGCCGGCGAACTTGCCGGTCTTGACGTTGGCCTGGGCGACCGTCGACGTCGATACGGTGGCGTCGATCTGGCCCTGGCTGAGAGCGAGGAAGACGTCGGCCTGGGTCTGGTAGGGACGGAACTCGCCCGCACCCCATTCCTTGACCTGCTTTTCAAGCGCAATCGCTTCGAAGGTACCGGCGGTTGCGCCGACAACCTTGCCCTTCATGTCTTCGAACGACTTGATGCCGGTCTTGTCGTTGGCGGTTACGGCCATCTCGAAGGCGAAGTAGGGAACCGTCATGCCAACGGTCTTGGCGCGCTCGAGCGTGTCGGAGGTCGAGGCAACGCCGACGTCGACGCGGCCGGACATCAGCGCGGGAATGCGTTCCGGGAAGGGGGTCTCGACGATCTCGGCCGTGACGCCAAGCGCCTTTGCCAGGTCGTTGCAGTAATCGACATCGAAACCGATCGGGTTGTTGTTCTCGTCGCGAGAACCCATCGGCGGGAAGTCGAGAACCACTGCGCAGCGCAGCGTGCCGGAGCCGATGATGTCATCCAGCTTGTCGGCATGGGCCGGGCTGGTCAATGCGGTAGCGGCAACGAGGCCGAAGGCTAGGACCGAGGTCTTCATTATTCTCTCTCCCTGAATTTGGTGTGCCGTTTGACGGCAAGGCTAATATCCCGTGTTAGAGCGCGTAAATCAACTCAAAAATACAAACAGTATACAAAAAGTATATCAAGATATCGCGAAACGCCCGCGGGGATCCCATTTGTTTCGTCAAATGGGGTCCCCGCGCAGCGATCAGTCGTGGCTTAGTTCAGGAAATCGTCCGGCAGCAGGGCTTCCGGCAGGTTCTGGTAGGAAACCGGACGCAGGAAACGGCGGATCGACAGGGTGCCGACGCTGGTCGCGCCGAAGTTCGTCGAGGCCGGGTAGGGCCCGCCATGCACCATGGAATCGACCACTTCGACGCCGGTCGGGAAGCCGTTGACCAGCAGGCGGCCGGCCTTGCGCTCAAGGATCGGTCGCAGGCGGCGGGCCGCCTCGATGTCGCCTTCGTCCATGTGGACCGTGACCGTCAGCTGCCCCTGGAGGCCGCGAGCGAGCTGTTCCATCTCGTCCTTGGAGTTCACCCGCACGACGAGGCCGAGCGGGCCGAAGACCTCTTCGCCGAGCGCATGGTCGGCCAGGAACTGGCTGCCGGTGGTCTCGAACAGGTTGGGCGACGCCTTGCGGTCGGTCGAGGCGGTTTCGAGGAGCGGCTTGACGCTGTTGCGCGTGGTGAAGCGCTCCTGGCCGTCGCGATAGGCCTTGGCGATGCCGTCGGTCAGCATGGTCTGCGGCGCAACCTTGCCGAGCGCCTCGACGGCGGCGGCGGTGAAGCGGTCGGCGTCAGTGCCTTCGATCACCACGGCGATGCCGGGATTGGTGCAGAACTGGCCGGCACCCATGGTCAGCGAACCGGCCCAGCCCTGACCGAGCGTTTCGGCGCGCGCCTTCATGGCTTCCGGCAAAAGGAACATCGGGTTGACCGAACCGAGTTCGCCGAAGAACGGGATTGGCTCGGGACGGGCGGCGCAGAGATTGAAGAGCGCACGGCCGCCGGCGAGCGAGCCGGTGAAGCCGACCGCCTTGATCAGTGGATGCTGGACGAGCGCCTCACCAACCTGGCGGTTGCCGCCCTGGATAAGCGAGAAGACGCCGGGATGCACGCCGGTCTTGCGGATTGCGGCTTCGACAGCCTGGGCGACGATCTCGCCGGTGCCGGGATGAGCCGAATGGCCCTTGACCACAACAGGGCAGCCGGCCGCAAGTGCTGCGGCGGTATCGCCGCCGGCGGTCGAGAAAGCCAGCGGGAAGTTGGACGCGCCGAAGACTGCGACCGGGCCGATCGGCCGCTGGATCAGGCGGATTTCAGGCCGCGGCGCCGGCTGGCGCTCCGGCAGGGCGGCATCGAAGCGGCGGTCGAGATATTCGCCCTTTTCGATGTGATCGGCAAACAGCCGGAGCTGGCCGGTGGTGCGGCCGCGCTCGCCCTGAAGGCGGGCTTCCGGCAAGCCGGTTTCCTGGCTGCCGATTTCGGTGATCGCTTCGGCGCGGGCCTCGATCTCGTCGGCGATGGCACGTAGGAAGGCGGCACGTTCCGCCCGCGAGGCGTAGCCGTAGCTCAGGAACGCTTCTTCCGCCGCTTCGCAGGCGCGGTTTACCAGCTCGACGGTGCCGACGGCGAAATCATGCGACGGGCCATGGGCCGGCGTCGAGGCGAAGGTGCCTTGGCCATCAAGCCATTCGCCGGCAACGAGATGTTTTCCTTTGGGGGTGAAGACCATCTGCGGATCCTTTCTTGAGAACACCGGTGTCTTTCGGCATGAATAGCGCCCAGCCGAATTGCACTTGTCGGATCTTTGTATACTCTATGTATGCAGAACTTCAACCGCCCGCAAAGGGTCATACGCAGTCAGAAAGGTACAAGATGAGTGAGACCACCACCCTGACGATCGCCGCAGTTCAGGAGCGGGTCGAGGCGATCTTCCGCAAGGGCGGGCTCAATGCCGTCCAGGCCGGCGCGCTGGCCCGGGTGATTGTCGCCGGCGAACGCGATGCCTGCAAGTCGCATGGCATTTACCGCATCGAAGGCGCGCTGCGCACCGTCAAGGCCGGCAAGGTCAAGCCGGATGCTGTGCCCGAACTCTCGGCGCAGGAAGGATCGGCGATCGTCAAGGTCGATGCCAGGGGTGGTTTTGCCAATCCGGCCTTCGAGCTCGGCCTGCCGGTTCTGGCCGAGCGCGCCCGCACGCTCGGCATTGCCGCACTCGTCATCAACGACTGCACCCATTTCTCCGCTCTCTGGCCGGAAGTCGAAGGCCTGACGGGCGAGGGGCTTGCCGGCCTCGTCATGTGCCCGAGCTATGCGACCGTGGCGCCGACCGGCGGCAACAAGCCGCTGCTCGGAACCAACCCCTTCGCCTTCGGTTGGCCGCGCCAGGACAAGCCGCCCTACGTCTTCGACTTCGCGACCTCGGTTGCGGCACGCGGCGAGATCGAGCTGCACCGGCGCGCCGGCAAGCAGTTGCCGGAAGGCTGGGCGATCGACGCCGAGGGCAATCCGACCACCGATCCGGACGCGGCGCTCGCCGGCGCGATGCTGCCCTTCGGCGGCCACAAGGGTTCGGCGATCGGCACCATGGTCGAGCTTCTCGCCGGCATCATGATCGGCGACCTGACGAGCCCTGAAGTGCTCGACTATCTCGGAACCACCACACTGGCCCCGTTCCACGGCGAACTCATCATCGCCTTCTCGCCGGAGAAGTTCGCGGCCGGACGGCCGGGCAATCCCTTCGATCGTGCCGAGGTGCTGTTCGAGGCGATCGTCGGCCAGGGCGCTCGCCTTCCTTCGCAGCGCCGTTTCGTGGCGCGCGCCAAATCGCAAGCCGAGGGCATCGTTCTCAACAAGGCGGAGATGGAGCAGCTCGACCGGCTGCTCGCGCTCGGGCTCGACGCCGTCGCTTGACATCCTGACTGCGGTGAGGGCATCGCTCCTCACCGCCGCGCATTCAGGCCGATATCCGTCGCAGACGCCCGCAACAAGAACGTTGCGGGCGCCTCGCATCATAGCTCCGCCGCATCTTCGCGATCCTGCAAGATGCGGTCGACGAGACCCCATTCCACCGCCTCTTGCGCCGTCATGAAGCGGTCGCGGTCCATTGCCATTTCAAACTCTTCGTAGGAACGGCCGCAATGCTGCGCGTATAGGCGTGTCATCCGCTGTTTGGTTTTCAGGATTTCCTCGGCGTGAATCAGCATGTCCGACGCCTGCCCTTGAAAGCCGCCAGAGGGCTGGTGGACCAGGATACTGGCATTGGGCAGCGCGACCCTTTCGCCAGGTTGGCCAGCCATCAGTAGGAACGAGCCCATGGAGCGGGCCGTTCCCATGCAAAGCGTGTGCACGGGTGCGCGGATGAAGCGCATGGTGTCGTACATGGCAAAGCCACTGGTCACGACACCTCCCGGCGAATTGATGTAGAGATTGATCGGCTTCTTCGGATTCTCGGCTTCGAGAAACAGCAATTGCGCGCACACGAGAGCGGAAACGTCATCGTTCACCTCACCATTGAGGAAGATGATCCGTTCGCGCAGCAGGCGGGAGTAGATGTCGAATGACCGCTCCCCTCTACTGGATTGCTCAACGACCATCGGGACGAGTTGCATCGCGTCGCGCATCGGCGAACTCCTGTCTTCTGGATATATCGGGGAAGGCTTGCCTGCGTCAGGCGGCCGACATCATCGCCGGATCGTTGTTGTTGTTGGCGGGATCCCTGGTCAGCCGGTCGATCCGCACATCCGTCAACTCGTGGACAATCCGAAGGCAAGTTCCGCCGGTTTCGTTCGGAGCGATCGAGAATGTCACCGTGCTTTCAAGGAATGGCGGAGCATCGTCACGCAGCCTGTAGCGGACCTCCTGTCCGGGAGTGATGGTGATCGCCTGCGGGTCGGTCAACGCGTCCTTTGGCAGCCAATGTTCCCGAAACGCCGGGACGCTGATGGCTCGCCAGACCTTGTGAGGCGGTTCATCGACCTCAAAATCGAGTTCGATGACATTGTGCTGGCCCTCGATGTGTCCGTTGATCATTGGTCCATATCCTTCAGCAGGGCCTTGAGAGCGTCAACGCGTGTCGGCCAGTACGCGCGGTATTTGGCGAACCATTGTGCGATGAGAGCGAGGCCCTCCGGATCGACCTGGTAGTTCACGAACCGCCCCTGCCTCTCTTCCCTGACAAGCCCGGCGTTGCGCAAGACAGTGAGGTGTTGTGACATTGCCGGTTGGCTAATCGCGATGCCTTCACGCAAGGCGCTGGCGTTCATGCTGCGCGTCGCCAGCTTCTCGAAGATCGCTCGGCGGGTCGGGTCGGCCAGGGCTCGGAAAATATCGTTCTCGGTCATGCCATCACATAAGCACGGACTTATGTGATTCGCAAGCCTTTCGATGTTTGCAAGCGCGAGGTCCGCGCCCCGTGGCAGCAACCGATCCAGTTGCGCTGCATGTTCCAGTGGTTTTGCGGCAGGGCAGATATCGACGCGCTGCGACGATGCGCGTTGGCATCGGATCGCCCGTTGCGTTCGCCAAAAGCAAAAGGCCCTCCAATGGGAGGGCCTTCTGTTTCTGCGGACTGATGTGGACGATCAGGCCTTGTACTTCTGGACCGCGCCCGGGAGCTTGCTCCACTCGGCGTACCAGCTGTTGAACAGCTTGAACTGGGCTTCGACATAACCGCGCTGGCTGTCGGAAAGCGCATCGCTCTCGTTGAAGTGCAGCGTGTATTCCTTGTCGCCCTTCAGCACCATCATGTGCTTGAAGTAGAGGACCAGGTCCGGGCCTTCGTCGAAGGAGGAGAGAACGGCAAGCGCCTGCTCCAGTTCCAGCGCGCGCAGACGTGCGTCGACGTCGCCTTCGGCGGCCGCACGCGACAGGTTGCACATGTGGATGACTTCCTTCGGCAGCACGCAGCCGATGCCGGTGATGGCACCCGTTGCGCCGCAGTTGACGAAGCCGTGGAACACGGCCGTGTCGACGCCGATCATCAGCGAGACGCCATCGTCACGGCTGGTGATGTTCTCGGCCGCATAACGCATGTCGGCGGCGCCGCCGAATTCCTTGAAGCCGACGAGGTTCGGATGTTCGGCGCGCAGCGCGAAGAACAGGTCGGCGCGGGTGGCAAAGCCGTAATAGGGGCTGTTGTAGATGACAGCCGGCAGGCTCGGCGCGGCCGACAGGATGTCCTTGAAGTGATTCTTCTGGGCGGCGACAACAGAGCCGCGCGACAGGACGCGCGGGATGACCATCAGGCCCTGCGCGCCGACCTTCTCGGCATGCGCGGCGTGGGCGACGGCCGATGCGGTGTTGACGGCGCCGGTGCCGACGATGACCGGAATGCCGGCCTTGACCAGGCGCTCGACGCCTTCCATGCGCTGTGCGTCGGTCAGAAGCGGCCAGTCACCCATGGAGCCGCAATAGACGACAGCCGACATGCCCTGGGCGATCAGTTCCTTGCCCTTGCGCACCAGCGCGTCGAAATCGGGGGTGCGGTCTTCCTTGCAGGGGGTCATCAACGCCGGAATGACGCCGGTGAAAATCTGTGCCTTCATCTGAAACTCCTCTCGGCTTTGTCACTCGGCACGTAACGTGGGCGCTATCCGCGGCGGACGTTTTCCGTGCCTCTGGAGATCAGATATATCTGTTTGTATTTTACTTGTCGACAAGAAAAATACAAAGAACGTCACAGAGCGATGTCGAGCTGGTTCTTTCGGGCGAAAAGCTTCTGCACCTGCTGAACGATCTGCTCGGCATGCGCCTTGCCGAGACGATCGGCCGCCTCGAGATCGCGGGCGGTGATCGCGGCGATGATCTCCGCGTGTTCGTCGACGAAGCGCTGGGGGAACTGTTCCTCATAGGACTGGTAGTAGAGGCGCAGGATGCGGCGTCCCTCGTCCAGCAGTCGGCGGAAAAGGCTGGTGAAATAGGGGTTGCGGCCGGCCTCCGCGATTGCCGCATGGAAGGCGGCGTTGGTGGCGATCATCGCCAGCGCGTCGCCCGACTTGATCGCCGCGGCATAATCCTCGTGGAAACCGCGAATGATCGGCAAGTCCTCGGGGCGATGGTTCTGCGCCGCGAGCCGCGTCGTAACGCGATACATCAGCACAAGCGCGTCGAAGAACGTGTGCATGTTGAGGAAGTCGATGCTTGCAACCATCGTCGACCGGTTCGGCAGCGTGTCGATCAGGCCCTCGCCCGCCAGCCGCACCAGCGCCTCGCGGATCGGCGTGCGCGACATCTTGAAACGTTCGGCAAGCTGCACTTCATCGATCGGGCTACCCGGCGCCAGCTCAAGATCGAGGATTTCGTCGCGCAGGAGGTCGTAGACCATCTTCACGCCAGAGCCGCGCTTGCGTTCGAGTGTGGGGCTGGAATCGGTGTCGGTCATCGAAAGAATCCTTTTGTCGACATGATAAATACTTCTCCCCGGCCGTGGGATCAACTCTGCATAGGCACTGGATTGTGATTGCCGCGGTAACCGGGGCAGCACCGCGTTGCGATGAACGGCGTGGCCGGCTCGGCGGCGGCGCACTGTGTCCCGCGACGCTTGAATCTCAAAAGAGAATCATTCATTCTCTTTTGAGATTCAAGCGAGGAGATTGCCGATGCGCGAGGTGGAAACCGGTGTCAGCCGGCAAGTGGATCCTTTCGTCTGCATGGACGCGGTCCAGCAGGCGGGCATGGTGGCGCGAGGCGAGATATCGCCGCTCGAATTGGTCGATGCGGCGATCGCGCGCATCGAGTTGGTGAACCCGCATGTCAACGCGCTGGCATCTATCGATTTCGACAGGGCACGTGCCCGGGCCCGCGCAACGCCATTATCCGGCCCGTTTGCCGGCGTGCCGACCCTGCTCAAGGACCTGCTCCCCTATCCCGGTCAATCGGCGGGCTTCGGCACGCGCCTGTTCAAGGGCCAGCCGGCGCAGGGGGGATCGGATTATGTCAACGCACTGGATGCCGCCGGGCTCGTCGTTCTCGGCAAGTCGACGACCTCCGAGTTCGGCCTCATCGGCACGACCGAGACGTTGGCCCATGGCGCGACGCGCAATCCCTGGAACACGGACCTTTCCACCGGCGGATCGTCGGGCGGCGCGGTTGCTGCCGTGGCGTCGGGCATGGTTCCGATCGCGCATGCTTCAGACGGTGGCGGCTCGATCCGGGGCCCGGCGTCTTTCTGTGGGCTGTTCGGCTACAAGCCGAGCCGTGGCCGCACGGTCTCGGCAGGGTTGCCGCCGACGATGCCGACGGCGCGGCTGATCAGCGATCATTGCGTCAGCCGGTCGGTCCGCGACAGTGCCGTCTGGCTCGCGGCAACGGAAAGGCCGGATCTCGACCGGCCGCTGCCGACGTGCGCAGCGCTCGGTTCCGTCACGGCAAAGCCTTTGCGGATTGGCGTCTTTCGCAGGGACAGCCTTGATCGCGCCGCCACGCAGGCTGCGGATCAAGCGCTCGATCGGGCGATCGCCCTGTGCGAGGCCCTCGGTCACGAGGTCATAGCCTGCGCAGGGCCGCAGGTTACGTCGAAGGCGACGAGCGACGCCTTCTTCGCATTGACGGGGCTCGGCCTTGCCGGCCTGTTCGATCAGATCCACAGCCACATGGGCGCGGCGTTCGACGAAGCCGTCTTCGAGCCGTACACGCGCGAGATCGTTCGGCGCAGCCGGTCGCTTTCTGCTGACGATATCGGCCGTTCGGTGGCAGCGCTCACTGCCGCCGATGACGCCGCCAACCGGTTCATCGCAGACTATGACGTGCTGTTGTCTCCCACCGTCTCCTTCACGGCGTTTCCGCTCGGCCAATACGGGCCCGACAGCGATCCCGATGCGCTCATCGCCTTCACCGAGGACCTCGCCGGATACACCGTCGTGGCGTCACTGGCCGGATGGCCGGCGATGTCGGTGCCGCTTCACTGGTCCGCAGACGACCTGCCGATCGGCTGCCATTTCGCCGCGGCGCCCGGGCGCGACGCACTGTTGTTCTCCCTGGCCTTCCAGCTGGAGGAAATGGCCCCCTGGGCAAAACATCTCGATCGTCTCGCCGAGCGCCTCGCATGCCGCAACGGTTGAAGGAGAGTGTCCGTGTGCGGGTCCTTGCATCCGCGGCAGAGGTCTTTGCCGAGAAAGGGTTTGCCGCGGCGAAATTGGCCGATGTTGCCGAGCGGGCGGGAACGAGCCCGAGCAACATATACAAATATGTCGAGCACAAGGATGCGCTGTTTCACGCCGTCGTGACCCCGGCGCTGGCCGCAAGGCTCCTGAGACTGATGCGCGCCCGCGTGCGCGAACTTGGAGGCATAGAGCAATGGTCTTCGGCAAATGCCGCCGGATCCGAGCGCGCGCGGGCATTCCTGCAGTTTCTGATCGAGCATCGGCTCGTGGTAATCATCCTGCTTCGCGGCGGACAGGGGACGCGTTATGCCCACATGTCGCAACTGATGAGCCGGGAAATGCTGCGACTGGCGTCGCGTTACGTTACCAACCGCTACGGGGACGAGGCTCTGACGCCGCTCTTGCGCTTCACGCTTGAGACCACGTTCACGCGAACGATCGACACGATCGGCGACATCCTTGCCGGCCACCGCGACGCAGCGGCGATTGCCGCCGCGTTCGAACTCTTCTGGCGCTTTCAGCTTGCCGGTCTGCAGGCCTTGCTGGATCTGCCGGGACGCGAAGCCTGACGTCGCGGGGCGTCAGGCTTCGCGTCTCTCGCGATGTTCGCCACGCGCTGCAGGCGGGCTGTCGTCGTTGACGGCGTCCCGGCCTGGAAGCGCCGGGAGGTTTGTCCGTGAAAAATCTGCGAATTCGGCCGCCGGCAGCGGGCCCGCCGTCATCAGGGTGAAATCGAAGGACGCCCTGACATCCGGGTCGAGCACGTATTGGCGATGGACGCGCAGGAAATTGCGTTTGATCCTGCGGTAGCGATCCGCCGACAGCATGAGCTTGACCTTGATAAAGGCAATCGGCGGCTGCTTTTCGTGCGCATGACCGCAAAGCGCGACAACGCGTGTCTTGTAGAAGTTGACCACATCCGTCAGGCACTGGATCTCGAACCAGAAGATCTCCCGCGTGGCGGCGATCGCGCCAACCCGGGCGCGCAGGGCATGCGCCGACCGCATCAGGGCGCATTGCAGGATCGCGCCGCCGAGCGTTGCAAACACCACCCGTTTGCCCTTGAAAACATCCGGCTGCCGCTCGAGCAGAATGCCGATCACATGAGCGGCGACGCTCGAGCCCATGCTGTGCGAACTGATCAGATATTCGTCCGCCTCTTCGTTCAACGCCGCGTGAGCGGCGTCGGCGCAGTCGTCGAGCCAGCGGTTGAAGTCGGGCCGGTCGAGCCGTGCGAGCGCGACTGCCATTTCCCAGTCGGCAAACAGGTGCAGCGTGTGGAACCGGGCTGCGAAAGGCAGCAGGATCCGGTGCAGCAGAAGAGCCGAAAGCGGCGCGCTCCACGCCAGGTTCCAACCCGACAGGCCCAGCCAGTAGGGACTGGACGCGACGGCGAGCACCGTTGCCGTCATCAGGAAAACCAGCAGGAACGGGAATAGGAAAAACAGGCCGAACCGCCATGCGTGGCGAAAATAGCCCCAAAGTCCGCCATCGACCGTGACACGCAGGGCACTGGCAAATCCACCACCCAGCCGGCGGATGAGCGACCGGCGGCCAAGGGCATCGACGAGGACGTTGTGGTCGAAGACGTGGATGCGGCTTGCGGTCTGCCAATGCGGCCCGGCGCTGGCGACGTCGAAATGCGCGCCGGCGAGCGGCCCGACGGCGGAGCTGAAGGCCCAGACCTTGGCGCTCTGCTGCGCCGAGCGCTCGTAGCGTTGGCGATGCGCCTCGGCGTCGAGTGGCTCGAAGCCGGGAAAGTGCAGGACGACCCTCTTCTTGATACGCGGCATGTTGGTACGCGGCATGGGAGGCTTCTGTGGTGGCGGTTTTCGAGAGCCGTCGGCAGCGGGCACGGCGACCGCCGAAGAAGGCGATGCTGCGTGCTGACGGCGGTGGCGAGGGTGGCAGGTTGTGGCGGGTTAAGCTGAACTGACCGGCATCCTATCGGCGCGAACTGCGGCACAATCGTGATCGATCTGACGGGCGCCTCGTCGTTGGCAAAATAATGATGATCCGGTGCGCGCTCGACCTCAGCGTGCACCGCGAGGCCTCACCGCAAGCGAGATATATGCGGTGGAAACGGCAAAGCAACTTGGCCTTGGTCCATCAACGCGTTATCGAAGGGCGCGGTTGATCGAGGCGGCCGTTGCCGCAGCCGGCGACGGGCCTGGCTGAGATCGTCCGTCCCTGGAGAAGCCTTGGGTTGCCGTTGACCCCGTGCCGAGAAGAGTGAGCTTATGAACACCAATTCAGACACCGATTTTCCGGAACTCAATGCGATCGAAGCCCGTGTCCTCGGCTGCCTGATCGAGAAGAAGGAAACGACGCCCGACGTCTATCCGCTGACGCTCAACTCCCTGCACTCCGCCGCCAATCAGAAGACGGCGCGCGATCCGGTGATGGCGCTGGAACAGGCCGACGTGCACCGGGCGCTCGGTACGCTTTCTCAGAAAGGCCTTGTCCGCCAGGCCTTCGCTTCGCGCGTCGAGCGCTACGAACACCTCGCCGCCAACCGCTTTTCGCTAACCTCACCGCAAATCGTCGTGCTTGGCCTCCTGTTGCTGCGCGGTCCGCAGACGGCCTATGAACTCTGGTCGCGCAGCGAACGCATGGCGCGCTTCCAGTCGGTCGAGGATCTGAAGGACAATCTCGACCTGATGATCGGCAGGCGGCCGCCGCTGATCATCCAGCTCAACCGCGGCGCCGGCCAGCGCGAGGATCGCTTCGCGCATCTTCTGTCCGGGGAGGTCGACCAGACGGCCGTCGCCACGCCGGGTGCAGCCGCCTTTGGCGGCGCCGGTCTGTCGGAACTGGAGCAGCGCCTGCGGGCTCTCGAAGAGACGGTCGCGACACTCCAGGCGGAGGTCGCTGCCCTCAGGGGAAATTGACCGCCGGCAATACGCCGCTGCTTCGGGTCATAAACGCCGGGGCGATGAAAATTCGTGCGTCATGACGCTTGAAATTTTCATCTCCTTCCGGCCGAACCAGCCGGATGTTCCGCGGTTTCTTTAGGGAGCCGATGCGGGCGTAGCGATCGTTCAGGCGCTGACCTACGGGGGCATGCGCTTATGCGCAGTGCAACCTTCGCCCGTGCTGCGGCATCGTTCGATGAAAAATTGACCCATAAAAGTTGATTGATTTTCATCGGCAAGATTGCGAGAGTAGGGACGTAGAGCACAGCTCGTCCGCTCCAAGACTAAAATGAGCAAAGCCGCGAACGAGGCAGTATTTCGGTGCTTCAAAAATATATAAATTAGATATTTGCAATACCAGAACAATAACAAAAAATGGGCCCCGGCGCGTTGCTGGGGCCATTTTTTATGGTTCCATGAAAATCGACCTGTTATCAGCGCCGGTTGCAATCACTAAAAGTTGACTGAGCGCCGTACCGGTTCCTGTCCCTCGATGACCCGGCGAACCTGCCGGCGGTCGCGCCTGAGGACGTCGAGGCAATCGTTGCCGAACCATTCGAGCGAGGCATCGATCTGGCCGTCGCCGGCGATCTCCGCGAGGAAATCGGCATAATCGACGGTGCCCTCGAACAGCGGCGTCATGCCGTCGCGCCACCCGGCGGCGGCATAGACGTTGGCCGGTTCGAAGACCGCGAGGTCCGTCCGGTCGCGCACGTTCTTCAGGTGGTAGTGGCGGATGTGCGGCTTCATCTTCCGCAGGACGGCAATGGGGTCGTCGCCGCCCTCCCAGACATGGAGGGTATCGAAGTTGATGGCAAAGGCGGGATGATCAACCTCTTCGATCAGTCGCAATGTCGAGGCGGCGGTATCGGCCAGCGTCTTCGGATGCGTTTCGGCCAGCAAGTGGATGCCGTAGCCGGCGACAACAGCGCATATCTCCCGCAGCCGCTCCACGATGCGTTGCCGTTCGTCTTCACAAACGGAGAGGCTGCCGCTGTTGCCGGCAAAAGTGCGAATCTTGCGGGTGCGCCAGCGGCGGGCGAGCCGGCAAAGCTCGACTGTCTTCAGCCTGAGCGTCTCCGCATCGCCGTCGAGGGGCAGATAATCGCTGATCATCGGCACCTTCAATCCGAACGTGTCCAGCCAGTCGGCGTTGCGGTCGGGCTGTTGCGCCAGATTGCGCGCATGCGCGCCCCAGAGCTCGATGCCCTGGAAGTCGTTGGATTGTGCCCAGGCGGCGATTTCGCCGAGCGACATCAGGTGATGACGGAACGTGATCGTGCACAGCGAGATGTTCATCGCGCAACCCTTTTCAGCATGGGAATGTCGGCAGTGACGTTCTGCTCGCACCAGAGACCGAAGATCTCGGCGAGCTTGCCTTTCAGCTTCGTCTCGGCGCGGTCAGCTTCCGCCAATCGCTCGAAGACCGGGGCAGCCAGTGCATGGCTGCCGGTCTGGCTCAGCTTCATGCAGTCGTAATGCAGCGCCTTCAGCGACTGCACCAGCGTCTCGATCTCGTCGCACCAGCCCTCGAATTCGCGCGCCGGCAGCTTCAGCGCTCGCCAGAAGAAGGCAAAGCCGTGCTCATAGGCGTATTTGCGGATGGTGATGACGGGCAGCTCGCGCACGGCCGCCGTCAGGTCGGCAAGATCCATGCCGCCGCGCCCCTCCAGATGCGCCGTGACGATCTCGCGCACGCTGTCGACAAGCGGGTTGCGTTTCTCGACGAAGCAGGCCTCGAAGTATGCCTTGAGGTCTTCGGCGGCTGGCGCGCGCGCTTCGGCATTGTCAAAGACATAGCCCCCGCCGACGGTTGGCTGCATCACGGCATGGATCACCTTGTCCCGGGCGATCTCCCCTTCCCAGCGGTAATCGGGGTCGTGCACGAACCATGTGGTTGGATCGGCGGTTTCCTGCAACATGAGGTAATGCGGGAACGGGTTCTGGTTGAACTTGTTCTCCCGCTCCGGCAGGTGGAACATGTCGAGCATGACCATGACGGAACCGGTGTCCGTGCGGCGGTGAACGAGATCGAGCATCGTGCCCAGATTGTCGCTTTTGCTCGCTGCCGGATCGTACCATTCGCGGACCGTGATGCCATAGAGCCGCTGGAACCAGGCGCGGAAGAACTCCTGGGTGATATCGGGCGCGTGATAGAGCAGCTGAAAACGGTCGCTTACGGCGAATTTCGCGTCCCAGACGCCGAAGTAGAAGGGCCGGTGGTCGAGGCCCTGGCGCTTCAGCCCGTCGCAGACACAACTGACGAAGCAATGCACCTTGATGTCGTAATAGGCCTCGCCGTGCACGCCTTCATCGTTCGTGCCGCCGGTCAGTGGAAACGACGGGATGACGGAGGCGACGGCCTTCGGCTGGTAGAGGGCGACGAGGTCGGCAACGGTCTGGACATCCTGGCGGGCGATCGCCTCTTCCGGCACGCTCAGACCGTATTCCAGCTCCAGATTGAGGAAGATCTGCAGGATCAGCACGGAATCCAGATAGAGGTCCTCGTTGAGCCGCGCCTCCGGGCCAAAGCCGTCGAGGTGCGGATGCATCATGTGCTGGCCGAGAACCGTGTGGATGGCTTCCAGGGTTTCGTCTGGGGTCATGACGCTGCTCCGGCGATCGGTTTGCTGAACTCGCCGGCAGCGTGGCGCGCGGCCACCTCGCGGCGGCTGATCTTGCCATTGGCCTGGCGCGGAATAGCCTCGACCTGGCGGATGTCCATCGGCAACTGATGGCTGGCGAGGTGCTTGTTGCACCATTCGCGGATCGCCTGGGGTGCCACGGTTTCTTTTGCGCTGAACAGCAGCGCGACACGTTCGCCGGCGAAGCGGTCGCCGATCCGGAAGGCAACGGCGTCCGAGACCTCCGGCATCGCCATCACCGCATCCTCCACGTCTCGGGGATAAACGTTGAGACCGGAGACATTGATCATGTCGTCCATGCGCGACACGAAGACCAGCATGCCATCAGCGCGGCGATAGCCGAGGTCGCGGGTGTGGATGGCGACGCCGTCGTTCTTCGTCACGACGATTTCTCCGGCGTCCTCGACAGCGCTTCCTGTCTGCGAAAGGAGATGCGGCAGCACGAAACCCATGTCGCCGGCGGCGGTGACATCGGGATTGATGGCGATGCATCCGGCTTCCGAGCACCCATATTGCTGGAACATGTAACGGCTCTTCGCCCGGATCTGGGCAAACCAGGGATCGGGGAGCAGCGTGCCCGACGTCATCGTTGCGTGGATCTGCTCGCCGTCGGCGATCAACCGGGCCAGCGTATGCAGGATGGCCGGCGAGGAGTAGAGCAGTGGCCGCTCGGTTTCGCGCAGGACCTTCAGAAGATATTTCGGGTTGGCCGTGTTGACGACAACCGGCGTCTGGCCACGCGCGAGCGCCACCAGTATGCCGCAGATCAGACCATAGGAATGGGTGGTCGGGCAGGCGACGACCGGGGTCATGTCCTGCGGTTCGCGGAAGGTGGCGATATAGCTTTCGATCTCGGCGTCGATATTGCCCCAGCTTCGCGCCACGCATTTGGGCGCTCCCGTCGTGCCCGAACTCATCTGCAGGAGCGTGCCTTCGCACGGGGCGTCCGCCGGCCGGTCGAGCACCTCCGCCGTCAGGCTGTTATAGAAAAGGCGGTCGCAGCCAGCACCGACGGCAAGCTTGCGCGCCGCGGCATAGGGCGTTCCCGGGTGGATCGGCAGAACGCTGGCACCAGCCGTGCGGATGGCGAAGAACAACGCCAGCCAGTCGGCCGTGTCTGTAAAGCAGACGGCGTAGCGACCGTCGTCGCGCGCCTTCAGGCCGATCTGGGCGGCAAGTCGCGCGGATGTCTCGTCGAAATGGGCACGATCATAGAGCCTGTCGTCGATGCGGATCATGGCTTTCTCCTTCGTTGAAGTTTGTCCGCGGCAAGCGCATTGGGCACCACGTGGTGGTACTCGGGCTTGCGCGCGAAGAGCTTCCTCGTCATCAGGGATTCGGTGAGAATTTCCGGCCGGTCGTGACCGAGCTTTGCCTGCCTGCCCGCGCCGTGCCTCAGCGCATAGGAGGACAGCAGGCTTTGCACCCGCTGCCAGAACAGCGGTTCGCCAAGGTTGTAGCAATGGGCGAGCAGGTGGCTGATTTCGCTCAAATTGTAGACGAACAGCGTGTCCATCACCAGTTCGCGCAGCGAATCCAGGTTGTCGGTCCAGTAGAACTGGTCCGGTTCGGCGTCGCGGTAGGACGGGTGCAGGGGCAGAAAGTCCGGTGCCTTTTCGGGTTCGCGCAGGAAACCGGGCGAGAACTCGATGCTTTCGTGGAAGTCGCGCAGGATCAGCCGTTCCGGCCAGCCGTCACGGTGCACGAGCAGCATGTTCTGGCCGTGTGCCTCAACCGCGATGCCGTGGTGGACGAGCAGATGCCAGACCGGCAGGACGGCGATTTCGAGAAGCCGGTTGATCCACGGCATCAGGCCGAAACGCTGGACCCAGTCGTCGGCAAAGGGCCGTCCGTCCACCTCAACCATCATCAGCGCCGTAAAGGGGATGACGGTTTCTCCGGCTTGAAGCGTCGCCTCGGCGCTTTCGCGCCAGATCGCGCCCACTTGTCCGGCCAGGGGCTCGTGCGCATCGGCGATGACGCCGGCATATTCCTCAAGGATGGTCAGCGGGTAGTCTTTGCGGAATTGCGGATCCGCTGCGACGATCCCGCCGATCCAACGCGATATGACCGGGGCGGTGCAGACCGAGTGCGGCTCGAGGATGCGCCGGGACGAGGTGTTGACGATGTTGAGCGGCAGCTTGATGCTGGCGGCCAGCGGTCGGTCGCGGTTGAGAAGCGAGCGCACCGACTGGGTGGCAGTGTAACGGTCGCCGATCGCGCCGAGGCAATGGGCCTCGCCGGCAGCAATCCAGCCGCTGGTCAGCGTCTCGCCGAGATTGCGCCATTGCCAAGGATGCAGCGGCACCAGGCCGAAATCCTCGACGGAGGCGTCGAGTTCATCCCGCTTTGCCTGAAGTTGCGCCCAGGTTTCCTCGCCAAGTTCCCTTCGCCAGAAGGCCTCTTCGTCACCGGGCAGGGCCTGGCGCAGATGGCGGCGGGCGACGAGCAGCCAGACGAGCTGAAACGTCCCCCCTGTCTCCGGACCAAACAACGCGTGGTCGGCGTTGGAAAAGCCGGTGCGCGCCTTGTAGCAGGGATGGTAGGGATGGCCCTCGTCGATGGCGCCTTCGAGATCGGCGAAGGTCATCCCCCGCCGCGTTCGGGGCGCGATGTGGCGGTCGTTCCATTCGGAAAAGGCGACCGTCTGCTTCATCTCGTTCAGCAGTTTCGCCCGGGTGATGCCGGTGCCGGGCAGGGCGGAGACGAGAAGCGGGAGCGAAGCCTCGCTCCAGCTGCCTTCATTTTCGCGCATCTGCACCGACCCCGGCAGCGGCCGAACCCGCCCAAAAGCGCCGGGCACGGCGTCGCACCGGAAGTCGCGGTCACCGAGGCTCCAGCGAAACTGTGCCGTCCCGCCGACATCGCTTCGATGCGCCTCGATGATGCCTTCGAACAGGAGGGCGGCGACTAGCTGGCGAAGCACCCGATCGTCATGGCGTCCCTTGATATCAAGAGGCAATGGCATGGCTGGTCCTCGATGCTGTCAGTGCCGCGGGCGCCCGCAACGGGTTTGGAACAGGGCGGTAAAGGATCGGAGCGTGGTCGGATTGCAGTTCGTCGACATTGAACAGTCGGGTGGTCAGGTTGGCCTTGGAGGCAATCGTCGGCAGGTCCAGCACGTGGCGGGCAAAGTCGCGCCCGGCGCCGGTCATCGTCTGTGCGCAGTGCTCCAGGTGGTTGCGCAGCATGCGCAGCAACATGCCTTCGTCGCATAGTCCATCGTGGCCGATGCGGCTGATGACGGAAAAGACCTGGTTGACGATGAGGTAATAGGCGAAGCGGTCGCGGATTTCGCTCTCGGGAAAATAGAGCGACGGGATCATTCCGGTCTCCGGGACATGGCTCGAAAGCAGGCTGCGGTACCGTTCCGAGAGATAAAAGCCCTGGTTGTCGCGGTAGTAGCTGACCGAGGGGTAGCCGGCGCCGATGTCCAGCAGGCTGTTTTGCTGGTGCGCTTCGAGCGCGATGCCGTAGTCGTCGTAGAGACGGATCAGCGGCTCGACTGCGCAGGCAAGATAGCGCTGGAACCAGACGAGGCAGGTGTCGGCGACGGCCTCGGCGTCCCTCAGGGAAATCGTGCGCAGGAGGGTTTCGAGCCTTGATGGCGCCTGCGGAAGCGGGTCAGCGGTTAGCGCCGCCAGCGTCACGACGCCCACGCCCCTGCCGTGGGCAAAGGGGTTTTCACGCAGGATCACCTCGAAACCGCTCTCGCTTTGCCCGGGCACGTCGAGCGTCACATAGGCTGGATCCTGGATGATGCGGAAGTTCGTCGAGCGTCGGGCAAGGCCGATCCGGTCGACGAGCCTGGCCATGGCGACGCCGGCCTCCAGTTCCTGCCTTCGGTTCAGGCGCACGGAATTGGTGATGCGCACCGGCAGTGAAAATTTCAGCATCCAGTCTTCGTGCGCGCCATAGACGGTGCGAACGGAGGATGTGGCGCTGAAGAGGGAACCCGCCGGGCCGAGATGCCGCAGGATGCCGGCATGCTGCATTGCCTGAATGCCCGGGTCGAGAAGCAGGGCCTCCGCCTGCAGCGGGTGCATCGGCAACAGGCACTCGTCGTCGGCAAGGCCCAGATCTGCCGTGTCGAGCTTGGAGAGGGAGCGCACGATGTCCGGTGCCTCCGTCGGGCGCGAGGACGCATGGCGGACGTGGTCCATCTTCGCTGCGAAATACTGCAGCCTGAACTGGCCGCGCAGTTCGGGAGCGTAGCTCTCCTGCTGCCAATAGCTCATGCCTTGCCGGCTCTTCGGCGTCGGGTGCAGCCAGTGCCCGAAGACGAGCGACTGCTCAGCCTCGAGAAACTCGCCGATCCCGTCTTCACAGGGTTTTGCGTTATCGAGATAGAGCGCCGTCTGCTGGTAGCTTTCGAGCACGCGGATCAAAAGTTCGAGTTCAAAGCCGCGCAACGCATCAGTCTGGCCGGCATCGTCCTGGCGGTAGGCGGCCTGGACGAGCATATGAAGAGCGGACATCAGCTCGATCGGACGCCACGATGGCTCGGAGAGGTTCCTGACCCAGGCTCTGCCGAAGTGAAGCGGACCGCAAAGGGACGATGAAGCCACCTCGGCGCGCAGAATGATCTGCTGGCGGGGAAGCGACCATTCGATGCTGTCGCAGGACCCGCCGGCGGTCCGGTGCATCACCGGTACGCCGGAATTGACCTCTCTCAGATAGCAGTTGGCGAAGCTTTGAAATGTCGCAGTTTCTGCGATTTGCCTAGACAATTTCATGTTTGTCGATCCTCGGCACGCGACATGCAAAGTCGCGCAATCGCGTCGCGTGGGAGGCGCAACGCATTGAATTTTCCTGGTGAGCTTTCTCAGGTTGGCGCGATGTGCGTCGCCACCGGTGTGCCGCCCGCCGCTGGTGGCGGGTGGGATTGGCGCAAGGTGCGCCCGGCGGGATGCCGGGCATCACGGGAGAGCGGTCCGGACGGAGTGTGTCCGGCTGATCCGCCGTTGACGGGCGAAGGTGAAACAGCGTGCAAAGCCAAGGACGCACGGGTGTCGGCCGCGCGCGTCCCAGGCAGAAGCGGGCCGGTCGAGCCTCGTTTCCCCCGGAACGGCGGACGTCCGTTACGGCATTCCGGTGCGTTCATCTTCCACCCGTCTCGGCTTTCGGCGCAGTGCGTCGGCATGCGCTTTCAAACAAAGACGACCGGCTCGCGATTTTTTCTCGCCGATCGCCGATTTTTTTATGATTATTTTTGTCCAGTTAAATTCGGCGTGAAATTCGCCGGAAACACCAAGGTCGCCGTAAAGGTCCGACTTTGGTCGCTTTGCAGCCGTTCACCGTCACATTATCCTTCACATGGGAGGATCGTTGATGACCAAAATCGCTGTGCCACTGATCAGCCACGGGCATCCGGATCGGGAGCAGGACTGCGAGGGCGCCGTCGATGCCGCCTTCCTGGACCTGGTGGAGCGCGCAGAAGCCGCCGGGTGGACGTCCGATGAAGTTGCCGACTGCCTTGTCAGCCTGTCGCATAAACATCGCGGGTCGCTGAACGAGGACATACACCTGTTCGAGGAGACCGCGTCCTTGCAACTGCTATCGAGGAAACTTCACTAGCGCGTCAGGCCCCACGCTTGCAGCCAGTGACCGGGGCTCAGGCCGGAACGAATTTTCCGTCGTACCGCACGCGAAAATTCCGGCGCTGGGCATCTTCTTCGAAGCACAAGAAAACCAGTTCGAGATCGTTGGCACTGCTGCGCCGTCCGAGCAGGCTGAGCGTGATGACAATCACGCCGCCATAGGCACGGGTCAGATCGATGGCGGCGCGTCGAATTTCATTGGTTGCGGGATCGTCGCGGTCTTCGCGCCGCTCGTAAACCTGCCAGAACCGCGCCGTCTCCCAGGCCGCACGCAACGCCTCGGTGATCTGGTCCTTGAACTCGTCGGCGGACCTGCCTTTGCTCCATGAGACGGTCTGTTCGGTGTGATCGCCGAAGATGTCGAGATAACCGTCATAGTCATCCGGATCGGCAAAACACCGTTCAATCATTCCGAATGCCACGTCATCGGAAATCGCCGCCTTGAAGTATATCGTCATCGAATCGCCAACCCTGCCTTGAGCGCCTATGTTGTCAAAGCGGCGTCGCCGTATCTAGCCCCCCTTGTGCCCGAACGATCGCGCGGAGGTACGATCGTGTCGCTGCAACGGCGCGAACGCCGGTGTTTCAACGCTGATCGATGGCATTTTTTTTGAGGTGCCGGAGCCCTTTCGGGACGCAGATCAGATGGCGGAATTGGCCGAATGGCTCACTTCTCCGCCGCGACTACGCTTATATGAGTATTGCCTCATATTAATGGCCCGTGCTATTTTTGATTTCATTCCATATCCACGCAATCCGCATTTTCTTTTTGCCTTCCCATGCATGATTTCAACGATCGTGCGGGACAGCGCATTCGTTTCGATACGTACATTTATGGCATGGCGTTTCTTCAATCCGGCGCAGCACCGGCTATGCGAGACAAGGGTTGGGGCGTGATCGTCCCGCTTGGAAGATCCGGTGCGAAACAGTCGAGAGGAGGTGCACTTCCTTGCGCGGCACGGCATTTTCACGCGAAGTGCTTCGGGGTTCAATGGTTATAGCTTGCCTGTTGGCTGCGACTGTCGCATCGGGCGGAGCGGCTCGGGCGTCACAGCCCGAAGGTGGCGAAATGCAGTTCTTCGTCGTTCGCAGCGGTCAGCCGGGGTGCGAGCCGACCTGTGCCGAATGGATATCGGCGGAGGGAACGATCGTCGATGAAAGCCCGGCGCTGTTCAAGAAGCTGCTCAAGTCGATCGGTGATCGCCGCCTGCCGATCGTCGTCACGTCTCCCGGCGGCAACGTCGATGCGGCGCTCTCGATCGGCCGGATGATCCGGGCGCGCCAGATCGAAGTGGCAGTGGGCAAGACCCGGCTGATCGACTGTCAGCCAGAGCAGGAGGATTGCATCGATCGCGATCGTCAGGGCGCGCGCCGCATAGGCATCGCCTATTCCGGTGACGCCTATTGCAACTCGGCATGCCCGCTGATGCTGGCCGGCGGCACCTTGCGGGTCGTCGGCGAGTGGGCATTTCTCGGTGTCCACCAGATCACCACGACCTACGTCCAGATCGAGACGCAATATCGGGCAAAGTACCGCGTCGTGAACGGCAAGAAGACGATGACCAGCAAGAAGGTCGTCAGCCGCAGGAATATCGGTGGCTACAAGACCTACGAGATGAGCAAGGAGACCGAGCGCAAGCTCAAGTCCTACCTTACGGAAATGGGCGTCGGTGGCGCCGTTGTCGACCTGATGAAGATCACGCCCGCTGCCGACATCCGCAAGATCGAGCCGGTCGCCATGCTGGAGATGAAGCTGACGACCAAGCTCGGCGGGGTCGAACTTTTGACCTCGGCCGAAGTTTGCAGAACGGTGCCGGCAGCGGCCAATTGCCGGTTGTTCACGACGCTCGATCTGGAGTGAAGCCGGTGGCCGCCAGTGGGCGGCCAGCCGGCGCAGACGCGATCAGTTCTCGGGCGATGGCTCGCGTGCCGGTGAGGATGCAGCCAGCGCACGCCCAGCCAAGGCAATCGCGATTGCGAGCGCAACGAGAAAGGCCGCGACCGCAAAGGTCAGTCGCATGCCCGACGCGACGGCTTCGGGCCGTGCCAGGGTGATGTCGGAGGCATCCGACGCCAGCACGAAGACAGCTCCCATTGCGGAGGCGCCGGTGACCAGCCCCAGGTTGCGCGACAGGTTGACGAGGCCGGAAACGACGCCGCGGCGATCGGCGGCGATGCCCGCCATGACCGCGGTGTTGTTGGCGGCCTGAAAGAGGGCATAGCCCGCGGTGATGACGACGATCGGAGCCAGGTAGCCGGGGATCCCGCAGGACGCCGGCAGGATGGAGAGGGCGATAGCGCCGGTCGCGATTGCACCTAGTCCCGCCATCGTTACCGGCCGTGCACCGAAACGGTCGACCAGGCGGCCAGCGGGAACGCCGCTCAATGCCGCCACCACCGGACCGGCCGACAGGATGAGGCCGGTGGCTGCCGCATCGAGCCCCAGGGCGCGCGCGAGATAAAAGGGACCGACAACCAGGGTCGTCATCATGACCGTGGAAACCAGCCCGTTCGCCATCAGGCTTGCAAAAAGGAGCGGATCGCGAAACATCGCCAGATCCACCAGCGGCGACGCGACCCTGGTTTCGACCATCATGAAAACCCGGATACCCAGTGCCGCTAGCAGCAGCAGGGCGATATTGACCGTGCCGAAATGGCCGCGCCCGGTGGTCATGGCGAGCGCATAGGCCGCCAGCGTCGATGCCAGCAGGATGGTGCCGGCGACGTCGATGCGGGCAGGGGTCGTTGCCGCCACATGCCGGTGGGCAGGGAGATGTCTACGGGCGAGACCATAGGTCAGCATGCCGAGAGGCACGGTGACGAGGAAGATGGCACGCCAGCCGAAGCCCGAAATCAGCGCGCCGCCGAGCGACGGCCCGAGCGCCGTGCCGATCGCCGACATCGTTGCGAGCAGGCCCATGGCGCTGCCGACCTGCGCCTTCGGAACGGTCTCCGCGACGAAGGCCATGCCCAGCGCCATCATGATTGCAGCGCCAGCTCCCTGCATCGCGCGCGCTGCGACCAGCAGCCACAGCGTTGGGGCAAGGCCGGTGAGGCTGGACGCCAGGGTGAACAGGCCGATGCCCGTCAGCAGCAGGCGGCGTCTGCCGACGATATCCCCTAGCCGCCCGGCGCCGACGATCAACGCCGTGATGGCAAGCAGATAGGCGACCACCACCCATTGCACGTCCTGGAACGGCGCTTCGAAGGCGTGCGCGATCGCGGGCAGACCGACATTGGCGATGCTGGTGCCGAGTGCGGACAGCAGCGTCGCGAGCGACAGGCTCGCAAGCGACCACCGGTGAGAGCCCGTGCGTTCGCAGCCGGTGTCACCGGGTTCGGCGGGTGCTGTTGTCTGTCGTTTCACGTCACGCTTCCTTCGCTAGCAAGCTCCGAAATGGAGCGACCGGAAGCCTAGATCGTGATTTGATATGGCGGAACACGCACGATTTGCAGATTATTCCTGCATCGAACGCCACATCAGGGCGGGATTGCGCTATAACGGTGTGATGACGAAACCCGATCTCAATCTGCTGGTCACGCTTGATGTTTTGCTTGCGGAGGCAAGTGTGGCGCGCGCCGCCGAGCGGTTGCGCCTCAGCCCTTCCGCCATGAGCCGGGCACTGGCGCGACTGCGGCAGGTGACGGGCGATCCGCTTCTGGTGCGCGCCGGGCGTGGCCTTGTTCCGACGCCACGTGCGCTCGCGTTGCGCGAACGCGTCGGCCAGCTCGTCGACGACGCCGAGGCCGTGTTGCGACCGGCCGAGATGCTGGATCTTTCCCAGCTCGCCCGCACGTTCACGCTGCGCACGAGCGAGGGCTTCGTGGAGAATTTCGGCCCGGCTCTGCTTCGCCGCATCGGTGCCGATGCGCCGGGCGCGCGCCTGCGCTTCCTGCCGAAGCCGAACCGGGAAAGCGGCGCGCTGCGCGACGGCAGCGTCGATCTGGAAACCGGCGTGATCGGGCTTTCGACTGGCCCGGAAGTGCGCGCGCAGGCGCTTTTCCGCGATCGCTTCATTGGAGTGCTCAGGTCGGGGCACCCCCTGATCGACACCCCTGTCACGGCATCGCGCTATGCCGGCGGCCGGCATGTGCTCGTCTCCAGGCGAGGCCTCGAGCGCGGGCCGATCGACGACGCTCTGGAAAAACTCGGGCTCGAACGCCAGGTCGTCACCACCGTCGGCGGCTTTTCGGCGGCACTTGCACTGGCGCGCGGCTCGGACCTGATCGCCAGCGTTCCGGAGCGACATAGCGGCAACCTGCGTGCCGGCATGCACAGTTTCGCGCTGCCTTTCCCGGTCCCGGAGGTGACTGTCTCGATGCTCTGGCATCCGCGGCTCGATGCCGATCCGGCGCAGCGCTGGCTGCGCATGTGCGTGCGCGAGGTCTGCCTTGCGGAACGCGCCGATCGTCATCCAGACACCGACCCGGGCCCCTGAGCCCACGGTAGCGCGGGTGGAGGACCCACAGACTGCAGATCGTCCGTTCATCACGCTTTGACATTGCAAAGGCAGGTGGAGAGACAACATATATCGCTGCAACGGCGCGATCGTCCGCCGATACTGCTTCCGGAGATTTCATGATCAAAGCCGTTTCCCCAGATCTGTCGACGCGTGCCGAAGATCCGTTCCTCTGGCTGGAGGACAGGACCTCGAAGCCGGCGCTCGACTGGGTCCATCACCAGAACGACCTGACGAAAGCCAAGCTCAAGGGCGATCCTTCCTATCAGGCTCAGTTCGAGACGGCGCTGGAATTGATGACCGCGCAGGACAACATCGCCGTCGGCTACGAGCTGGGCGGATATGTCTATAATTTCTGGCAGGACAAGACGAATGCGCTCGGTCTGTGGCGCCGCGCGACGGTTGCCTCCTACAAGACCGACAAGACGGATTGGCAGACGATCATCGACTTCGACGCGTTGTCGCAAGCGGAAGGCATCAAATGGGTCTTCAGCGGCGCGCGCCGCCTCTATCCGGATTTCAACCGCTGCCTTGTGAGCCTTTCACCCGATGGCGGCGATGCCAGCGAGATGCGCGAATTCGACATCGAGACCGGTTCCTTCGTCGAGGGCGGCTTCCGCGCGCCCTCGTCGAAATCCGATTTCGGCTGGCTTGACGCCGATACGGTCATCGTCGGCGCGGCCCTGGAGGAAGGCGACAGGACGCAGTCCGGCTATCCCCGCGTCGTGAAGCTCTGGAAGCGCGGCACCGATCTCAGTGCCGCCGAGCCGATCTTCGAGGGGCAGCTGGAGGATCTGGCCGTCGGCGGTTCGCTGGAATTCGACGGCGATGAGCGCTACCTGTTGCTGGCGAGAACCATCGATTTCTATTCGGGTCATCATTTCGTCCGCCTGGCCTCCGGCGAAAACCGGCGGTTGCCGCTGCCGGACGACGCCACCGAAACAGCGATATTCAAGGGGCGTGTCATCTTCGGGGTGCGCAGTGCCTGGTCTGCGCCGGGTGGCCTGACATGCCTGCCCGACGGGCTCTACGCCTTCGATTTCGGGCGCTGGCTGGAAACGGGCGACATCGGCGTCATAGAGACCGTATTGCCGCCGGCGGACCGCGTGTCGATCGCCTATCTCGCCAGCACGCGCGACCGGCTTTTCATCAACCTCATGGACAATGTCCGCGGTCGCGTCGTCGCCGCGCAACGCAGCGAAACCGGCTGGTCGCTGTCGCCGGTGGCGCTGCCGGAAAACGGCAATGTCGGCATCAGCCATATCAACCAGTTCGGCTCCAGCGTCTCGTTCTCCTTCACCGATTTCCTGACGCCGAGTTCGATCATCTGGTCCGACGATGACGGCAAGACGCTTGCGACGATCAAGGCGCAGCCGGCGCGCTTCGACGCGTCCGAGCTGGTCTCGGAGCAGTTCGAGGCGCGCTCGAAGGACGGCACCGCCATTCCCTATTTCGTCGTCAGGCGGCGCGACCAGAAGGCGCCGGTGCCGGCGCTGCTTTACGGCTATGGCGGTTTCGAAGTGCCGCTGCTGCCCGGTTATGCCGGCGTGCGCGGCAAGCTCTGGCTGGAAAAGGGCTATGCCTATGTCCAGGCCAATATCCGCGGCGGCGGCGAATTCGGCCCGGGATGGCACCAGGCGGCGCTGAAAGACAAGCGGCAGAATGCATTCGACGATTTTGCCGCCGTCGCCGGGGACGTGGTGCGGCGCGGGATCTCGACCGCCTCCATGCTCGGCATTCAGGGCGGATCGAACGGCGGCCTGCTCACCGGTGTTTCCATGACCCAGCGGCCGGAGCTGTTCGGTGCCGTGATCATCGAGGTGCCGCTGCTCGACATGCTGCGTTACACCGAATTGCCGCCCGGCGCGTCGTGGATGGCCGAATATGGCGATCCGTCGAAGCCCGAGGAGGCGACCTGGCTCGCGGCCTATTCTCCCTACCAGCACGTCACGGAGGACGTCGCATATCCGCCGGTTCTCTTGACGACGTCGACCGCCGACGACCGGGTGCATCCCGGTCATGCGCGCAAGATGGCGGCAAGACTGCAGGCAGCAGGCCATGCGCACGCGCTGTTCTACGAGGAAACCGAAGGCGGCCATGGCGGGCGCGGCGACCGGCGGATACAGGCGGCCCAGACCGCGATGAAATATGTGTTTCTGGAGCAGGCGCTCGGCGGCGGGGACAAATAGGCCGGCCGATGCGGATCGCTAACCGTCGGCCTCGCGTTGCAGCGCTCCGCCACTTCTGAGCGCCTGATGGCCGATTGCGACGAGATAGGCGGTCAGGAACAGGATGCCGACAAGCTTGAAGCCCTCTTCGACGAAGGTGGCCCCGGATCCATGGATCGGGGCCATGTCGGCGATGAAGGATAGCGCCATCGAAAGTACCGAGCCTGCAAGCAGCAGCCGCGGCGTCGCGGCGCGAACGCGGTAGGCGCAGACGCACAACGCGCATAGCATCAGCATGTGTGGCACGAGAACCACCTCTTCCGGGATGCCGGCGGTCGCTACCGTCTCGTGCAACATAAGGAAATCATCGATGCCCATCACGGCGGCAAACAGTCCGCCGGCGAGCAAGGTTCGCCGCAGCGGCGTAGCCCCTTCGCGCGGGGATGCCGCAAAGGCCTGGAGGGCTGCGACCGCGCCGACGATCCACAGGATGATCCCGATGTTGGAGACCAGGCCAAAATAGCCGGGGTTGCGCGCGATGGCGTTCGGATCACGAACAAGGTCATAGTAGTCGATGCCGAAGGCACGGTCGGCAACGACGAGAGAGCCGAGAAGGACGGTGGAAGCAAGAAGGAGCGCGATGATCGCGCCGGCCTCGCTACGGTGCCATCTTTCGGCTTTGGCCGACGGCACATGCGCCTCCATCCTGGCTTTCATGGCGTCTCGTCCTCGTGGTGTTACGGCAAAGCCGGAACTGAATGCGGCGATCCGGCCCTTAGTTTGTGACGGTTGTGTGACGCTGCCTGTCTTTGGTTGCTGCGCGCTGTGGCTGTATGCACCGTTCGGCTGCGCCAATCGGGCGTTGTCGGCGATCTGTGCCGGCCGGTCGAAAAAAGTGCCAGGGCGATGTCGGTTCGCGTGACATCCGCACGTCTTATTGCCACGACACATGAAACCGCGAGGAGTAAAACATGTTCCGAACTGCCCTAATCGCCGCAGCAATGTTGATCGCAGGGCCCGCTCTTGCCGATAGCCAGCCCGTCGGCGAGCGCGTCGAAATCAACGGCATGAAGATGTATTTCGAGGTGTCCGGCGAAGGCGACCCGCTCATCGTCCTGCACGGCGCCTATATGAATATACCGTCGATGGGTGCGATCATTCCCGAGCTTGCCAAGACCAACAAGGTCTATGCGATCGAGTTCCAGGGACATGGGCGCACGACCGACATCGAGCGGCCGATCACCTATCCGAACCTTGCCGACGACGTCGCCGCGTTCATGGATGCGGTCGGCGTGAAGAAGGCAGACGTGTTCGGATACTCGATGGGTGCCGCCGCCGGGCTGCAGCTTGCCATTCGCCATCCCGACAAGGTCAACAAGCTTGCGGCCGCCTCGGTCGGCTACGACGCAGAGGGCTGGCAGCCGGAGTTCAAGGCATTTATCCCGCAGATGACGGTGGAGATGTTCGTCGGCATGCCGTTTGCCGAGGACTATCGCAAGCTTGCCGCAAATCCCGATGGCTTCCCGGCGCTCGTCGCCAAGCTGATCGCGCTTGAAAAGGAGCCGATGGCCTGGGAAAACGACGTCAAGGCTATGAAGACCCCGGTGCTGATGATTGCCGGCGACGCCGATGTCGCAACCCTCGAACATACGGTCGCGATGTTCCGGCTGCTTGGTGGCGGCGGCATGGGCGACATGGGCAAGCCGCTGCCGGCGTCGCGCCTCGCCATCCTGCCGGCCACCTCGCACACCGCCGTGATCAACCAGCCCGAGCTGCTTCAGGCCCTGATCGTGCCCTTTTTCAAGGGCGAGACGCCGAAGGGGATGTTCCAGTAGGGCTTGCGACGCGGCTTCGGCTACGCCCGCTTCCGGGCGTCGGCGATGATCCAGCGCGCGGCCTTCTCCGCGATCATCATGGTCGGTGCGCTGGTGTTGCCGCTGGTAATCGTCGGCATCACGCTGGCATCGACCACCCGCAAGCCTGAGATCCCGCGCACCTTCAGCCGGCTGTCGACGACCGCCATGCGGTCGTCCTCGGCGCCCATCCGGGCGGTGCCAACCGGATGGAAGATCGTGTTGGCGATATCACCGGCCAGTTTCGCCAGCTCTCCATCGCTCTTGAATTCGACGCCCGGCTTCCATTCGACCGGCTCATACCGCGCGAGCGCCGGCTGGCTGACGATCGAGCGGATCTGCCGGATGCTGTCGGCAGCGATCTTGCGGTCCTCGTCGGTGCTCAGATAGTTCGGCGCGATTGCCGGCGCATCGCCGCGGCGGCGCGAGCGGATCCGCACATGGCCGCGACTTGTCGGGTTGAGATTGCAGACGCTGGCGGTGAAGGCCGGGAAGCTGTGCAGCGGCTCGCCGAAGGCGTCGAGGCTGAGCGGCTGCACGTGATATTCGAGGTTTGCATGCGCGCGGCCGGGGTCGGAGCGCGTGAAGGCGCCGAGCTGCGATGGCGACATGCTCATCGGCCCGCTGCGCTTCAGCACATATTCGAGCCCGATCCGCGCCTTGCCGACAAGGTTGCTCGCCAGCGTGTTCAGCGTCCTTGCATTTTTCACCTTGAAGACGGCGCGGATCTGCAGGTGGTCCTGCAGGTTTTCGCCGACTCCGCCGAGATCTTCGACAACGGGAATGCCCATCGCCTGCGACAGTGCGCCCGGTCCGATGCCCGAGAGCTGCAGGATCTGCGGCGAGCCGATGGCGCCGGCTGAAAGAATGACTTCGGCTCTCGCCCGGACCGTCATCCGGGTGTTGCCGCGATGAAGCGAGACGCCGGTGCAACGCCTGACGCCATCCGCAGACGTCTCGATCACCAGGCTTTCGACATCGGCCTCGGTCCAGACCACCAGATTGCGGCGATGGCGAACCGGCCGCAGGAACGCCTTGGAGGTGTTCAAGCGCCATCCCGCCTTCTGGTTGACTTCGAAATAGCCGACCCCTTCGTTGTCGCCGCTGTTGAAGTCGGGCGTTCGCGGGATACCGGCCTCGACCGCGGCCTCGGCGAAGGATTCCAGTATGTCCCATTTCAGCCGCTGTTTTTCGATGCGCCACTCGCCGCCACGGCCATGCATGTCGGAAAAGCGGCTGTTGTCGCCCGTGACTGGATCGGCGCCGGCATCGAGCCGGTAGTGGTCCTCGTGGGCCTTGAAATCCGGCAACGAATTCTCCCAGGACCATTCGCGGTCGTTGGTCGTGGCCGCCCAGCTCTCATAGTCGCGCGATTGTCCGCGCATGTAGATCATGCCGTTGATCGAGGAGCAGCCGCCAAGCGTCTTGCCGCGCGGATAGCGCAGCGACCGGCCGTTCAGCCCTGCTTCCGGCTCGGTCTTGTAGAGCCAGTCCGTGCGGGGATTGCCGATGCAATAGAGATAGCCGACCGGAATGTGGATCCAGGGATAGTTGTCGCGCCGGCCTGCCTCGATCAGCAGCACCCGCTTGTCCGCGTCGCGGCTCAGACGATTGGCAAGCAGGCAGCCGGCCGAGCCGGCGCCGACGATCACATAGTCGAAAACGGTGGCGTCAGAAGTCGAAGCGTCGGATCTCATTGCGAGCATGTCCCAGGTCGGCGGAAGGCGATGACCCCGCCGCAATCCGTTTCGTGCGGGTGGCCCATAGTCCTGCCTTTATAATTTCCATCGATGATCGCAGCGCCGCGATCCTCCCTTGCGCACTAAACGACTATCATCGGGTGAAATCCAATGATAAATGGTGTCGAGTATTATTAGGGAAATTTATATATGTCGGATCATCTGGATCTGCGGTTGCTGCGGGCTTTCGTCACGGTGGCGCGGGAAGGCAACGTCACCCGTGCGTCGGAACTGCTGCACCTCACCCAGCCCGCCGTCAGCCTGCAGATCAAGCGCCTGTCGCAGGATCTTGGGCTCACGCTGTTTCACCGCACGGCCAGCGGGTTGGAGCTGACGCGCGATGGCGCACTTCTGGCGGCAAAGGGCGAGCAGGTGCTGGCGTCGGTCACCGAGTTTCGGCAGACGGCGATGCATCTGACCGCCCAGCTTCGCGGCACGCTCAGGATCGGCACCATCATCGACCCGGAATTTACCCGGCTCGGCGCCTTCCTGCAGGCACTCGTCGAAAGCGGCCCCGGTATCGAGACCACCTTGCGCCAGGGCATGAGCGGCGAAGTCGCGATCGGCCTGAAGCGCAACGAGCTTGATGTCGGCTTCTTCCTGGGCGATCTCGATGATTTCGGCACGAGCACCGATGCCGTGGCGACCGACGCGGATGCCCAGTTCTTCGTCAAGCCGCTGTCGCGGCTGACCTACCGCGTGGTCGCGCCGCCGTCTTTCGCCGGCATCGTCGCGGGCAAGGACTGGAGCGAGCTTGCGGCCTTGCCCTGGATCGGCACGCCGTCCGCTTCCGTCCATCACCGGTTGCTTGCGCGAAAGCTCGGCGCCTTGAACCTGAGGCAAAACGTCGTCGCGCTCGTCGATCAGGAAACATCGATGCTGGCGATGGTGCGCACCGGGCTCGGTCTCAGCCTCTGTCGTGAGTCGATTGCACTCGGCGAACAACAGGCAAACGGGCTCATCATTGCCGACAAGGTCAAGCTGGAGACCACGCTCGGCTTCGTCTGTCTGCGGCCCCGGCGCACTGATCCGAACGTGGCGCTCGCCTTTGACGTCATCGACAGGATATGGCGAACGGACCGAAGGGAACACGGCTGAAGCCGCACCGGAACGCGGCTCGCGATTTTGGCCGGTGCCACGGCGAAATGCGTTGGCGACATAGTCGCCCGGTTGTCCGCGATGCCGCTTACTGCAGCCAATTGCTGTTTGCCGCGTCACTTCTGAAACGGGTGATTATTTCCCGCAACCGATCGGGCTCGTGCTCGGCCGTTACCGAGGTGCGCAGCGCATTCACGCGCCGCGACCAGGGCCGCGACACGGGCAATGCATAGACGCCCAGTTCGAGCGCACGCCGGAACAGGGAGGCGACCGCATCGGGGTCCGCACACATGATCGGCACGATCGCGGCCGAGGATTGCGCGGTGTCGAAACCCAATGCGTTGAGCCCATCGCGCCACACTGCACTGTTGTGATCAAGCCGCTTCTTCAGCGCGCGGCCCTCCGTTCGCATCAGCTGTGCGCCTTGCAACGCGATGAACGCATTCAAGGGAGAGAGGCTGGTTGAAAAACTCGCGCCACGCTGAAAACGCAGGCGCGATGCGTGTTCGGCGTGGCAGGTGGCATATCCACCCGTCGAGCCGAGGGCTTTTGCCAGCGTGCCGGTCCGCACGTCGATCGATCCCGGCAAGCCGAAATGGGTTTCCACGCCCGATCCATCAACACCGATCTGGCCGAGTGAACAGGCCTCGTCGACAATGAGCAGGCACTCGAAGCGACGGGCGATGGCGTGAAATGCCGGAAGGTCCAGCAGGTCGCCTTCAATGCTGAACACGCCTTCCGTGACGATTGCGTGCGTGCCGGCGCGAGAGCGCGAGGTCTTTGAAAGCAGCTGCTCGAGACTATCCGCGTCGTTGTGGCGGTAGATGGATATTCTTGCGCCGCTCAATCGGCAACCATCCACGAGGGACTGATGGCAGCTCTCGTCGATGAACAGGTGGGCATCGCCCTCGACCACGGAAGGTATAGCGGAAATATTGGCCATGTAGCCTGAACTGTAGAGCAGGGTGGCCTCGCTGCCATGTAGTGCCCCGATCGCGGCCGCCAATTGTTCGTGCCAGGAGGTAAATCCATTCAGCTCTGCCGATCCATGCGCGCCATGCGCTTGCGATTGCTCGAGAAAATGCGCGACCTCTATGCGGGTGCCGGGCCGGCCGGCAAGTCCGAGGTAACTGTTGGAGCAGCAGTGGTCGAATGTTCCCTGCTCGAAGCGTATGCGGGTTTCATCGACGTCGAGCACCGGCCCCAGAAGATCGCGCGGGTTGGTGTGTGGTCGCATTGTGGCCTGCAGCCCTGCTGGAGCCGTTCGATCGCGCCGGACTTCACCGGCAAGTGCCGACGCCAGCTCGACGATGGACATCCCGTTGTGAAGCCTTGCAATTCTTTGCTCGCTGCCACCGACATCGCTGCTCAGTTGTGTCACCAGCTCCACGAACCGCAGCGAGTCGACGCCGAGGTCGGCCAGCGACACCTGGCGTGTCGCATCCTCCAGGCCGGTATGCCGAAAGACGAACGCTGAAATCGCATCGATGGGCGCGGCCGCCATCGCCGATTCACGCGCCGCGACGGCGTCCGTCTCGATCTGCAGGTGCACTCGCGCGGCCAGCGCCCTGGTGTCGACCTTTCGGTTGAGCGTGAGCGGGAAATCTTCCATCGCGCACAGGCGATGGGGAACCATATAGTGTGGCAGGCGCGCGGCGAGCCAGTGGCGAAGGTCTTCAAGTGCGCCTGGAGGCCGTATCGGGACGATGCAGGTTACCAACGTCGGCAAGCCATCCACATCAATGACAAGTGTGGCGGCGTTGCCGACCTCCGGGTGCTGGCGGCACACATCGTCGATGGCCGTGGGTTCGATCCGGTAGCCACTGATCTTCTTTTGATCGTCCATCCGGCCGGCAAAGACGACGCCGTAACGCATCGACACATATCCGAGGTCTCCGGTCAGATAGGTCGGGGCATCGCTCGGTTCCGGCAGGACGTCGTGCCTGAACCTGCGGGTCGTCAGTTCGGTGTCGCCGAGATAGCCGAGGGCAAGATATCGGCTGTTGAGCGCGATCTCCCCGATCTGGAAAGGCAGGGTTAGTCGCCGATGTGCGCGATCCCTCACCAGAAGGTTTACGTCGTTCATACCGCGTCCGAGCGGAACCACGTCCGGCAGAGCCGCGAGCGCCTCGCGATCGCCCGGCAAATCGTAGAACCCGACCGCGCGCTGGGTTTCCGTCGCGCCGTAGAGATTGACGATCCGCGCCACCGGCGCCGCGGCGCGCAGCGCTATGGCCTGCGACCGTGTGAGTGCCCCACCGACGCAAAAAAGCGCGCGCAGATGTGGCAGGCGTGTCGTTTCGCCGAGCCAAGGTACGAGCGCTGCGTTGAGGCAGGCAATCTCGATCCTGTTTGCCGCCAGCCATCGCGGCAGACGCAGTGGCTCGCTCAAATCATGTTCGTCCGGTATGACGATGCGACCACCGAGGTAGAGCGGGGTCATGATGTCGCGTTGCAACGGATCATGGCCGATGCTGGAGCACATCCCGAAAGCCGCGTCGTCCATCGGCCCGAACCGATCGCCCATCCAGTCGAAGAAATGTGTGAGTGAGCTGTACCGCCCCGCGACCGCCTTCGGCTCACGGGTGGTCCCTGAGGTGAGTGTGATGACCGCACAGTCGTCGCCATCCAAGCAGTCGGTGTCCATCGCCGGCGCCTGGGTGTTCGGGTCGAGCTCGACCTCTGTCGCAACAGGAACCCCCGGCAAGTCCAGCTGCCGGCCGGCCAGATTGACCACCAGCGCCGGCTGGACGATCCGCCGGCAGGCCGCGACGTAGGCGTCCGGCTGGCGCGGGTCGACCAGACACACCGCAAGCCCGGCTTTGAATGCGGCGACAACGGTTGCGACCAGCGCAGGCCCGCGCGGAGCGATCAACAGCAGCCTGTCGCCCTTCGACAGTCCCAAATTCCGCCAAGCCAATGCGATGCCATCGGTCACGCGGGCAAGTTCGCCGTAGCGCATGATTGTATCCCCGGCGACGATCGCCGCACGATCGGGTGCGCGTGCCGCAATCGTGGAAAAGCGCCGGATGAACAGATCCTCGCCACTTCCGACGGCATCGGCAGTTACCGTCTGGGCGGGAAGCGCCGGTTGGAGGAGCTTGACCATATCGGCGGCATCGTCTGCGCCGTGCCGGACGGACGCCACCAGACAACGCAGCGCACGCTCCAATATTTCCGGGAAGCCCGGATCATTGAAACCGGTCTGCCGCTGGATATAGGTGATGGTCACCACATCCGCGTTCGACGTGGGCTCCACAGCGAACGCCGTGCGGGGGCGCCAGCGCGTGACGGTTGCCACGTCCAAGGTGGCTCCACTGCAGATGATCACATGCTCGCCGTCGCCGAGCGTATTTCGCCGGTCGGTGCCCGCCTCCGTTGCGAGCGTGCGGCATGTACCGAGATTGACCGAGCCGCCCGTGAGACGGGCCAGTTCGATCTCTGAAAACAGCGGGGCATCGGCATCGGCGTTGCGGCACAACCAGGTCTTGCCGGTAAATACGCCGTCGAACAGGTGGTGCAAAGCGACGGCCATCGCCAGCAGGCTTTCCGGATCGACGGCCGGTAGACGCCATACAAAGCGCTGATACTCGCCGTCCTTGGCATCGGCACTGGATGTCATGGGTTTCCCCCTTCTTCACTAACGCGAGCTTCGACTGGCGGAAGCCCTGCCACTGTGATCGCAAAGGACCCGTCAGGTGGCGGCGCGCTGAAACGTTGGCATGAAATACGCCTGAACCGGCCGCGGTCTGAGGCCGTGCCGCGTCTTGAAGCGTGGGTTGCGACGGCCCGCTTCGACCCTCGGCTTTCCTGTGATCAGCGCTTCGTTGATGGCGGCCAGACAAGCGAGATAAAATGGGCTGATCTGGGGCACGGCGCTGTAGTCGTTGCCGGCAACCCACCAATGCAGCGTCTTTTCGTCGACGAGCAGGACCGTGGAGCCGATCAATCTATCGCCAAGCCGCTGTTCGAATACGCGCACGTGCCCGCCAAGATCGCGTAGGAAGCCCTCGAAAACACCCGGACGGTAGTAGTCGGCATTGCCGTACTTGGCAGCGCCGGCCCGGGCCAGCGCAACAAATCCTTCGAGGTCGGCGTGTTCCACATCCGCGATGCCGGCGACGACGCCGGCGCGCTGCGCAATGCGTGTGTAGCGCCGCAAATTCGAGCGCACGGGATGATCGAGCGTTGCAAGGTAGTGATCGATGTCGGGAATGGCCGAGACGTCGGCAAGGAAGCGCTCATCGACCTGGATCCCCGTCATGCCGGCGGCCGTCAGCGCGCGGGCCAGCGCGCCGGTGCCATCGACGTTGGTAAATCCCCAAAGCGATGCACCGAGATCAGCGGCCAGCGCCTCCATCGTCCACAGCACCGCGCCGACGATGTCCGGATCGAGACGGCGCGTCGGGATCCAGGTGTCGTAGCAATGCCAGACGTGATTGACGAGCACGGTCTCGTCGCCGAAAGCCGGGAAATGATCGTGCAGCACCCTCATCGGATCGACGCCACGAATGACGTAGACAGGCATTGCAAAGACCAGAGTGCCGTGTTCGTCCTCACCGGTGATGTAGACATGCGAGCGCACGCCGTGCAGGGGAAATCGCTCGAACGCACGCAGGAACGCCGAGCGGTAGAAAACCGGTGCGCCACAGCCGATAACCAGCTCATCCCAGCGGGCTGGATCCGCTTCTTCGATGCTGCCGTAGGTGCAAACGCGCATCGACATGGGACCTCTCAATGATGCGATCGGGCAAACGGATTGTAAAAGATCGCGTCCGGATCATGCCGTTGGCGCAATGTCCGCAGGCGCTCGAGCGCGGACGTGGAATAGCAGCGCCCGACATCGTCGAGCCGCGCTTCCAGATCGAACTCGTTGACGTAGGCGCCGGTCGCGATCGCCGCCATCTCGTCATAGAAGCGTTTGAGCCAGGCGCCGTTGACCGGGTCGTCCTCGGCCGAGCCCCATTGCGCGTAGGTCGAGACAAAATATCGGCCCGAAACCGAGTAGGCGGCGTCCGGGTGGTCATGCTGCCCCCGCCAGACGATCAGGGAAAGGCTGGCGGGTGAGGGCGCGGTCGGCAGGTGGCGCATGATGATGTCGACGGCCACGTCCAACTGATCGCAAAGCACATTGTCGGTGCGAAAGCGTTTCGAGACCAGAAGGGTTTCTCCCTGGCCAAGAATGCCGGCGAATGTCGTTGCCTGATCTTGCACGCGCACCAGGCAGTCCGACAGGATCGGCAATTCCGCCAGCGGGGCCTGCAGCGTCCGCGCCTCCACCGCGTCATGCGCAAAGGCGATGGCGGTAAGGGCGGCAATGCGGCCGTGATCTTCGGGAGCGCAGTGGCTGGCGAGTTCCAGTGGCGCCGAGATCACTGCCAGCATGACCTGAAGCCGCCGGTCGAGCGTGGGCGCGATCGCGTCCAGAGCGGCCGCAAGGTGAGGCAGTTCGGCAAAGCGCAGCAAATAGGTGTTGCTCGTGATCGCACCCGGCTGATCATAGCAGTGGAGATGGAAGCGGGTGACGATGAACGGCAGTCCGGGCCCGCCGCCACGCATAGCCCAGAACAGATCGGGGTTCTCGGTGGGGCTGGCGTGTCGCTCGGCCCCGTCGGCGGTGACGATATCGGCCGCCAGGATGTTGAAGGTGCTCATGCCGCCCCATGCGGCACAATTGATCCCGAGCCCGCCACCCAGAAGAAAGCCGCCGATCCCGACGGGTGCGCCGTGGCCAACGGGAAAGGCCAACCCCTCGCGTTCGAGGGCGGCCGCGACCTCGCCGCTCGTCGCTCCCGCTTCGACGATGATGCGGTGCTCCGAACGATCGACTGTGAGCGTGTTCATCCGCGACAGGTCGATCAGCAATCCGGCATCGCACATGAATATCGAGCTGTAGCTATGGCCCGTGCCGCGCACGCCGACCACGAGCTTGTGGTGACGCGCGAATTCCACGGCAACGACAACGTCCGCCGCCGAGCGCGCCTCGACGATCAAGGACGGAAAGCACTCTGGTGGCCGGCCGTTCCAGACAAGTGCCCGTCGGCGGGCCTCGTAGTCAGCCGACAGCCGGCTGCAGACCCGACCATCGAGCGCCCGGGAGAATTGCTCGACCTCAGTGGCGGTCGGGTGCCCTTGGGGACGGTTCACGGCTTTTGTCCCGTCACGATGCTGTGGTAGCCGAAAGCCGGGATGATCCGGATATCGCGGAAGCCCGCGTCCTCCAGAAATCCGCTGATCTGCGGGCCCGAATACTGCTCGCCTTCCCCCCAGCCAAGCATGATCATGCTCGTCGCCGCTGCCGGAAAGGGTCCGCTCTTGCCGGCGTCGTCATAAAGGAACTCGTGGATGATCAACCGTCCGCCGGGTTCGAGGCTCTCAAAGCTCTTCTCGCTGAGGAACCGACACTTTTCCGGCGACCAGCCATGAAAGACATGCGAGTAGAAATGCAGGTCGGCTGGCGGAAACGGGTCAGTCCACATATCGCCCTTGCGGGTATCGACGCGATCGGCAAGACGGGCCCGGGCGATGAATTCCTCGGCCACCGGGCAGACTGTTGCGAGATCGAACACCGTTGCGCGAAGTTGCGGGGCGACCCTTGACGCCATCAGGGCATGCGCACCCGACCCTCCACCGATATCCAGCATTCTGCGGTGGGTGGAGAGATTCAGGACGCGCGTCCATCCGAAAGCGGCAGACACGCTGACCGAGTGCATCGCGCGGGTAAATGCCCGTGTGCGTTCGGCGTCTTCGCGATGGGTTTCGTAGATGTCCTCGACGCCGTAGGCCTGCGGCACGCCACTGACGATGGCTGTCTCCAAGGCCGCGAACGAAAAGACCTCGTGGTTGTCGATCAGGAGATCCCAGTAATGCCCGAAATAGGTGGGGCTGCTATCCAGCAAATAGGTCTGCGACAGCGGCGTCAAACGATAGCGGCCTTCCGTGAGGGCGAGGAACCCCAACGCGGTCGCGGTGCTTGCCAGGATCTGAGCGCCGCGCCGCTCAAGCTTCAGGCCTTCGCCGAGTTCTCCGAGCGTCGGGTTCTTATCGGCAACGAACCTGAAGAGATCAAGCCGATGGGAAATAAACAGTGCCGGCAGTCCGAAGATGCCGAAAATGACATCCCACAATGGGCGATCATCCATCCGCGGTGCACCCGCGATGGACTGTGGCTGGCTCGACATGACGATCCTTTCGGAAGGGGCGGCGTGACGGCAAACGCCTTACACGCCGCGCGTTTTTCCGCACGTCCTGCTCAATCGCAAATCTTTTTCCGAGATGTACTTTGTGTACATCAATGGCGATGAAATTGCAATCCGTGAGAGATCGATTTCGTTTGTGCAATTAGGGAGTGAGCAACCACAGGGATGTCCTTGATTGCGGTTTCGATTTTGCCGATTGGCCGGGAAGCCGCTACGGGAGGGCTGGCCGTTCCTGCGCGGCGTCGAAGGGAGCTCTGATCACGGACATGGTTGATTGCGCTCGTTCATCTACCAAGAGGCCCCAGATCATTTGCCCGAAACGCTTCGACCTACGGGCTCACCTCAGCGACTGAAGTGTCTTGGCCAGCTTCCTGACCGCGCTCTCGATTTCCAGAGGCGTGTAGGCCGCAAATCCCATCAGAAATCCTGCCTCGCCGTTGCCTGCGTGATGGAGCGCCGACAAACCGAGAAGTTCGATCCCGACCCGTCGCGCCGCGTCGACGGCGGCGCGTTCCGAGAGGTCGACGTTGAGCACGCAAGGCATCTGCAGTCCGCCTGCCGGAACACGTGGCTCGACAACATCCGGCAGGTGCTTGCGAACGAGCAGCGCCAGTTTTTCCAGGCGCCCGGCATAGACGCCGCGCATCGTGCGAATATGTGCGCCAAAATGCCCACCCTCGATAAAGCGGGCGAGCGTCAGTTGCGCCATCGGCGCGGTATGACCATCCAGCAGCGTGCGCGCCACGGTCATCGGTTTCACGAGCTGGGGCGGCAATACCGCATAGCCTATGCGCAGACCTGGAAAAAGCGACTTGGTGAAGGTGCCGATATAGACCGTCCGGTCGTTAGCATCGAGACCCTGCACGCAGGCCGTGGGCTTGCCGGCATAATGAAACTCGCTGTCGTAATCGTCTTCAATGATCCACGTCCGATGCCGCGCGGCCCACTCGATCAATGCCAGGCGGCGGTCCAATGCCAGCGTCGCGCCGGTCGGGAATTGGTGCGAGGGCGTCAGGAAGACCGCCTTGGCCTTCTGCGGCGCGGCGATGATCTCGTCCGCCACGATGCCCTGTCTATCCACACGGATGGGAACGCATTCCAGTCCCGCCGCGGTAAAGGCCTTTCGCGCGCCATAATAGGCAGGGTCCTCGATGAAGATCCGGTCACCCGGATCCAAAAGAATGTTTGCGCACAGCCACAGGGCCTGCTGCGAGCTCGTCAATACCAGCACGCGGTCTGCGGTGGCACGAGCGCCGCGTTCCAGGTTCACGTAGTCGGCAATGGCACGGCGAAGCGGTTCGGCGCCCTGCGGATCGCCGTGAAGCAGCGTCTGCGTCCCGAGTTCCTTGCGGACCTGTCTTTCGAGGCGTTCCCAGAGAGGAAGCGGAAATGCGCGCGTGTCCGGCACGCCATGCGCGAAGGGGCGAGGGGAAAGGTGCTCGCGCACGCCGCCGCCGCCTAACATCGCATCACCGCGCTTGCTGAGGTTGGGAGGCTGGCCGGGCGACGGCTTGTTCCGCTGCGCGCGGCGAGAGGGGGTGAACTCCGTGATCTGCGCAACGAAGCTGCCGCTGCCCACACGCCTTTCGATGAACCCCTCGGCGTGAAGCTGGGCGTAGGACGCCTCGATCGTATCGCGCGAGACGCCGAGCGACGTGGCGAGCGCGCGGGACGCGGGCAGCCGGTTGCCCGGGCCAAGTGCGCCGTCAACGATCAGTTGCCTGACGGCGCGCTGGATCCGGGCGTGTAGCGGCATTGCCGCCTGGGCAGGATGTGCGATCCACGCTTTCACGGATTCGAGGAGGGAATGCTTGAACAAATGGTCTGGTCCTGATGCGCAATGTGGCAGGGCATATCGGGCCAATCATTGGCTAGATGTCAAGAAACCTTGTCGGCCTTGCGCCCGTACGTCCGGAGACTTTTCACCACATGCCGTCTGAGCCTTCCCATTCCGCCACCCGCCCCGAGGATCTCGCCCACCCCATCGTCGCAGGTCTGATCTCTGTCATCGTCAACTATGGCGGCACTTTCATCCTGGTCTTTCAGGCGGCGAAAGCCGCCGGCTTGAGCCCCGCGGCGACGGCCTCCTGGGTGTGGTCGGTCTCGATCGGGGTGGGGCTCACGGGACTGTTCCTGAGCTGGCGCCACCGCGCACCGATCATCACGGCGTGGTCGACCCCGGCCGCGGCGTTTCTCGTGACGGCCCTGGCGTCGACGCCCTACGCCGAGGCGGTCGGCGCCTACATGATTTCGGCGGCTGCTTTCGTCGTGCTCGGCATATCAGGTTGTTTCGACAAGGTGATCCGCCTTATTCCACCTGGCATCGCCTCGGGTCTTCTCGCAGGCATCCTGCTGCCGTTCGGTATCGGAGCGTTCGGCGGCGCGAGCGTCGACCCACTGCTCGTCGGCGTTCTGATCGTTGCCTATCTTGCACTCAAGCGCCTCTCCGCCCGATACGCGGTGGTGGGCATCCTTGTTCTTGGACTTGCCTTCCTGCTGGTTCAAGGTCGCGTCGATCTGTCCGGGCTGAAGCTGGAATTCGCCGTCCCGGTCTTCACCATGCCCGCGTTTTCGCTGAACGCGCTGCTCTCCGTCGCAATGCCGCTGTTCCTGATAACGCTCACCGGCCAGTACATGCCGGGAATGCTGGTCTTGCGGAACGACGGGTTCACGACGAGTGCCAATCCCATCGTGACGGTCACGGGTCTTGGTTCGCTGGTCATGGCTCCCTTCGGCTCCCACGCCTTCAACATCGCGGCCATCACCGCGGCGATCGCCACAGGCAGGGAAGCCCATGACGACCCGTCCAGACGGTGGGTTGCCGGCATCGCGGCAGGCTGTTTCTATGTGCTGGTCGGCGTCTTCGGCGTGACGCTTGCTGCGGTTTTCCTGGCGTTCCCCGCGACGTTTATCACCACGCTCGCCGGTTTGGCCCTGCTCGGCACCATCGGCGGCAGCCTGGCGGGTGCGATGGCTGACCCGACCTCCCGCGAAGCAGCGTTGATCACCTTCCTTGCGTCCGCCGCAAACATCAAGATGCTCGGGATCGGCGGAGCGTTCTGGGGTCTGCTGATCGGGCTTGTCGCCCATATCGTCCTGAACGGCCGCCTGCGGCGCCCCGCGGGCGCCGGTTCCCTCGAGAGCGAGAAAGCCTCGCGGTAAAATTCAGGGCAGATCGATGTGTTCCCGCCCGAGGGCGCGCCCTCGAGACGACGATCGGGCCCGTAGTTTCCAATCTCACGCACTTGAAGGAGGGCGCTGAGCTGGGGACCGGCGGGCACGTCGCAAACCCTAAATGCGCCTGCGCCTGTCGAGCGATCCGAAAGGTGCTGCCACCCGCCAACAGTGTCGTGACGTCAGACGGACCGCGAGACCTAACCGGCATCGCGCCGGGTCTGCCCCTTGCTCGCCGTGCCGAGATGGCGTTGCGCCACCAATGCCGCCTCGACGCGGTTCTTAGCGCCGAGCTTGATCAGCAACCGACTGACGTGAAACTTGATCGTCTTGACCTGAACGCCCATTTCCTCGGCGATCGCGCGGTTGGTAAAGCCGCGCCCGAGCAGGCGGAACACGGCGTCCTCTTTCGGTGAAAGCGCGTCGATCAGCTTTTCGGCCTTATGTTCCTCGGTTCTGTTGCGGATAACGCCGAAAAGCCGCATGCCCAGGTTCGGCGACATGTAGGACCGCCCTTCGGCGACCGCGACGATCGCTGCGACGAGTTCGGACGCCGGCGTTCCCTTGAGCACGTAGCCAGCCGCCCCGGCGTCAAGCGCCTCGAGCACGTCGTCGTCTTCCTCGGAAACGGTCAGCATTACGACCTTGGTCGCGGGCCATCGGCTGGTGATGTCGCGCGCAGCGTCGATGCCGTTACCAGGCATGGAAATGTCGAGCAGCGCCACGTCGGGCGCAAGCTGTTCGACGAGACCGAGCGCTTCCGCCTTTGACCCGCCTTCGCCGATCACCGAGAGGCTTTCCTCCAGTCGCAACGCCTGCAGAACACCCATGCGAAACAGGGAATGGTCGTCGACGACGATCACCGAAGTCGTTTCACGCATCGGGCAAGCCTCCTCGAAAATCAAGCGTCATGGTCAGTATCGCTCCTGCCGGCCCCGGCGCCTGAAATCAAGGTGCTGCCTGTACCGCGGGATGATCGCAGCATTTTCATAAATTGAAAGAGCATCGGCGAACAACATCTTCGGGTCAGACTATATCTGGACCTAAGACCAGTATCTCTGCTCGTCCTATTCTAATTTTCGCGCCGACAGTGGTCCGACCCTCGGTCCGACATTCGTCGGCAATTTCGCCCGACTTAGCGACGTTTCTTTCTTCGCCGTTTGCCCCGAACATCTGAGCATCAACAGGAAGGTCCTGATCGAGTGATCGGACGAACAGACGATGGCGCAGCCGACGGGCGCAGGCGATGCCTGCCCCTCGGACGGTGAAACTTTGGCAAAAATCGGCGGGCGCGGCTGCGTTACGGCCACGGAGGGTAAAATGGTACAGCTGAACCGAAACGACCTCGACTTCATCCTGAAGCAGATCAAGATCGCGGAGGCCCACACCGCGGCCATCGAGAACGGTGTCGACCCGCGGGTGGCACTCGAACAGCTGGTATCAAGCCCGCTGCTTCCCTACGGCCTGCGCACCGTTGACGGTTCCTACAACAATTTCCAGCCGAACATGACGCACTTCGGCTCTTCGGACCAGGTTATGGCCCGGCTGCTGACGCCGAACTATGCGGCCGCTGAAACCAACATCCGCAACGGTCTGCCGACCAGCTATGCCGATCTCGGCGGTTCGGTCTACGACAGCCAGCCACGCATGATCTCGAACATCGTCGCCGATCAGTCGCTCAACAACCCCGCCGCCATCTCCGGCGCGCTTGCTTCCGTCGGCATCACCGGCTCGCAGGCGCTGCAGATCATCGGCGAAGTCATGCAGTTGCAGGCGGCGGCCCGAGCCGCGCACGCAGCTGTCGCCGACGCGACCGCTGACGCCGACGCCGCCGTAGCTGCTGCCAACGTGATCGTCGCCAATGCGCAGGCCGCGCAGGCCACCGCGCAGTCTGCCTTCGATACGGCAGCCGCCGGACAGGCGGGCGCCGCACAGGACCTTGCTGCCGCCAACGCGGCGCTGGCATCCGCTGTCGCTGCCCGTGATGCACATGCCTCCGTCGTTACCGCGGCCCAATCGGCTGTCGCCGCCGCACTCGTCGCCAGCCAGTCCGCTGCGGCTGCCGCAGTCGCCGCGGAAGCATCCAAGAACATCGCCCTTGCCAATCTCGCCCTTGCTCAGCAGGCAGAGGCGAGCGCGCTGTCCGCCTTCCTGAACGACCCGAGCCCTGCCAACGCCGCAGCCTATGCGGCGGCAGCCGATGCGCGCGACGATGCGCAGATCATCCATGCCCAGGCCGTCGAGGACCATGAAGACGCCGTCGCCGCGCTCGGGGCGGCCCAGTCTGCGCATGCCGCGACGGTTACCGCCCTGCAGGACGCGATTGCCGAGCAGCAGGTGCTGTCGAATGCGGCAAGCCTTGCTCAGGGAGAGGTCGCGGATGCGGCGGCAGTTCTTGCCGATGCCGATGCAGGCTTGACCGCCGCCACCGGCGACCTTGCCCAGGCAACTGACGCTCTCGCCGACGCGATCGAGGCGCGCGACGCCATCCCGACGGGCGGCGCGGCAACTGCGGCCGCCGTCGCTGCCGCGGCGGCGGCGGATGCGGCCGTGATCGCCGAAGTCACTTCGCATGGCGTGACGATGGACGGCGACAACGTCTTCATCAAGAACATCGCCGCCGACCTCGGCGACACCGCTTCCTTCAACGGCTTCATGACGATCTTCGGCCAGTTCTTCGACCATGGCCTCGATCTCACCTCCAAGGGCGGCAGCGGCAACGTCATCATTCCGCTGCAGCCGGACGACCCGCTCTACGTGCCGGGCAGCCCGACCAACTTCATGGTTCTGACCCGCGCAACCAACGATGCCGTCCATGCCGGCCCGGATGGCCAGGTCGGGACCTCCGACGACATCCGCGATCATCGCAACGAGACAACGCCCTGGATCGACCTCAACCAGGTCTATACCTCCAACCCCTCGCACCAGGTGTTCCTGCGCGAGTATGTTATGGTCGGCGGCAAGCCGATGGCGACGGGCCAGATGCTCGAAGGCGCAAACGGCGGCCCGCCCACCTGGGGCGACATCAAGGCCCAGGCGCGCGAGTTGCTGGGCATCGAGCTCAGCGATCTCAACGTCCACAGCGTGCCGCTTCTCGTGACCGACCTCTATGGCGAGTTCGTGCGCGGCGCCAATGGTCTGCCCCTGATGGTGACGGCGACGGGACCCGTCGAAGGCAATCTCGCAGCGCCGCTCAATGCGCTGACCAGCCTCAGCGCCGGCCGGGCCTTCCTTAACGACATCGCCCACAACGCGGTGCCGAGCGCACCGATCGACCATGACCGCAACCCGGCGACAGCACCCGTGGCGGTGCTGCCGGATGCCGACAATGTCGCCGGAAACCCCATCATTCCCAACCAGTTCGGTTTCAACCTCACCTATGACGACGAGCTGTTGAATGCCCACTTCATCGTCGGCGATGGCCGCGGCAACGAAAACGTCGCGCTGACGGCGACCCACTCTATCTTCCACAGCGAGCACAATCGCCAGGTCGACGAGATCAAGGCGACGCTCCTGGCCGAAGGCGACCTGGCGCTGCTCAACGAATGGCTGCTGGTCGATGTGACGAGCCTACCGGCCGACTTGTCCACTTTGATCTGGGATGGCGAACGGCTGTTCCAGGCGGCGCGCTTCTCGACCGAAATGGTCTACCAGCATCTGGTCTTCGAAGAGTTCGTGCGCGCCGTCGCCCCGCAGATCGATCCGTTCGTGTTCTCGCATTCCGTCGAGATCGACGCGGTGATTTACGAGGAGTTTGCCCAGGTCGTCTATCGCTTCGGCCACTCGATGCTTGCCGAGAACGTCGAGATGCTGAAGCTCAGCAACAATGCGGCAACGCCGGAAGAAGTCGGCCTGATCGACGCTTTCCTGAACCCGATCATCTTCAACAGCGCAGGCGTCGATGCGCATGCGGCCTCGGGCGCAATCCTTCGTGGCATGACCCGGCAGGCCGGCAACGAGATCGACGAGTTCACGACCAGCGCGCTGCGCAACAACCTTGTAGGCCTGCCGCTGGACCTTGCCGCACTCAACATTGCCCGCGCTCGCGAAACCGGCGTGCCGTCGCTCAACGAGGCCCGGCGCCAGATCTACGAACAGACGAACGACACCTATCTCAAACCCTATGAAAGCTGGGCAGATTTCGCCCAGCACATCAAGAACCCGCTGTCGATCGTCAACTTTATCGCCGCCTATGGCACGCATGACGCGATCACCGCGGCCACGACCGCGGAAGCCAAGCGCGACGCTGCCTGGGATCTGGTCTTCGGCGTTGCAGGCGAGACGGCCGGAGAGCGTCAGGCGCGCCTCGACTACCTGAACTCGACCGGCAGCTGGGCCGCCCGCGAAACCGGTCTCAACAAGGTCGATTTCTGGATCGGCGGCCTTGCCGAAGCGCTGATGCCCTTTGGCGGCATGCTCGGCTCGACTTTCACCTACGTGTTCGAGCTGCAGATCCAGAACCTGCAGAACGGCGACCGCTTCTACTATCTGAGCCGCACGCAGGGTCAGAACCTTTTGAACGAGCTGGAAAGCGACAGCTTCGCAGACCTGATCCGCCGCAACACCGACACCGAGGAAACCGGCCTGCACATCAACGGTGCCGCGTTCCAGACGGCCGACTACATCATCGCGATGGATCAGTCGAAGCAGTACAACAGGGGGATCGGCAACGCCGACCCGACCGGCGAGGCCGACGTGATCTCCGCCATCACCGGTACGACCTCCCTGGTCGTGCGCGCGGCCAACTACCTGCGCTTTACCGGCGACCAGCACGTGGTCCTCGGCGGCACCAATACCGGCGAGACGCTGATCGGCGGCTCCGGCGACGACACGATCTGGGGTGAAGGCGGCGACGACCGCATCGAGGGCGGGTTTGGCGTCGACCACCTGCATGGCGGTGACGGCGACGACATCATCACCGACAGCGGCACCGACATCGGCGCCGCCGACGTGATCAAGGGCGAGGGCGGCGACGACATCATCAACGGTGGCATGGGCCTCGACCTCATCTTTGGCGGCGACGGCAACGACGTTCTGGCCGGCGGCGAGGATCAGAAGACGATTTCGGGCGGCGAAGGCAACGACTTCATCCGGGCGCCCACCGGCGGCGGGGTCCTCCTCGGCAACGAGGGCGACGACTGGATGGAAGCCCAAGGCAACATGACGACGCTCACCGGCGATAACTCAGAGTTGTTCTTCAACTCGCGCGTCATCGGCCACGACGTGATGATCGCCGGCGAGAATGACACCGACTTCGACGGTGAATCCGGCGACGACATCATGGTGCAGGGTATCGGCATCAACCGCTCGAACGGCATGGCCGGCTTTGACTGGACGTCGTTCCAGAACAACGACTATGGCGCCGATGCCAACATGAACATCAGCATCTTCGTCAACCAGCAGAATAACATCGTCAGGGACCGCTACGACCTGGTCGAGGGCCTGTCCGGCTGGGATCATAACGATCGGCTGACCGGCCGCGACGTGGTGATCGGCGGCTATGATCCGAATGGCAATGCGGCTCAGGTCGAGCCCGATGCGCCGATCGAGAGCTTCTCCAACGCACTGCTCGAAAAGAATGTCGACCGGATCGCCGGCCTGCGCGATCTCGTCGCCCACCTGCAACGCTTCGAGATCTACAATCCGCACAATCTCGACGCCAACGGCAACCCGATCAATCCCGCCGGCGAGATGCAGCTTGGGGTCATGGATACGTCGGATGGCTCGGATATCATCCTGGGCGGCGGCGGATCCGATATCATCCGCGGCATGGGCGGCAACGACATCATCGACGGTGACAAGTGGCTGAACGTCCGCATTCTCGTGACGCCGGACCTCTCCCGCGGACAGATCTGGACACCGTTCAGCATCGACTCGATCGCCGACATTCAGGCGCGGCTTTTCTCCGGCGAGATCAAGCCGAGGCAGTTGCAGGTGGTCCGGGAAATCCTCGACGGCGGCAATGAAGGCGACGTCGATACCGCCGTCTACTACGACGACTTCGAGAACTACGAAATCACCTATAACGACGACGGCAGCGTTACGGTCGCACATATCAACCCGACCGTCGGCATCGTCGATCCCGAAACCGGCAGGCCCCTCGAAGCCGAGGGCACGGACCGGCTCTTCAACATCGAACGCATCCAGTTTGCCGACCGGGTCCTCGACCTTCGCCTGCCGACCGTGGACCTGCACGCCTTCGAAAGCCAGAGCTACCGGGATCAGTTCGCAACGGCTAGCTATGCCAACTCCAACGGAACCGTCCCCTGGGCGAGCAGTTGGACCGAAGCGAACGATCGCGTGGGGAATGAGGCAACGACCGGCGAGATCCGCATCAATGCCGGCCAGCTTGAATTCCGGCAGGATACGGGGGGCGGCTCCACCCCCGCTGGCGCATCCATCACCCGCGGCATCGACCTGTCGACGGTTGGCAACGGCACCGCGACGCTGAGCTTCAGCTACCAGGAGGCCAACCTCGACAACGGCGAAACGCTGCAGGTGCAGTATTCGACCGACGGCCAGAACTTCACCACGCTGCAGACGCTCAACAGCACCTCCAACAACGGCACGGCGAGCCTGACACTGACGGGGCCGTTTACCGCCACCGCCGCAATCCGTTTCCTCTTCAGCGGCGTCGACGCCGGCAATGAAACCGTGCGCATCGACAACGTCAACGTCCAGTTCACCCGCCCGATCGACGATGGATCGACGGGCTGGACCAGCACCTTCGTCGAGGACCAGGCTGCAGTCGGCATTTCGAGCCTCGCCGGAATTGCGAGCAACGAGCAGATCGTCTCCGCAAGGGTCGTCCTGACCAACGCTGCCGCCGGGGACGTCCTGACGGCCACGACCGGCAACGGCCGCCCGGCCGGCATCTCGGTCCAGCAGACGGCCGCCAATGGCCAGATCGTCCTGCAGTTTTCGGGCACGGGGACGGCTGCGGACTACCAGAGGGCCCTCGACGCGGTCCGCTTCGAAAACACCTCCGACAACCCGAGCACGACACCTCGGCAGATCGCGGTGACGGTCAATGACGGCATTCGCAACAGCTCTGTCGCAACGGCCACCGTCAATGTCACCGCGGTTCAGGATCCGACGGTCGCCAACGATGACAGCATCGTCACGAACGTGGTGCGCGGCACGGCGATCATCATTCCGGAATGGGCATTCCTCTATAACGACGTCGATCCGGACAGCACGCTGGACGTGACGGCAGTGTCCAACCCGAATGGCCTCACGGGTGTCAGCCTGACCACCAACCCCGGCTCGGTGACGCTTACCGACCCGAGCAATGGTGCGGCCGGCGGGCAGTTCACCTACACGGCGACGGGAAGCAACGCAGACAACGCCAACGTCTCGCTTGGCTATGACACGGTGGGCACGATCACCGGTGGCAACGGCAGCCAGATCCTGGTGGGCAATGACGCCGCCAACACCTTCAACGCCGGTGCCGGCAACGACGTCATCCTCGCCGGCGGCGGAGACGACATCATCGAGCAGACCAGCAACGAGGGCCGTGACATCGTCGATGGCGGGACCGGAAGCGACACCTACCGCCTGTCGGGCGCGCAGGGCGCAGAACAGTTCCGCATCTATGCGGTCACCAACGGGCAGAATGCCGGGCTTGCGGCAAGTCTCAACACCGCATTCCTTGCTTCGACGGAAATCGTCATCACCCGCACGGTGGCAGGCGTCGAGGCGGTCGTGGCCGAACTCGACAACATCGAGGAGATCATGGTCGGCAATCTGAACGTGACCGCCAACAACGGCAACGGCACGCCGGACGGCGGTGCCAGCGGCGGGGATACCATCCAGGTCATCGGCAATTTCGACAGCACCAGTCTCAACTACTCGACCATTACCATCGAAGGTTCGAGCGGCGACGACATCGTCGATATTTCCAGCCTCACCTCGGCACATCGCATCGTCTTCCGCTCGAACGGCGGGAAGGACACCATCGTCGGCACGCTTCGTCCGCAGGACGTGGTCGAGATCCCGGCGGGCGCCGACCCGGCAAGCTATCAGGCGACCGACAACGGCAACGGCACGACGACGCTTTCGAGTGGCGAGCACACCATCACCTTCCACGGTGCTGCACCGACCCTGGTGCCGGTGAACGACGACGACGACGCCGGGTCGGACCCGGACGACGACGACGATCATGGTGGTGACGACGACGATGACGACACCTGCGGCTCCGGCGACGGCGACG
>NZ_DALZXU010000004.1:0-347374 GCF_031989085.1 Ensifer sp.
AACAACCACATGAAAACAAACGATAAATTCAGACGAGGGTTTTCAACAGGGCAAATGGGGGCAATTTCTGGTCCCGATTTCGACTGGAACGACGTCGAACGGCAGGCCAAAGCACCTGAGACGCCTTGAGGACATGCGCGAAGCTCTATTTCGGCTCAAGCGCCAGGGCCGTCGGAGCACCCGCAAACGGTCTTTCGCGCGTGAAATGACCCCGGTTCTCCCGCACGATCTGCATCAGGAATTCGCGCACCGCCCTGACCCGCGGCACCGGCACGAGATCGCGGTGACAGATCATCCAGTACGTGCGCTTCAGCTCGACCTCATCGGGCAACACGATCTCGATGTCCCTTTCCTCGCGCGCCATGAAATGCGGCAATACGCAAAGGCCGAGCCCCTGGCGCACCGCCTTCAACTGCGTGAGGATGCTCGAACTCTGGAAATGCGCCCTGAGGCCCGGCTGGATCTCGCCGAGATAATCGAGCCCGGGCGCAAAGATCATGTCTTCGATGTAACCGACGAACTGGTGGGCTGCGAGATCGTTGCGGCTTCTGATCGGTGGGTGGTTGGCGAGATAGCTGCGCGCGCCATAGACATGCAGCGTATAGGGCGTCAGCACCTCCGAGTGATAGGGGCCGGCCTTCGGCGCCGTCAGCGCCACCGACAGATCCGCCTCCTTGCGTGACAGCGACATGATCTGCTGGATCGCCACCAGTTCGAGCGAGATGTTCGGATAGGTCGCGGCAAAACTCGACAGCCGGTCCGACAGGAAGAAGTTGCCGAAGCCTTCGAGCGTGCTCAGCCGCACCACGCCGCGCTGCGCCGTCAGGCCGTCGCTGATGTCGAGCTGCAGTTGCTCGGTCTCGCGCTCGATGCGCTCGGCGGTCTCAACGAAGCGCTGGCCGATCGCCGTCAGCACATAGCCGCGCGGATTGCGCTCGAACAGCTTGACCTTGAGCGCGAATTCCAGCCGGTCGATGCGCCGCGACACCGTCGCGTGGCTGGTCCTGAGCCGCCTTGCCGCCGTCGACAATTGGCCGGTGCGCGCGACCGCCAGAAAGAACTGAAGATCGTCCCAGGTGAAGTTCGGATTCATGGCATTGCCCCCATCTGTTCGAAAATGAACAGACCCTGTTTGTAATTTACGGGCGGCAGCGCTTGCATCCAAGCGGTTTTTTCCGGATTGTAGCGCCGGAGCCGACATCTGAGGAGCATGTCTGGCCAAATTTGAACAGAACAGGACTGACGATCCGGCAATGCCATGCGCTTTGCCGGAGCAAGACGCGATTTCGCGTGGCAGTTCCAGCCTGAAAACCTTGGAGGAGGACACGATGACGACGAAACTGCTCACCGCATTCGCCCTGATGCTTGCCAGCAGCACTGCGGCGCTTGCCGACGCATCCGACGGCAAGGTCAAGATCGGCATCCTGAACGACCAGTCCGGCGTCTATGCCGACTTCGGCGGCAAGTCTTCCTACGAGGCGGCACTGATGGCGGTCGAGGATTTCGGCGGCAAGGTGCTCGGCGTCCCCGTGGAAGTGATCACCGCCGACCACCAGAACAAGGCCGACATCGCCTCCAACATCGCCCGGCAGTGGTACGACACCGAACAGGTCGACAGCATCATGGAGCTTACGAGCTCGTCGGTCGGCCTTGCCGTGCAGGCGCTGTCGAAGGAAAAGAAGAAGATCACCATCAACACCGGTGCTGCCACTACGGAACTGACGGGCAAGCAGTGCTCGCCTTACGGTTTCCACTGGGCTTACGACACCCATGCGCTCGCCGTCGGCACCGGCGGCGCCCTGGTCAAGCAGGGCGGTGACAGCTGGTTCTTCCTGACCGCCGACTACGCCTTCGGCTATTCGCTCGAGGAAAACACCGGCAACTACGTCAAGGAAAATGGCGGCACCGTCGTTGGCTCGGTTCGCCATCCGCTGGCGACCACCGACTTCTCGTCCTTCCTTCTGCAGGCGCAGTCTTCGGGCGCCAAGGTCATCGGCCTTGCCAATGCCGGCCTCGACACCGCCAACGCCATCAAGCAGGCCGCTGAATTCGGCATCGTCCAGGGCGGCCAGCGCCTGGCGGCGCTCCTCTTCACGCTTGCCGAAGTGCACGGCCTCGGCCTCGAAGCGGCGCAGGGCCTGACACTGACCGAAGGCTTCTACTGGAACCGCAACGAGGAGACGGCGAAGTTCGGCAAGCGCTTCATGGAGCGCACCGGAAAAATGCCGAACATGGTCCATGCCGGCACCTACTCCGCCGTGCTGTCCTATCTGAAGGCGATCGAGAAGGCCGACAGCGACGATGCCGACGCCGTGTCGAAGGAACTGCATGCGCTGCCCGTCAACGACGTCTTTGCTGAAAACGGCAAGGTCGCCGAAAACGGCCGCATGATCCACGACATGTATCTGCTCGAAGTGAAGAAGCCGGACGAAAGCAAGGAGCCCTGGGATTACTTCAAGGTGCTCGCCACCATCCCGGGTTCGGAAGCCTTCATCGATCCGGCCAAGAGCGGCTGCGACCTCGTGAAGTCGTGAGCGGTCGGTTCGCGATGACGGCCGGCTTGCCAGAACAGCATGGAGCGCCGCGGGTGGTTTTGTCCGCCCGCGGTCTCCGTCGCGACTTCGGCGGTTTCACCGCCGTCAACAACGTCAATCTCGACGTCCACCATGCCCGCGTGCATGCGCTGATCGGCCCGAACGGCGCCGGCAAGACCACGGTCTTCAACCTCCTGACCAAGTTCCTGCAGCCGACCGACGGCACGATCACGCTGCTCGGCGAGGACATCACCCGCACGGCGCCGGACAAGGTGGCGCGCATGGGCCTGGTGCGTTCGTTCCAGATCTCGGCGGTGTTCCCGCATATGAGCGTGCTCGACAATGTGCGCGTGGCGCTGCAGCGGCCGAACGGCCTTGCGACCCAGTTCTGGAAGCCGATGTCGGCGCTCGACGGGCTGATCGCCAAGGCCGATCAGCTGATCCGCTCCGTCGGCCTCGACAAGGAAAGAAACGCGATTGCCGCCGATCTTTCCTACGGCCGCAAGCGGGTGCTCGAAATCGCGACAACGCTGGCGCTCGACCCGAAGGTGCTTCTGCTCGACGAGCCGATGGCCGGCATGGGCCACGAGGATGTCGGCATGGTGGCCGAAATCATTCGCGAGGTGGCGTTGGAGCGCGCGGTGCTGATGGTCGAGCACAATCTCTCCGTCGTCTCGACGCTCTGCCACCACGTGACGGTGCTGCAACGTGGCGAGATCCTGGCCGAAGGCGACTATGCGGAAGTCTCGGCAGATCCGCGGGTCCGCACCGCCTATATGGGCACCGAGGAGGCCTGAGATGAAACCGCTTCTGAAAGTCTCCGGCCTCAACGCCTGGTATGGCGAAAGCCATATCCTGCATGGCGTCGACATGACCGTCGGCGAAGGCGAGATGGTCACCCTGCTCGGCCGCAACGGCGTCGGCAAGACCACGACGCTGCGCTCGATCATGGGCATCGTGCGCAACCGCAAGGGCACGATCGATTTTGCCGGCGAGGATCTCGTCAAGGTGCCGCTGCACCGGGTCGCCCATCGCGGCATCGGCTTCATTCCCGAGGAGCGCGGCATCTTCTCGACGCTGTCGGTCTACGAAAACCTGCTGCTGCCGCCGGCGGTTGCCAAGGGCGGCATGACGATCGACGAGATCTTCGAGCTCTTTCCGAACCTTCATGAACGCCGCAACAGCCCCGGCACCAAACTTTCCGGCGGCGAGCAGCAGATGCTGGCGATCGCCCGGATCCTGAGAACCGGCGTGCGCATGATGCTGCTCGACGAGCCGACCGAGGGTCTTGCCCCCGTGATCGTCCAGCGCATCGGCGACGTGCTGAAGACCCTGAAGGCGCGCGGGATGACCGTTCTGCTGGTCGAGCAGAACTTCCGTTTCGCCAGCAAGGTTGCCGACCGTTTCTACCTGATGGACCATGGCCGCATGGTCGGCGAGTTTCCCGTTTCGGAACTTTCCGCCCGCATGGACATGCTGCACGACGTGCTGGGGGTCTGAGCCATGACCATGATTTTCGGAATTCCACTGCAGGCCTTCCTCGGGCAGTTGCTGATCGGGCTCATCAACGGGTCGTTCTATGCGCTGCTCAGCCTCGGCCTTGCAATCATCTTCGGCCTGTTGCGGGTCATCAACTTCGCCCACGGCGCGCAATATATGCTTGGCGCCTTCTTCGCCTGGTTGCTTCTCTCCTATTTCGGCATCGGCTACTGGCCGGCGCTGGTTATCGCACCGCTTGCGGTCGGCCTTGTCGGCGCGATCATCGAACGTACGATGCTGCGACGGCTCTACACACTCGATCCGCTCTATGGCCTGCTTTTCACCTTCGGCCTGGCGCTGACGATCGAAGGCACGTTCCGCTATCTCTATGGCGCCTCCGGCCAGCCCTATGCGACGCCCGCAGCCCTTGCCGGCGGCACCAATCTCGGCTTCATGTTCCTGCCCGTCTATCGCGGCTGGGTCATCGCCTTCTCGCTCGTCGTGTGCATCGGTACCTGGCTGGTGATCGAGAAAACCAAGCTCGGCTCCTATCTGCGCGCGGCCACCGAAAACCCCATTCTCGTGCAGTCCTTCGGCATCAACGTACCGTTCCTGCTGACGCTGACCTATGCGCTGGGCGCTGCCCTGGCAGCCCTTGCCGGCGTGCTGGCGGCACCGATCTACCAGGTGTCGCCGCTGATGGGCTCCAACATCATCATCGTCGTCTTCGCCGTGGTCGTCGTCGGCGGCATGGGCTCGATCATGGGGGCGATCGTCACCGGCTACCTGCTCGGGGTCGCCGAGGGGCTGACCAAGGTGTTCTACCCCGAAGCCTCCAACATCGTGATCTTCGTGATCATGGCCATCGTTCTCCTGATACGGCCGGCAGGCCTCTTCGGCCGGGATGCTTGATATGACATTGACGCTCGATATCGATAAGCCACGCGAAAAGAAGCCGGTCGTCGCCCAGACGATCTTCCTGGCGGCGGGCCTCGCGCTGCTGATGCTCGCACCGCTGTTCTTCTACCCGGTCTTCCTGATGAAGCTGCTGTGCTTCGCGCTGTTTGCCTGCGCCTTCAACCTGCTGCTCGGCTATACCGGCCTTCTGTCCTTCGGACATGCCGCCTTCTTCGGCGGGGCTGCCTATTTCACCGCCCATGCGGTGAAGGAATGGGGGCTGCCGCCGGAGCTCGGCATTCTCGTCGGCGTCGCCGGCGCGGCGTTCCTTGGCGCCGTCATCGGTTTCCTCGCCATCCGCCGCCAGGGCATCTATTTCGCCATGATCACCCTGGCGCTGGCGCAGATGTTCTATTTCTTCTGCCTGCAGGCCGAGTTCACCAAGGGCGAGGACGGCATCCAGTCCGTGCCGCGCGGCCATCTCTTCGGCTTCATCGATCTCAGCCAGTCGACGAACATGTATTACTTCGTGCTCGGCGTGTTCATCATCGGCGTTGCGATCATCTGGCGGATCATCCACTCGCCCTTCGGTATGATCCTGAAATCGATCCGCGAGAACGAGACGCGCGCCGTGTCGCTCGGCTATTCCGTGCGCAACTACAAGCTTGCGGCCTTCGTCATGTCGGCGGCGCTGACCGGACTTGCCGGTGGCGTCAAGGCGCTGGTGTTCCAGTTCGCGACGCTGACCGATGTCGGCTGGCAGATGTCGGGCGAAGTCATCCTGATGACGCTGCTCGGTGGCATCGGCACGCTGATCGGGCCGCTGTTCGGCGCCGGCCTGGTCGTGACCCTGCAGAACTACCTGGCCACTTCCGAATTCCCGGTCACGATCATTACCGGCCTGGTGTTCATGGTCTGTGTACTTCTGTTCCGGCGCGGCATCGTCGGCGAGTTCTACAATTCGAGGCTTGGCCGCAAGCTCGGCTTCGAGCACCGGAACTAGCCGGGTCGGTCCCGGGAGAGAGCGGTCCCGGTCCGGCGGGACCGGGTCATCGGCAGGAAGAGTGAGCCCATGGACACGTTCGACTATATCGTCGTCGGAGCGGGTAGCGCCGGCTGCGTTCTGGCAAACCGCCTTTCCGAAAACCGGGACCGCCGCGTCCTTCTGCTCGAGGCCGGCGGCAGTGACAATTATCACTGGATCCACATTCCGGTCGGCTATCTCTATTGCATCAACAATCCCCGCACCGACTGGTGTTTCACCACCGCCGCCGAGGAGGGGCTGAACGGCCGGGCGCTCGGCTATCCGCGCGGCAAGGTGCTCGGCGGCTGCTCCTCGATCAATGGCATGATCTACATGCGCGGCCAGGCGCGCGACTACGATCACTGGCGCCAGCTCGGTTGTACCGGATGGGGCTGGGACGACGTGCTGCCGCACTTCCGCAAATCGGAAGATCACTATCGCGGCGCCGACGAGATGCATGGTGCCGGCGGCGAATGGCGGGTGGAAAAGGCGCGTGTTCGCTGGGCCGTTCTCGACGCCTTCCAGAAAGCGGCAACCGAGGCCGGCATTCCGGAAACGCCTGATTTCAACCGCGGCAACAATGAAGGCTCGGGCTATTTCGACGTCAACCAGCGCTCCGGCATCCGCTGGAACACGGCCAAGGCTTTTCTGCGGCCGGCCGCCAAGAGGCGCAATCTCACGGTTCTGACCAAGGCGCATGTCCGCCGGCTGGTGATCGAGGAGGGTCGGATCGCCGGTGTCGAGTTCCAGCATGACGGCGTGGTCAAGCGGGTGCGCTGTCGCCGCGAGACCGTGCTTTCGGCCGGCGCCATCGGATCGCCGCAGATCCTGGAACTGTCGGGCATCGGCCGTGGAAGCGTGCTGCGGGACAACGGCGTCGAGGTCAGGCACGAGCTTTCAGGTGTCGGCGAAAACCTGCAGGATCACCTGCAGCTGCGCCTCGCCTACAAGGTCTCGGGCGTGCCGACGCTGAACGAAAAGGCAAGCACCTTGCTGGGCAAGGCGGCGATCGGCCTTGAATATCTGGCCAGACGCTCCGGCCCGATGGCGATGGCGCCGAGCCAGCTCGGCATCTTCACCCGTTCCGGCCCCGAGAAGGAAACGCCGGATCTGCAATATCACGTCCAGCCGGTATCGCTCGACAGGTTCGGCGAACCCGTGCATTCCTTCCCGGCGATTACCGCCAGCGTCTGCAATCTGCGGCCGGAAAGCCGCGGCTCGGTGCATCTGAAGGGACCGGATTTTGCAACGCCGCCCGACATTCGCCCACGCTACCTGACAGCCGAGGCCGACCGTGATGTTGCGGTTCGCTCCATCCGGCTGACGCGCGGGATCGTCAGTCAGCCCGCTTTTGCCCGTTTCAATCCGGTCGAATTCAAGCCGGGCCCATCCTATGAGAGCGACGAAGATCTCAGACGGGCTGCCGGCGACATCGGGACGACGATCTTCCACCCGGTCGGCACCTGCCGGATGGGCGCGGATCCCACAAGCGTCGTCGATCCGGAATTGCGCCTGCGCGGGCTGGAGGGCCTGCGGATCGCCGACGCCTCGATCATGCCGACGATCACGTCCGGCAACACCAACTCGCCGACGATCATGATTGCCGAGAAGGCGGCGACGCTGATCCTTTCTGCCGATCGCTGATGGCTTTTCCGCCCCGATTTCAGGGTCGGGATTACGGTAAACCGGACCGAAAACGACTCGAAAACCTTAAATTCCGGGACCGGAACCTCTATATGAACCAGCGAAGGCCCTGAGCGGGCCCAAGCACGATAAGGGGTTTGAATGGCAATGCAGCGTTTTGGACGAGCTCTGGCGATGATGGCGATCGGTCTCACGATCGGGCTCACGGTTGTGGATGTCGCCGAGGCACGGCGCTCCGGCGGCGGCTTCGGCAGCCGCGGTACACGCACGTTCTCGCAGCCGCCCGTCACCCGTACCGCCCCGACCAACGCGGCGCCGATCGACCGCTCGATGACGCCGCGGCAGGATGCCGGCCCGACATCGGCCACCCCCGGCGCCGCCCAGACGCGTCCGGGTGCTGCCAACACGCCCAACGCTCGTCCCGGTTTCTTCAGCGGCTTCGGCGGCTCTCTGCTCGGCGGCCTCATGGTCGGCGGCCTGATCGGCATGCTCATGGGCGGCGGCTTCGGCGGTGCTGCGGGCTTCCTCGGCCTGATCGTGCAGATGCTGCTGATCGGTGGCGTGATCATGCTCGCCATGCGCTTCTTCGGCCGTAACCGTCAGCAGACGGCCTATGCCGGCCCGTCGGAACGGTCGTCGAACCCGTCGCCTGCAAGCGGCATGCCGTCGTTCAAGATCCCGAGCATCGGCGGTGGCCAGGCAACCGGACAGGCCAACCAGGCCAACGCGCGCCCGATGGCTGCACCGCAGCCGGCACCCGTCACCGACGGCCCGGCCGATGAAATCGGCATTGGCCAGTCGGATCTCGAGCAGTTCGAGAAGATGCTGAAGGACGTTCAGGCAGCCTATGCGGCCGAGGACTACGGCACCCTGCGTCGCCTGACGACACCGGAAGCCATGTCCTATCTCGCCGAGGAACTGAGCGACAACGCCACCAGCGGCGTCAAGAACGACGTGACCGACGTCCACCTCGTCCAGGGCGATGTCGCCGAGGCCTGGTCGGAAGACGGCAAGGACTTCGCCACCGTTGCCATGCGCTATGAGAGCATCGACGTGATGCGCGACCGCACGACCGGCAAGGTGATCAGCGGCGATCCGGACAACCTGACGGAAGCCGTCGAGCTGTGGACCTTCGTGCGCAAGGCCGACGGCGAATGGCAGGTCTCTGCCATCCAGGGCGTCGGGCACGCCTGATAACACACGTAAGATAACGTCAGCACACTAAACCTTTGAGACCCGGCCGGCCCATCCGTCCGGGTCTTTTTTTGGCCTTTGACAGCAAGGCGACGGCAGGTCGGGCACCGTGTCCGGCGGCAAACGCCGCAGCGTCATCGGCCGGCTGTCGGTTCGGCGCCACCGAGAAGGCGCGTGACAAGTCCCCGCAGCCAGCGATGTCCAGGATCCGCATCGCGGCGCCGGTGCCAGATCTGCTCGAAGTCGAATGGCGGAATGGCAAAGGGCGGCTCGAACACGGCGAAGCCATCGCCATCTGCCTGGGACAGGATGCGGCGCGCCACGGTCAGGACGAGGTCCGTGCCGCGGATCACGCCGGGCGCGATGCTCCAATGCGGGATGGCGAGACAGATGCGGCGCGTCTTGCCTGTCGCCGCCAGCGCAACGTCGATCTCGTTGCCGACATCGCCGCGTAGCGACACCAGCACATGCGGCCGGGCGAGATAGTCGCCCAGATCCATGGTCCGCGATCGGTCAAGTTGCGCCGCGTCCGCGAGACAGGCGAAGGTCTCGGTAAAGAGCAGCGACGACCGAATGCCTTCGCCGTGGGTGGGAAACACGCCGAGTGCGAGATCGATCTCGCCATCGGCCACCTGCGCGGCCATCACCTCTCGGCTCGCCTGGCTGACGATCAGGTCGACCTCCGGCGCCTCCTGGCGCAAGGTCGCCATCAATCTCGGCAGCAGCACCGCTGCGCCGTAATCCGACATCGCCATCCGGAACGCACGGCGCTGCGTTGCCGGCTCGAAACCGGAAGGTGTCAGCAAAGACCGCATCCGCCCCATCGCCTCGGTCAGTCGAGGCGCGATTTCGAGCGCCCGCAGGGTCGGCTCCAGCCGTCCGCCGTGTCGCACCAGCAAAGGATCGTCGAAAAGGTGGCGCAGCCGCGCCAGCGCGTGGCTGACCGCAGGCTGGCTCTTGTTCAGGCGGACGGCAGCGCGCGACACGTGGCGCTCGGCGAGAAGCGCGTCGAGCACGACGAGCAGGTTCAGGTCAATTCCGGCGAGATCATTCATTTCATGAATATAGTCTGTGCCACATGCGAATTTCCATTCCTGATTTGAATGACAGAGCATGAGCCGGTCAAACAGATCGGAATTTCGTCATGGCAAATGCTTCCTCCCTCCTCCTTATCCTCGCCGCCGTCTTTGCCGGAGCCGTCGTGCCGTTCCAGGCCGGCGCCAACGCCATGCTGGGCCGTCTCATCGGCCACCCCTTGTGGGCGACCGTCGTTTCGCTCGGCATCAGCCTCGCTCTCATCATCCCCGTCATGATCGCGCTTCGCGTGCCGATGCCGACGCTCGGCGCAACGCTGAAGGGGCCGTGGTGGATCTGGATCGGCGGCGCGGCCGGCGTCGTCTACATCACCGCCGCCCTTTTGCTTGCGCCGAAACTCGGCGCCGCCAGTTTCATCGTTGCCGTCATTGCGGGGCAGATGGCGGTCTCTATCGTCATCGACCACTTCGGCCTGATGGGCTTTGCGCAAAAGCCGGTGAGCGTCGCTCGCCTCGTCGGCGTTGCACTGATCATCGGCGGCATGGTGATCACCCAGCTCGCAAGCGCCCTGCCCGCGCTCGCAGGCCAGGCCCGTTGACCCCTGTGCAATTCTTGCCGCCTTGGCCGCAATCATGGTAGTCAGTGGCCATGTCGAGCCAACCACACCTGATGGCGTGACGAGCCCCGCAAGGCGGGGCTTGCAATCGCGAGCCCAAAGTCGCCCGTTTCCCACGGGCTGGTTTCTCCTGTTCGATTGATCTCCGCTCCTGAACGCAAAGCACCCGACCGCGGTGGGCGCTATTGTCGGGAGCCGGCCAATCGACTGTCTGTCGGGCTTGTCATGACGTCTCCCTCTCTCTGGAAATCGGCCGCCTTCCGGCGCGTCGGCTTCGCCCTTACCCTCTATTCCTTCTGCTCATGGATGCTGGTTGCGGCGCTGCCGCTTCTCGTCGCGCAACGGTTCGGCACCGGCGCGGAACTCGTCGGCAGCCTCGCGCTCCGACTTGCCCCGCGCATTCTGTTTGCCCCTGTCGCCGCCGCGTTGATCCGCAGCGCAGGTCCTCTTGCGCCCGTTTGCGCCGGGCTTGTCGTCACGGCACTGTGTCTTGTCGTCCTTTCAAGTGTTGCGCATGCGGGAGCGTTGCAGGTCGTCGTTCTGGCGATCGGTCTTGCCGACACCATTGTCGTCCCGGGGCTGCTGGCGCTGCGTTCCACCGTCGTGCCGGCCGGCCGCAGCATGGAGGCAAACACGGCCTTCCAGGCGATCGACCGGCTTGCCAAGATCTTCGGTCCGCCCGCGGCCGGCCTGATACTGACGGCGATCGCTCCTGCTTTTGCTTTCGCGGCCCTTGCGCTTGGCCATCTCCTGGCCGCGATCGTGCTTTTCACCGGCATCGCAGCAGCCGGACAGATGCGGGCCGAACCGCCGATCGCCGCCAAAGCCGGTCTCTTTCGCGAGGCGATGGCGATGATGCGAGAAAGCCCGGTACTCTCAGTCCTCGTCCTGCCCGCGCTCGGCTACATGATCTCGCTCGGCGCGCTGCAGCCCTTCCTGTTCTGGCTCAATCACGACCAGTTCGGGCTCGATGCCTCGATGTGGACCACGCTCATCGCCGCACAAGGGGCGGGCGCCGTCCTCGGCGCATGGATCGCCAGCCGCCTGGCGCGAAAGCTGATCTCCGAAGGGTCGCTACTGACGGCCTATCTCGTTGCCAGCCTCCTGGAAGGCGTAACGACGCTGGCATTGGTCTTTGCGCCCACCCATACGCTCGCATCGATCATGCTGGTCCTTGGCGGCATCCCCGAGATGGTGGCCTTCGCCGCCTATTTCACCATCATCCAACAAAGGCTGACCCTCGAGCGCCAGGCAATCTTCTATGCCTTGAGCCTGCCGCTGATGGATCTGTTCATGGTGGCGGGCGTCCTCACGGGCATGCTGTATGGCTCGGGCTGGATGACGCTTCGGCAATTCTGGTTTCTGGCAAGCACAGCTGCCATCCTTCCCGTGCTTCCATTCCTTGCCCTGAAAGCCACGCGTCAAAACGACGCTCGATGACCTAAGTCCCGATGCTAAAAGCAAGTTTGGCAAAAAAAGTGTGGCCGGCGGCTGGCGCGATAGCCACCGCTGAGGCCATACTCCCCCGGCTGAGGTGAGGGGACAGGCATGCGGGACAAATTGTTCATCGACGGAAAATGGGAAAAACCGCGACGTGGCGGCACGCTGGACGTCATCGATCCGGCGACGGAAGAGGTCATTCACCGCGCGCCGGCCGCCACCTACGACGATATCGACCGCGCCGTCAAAGCTGCCCGCATCGCCTTCGACAGTGGCCCATGGCCGAAGCTTTCCGGCAGCGAGAGAGCGGTCTATCTGCGCGCAATTGCCGAGAGGATCGAGGAAAGGCGCCATGCGCTGGCGCGTCTCGAGGTCACCGACAACGGCAAACCGCTGCCGGAAGCCCTCTGGGATATCGACGATGCCGCGGGATGCTTTCGCTACTATGCCGGCCTTGCCGAAGAGCTCGACGCCAACGCCGAGGAAACGATCGCCGTCGCCGACAGCCGCTTCACCGCCCGCGCCATTCGCGAACCGCTGGGCATCGTCGGCGCGATCACGCCGTGGAACTATCCGCTGCTGATGGTGTCGTGGAAGGTGGCGCCGGCGCTTGCGGCCGGTTGCACCATCGTGCTGAAACCGTCGGAGCTGACGCCGCTGACGGCTCTGGAGCTCGGCGCCATCGCCGAGGAGATCGAGCTTCCGCCAGGCGTGCTCAACATCATCACCGGCACCGGCCAGGATGCGGGCCAGCCGCTGACGGAGCATCCGCTGGTCGACAAGCTCGCCTTTACCGGCTCGGTGCCCACGGGTCGAAAGGTGATGATGGCCGGCGCCCAGGACATCAAGAACATCAGCCTCGAGCTCGGCGGCAAATCGCCCTTCGTGATCTTTGCCGACAGCGACATCGACAAGGCGGTCGAATGGATCATGTTCGGCATCTTCTGGAACCAGGGGCAGGTCTGCTCGGCGACCTCCCGCGTGCTGGTCGAGGAGCCGATCTACGACGCCGTCGTCAAACGGCTCTGCGAAGAGGTGGCCAAGATCAAGATCGGCAACGGCCTCGACGAGGGCACGCTGCTCGGGCCGATCGTCTCAAAAGGCCAGTACGACAAGATCCTGACCGCGATCGACCGCGCCCGCCAGGACGGCGCAACCATCGCTGCGGGCGGTGGCCGGCCGGCCGGCTTCGAGAGCGGCTATTTCGTCGAGCCGACGGTCGTGATCGACATCAGCGAAGACAGCTATGTCTGGCGCGAGGAGATCTTCGGCCCTGTCGTCTGCGTCAAGCCGTTTACAGATGAGGCCGATGCGGTGCGCATGGCCAACGACAGCCGCTTCGGCCTTGCCGCAGCCGTGATGTCCAAGGACGAGGCGCGCTGCGAACGCGTCGCGCGCGCCTTGCGCGCCGGCATCATCTGGGTCAATTGCTCGCAACCCACCTTCACCGAGGCGCCCTGGGGCGGTTACAAGCAGTCGGGCATCGGTCGTGAGCTCGGGCGCTGGGGCCTTGCCAACTATCTCGAAACCAAACAGATCACCCGCTTCGACGCCGACGAGCCCTGGGGCTGGTACATCAAGGCGTAGAGCGCTTCCGACACAAAGCAGCGACCGCGGAGGACGGCGTCAAATTCCCTTCATGCTGCTATGGAATAAGCCAAGGGATGGTCGCATCTTGCCGTGGTGCGGCGGCATTGCGCGCTTGTGCGCTGGAGGGATGCGATGAACAGGTCAATTGGCGACGTCGAAGGGCAGGACTGGCTTGAGGCGGAACTCGCCGATACGCTCGACGAGGACTACGAGCTCGAGCTTTCCGAGCCGGCGCTGTCGGAGGAGATCCGCAAGATCTACCGCAAGAACCATCCGCCGTCGCTGCCGCGCATCGATTATTTTCGCGCCCTGATCGCACTGCAATCCGAGCTGATCAAGCTGCAGGACTGGGTCGTGCATCATAAGGAAAAGGTCGTGGTGATCTTCGAGGGGCGCGATTCAGCCGGCAAGGGCGGCGTGATCAAGCGCATCACCCAAAGGCTCAACCCGCGTGTCGTCCGGGTTGCGGCGCTGCCTGCCCCGTCCGACCGCGAAAAGACACAGTGGTATTTCCAGCGCTACGTGCCGCATCTGCCGGCCGGCGGCGAGATCGTGCTGTTCGACCGCTCCTGGTACAATCGCTCCGGCGTCGAGCGCGTCATGGGTTTTGCCAGCGAAGACCAGGTCGAGCAGTTCTTCAACGACGTGCCGGAATTCGAGCGCATGCTGGTGCGCTCCGGCATCCGGCTGGTCAAATACTGGTTCTCGATCACGGACGAGGAACAGCAGATGCGCTTCCTGGTGCGCATTCACGATCCATTGAAGCAATGGAAGCTGTCGCCGATGGACCTGCAGTCGCGCGTGCGCTGGGAAGCCTATACCAAGGCCAAGGAAGAGACCTTCGCCAGGACCAACATCCCCGAAGCGCCGTGGCACATTGTCGAAGGCAACGACAAGAAGCGGGCGCGGCTGAACTGTATGGACCACCTGCTGCAGCAGATCCCCTACGAGGACGTGCCGCACGAGGAAATCACCTTGCCGGAACGGGTCTTCAACCCCGACTATGAGCGTAAGGTACTGCCGCCAGAGCTTTACGTGCCGTCAAAGTATTGATGACGCCAGCGCGAGGCTCTTGCGTCTTTGCGACCTCGCGCCCTTGCCAATGCGGCCTGGAAATCGGACAGTCCGTGAAACGGCAGTTTCATGGAATTGGTAATGAGTCCCAAAGAGCGATCCTTCCTCACCCGCGTTCGTCAGGTTCTGCCGGAACTGCATCCGGCGGAACGGCGCCTTGGCGACTTTCTCTGCGACTTTCCCGGCGAAGTCGCCAGCTACTCCGCCCAGGAACTGGCGGCCCTCGCCCATGTGTCGAAGGCAACCGTGTCGCGCTTCATCCAGCGGCTCGGCTACGACAACTACGAGGAGGCGCGCCGCCATGCGCGCGCCGACAAGCAGACGGGATCGCGCCTTTTCCTGGCAACCAGCGTCGACACGGCCGGCGAGCAGTCCGTCACCGCCCATGTGGCGCAAGGGGTCGCCAATATCGAAGCCACCTTCCTGGCGATATCGGAAGCCCAGATCAATGCCGCGTCGGCAGCGCTGTTGCAGGCGCGAAAAGTGTGGGTCATCGGCTTTCGCGCCAGCCATTCCTTCGCCACCTATCTGCAATGGCAACTGACGCAGGTGATCGAGAATATCTCCGCCATTCCTGGCGGCGGCCAGACGCTCGGCGAACATCTCGTCAGCTTCACACCTGACGACGTTGTCATCGTCTTCGGCCTGCGCCGCCGCATCGCCCTGATGGACACACTTCTTGCCCAGGTGGAACGATCCGGCGCACGCCTGCTGTACATTACCGATGAGGGCGTGCCTTTCCTGACCCAGGCCGAATGGCATTTCCGCTGCCAGACGCTGGCACCGGGCCCTCTTTTCAACCATGTCTCGGTCATGGCGCTCTGCCATCTGCTCACGACGCGCTGCATCGAAACAGCCGGCGTTACCGGCCGGAACCGCCTGCGCGGCATCGAAGCGCTGAACGACGCCCTCGAAGAGCTGTGATCGTTGTTTGGGCACTTGCCCGAAACGACAGTACATTATCCGATCGCACGAAATCCCGGTTTCGCGCGCCGTAATCGCGTCGGACGGTCGCTATATATCTGAATAGAAAAGAGAAACCACAGTTTCTTATTACTTGGCACGAAACCTGCATTCCTCAAAGGCATTGCTGCGAAGAAGAATTGTACTGGTCGCAAACCGCGCCCTTCAGGCGTGAAACCTCCAGTTCATCGGCTTCCCGGCAAGAATCTTGTATGAAACTGTGATTTCTTGATGTAGCATCATGAAACTAAGTTTTCACGCCAGTTAAGCCATAAAGGGGAACAAACCATGGCAGCGGAAAATATGGTGCCGTCCGGCAAGTCTTCGCCGGTCATCCGACAATTGGAATCAGCCTTCACCAAGATCGGCGTCACCGGCGCCCACAAGCAGATCATCGCCCTCGTCCTGATCGGCTGCCTGTTCGACAGTTTCGAGCAGAACACCATCGGCATCTCCGGCCCTCTCCTGAAGGAACATTGGGGCCTGACCGGCACCGACATCGGCTTCCTCAACACCATCACCTTCGGCAGCGCCGCCATCGGCCGGTTGCTGTCGGGCATCCTCGGCGATCGCTACGGCCGCCGCGTGATGCTGACGATCAACCTTCTTCTCTTCACCATCGGTTCGGCCGCCTGCGCGTTGGCGCCGAATTTCGCAGCCCTCTGCTTTGCCCGCGCCATCGTCGGCTTCGGCGTCGGCGGCGAAATCTCCACTGCCGTCACGATGCTGTCGGAGTTCTGCTCGCCGAAGTTCCGCGGAACGGCGGCCGGCCTCGTCAATGTCGGCGCCGGCGGTTTCGGCAATTTCCTGGCGCCGGCCTTCGGCCTGTTGATCTTCACGCTCTTCCCCGGCGAAAACAGCTGGCGCTGGCTGTTTGCCGCCTTGGCCCTGCCCGCGCTGCTCGTGGTCTTCTATCGCCGCTTCGTGCCGGAGACGCCGCGCTTCCTCGCCTCTCAAGGCAAGATCGACGAGGCCAACAAGGTGCTGTCGATCCTTGCCTCCGGCTCGTTGCGACCACGCAACCTCAAGGTCGAGGAATACCTGACCAAGGAACACCTTAAGGACGAAGCACCGGCCAAGAGCGACTGGAAGGAGCTCTTCCGCGCCCCGTTCATCGGCCGAACCATTCCCGTGGCGATCGCCATCCTGATGAGCTACGGCGCGCAGCTGTCGGTCTTGACCCTGATGCCGATCATCTTCGTGTCGATGGGCTACACCCTCCAGGGCAGCCTGCTCTACAGCATGATCATCCAGAGCGGCAGCGTACTCGGCGCCATCGCCGCCTCGATGTTCGGCTACTACTTCCCTCGCAAGAAGGTGCTGACGCTGGGCGCGGTCTTTGCCTGCCTGGCCGCGGTCTCGATCGCCTATCTCGGCACCAACATCTATCTCGTGCTGATGTTCGGCGCGATCTTCCAGTTCTTCGTGCTGCTGCTCAACACCTCGATCTGGATCTACGCGCCTGAGCTTTTCCCGACCCGCATCCGTGCCTTCGGTGTCGCCCTTATCCTGGCAACGGGATCGGCGGCCGGCTCCTTCGTGCCGACCATCTCCGGCATGCTGTTCGACACCTACGGCATGGTCGGGGTATTCGGGCTCGCCGCCGGCATGTACGCGGTCTTCGCATTCTGCATCCAGCTCGGTCCTGAGACCTATGGCATGTCGATGGAGGACCTGGACCAGCCGGCGGACGCCGACCTTGCCAAGGCTGAGCCGAACAAGATCAATGTCGGCATGGAAGTCAGAACGTGACCGCGCATATCCTCTTGATCAACCCGAACAGCTCGCAGGCGACCAGCAACATGATGGTTGCCATCGCCGAACGGGCTGTCACCGGACGCCTGGCCGTGGCAGTCGCCACGGCCAGGCGCAACCCGCCGATGATCGTCACGCCGCAGCAGCTGACCGCTGCGGCCGACGAGGTCATCGAGATCGGCGCCGCCCACGGCGCCGGTTGCCTGGGGATCATCGTCAGCGCCTTCGGTGACCCGGGGCTTGTCGACCTCAGAGCCCGCGTCGACGTCCCGGTCGTCGGCATCTGTGAGGCCTCGATGATCGAGGCGGCACGCAATGGCCGCTCCTTCGGCGTCGCGACCACGACGCCGGAGCTGATCGAGGCGATCGACGATCGCGCCCGCGATCTCGGCCTTGCCGGTCAATATACCGGCATCCGCTGCACCCCCGGCGATCCTCTCTTGCTTGCCGGCGACGAGCAGCGCCTGCGGGACGCGCTTGCCGAAGCGGTACGCCAATGCATCGAGCTTGACGGCGCCGAGGCCGTCATCATCGGCGGCGGCCCGCTAGGGCAGGCAGCCGAGCAACTGCAGCCGCAATTTGCGACACCGATTATCGCGCCCATCCCCTGTGCCGTAGAGCGCGTGCTTGGTCTGATGCGGGTCAACGCCTGACCCGCAGGCACGGCCCGGATCGGCAAATGGCCTTGTTGACGGCAAGGACTCCGTGCTATTTTCGTATATTCTTATATGCAAAACCGAAGCTGGGGCGGAGGTTGAGCGATGAGGTATGTTTGTGCTGCGGCCGCCGGGCTGGTGTTTTTCGCCTCGGCGGCATGGGCGGGCCCCTTGCATGACGCGGCAAGAGACGGCGACATCAAACGCGTCGCGCAGTTGCTGGATCAGGGAACAGACATCGCCGAGCCGGATGCGGCCGGCGAACCGGCATTGCTGATCGCGTCGCTGGCTGGGCGGCCCGATGTGGTCACGCTTCTGCTTGAGCGCGGCTGCGACATCGAGATCCGCAACAAGGGCGGGCTCACCGCCCTGCATGCGGCCGCCTATGGCGGCAAGGTCGACACCGTCAAGCTGCTCGTCGCCAAGGGCGCCGACGTCAACGACACCAGGAACTTCTACCATATGTCACCTCTGCATGCGGCCGCCGAAGAGGGCCATGCCGACGTCGTGGCTGTGCTGCTTGCGCAGAAGGCCGAGGTGGAGGCGAAGGAACGCAACGGCTACACGCCGCTGACGCAGGCCGGCTGGCGCTCGCACTGGGACGCCGCCGAACTGTTGTTGAAAGCCGGCGCCACCTGCCAGAAGGCCGATCTCGTCGGCGACTGGCTCTATACCGAATGCACCAAGCGGAAGTGACGCCTCGCGCGCCAGCCGCATCCGGAAATCGGAGAAATGGAATGTCTTACCATCGATATGCCTGCGCCGCCGGTCTTACGACCGCAGCGTTTCTCGCATTGTCCGCGCCGGCGCTGACGGACGATCTCGTTAACACCGGCTATTTCGGCGATGTCGCCATCAAGGGCTATGACCCGGTGGCCTATTTCACCGAAAGCAAGGCGCTGCAGGGCTCGCCCCAATATACCTACCATTGGCTCGGGGCGAACTGGCAGTTTGCCAGCGCCGAAAACCGCGAACTGTTCATCCGCGAACCCACCCGCTATGCCCCGCAATATGGCGGTTACTGCGCCGATGGCGTTTCGTTCGGAACGGTCACAACCAACATCGATCCGCAGGCCTGGCGGATCATCGATGGCAAGCTGTTCCTGAGCTATGATCCGGGTGCGGCGGAAGGCTTCGAGAAGAACCCGAACAAGCTGGTCGATTCCAGGAAGCACTGGTCGGAAGTGGAAAACACGCTCGTTTCGGAAAAGCTCGGCACCACCTGGCAGAAGGCGCGCTGACGCGTTTCCATTCCGACTGCCGTCACGCCTTGATCGAGAAGAATTTCAGAGCCTGCGGCGTCACATGGATGAAGTCGGCGCCGCGCTCGCCCTTGGCGGTGTTACGGTAGACATAGCCGCACACCATGCGATCGAGAAAATAACCATCGAACTTCTCGCAAAGCTGGTTGCCCTTCACCTCGATGCGGCCGGTGATGTTGGTGTTGGCGCTGCGATAGGCTGTGTTGCCGGCCTTGTCGAAGAACTGCATGAACGTCGTGCCGTTCTTGTGCTGCCCGCTCCAGGTCTTGTCGCTGGTGAGCGCCCCGAGTTCCGCAGGTCCGAGCCGGTCTGCTGCAGCCCCCACGAAGCCGAAGGGCCACTCCGGGATACCGGCGGTACGCAGGCCGTAGAGGTGGCGGTTCAGGTCCTCCTCGCGCCAGTAGTCGTAGAGATAGCTGTAATAGGTGAGGTTGGTGTCGGGAAAGAGTTTTAGCAGCTTCTCCCCTTCGGCCACCGCGCGGGCCCGGTCGCCGCGCTGGGCATAGGCGGCGGCCAGATATTCCCGTGCCGCCTCGGCATTCGGCAGGGCCTCGCCGGCAACCGCGATCAGCGGGATTGCCCGGTCGTTGTCGCGCGCCGTGTAATAGACAATGCCGGCGAGCAGCCGCAAGCTTGGGGACGGCGACGGGTCGAGCCGGAGCGCCCGCTCCAGATCGGCGATCGCCTGTTCGTGTTCCCCCGTCTGCGCCAGGATCAGCGCCTGGTTGGCATAGGCCTCCGGATCGCTCGGTTGTGCTGCGACCGCCCGCGCTGCCGATTGTCGCGCCTCCGTATCGCGGCCGTCGACGAGTTGCAGCAGTGCCAGAACCGTGTGGGCGCGCGCATTGTTGGCATCGAGCTTCAGCGCCTGGCCGGCAGCATCATAGGCGATCTTGCGCGCGACCGCCGCCGACCAGAGAGAGTTGTAGTCATTGCGCCAGACGTCGACAGCGACGCGCGCGATGCCGGCATGGGCGTCGGCAAAGCGCGGGTCGAGGTCGATCGCCTTCTGATAGAAGGCCAGCGTCTGGCGATAGGTGTCGACATCGCTGTAGATCAACCCCTGCTGCTCGGCCCGCATGTAATAATCGTAGGCCTCGAGATTGTCGGTCGGGATCCGGGCCAGCTGATCGCGCTCGCCTTCGCTGAGTTTGACCTCCAGCGCCGCGATAATCTTGCCGATGACATCGTCCTGCACGGCAAAGAGATCGACATATTGCCGGTCGTAACGCTCGGCCCAGAGCGACAGCCCGCTCATCGCATCGATCAGCTTGACGTTGATGCGTAGCCGCTGGTCGGCCCGCTGCAGGGTGCCTTCCAGAATGTAGTGAACCCCCAGTTCCGCCGCCACGTCCTGGATTTTTGCGGCGTTGTCCTTGATCGCAAATACCGAATGTCGCGCGATCACGAATAGCCCCGACACCTTTGAAAGCTCGGTGATCAGGTCGTCGGTCAGCCCTTCGGCCAGATGATCGTGATCCCTGTCGCCACTGACATTGATGAACGGCAGCACGGCGACGGATGGCTGGTCGGGCAAGGGATAGGCAAAGCGCTCGGTCTGTGCCTCCTTCAGGATGAGCGTCCAGGGCTGCCACCAGGCCACCGCAAGTGCGAGGACGAGCGCGGCGACACCGGCAACGATCGCCCACGTCCGCCTGCCGCGCCGTCTCGGGTCCTTGACGATGGTCTTGCCCGCGTCATCCGGGTCGAGAAGCACGCGGTAGACGCGGATCGGCTCGGTGATGCCCTTGACCAGTTGCTCGCCGAGCGAGGCGAAACCGACGCCGAGCTTCGACCGCACCTGATCATAAGCGGTGCCGGAAATCGCGATGCCCCCCGGCTCGGCCAGCGCCTGCACCCGGTCGGCGGTATTGACGCCGTCGCCGTGAATGTCGTCGCCTTCGACGATGATATCACCGAGATTGATGCCGATGCGGAAGGCGAGGCGGCGGTCATCCGCGACCTCGTCGGCCTGTTCGGCCTTTCGCTGCTGGATCTCGACCGCGCAGCGAAGCGCATCGACGACGCTGCGAAACTCGACCAGCAGCCCGTCACCCATCGTCTTAACGAGGCGGCCGTGGTGTTCGGAAAATTTCGGCGTGAGAATACCCTGCAGGTCGCTCTGGAATCGGTCGCGCGTTCCCTCCTCGTCGAGCCGGCTCAAGCGGCTGTATCCGGCGACGTCGGCGATCAGGATGGCTGCAAGGCGGCGCTCCATCGACGGTCTCTTCACGTGCGATGTATTCCAACGGCAATGTTACCGCAGGTCGCCAGGCACCGCCATCGCATCGAAGCGCCGTAGTAACTGTTACGTACTTGCGATTTCCCGGCCGTCGCCCACCATCGGACCATTGTTGATCGGCACGCTCATGCGCGTGGCCCTGGCCACCTGCGGCGCACGCGTCCACCCGGAGGATTTCGAATGCTCGCACGACGGACCCTTCTGATCTGCGGCGCGTTTGCGGCAACGCTTCCGTCGCTCGCGGCGCTGCGGGCCGTTGCCGCCGATGCGGTGCTCACACCCGACGAGGCGCGGGCGATCGCGAGGGATGCGACGATCTACGGCTTCCCCATGGTCGACAACTACCGCATCCAGCACTCCTACTTCGTCGATGCCGGCGGCCCCGAATTCAAGGCACCCTGGAACACGCTCGTCAACAATGCGCGGGTCTACACACCGGAAGACAAGGCGATCCAAACGCCGAATTCCGATACGCCCTACTCCTATGTCGGCGCTGATCTGCGGGCCGAGCCGCTGGTCTTCACCGTGCCGGCAATCGACAAGGACCGGTACTATTCGCTGCAGTTCATCGATCTCTATACCTTCAACTTCGCCTATGTCGGCAGCCGCGCCACCGGTAACGAAGCCGGCAGCTACCTGCTGGCGGGTCCGAACTGGAAGGGCGAGACGCCTTCAGGCGTGAAAGCGGTCATCCGCTCGGAGACCGAGTTCGCATTCGTGCTTTACCGCACCCAGCTCTTCAATCCCGGCGACATCGAAAACGTGAAGACGATCCAGGCCGGCTACAAGGTCGAGCCTCTGTCGACGTTTCTCGGTCAGCCGGCACCGGCCCCCGCCCCCGCCGTCGATTTCATCGCCCCCTTGAGTGCCCCAGACGAGAAGACCTCACCGGATTTCTTCAAGGTGCTCAACTTCATCCTGCAGTTCTGCCCGACGCACCCGTCCGAGACGGCGCTCATGCAGCGTTTTGCCGATCTGAACGTCGGCGCCGGCAAGACGTTTGACTTCGAGGCTTTCCCACCGGATGTTCAAAAGGCAATCACCGACGGCATGGCGGATGCGTGGGCTGCGTTCAAGCAACACAAGGAGACGATGATCGACACCGGCAAGGCGTCGAGCGCCGACGCATTCGGCACGCGCGAATTCCTGAAGAACGACTACATGCGGCGCATGTCGGGCGCTGCACTCGGTATCTACGGCAACTCGAAGGACGAAGCCCTCTACCCCGCCTATTTCACCGATGACCAGCAAAAGCCGCTGTCCGGCGCAGCCAGGTACGCGCTGCATTTCGAACCCAGGCAACTGCCGCCCGCCAACGCCTTCTGGTCGCTCACCCTCTACGAGCTGCCGTCGAGCCTGCTCCACGCCAATCCGCTCAACCGCTACCTGATCAACTCGCCGATGCTGCCGAGCCTGAAGAAGGACGCCGATGGCGGTCTGACGCTCTACATCCAGAACGAGGACCCCGGCCCCGACAGGCAGGCCAACTGGTTGCCGGCCCCCGCCGGCCCGTTTTTCATGGCGATGCGCCTCTACTGGCCGAAGCCGGAAGCGCTCGACGGCCAATGGAAAGCCCCGCCGCTGCAACAGGTCAATTGAACGCTGAGGACGCCCACATGACCCTACCCCGCATCATTTTCGCTTTGACCGCCGCGCTCGCCGCGATCCCCCCTCTGCAGGCTTCAGCCGCCGATACCGTCACAGTCGACGTCGACAATTTCGTCCGCGCCGAGAGCGACATGTATATGGCGTCGATGGTCAAGGATGGCGCGCTGGGCAAGTTCGTGCATCGCCGCGAACCCGCGTCGATCGACAACCAGACGGTCATCCGCCTCAACCGCGACACGCTTTATTCGTCCGCGATCTTCGACCTCGACGCAGGGCCGGTCACGGTGACGATGCCGGACGCCGGCAAGCGGTTCATGTCGATGCAGGTGGTCAATGAGGACCACTATGTGCCTCAGGTCACCTACGATGCCGGTGAGCATACGCTGACCCGAGAGAGTGTCGGCACCCGCTACGCCGTGGTTGGGGTCCGGACGCTGGTGGACCCAGCCGATCCCAAGGACGTCGACGCAGTCCATGCCCTTCAGGACGCGATCAAGGTCAGCCAGAAGAGCGTGGGAGCATTCGAGGTACCCGCCTGGGACCCGGCGAGCCAGAAGAAGGTTCGCGAAGCCCTGCTGGCGCTCGGCGCCACCACACCCGACTTCAAGAGAGCCTTCGGGACGAAGGCTGATGTCGATCCCGTGCGCCACCTGATCGGCACCGCGACCGGTTGGGGTGGGAATCCGGACAAGGATGCGACCTATCTCAACGTCACTCCCGCCAAGAATGACGGCACGACGGTTTACAAGCTCGAAGTCAAGGATGTGCCGGTCGATGCCTTCTGGTCGGTCAGCGTCTACAACGCCTCGGGCTACTACGAGAAGAACCAGTTCGGTGCTTACGCACTCAACGACATCACCGCGAAAAAGGGCCCGGATGGCGCGATCACCATCCAGTTCGGTGGCTGCGACGGCAAGATCGAAAATTGCCTTCCGGTCACGAAAGGCTGGAACTACACGGTGCGGCTCTATCGTCCGCGCCAGGAAATACTCGATGGGAAGTGGCACTTTCCCGAGCCGAGCCCGGTCAACTAGCCGGCTTTGCCATCCAGGAGCGGTTTGCGGACGATCGAACGGGATAGGCGGCGGGCGATGGAACGGGCGCCGAGGGCGAACCACGGCCAAACGCACGACCGTCTTCTTTGTCGCAGGTGCCGTGCACGTCCGGTGAATGCCGCAATCGGCTTTCCATCGAAATGTGTGATAGCAGGAGAGAGAGAGCGGTCCCGCCCATCGGCGGACCGGGAGCGCTGAAGGTCAGGCGGTCTTGCCTTTGCGCGCCACCTGGCGCTTGGGCGCCGGAGCCACCGGCTCGGCGTCGGCCTCCTGCAGCAGTCTTTGGGCTTTGAGTTTTTCGGTCTTTTTCTCACGCGCCAATTTTTCCGCCGCGACGATGCCGCGGGCGGTCTGGTCGGTGGCTGCAGCCTTGTCGGCCGCCGAAACGCGTTCCGGCTTGAAAAGATCTTTCTTCGTCGACGTCATGCGCGCCTCCTCGCTGGGGCGTGGACCGATGCCGCAATCGGCATCGGTACCTCGGATTTAGCGGGTGCGGACAGCCTTCTTCGGTGCCGGCAGCAGGCCTTCGCGCTGCAGCTTCTTGCGCGTCAGCTTACGCTGGCGGCGAACGGCTTCAGCCTTTTCGCGAACGCGCTTTTCCGACGGCTTTTCATAGGCGCTGCGCGCCTTGAATTCGCGAAACAGCCCTTCGCGCTGCATCTTCTTCTTGAGGATGCGGAGTGCCTGGTCGACGTTGTTGTCTCTGACGAGTACCTGCAAGATGTATCCTTCCCTTTGGTTGGAGGTCGCATATCGATGGACCGGAGGTAGCAGCAGCTATCTTCCGATCCGGATGCGCGACGGTTTCAGCCAGGGCTCACCCGTGGCAATTCTACGCGACGGTCCCTCTTCGATCGGAGAGGCCGCCTCAGTGGTCTCGACGTCGCTTGCAACGATGCGACGTTCGAAGTTCTCGCCGTCGAAACGGACGCGATATTGTGTTTCGCCGTGGTCGGCAGGCAGAACACCGATAATCCGGCATGTCCTGACGGCCGGTGCCAGCTTGGTGAAATCGGCCCTTACGGTCACCGTGTCGCCAACGGCACAAATTCTGCGGGTCATGATGGTTTCCTTCCCCGGCGGTGCAGGGTCCGGACGCAAAAAGGCCGGGCTTCACCCGACCTCTTCCCGTCGATCAAACGTCCCCAGCCAGTACATCCGTGGTCGGGGGAGGCAGACGACGAATTAAGCAGCCCGCAGGTTGTCGGCAGAGTTCTTGCCGGTCTTGCGGTCGCGGACGATTTCGTAGGTAACCTTCTGGCCTTCGGCCAGCGAGCCCATGCCTGCACGCTCTACAGCGGAAACATGAACGAAAACATCCGTCGTGCCATCATCGGGCTCGATGAAACCAAAACCCTTGGTGCCATTGAACCACTTGACTGTGCCTGAATTCATAACGATCTCCTTTCAATCGTTGATTTCGCCCGCCGGGTATTCGCCGGGCCGTGTCGATGTTGAGAGGAAATCTGACTACGCTTTTCAGCGCTTTGACAAAGGTCGCAAGCAATATTCGATTGCACCCATATAATTCTTTTTTTGGGATTTTCAATGTTTCATTTGTGAAACCGCCACAAATGCGACAGCGCATCGCGAAAACAACGTTCAATGATCGTCGTTTCAGTTGAATTCCGCCGGGATTTTCCATCCTGTTATTTCTGAATGACTCAAGAAGTATAGTGGCTCATTCGACTATAAAACGCGACTGTGGAGAAGTAGCTCTGCTCGGCGAAGCATAATGTCGCCTGGAATGGCCAATAGCGGCGTCCGCGGTCGCCAGGCGCAGCTTCATCCTGGCTTTGCTTAAAATGTCATCGGGGGCGATCAGCCTTTCGGGCCGGATCGTTTCACGGCAAGACTGGCGGGCTTGATGACCCGCCAGCTCTGTTGCTGGATTCGCGAAAACTACTCGGCAGCCTCTGCTTCGGGCATCGGCACATAGTTGAGGATCGGCGACAGCCAGCGCTCGACCTCGCGCACCGGCATGCGCTTTCGCGCCGCATAATCCTCGACCTGGTCGCGCTCGACCTTGGCGACACCGAAGTAATAGGCCTCGGGATGGCCGATATAGAGGCCGGAAACCGAAGAGCCCGGCCACATGGCATAGCTCTCGGTCAAGGTCACCCCGATCGTCTTTTCCGCGTCGAGCAACCGGAACAGGGTGGCCTTTTCGGTATGGTCGGGCTGTGCCGGATAGCCCGGCGCCGGGCGAATGCCGGCATAGGGTTCGCCGACCAGATCCTGCGGCGAAAACGCCTCATCGGCGGCATAGCCCCAGAGTTCCTTGCGCACATATTCATGCATGCGTTCTGCAAAGGCCTCGGCAAAGCGGTCTGCGAGCGCCTTGACCATGATCGACGAATAGTCGTCGTTGGCGCGCTCGAAACGCTCCGCGATCGCCACTTCTTCGATGCCGGCCGTGACGACGAAGCCGCCGAGATAGTCTCGGCTTCCGCTGTCGGCGGGTGCGACGAAATCCGACAGCGCCACGTTCGGCCGGCCGTCACGTTTGCTCAGTTGCTGGCGCAGCGTGAAGAAGGTGGCGAGTTCGGCGTCGCGTGTCTCGTCGGCAAACAGGCGGATGTCGTCACCGACCGTTCCGGCCGGCCAGAAGCCGACGACCGCCTTCGGCGCGAACCATTTTTCCTCGATGATCTTGGCAAGCATCGCCTGGGCATCGTCGAACAACTGGCGGGCGGCCTCGCCCTGCTTCTCGTCGTCGAGGATCTTCGGATAGACGCCCTTCAGCTCCCAGGTCTGGAAGAACGGCGTCCAGTCGATGTAGCGCGCCAGCTCGTCCAGCGCCCACCCCTCGAAAACCCGGGTCCCGAGGAAGGACGGCGCCTTCGCCTGATAACCGCTCCAATCGACCTTGTGCGCATTGGCGCGCGCCTGCGATAGCGGCAGGCGACGCTTCTCCGCCTCGTTTCGCGCATGGGCGTCGGCAACCTTTCGGTACTCCGCCTGGATCGTCTCGACGTAGGACCCCTTCGCCTCCGGCGACAACAGGCTGGAGACGACGCCGACCGCGCGGCTCGCATCGGTAACATAGACCGTCTGGCCGCGGTCGTAGCGCGGATTGATCTTGACCGCCGTATGCACCCGGCTGGTCGTCGCACCACCGATCAGGAGAGGAATGTCGAACCCTTCGCGCTCGAGTTCGGAGGCGACATGCACCATCTCGTCGAGCGACGGCGTGATCAGGCCAGACAGGCCGATGATATCGACATTCTGCTCCTTGGCCACCTGGAGGATCTTGGCCGACGGCACCATGACGCCAAGGTCGATGATCTCGTAATTGTTGCAGGCCAGCACGACGCCGACGATGTTCTTGCCGATGTCGTGCACATCGCCCTTGACCGTCGCCATCAGGATCTTGCCGGCGCTCTGGCGTTCGCCTTCGCCGCCGGCGGCCAGCCGTTCAGCCTCCATATGCGGCAGCAGCACGGCAACCGCCTGCTTCATCACGCGCGCGGACTTCACCACCTGCGGCAGGAACATCTTGCCGGAGCCGAAGAGGTCGCCGACGACATTCATGCCGGCCATCAGCGGGCCTTCGATCACATGCAGCGGCCGCGCGCTCACAAGCCTGGCTTCTTCGGTGTCGGCCTCGATATATTCGGTGATGCCGTTGACCAGCGCGTGTTCCAACCGCTTTTCCACCGACCACTCGCGCCAGGAGAGATCCTTCTCCTTGGCCTGGGCACCGCCCTGGCCGCGATAGCGCTCGGCGATCTCAAGCATGCGCTCGGTCGAATCGGTGCGGCGGTTCAACACCACGTCCTCGCAGGCCTCGCGCAGCTCCGCATCGATAGCATCGTAGACGGCGAGCTGGCCGGCATTGACGATGCCCATGTCCATGCCCGCCTGGATGGCGTGGTAGAGGAACACCGCGTGCATCGCCTCGCGCACCGGCTCGTTGCCGCGGAAGGAGAACGACAGGTTGGAGACGCCGCCGGAAATATGCACGTGCGGCAGGGTCGCGATGATCTCGCGCGTCGCCTCGATGAAGTCGACGCCGTAGTTGTTGTGCTCCTCGATCCCGGTCGCGACCGCAAAGATGTTCGGATCGAAGATGATGTCTTCCGGCGGGAAGCCCGCTTCTTCAGTCAGGAGCTTGTAGGCGCGGGTGCAGATCTCGACCTTGCGCGCCTTGGTATCGGCCTGGCCGACTTCGTCGAAGGCCATGATGACGACGGCAGCACCATAGGCGCGGCAAAGCCGGGCGTGATGCAGGAACGCCGCCTCGCCTTCCTTCATCGAGATCGAATTGACCAGCGGCTTGCCCTGCACGCATTTCAGGCCGGCCTCGATGACCTCCCATTTCGAGGAGTCGATCATCACAGGCACGCGGGCGATATCCGGCTCGGAGGCGATGAGGTTGAGGAACTCGATCATCGCCTGCTTCGAATCGATCAGGCCCTCGTCCATGTTGATGTCGATGATCTGGGCGCCATTGGCGACCTGGTCGCGCGCGACATCGAGCGCTGCCGAATAGTCGCCGGCGGTGATCAGCTTGCGGAACTTGGCCGAGCCGGTGACGTTGGTGCGCTCGCCGACATTGACGAAAGGAATGTCGGCAGTGAGCGTGAAGGGCTCGAGGCCCGAAAGCCGCATCAGCGGCGCGACATGGGGAGCGCGGCGCGGCGGATGCTTGGCAACCGCCTTGGCGATCGCGCTGATATGGGCGGGCGTCGAGCCGCAGCAGCCGCCGACAATGTTCAAGAGACCGTCGCGGGCAAAGGCTTCGACCTGGGCCGCCATCTGCTCCGGCGTCTCGTCATACTGCCCGAACTCGTTCGGCAGGCCGGCGTTCGGATAGGCGCAGATCAGGGTGTCGGCGACACCGGCAAGCTCGTCGATATGCGCGCGCATGGCGTTGGCGCCGAGCGCGCAGTTGAGACCGATGGTAAAGGGCTCGGCGTGACGCACCGAATACCAGAACGCCGTCGGCGTCTGGCCGGAGAGCGTGCGACCGGAAAGATCGGTGATCGTGCCGGAGATCATCACCGGCAGTTCGATGCCCTTCTCGGCAAACACTTCCTTGGTGGCGAAGATAGCAGCCTTGGCATTCAGCGTGTCGAAAATGGTCTCGATGAGAATGATGTCGGCGCCGCCATCGATCAGGCCGCGGATCTGTTCGGCGTAGGCGATACGCAGATCGTCGAAGCTGACCGCGCGGTAGCCCGGGTTGTTGACGTCGGGCGAAATCGACGCGGTCCGGTTTGTCGGGCCGAGAGCGCCTGCGACGAAACGGCGACGGCCATCATGGGCTTCGGCGCGCTTGGCGGCACGCCGCGCGACCCGTGCGCCGTCGCGGTTAAGGTCGTAGACCATGTCTTCCATGCCGTAATCGGCCTGGGCTATGCTGGTCGAGGAGAACGTGTTCGTTTCCAGGATATCGGCGCCGGCGATGGCGTAGGCATAGTGGATGTCCTCGATCGCCTTCGGCTGCGTCAGCGTCAGGAGGTCGTTGTTACCCTGCTGGTGACAGGCGCATCCGCCAAAGCGATCGCCGCGGAAATGATCCTCGACGAAACCCAGCTGCTGGATTTCGGTGCCCATGGCGCCGTCCATGATCAGGATGCGCTCGCTGGCCGCCTGCTTCAGCGCCCGCATGACTTCGGAGCCATCCGGCTTGGAGGAAAGGTCGCCGAAAAGGGCGTCGATGGCGGACATGGGAAATCTCCCGTTCTGAAAACGACAAACAATAGTCAAGTCAATCACATAAAGATATCTTTATGTCAACATATGAATGGACTTAATTTGCCTCGATGGAGCCGCCACCGGCTCCTCCTGCACACCGATTCAGTGTGCACAGGAAAGCGACCGAAAGGCGATTCCGTCTTTCGACTGAACGAGGGGCACAACGAAAATGGCCCGCCGCAGGTGCGACGGGCCATCGACATGAGATAGCGGCCAGCGCTCAGAGGCGGGCGAGGCAATCCTCGGTTTCATAGATGGCGCAAACGATATGGTAAAAGCTGCTCGCCGGCGCCGGCTCGTCGACGAATGCGCCATCGACCTTTTGCTTGTCGCGCCAGAGTCCGGCAACCGGCGTCTCCAGGAAAAGGCCGAGTGCCGCAGCCGCCCGCGCCGCCGAAGCGAGATAGCGCTCGCGCTCCGCCCCGCTCGCAAGCGCGGCAAACCGGACCGACGCCTTCAGCCACTCCGTCTGCGGCCATAGCCGCGCGATCGGGTCGGCAACCGAAAAATCGTCGAGAAGCGTCATGACCGCGACGTTGCGGGTGGCGCAGATGCCATGCGCCTCGCCGATCTGAAACAGACGCCGCGCCTTGATGATGGCTTCCGCATTGCCGCGCCGTTCGGCCCAGCGCAGCAGCAGCCAGGCCCATTCGAACAGATGGCCGGGCTCGACGATGCGGCCCTTGTCGCCCGGATAGGGCACCCAGTCGTGATCGAAGAATTCCCGGAGCGCGCCGGTCTCCCCGTCGATGAAGTGATCCATCGCCAGATGGGCGATCTCGTCGGCAAGGTTGGACCATGCGACCCGGTCGAAACCGTCGACCGCTTCGCTCGCCAGGCACGCTTCGAACAGATGCATGTGCGGATTGGAGCAGAGCGGCAATCGCGACGGATCGTCCTCCTCGAATCCCATCAACGGATGTTTGCAATGGGCTTCGAGACGCTGGCGCAGGCGATTGCTGCGCTCGATCATCTCGGCTTTGCGCTCCGGGAAGACGTCAGCCAGATAGGCGAAGGCAAGCAGCGCGAAAGCCTGATTGTAAAGATCGAAGGAGGCATCGATCACCGTGCCGTCTGCATCGGCAAGGGCTGCGTAAAATCCAGTCGGCTGAAGAAAGACGCGGTCGAAATAGGCAAGCCCGCCCTCGGCGGCACTTTTCCAGTCTCCGCCCCAGCCGCGCCGGCCGGCCTCGGCGAAACAATAGACCTGGCGCGGCTGCACCCGCGCCCGGCGATTGGCGCGCGTCGGCTCGCCGGTCATATCGATGGTCTCGACGAAACCGCCGCCCGAGGCATCGACGCCTTTGTCGCGCCAGAGCGGCAGGGCCTTTTCAGAAAGCCATGCCGACAGGGTGGCGGATTGCGAAAAAATGTCCTGCGGCAATGCTTCAGTCCTCGAGCTTCAGATCGTCATGGGTCTTGCCGAGCAACTCGGCCAGCGCCTCGACCACCAGATTGTGGTCCTCGCGCTGCGGCAGGCCGGAGACGGTCACTGCGCCGACACAGCCGGTGCCCCTGACCACGATCGGGAAGCTACCGCCATGGGCGGCATATTCGGCATCGGGAAGGCCGAGCTTTGCCTGCAGGTTGGTCTGCTGCTTCAACAGCCCGAGGCCGGTCGAATAGCTGCTCTTGAACAGGCGGAAGACGGTATTGCGCTTGCGGCGCACCCAGTTCGGATTGTCGGGCGTCGCGCCATCGAGCGCGGCATAGAAGACCTGCATCGAAAACAGGGTGATGTCGATGACGACACCGAGCTTGCGTTCGGCCGCCATGCGCCGAAGTATCGAACCGAGCTGCCACGCCCGCTCGAGGTCGAAGCTGTCGAACTGCAGTTCGCGCTCCTGCTGGGCGATACGCTTGAGATCCTTGTCGATATTCATGAAGCCTCCGCTCAATCCTTCCAGAGCCAGGCCGCACCGCGCACGCCGGAGCTATCCCCGTGCAGCGCCTTGCGAACAGGCGTTTCGAAACTGTCGCCAAAGAGATAGTCGACCACCAGCGGCGGCACGTCCTCGTAGATCTCGTCGACATTCGACATGCCCCCGCCGAGCACGAAGACATCCGGATCGACGATGTTGGTCAGAAGCGCAAGGCTGCGCGCCAGCCGGTCGACGAAGCGATCGTAGACGCCAGTCGCCACCGGATCACCGGCGCGCTTGGCCTCGATGATATCGCGCCCGCGCTTTTCGACGCCCGTCGTCAGCCGGTAGTCGAGTTCGACGCCGGTTCCACAGGCATACATGTCGAGGCAGCCGTGTTTGCCGCACCAGCATTTGTGGCCCGGATATTCGTCCTTCGTCATCCACGGCAGCGGATAGTGGCCGATTTCGGCGGCAACGCCCTGATAGCCGGCATGCACCTTCTTGCCGATCGCCAGCCCCCCGCCATGACCGGTGCCGACGATCACGCCGAACACGGTCTGTGCGTCCTTGCCGGCACCATCCACCGCTTCCGACACCGCCAGGCAATTGGCATCGTTGGCAAGGCGTACCTTGCGGCCGAGCGCCTGCTCCAGGTCGCGACCGAGCGGCTTGCCGTTGATCAGCACAGCGTTGGAGTTGCGCACGATGCCGGTACGCGGATTGGGGCTGCCGGGAATGCCGATGCCGATCGAGCCCTCTTCGCCTGCCGTCTGTTCGGCGGCGGCAACAAGGTCGAGAACCGCCCGGATGCAGTCGTCGTAGCCGCTGGTCGGGGTCGCGACGCGGTGGCGGGCGCGCGTTTCGCCATCGCGATCGAGCGCGATGACTTCCATTTTCGTGCCGCCCCAATCAATTCCGATGAACATGCTGGATCAGGTCTCTGGGTAAAGGTCGAATGAGGGAGCGCCAGCCTCCTCAAGCCGGCGCTCATGACTGCTTAGCATTCGAAAGACAGAAAACACCAGCCCTCGATTTCGGCACGCCTCGGTAGAGGGCGGCGCCGTGTCGAGCATGCAACATCCGACCTCCCGCCGATGGCCAGCACGATGTGCTGCGTCCAGAATCGCCAGAGCGACCCGCAAAAACACTTGGCGAACAGGCCTTGCTTTTGTATGGGTGCTATCCAAGTGGTCCCGTAGCTCAGCAGGATAGAGCACCAGATTCCTAATCTGGGGGTCGCGCGTTCGAATCGCGCCGGGATCACCATTCTCCTTACCGGCAAGTTTATCCAGCAAGCCCAGGCAGAGTGGGCCGGCCACAGGTGCGCAGCGCCCACTCCGATTTCGATGCAGGAGATCATGGTTCAGATCCTCGTCACCTACATGGACATGCAATCTCCACCGACCGGCGATCCGTTGCCCGCGCCCGTCGAGACCGCATCGTTTGCTGTTGAGCGGCTGGAGGTGGAGGCATTCCTCTCGCTTTATCGCGCCGTCGGCGAACCCTTGCGCTGGGATCAACGGTTGCGCATGCCGGAGGAGGCGCTCGATGCATTTTTGAGCAGCCCGTCGACTGTAGTCTACGTCCTGCGGGTCGACGGCCGTGCGGTCGGGCTTTGCGAATTCGATCGTGTCGACAGCGCCGATATCGAGCTCACCCATTTCGGACTGATCCCCGAAATGCAGGGTCGAAGGCTTGGACCATACTTCCTCGACGGCGCGTTGCGTTCCCTATGGGATCGGGCGCCGGATCGCGTGTGGCTGCACACGGATGAATGGGATCATCCCAAGGCGCAGGACACCTATCGCCGCGCCGGCTTCTCGGTCTTCGACAGCAAGCGTGAAGAGGTCAGCGAGTAGACCGTGCATCGGGTTCACGTTGCCTGAGCTGCAATCTCGATCGCGCGCTGGTGCCAAAGCCGATACCGCTCGTACAGGGCTTGGGACAACACCTTCCAGCCCTATTAAGGTGCGCGCCGGGCCTGCTACTCGCCCTATCGCTAGCCCCTATCGCTAGCCCCCAATCGCTAGCATTGTGCTAGAAGATCCCGCCGCGTACCTGCGGCGGGCCCCAATCCCAAGCGATTGGCGGAAAACACAATATCCAGAAATTGAGCTCGAATTCGCGTCCGTTCGAACCCCGATCGGCCGAGTGCATATGACCGCCGCACTCGCGTGCCCGGCAGCCATCGCGTCCCTCACCGATTGCTGCAGATTACGAGCCCCCATTACGAACCGTCGTGCCCTGGCCGCTGCCATTTCCATCATGGCGTGCGGCGGCCGCTTGACATCTCGGTAAGCCTGATCTTATCATTCCAATATAAAGTAGCGTAGTACATAATTATGCAATAACAAAAAGAGAGAGGAACACAAAATGAAATCAACAAGGATTGCATTGCTTCTGGGAACGGCGCTCGTCGCCTCCGCATCATTTGCCTTCGCGCAGGAGAAGGGCGGCGTCATCAACGTCGCCACGGTCGGCGAGCCGCCGACACTCGACCCGATGGCCTCGACGGCCGACCTCGTCGGCATCGTCTCGCAGCACATGTTCGAGACGCTCTACACCTTCGACAAGGACTGGAAGCCGACCCCGCTTCTGGCCGCGGCCATGCCGGAAATCAGCGCCGACGGCAAAACCTACACGATCAAGCTGCGCTCCGGCGTCAAGTTCCATGACGGCACCGACATGGACGCGACCGATGTCGTCGCCTCACTCGAGCGCTGGACGAAGACGGCTTCGCGCGGCAAGCAGACGGCAACGACGATCGCCGGCATCGAGGCCGTCGACGCGACCACCGTGAAGATCTCGCTCAACACGCCCTACGCGCCGCTGGTCTCGCTGCTCGCCTTCAACAATTCCGCCGCAATCGTGCTGCCGTCCGAAAAGCAGGCCGAGCCGATGGTCGATTTCGTCGGCACCGGCCCCTACCAGCTCAAGGAGCGCAAGGCCGACCAGTACATCCAGCTGACCCGCTTCGATGGCTATGTCTCCCCCGAAGGTGAAGCCAACGGTTACGGCGGCGCGCGCCATCAATATGCCGACGAAATCCGCTTCGTGCCGGTTCCCGATCCGAACACCCGCGTCGAGGCGGCCGTCTCCGGCCAGTACGATTACGTCGATTCCATCCCGGTGGAATCCTTCGAGCGGGTGAAGGGCTCTTCGGCCTCCGAGCCCGTCATGCTGCAACCCTTCGGCTGGCCGGTCTTCGTTCTGAACTCCGGCAACGGCATGACCAAGAACCTGGAACTGCGCAAGGCGATCCGCACGGCGCTCAGCATGGAAGACATGATGGCCGCCGCCTTCGGCAGCACCGACTTCTACGCGCTCGATGCCGCCCTCTACCCGGCGCAATATGTCTGGCGCACCGAAGCCGGCACGGAAGGCGGCTACAATGTCGCCGACCCGGAAAAGGCGGGCGAACTGTTGAAGGCCGCCGGCTACAAGGGCGAGCCGCTGCGCATCCTGACCAGCCGCCAGTACGAATTCCATTACAAGATGGCGCAGGTCGCGGCGGAATATCTCAAGCTCGCCGGCTTCACCGTCGACATGCAGGTGGTGGACTGGGCGACGCTCACCCAACGCCGTGCCGACCCGACGCTCTGGGATATCTACATCACCCACAGCCCGTTCCTGCCGGAACCGGCACTGATTGGCATGATGTCGACCAAGGCCCCGGGCAACTGGGATACCCCGGCCCGCGCCAAGGCCGTCGACGCCTTCAACGCCGAATCGGATGCCGGCAAGCGCGTCGAGCTGTGGGCCGACGTGCAGAAGGTGATCTACGAGGAAGTTCCGTTCATCAAGATCGGCGATTTCAACGCCCTGTCGGCCAAGGCCAAGACGCTTGACGGCGTCTCCCCGGCTCCGTGGCCCTACTTCTGGAACGCTTCGATCAAGAAGTAAGTCTTCACCCACTTGAAGCCTTCGGCGGGCGGCATCCCTTTCAGGGATCGCTGCCCGCCGGATAGCCCGGCGCCACCTGTCCGGCGCCCGTGCGGAAGAAGTTCGAGGCATCCATGATACGCTATATCCTCCAGCGCCTGTTCGGCATGATCGTGGTCATGGCGCTTGTCGTCACCATTGTCTTTGTCATCGTGCGCGTGACGCCGGGCGACCCCGCTGCCGTCATGCTCGGACCCGAGGCAACCCAGCAAGACATCGCCGAACTGCGCACCAAGCTCGGCCTCGACCAGTCGCTGGGGCTGCAATATGTCTATTACATCGGGCAGTTGCTTAAGGGCGATCTCGGCCAGTCGATCTTCCTCAACCAGCCGGTCACCTCGGCGCTTGCCGAGCGTGCCGAGCCGACATTCTTCCTCACCTTGTTCTCGATCCTGATCGCCAGCGGCATTGCGCTGCCGATCGGCATCTATGCGGCCTACAGGCGCGGCTCCTTCGTCGACCAGGCGGCCACCACGCTCGCCATGCTTGCCGCCAGCATCCCGAGCTTCTGGCTCGGCTTGATCCTCATTCAGTTCCTGGCTGTGCGCCTCGGCTGGTTTCCGGTATCGGGCTACGGCGGACCGGGCTCCTCCTTTATGGAGCGCATGTATCATCTGGCCCTGCCGGCGATTGCGCTCGGGGTCGTCTCCTCGGCCCTGATCCTGCGCTTCACCCGCGCCTCGATGCTCGACGTGCTCGGCGACGACTTCATCCGCACCGCCCGCGCCAAGGGCCTGGGCGAACGTCGCGTGGTGATGAAACACGCCCTGAAGAACGCCCTCATCCCGATCCTGACGATCGTCGGGCTCACCGCCGCCGTGCTGATCTCCGGCGCCGTCGTCACCGAAACCGTCTTCGGCCTTCCAGGCGTCGGCAACCTCGTGGTCTCGGCTGTGCTCCGTCGCGATTACCCGGTGATCCAGGGCGCGCTCCTCGTGATCGCCGCGCTCTACGTGCTGATCAATTTCGCGATCGACATGCTCTACCTCCTCGTTGATCCAAGGGTTCGCTACTGATGACCGTCGCCGTATCAACCCCTGTCATGAGCGAACGCGCCAAGTTCCTGCGCCGCCTCTTGAAGCGCAAGACCGTTGCCTTCGGTCTGTTCATTCTCGTGACCTTCGTGCTGCTTGCGGTGTTCGCGCCGCTGATCGCGCCCTATGCGCCGGGCAAGCTGTCGATCGTCAACCGTCTGTCGCCACCAAGCCTGCAGTGGCTGTTCGGCACGGATGAATTCGGCCGCGACGTGTTTTCACGCACGCTCTATGCCGGCCGGCTGTCGCTCTTGGTCGGTGCCGCCGTCGTCACGCTCGCAACGATCGTCGGCGTCGTCATGGGGCTGCTGGCTGGTTTCTTCCCAAAGCTCGACGCGCCGATCGCCCGGCTGATCGACGCGATGATGGCTTTTCCCGACATCCTGCTGGCGATCGCGCTCGTCGCCGCCCTCGGCCCCTCGCTGACGACCGTCATCATCGCGCTCAGCGTCGTCTACGCGCCACGGCTGGCGCGTGTCGTGCGCGCCTCCACGCTTGTCATCCGCGAGCTGCCCTATGTCGAGGCGGCCCGCGCGCTCGGCATCTCGACGCCGCACATCATGACGCGGTATGTGCTGCGCAACCTGCTCTCGCCGATCCTGGTGCAGGGCACGTTCCTGTTTGCCCATGCGATGCTCGCCGAAGCCGGGCTTTCCTTCCTCGGCGTCGGCGTCAGCCCTGAAATCCCGACCTGGGGCACGATGATCGCCTCGGGCCGGCAATATATCGGACAGGCCGATTGGGTGACGCTGTTTCCCGGCATCGCCATCGTGCTTTCGGTCCTGTCCCTGCAGATGGTTGGCGACGGATTGCGCGACATGCTCGATCCCCGCCTCAGAAAGGACCTTTGATCCATGCCCACCGCAACCCGTAGCGCCAGCCCCGTGCTGATCAGCAACGTGAAGCCCGTCGCCTTCGGGATGGCGGCCCCTTCCGAAACCGTCGACATCCTCGTCGGCGCCGACGGCACTATCGCCGCCATCGGCAATGGTTTGACAGCACCCGATGGGGCCGAGCGCATCGACGGCAAGGGTGGCTGGATCTCGCCTGGCTGGATCGACCTGCATGCCCATGTCTGGCATGGCGGCACCGACATCTCGGTCCGGCCGCAGCTCTGCGGCATGGAGCGCGGCGTCACCACCATCGTCGACGCCGGCTCGGCCGGTGAGGCCAATTTCCACGGCTTCCGCGAATACATCATCGAGCCGGCCCGCGAACGCATCAAGGCCTTCCTCAATCTCGGCTCCATCGGCCTCGTCGCCTGCAACCGCGTCAGCGAACTCAGCGACATCCGCTCGATCGACATCGACCGCATCATCGCCTGCTACCAGGAAAACCGCGAGCATATCGTCGGCCTCAAAGTCCGCGCCAGCCATGTGATCACCGGCTCCTGGGGCGTCACCCCGGTCAAGCTCGGCAAGAAGATCGCCAAGATCCTGAAGATCCCGATGATGGTGCATGTCGGCGAGCCGCCGGCTCTCTATGACGAGGTGCTCGAAATCCTCGGCCCCGGCGACATCGTCACCCATTGCTTCAACGGCAAGGCCGGATCGAGCATCATCGAGGACGAGGACCTGTTCGAGTTGGCCGAACGCTGCGCCGGCGAAGGCATCCGCCTCGACATCGGCCATGGCGGCGCTTCGTTCTCGTTCCGGGTTGCCGAAGTCGCCATTGCCCGCGGCCTGTTGCCGTTCTCGATCTCGACCGACGTGCATCTGCGCAGCATGAACCAGTCGGTCTGGGATCTCGGCACCACCATGTCGAAGCTCTTGAGCGTCGGCATGCCGTTCGAAAAGGTCGTCGAAGCCGTCACCCAGGCGCCCGCTTCGGTCATTCGGCTGCCGATGGACAATCTGCTCGCCGTCGGCGCGCGCGCCGAATTCACCCTGTTCGATCTCGTCGATTCCGAGCTGCGGGTCTTCGATTCGCTCGGCGCCGAGGCGCATCTCAACCGACTTTTCGAGCCGCGTTACGCGGTCATGGGCACCGACGTCGTGGCGGCAAACCGATACCAGCCGCCGCATGTGGAATGCCCCGACCACAGCCACGGCTACAGCTACCGCTGAACCATCACAGAACACAGAAACTGGCAGGATATCGCGTGAACAGTTTGGACCATAAGACCAAGGGCCGTGCGCCGGCTTCGCCCTACCAGAGGCTCGCAGCGCTCGGCATCGACCTGCCGCCGGCCCCGCCGCCGATCGCCAATTTCGTGACCCACGTCCAGGAGGGCAATATCCTCTACCTCTCCGGACAGGGCCCACGCGAAGTCGACGGCCATCTCCATGCCGGCAAGGTCGGCGCCGACGTCGATGTCGAAAGCGCCTATGAGCACGCCCGGCTGACGGGCATCAACCTATTGGCGGTGATGCATGATGCGCTCGGCGACCTCGGTCGCGTCAAGCGCGTCGTCAAGCTGCTCGGCATGGTCAACGCCGTGCCTGATTTCGCCGATCATCCGCAGGTGATCAACGGCTGCTCCGACCTGATGGTCGACGTCTTCGGCGAAGCGGGCCAGCATGCCCGCTCGGCGGTCGGTTTCGGCTCGCTCCCCGGCAACATCACCGTCGAGATCGAAGCGATCGTCTCGCTTCACGACTGACGATCACAGGAAGGTCGGATCAATGGCTGCGCCAGCCCATCATCTTCTCGATCCGCTCGGCGGATACCCTGACGTGATCGGCGTAGAAATTGCGATCGTCGAGGATCTTCTGCTCCGGCAGAACGATGGATATGGTCGCGACGCAGCCGCCCTTGTCATCGAGGATCGGCGCAGCGACGCAGGCAACCGCATAGTCGGATTCGCCGGCCTGGATCGAAAGCTTGGCTGTCAGCGCCGCCTCCGCCTGGGCCGACAGGGCTGCCGGATCGACGTCGGCCCGACCGGTCGGCGACGTGCGGGCGCAGCGGCGGAACAGTTCCAGCCGTTCGTCAGAGGGCAGATGGCCGACCAGCAGGCGCCCGGATGCCGTCCAGTTGAGCGGCACGCGGGTGCCGACCCTGGAGGTCACCTGGAAATGACCGGGGCCGTCGGCCATGGCCAGCACCTGCATATAGTCGCCGTCGCGGCCGCAGAGCTGGATGGTTTCGGCCACTTCCCGGCCGAGATCGTGCATCTCCCGCGTCGCGACGCCGAGGAAATCGAGCGAGCGCGCATAGGCAAGACCGTAATGGTAGAGCCGGTCGCCGAGCCAGACCTGACCGTCGGCATCGCGGCTGAGCAGGTTCTTTTCCACCATGTCGTCGACGATGACATAGGCGGTCGACAGCGGCGCGCCGACCGCCTTGGCGATGGCGTAGACGCCGCTCGGCGAGCCGGTCTCGTAGAGGAAGTCGAGCACCTGCAATGCCCGGTCCATGCCGCTCACGCGCGAGCGGCGGGTCTTTCCGGTCGGCTCCATGTCTTCGCCGGGCTCGGCGGCAATCGTCGTCTTGTCCAAGGGTCTGCTCCCGTGCAATTCGAAATGCGCAACAGATGGGCGGGCAGCAACGGCTATCGGCCACATCCGCAACCACGGCCGGTCGGGACATCCGAACCGCGCCACTCATATCTCATTACTATGGTAGATATTCCGGGAAAACGGAATAGCCTGCCGGTTACGACTGCCAGAAAATCATATGGAGACCACCATGCCTGACCGCGACATCCGCGAAGCTCTCGGACTTCGTCCCGTTATCAACGTATCCGGCACGATGACAGGCCTCGGCGCATCGATCGTGGTCCCGGAGGCGATCGCCGCGATGACAGGCATACTGCCGCAATTCGTCGAGATCAACGACCTGCAGCGCAAGATCAGCCCGGTGATTGCCCGGCTGACGGGGGCCGAGGCCGGCTTCGTCACCGCGTCCTGCTCGGCCGGCATCAGTCTGGCCGTCGCCGGTGCCATGACCGGCAACGATCTCGCCGCCATCGAGCGCCTGCCCGACACCACCGGACTGAAAAACGAAGTCATCATCCAGATGGGCCATGTGGTCAGCTATGGCGCACCCGTCGACCAGGCAATTCGTATTGCCGGCGGCAAGCCGGTGCTGGTCGGCCAGGCGACGTCGGCCTATCGCTATCATATCGAAGGCGCCATCAACGAGCGCACCGCGGCCGCCGTCTATGTCATCTCCCACCACGTGGTGCAGTATGGCCTCGTGGGCCTGAAGGAATTCGCCGAGGCCTGCCATGCCAAGGGCGTTCCCGTCATCGTCGATGCCGCGTCCGAATACGACCTGAAGATCTTCCTCGAGCAGGGTGCCGACATCGTTCTCTATTCCGGCCACAAGTTCCTGGGCGGTCCGACCTCGGGCATCGTCGCCGGCGAAAAGACGCTGGTGCGCAACGCCTTCCTGCAGAACCTCGGCATCGGCCGTGGCATGAAGGTCGGCAAGGAAAGCATGCTCGGCGTCATGGCAGCCCTCATCGCCTGGGAAACACGCGATCACCAGGGCATCCGCGAGCGCGAGGCGGGCTACCTGAACCTGTGGCGCGACACGCTCGATGGCCGCCCCGGCATCAAGCCGGTGATCGAGGCCGATCCGACCGGAAACCCGCTCGACCGCCTGCGCATCAACATCGATCCGCGGGAAGCCCATATCACCGCCTGGGACCTTGCCGATGCGCTGGCGCGCGGCACGCCGCCGATCATCGTGCGCGACCACGAGGTCGAGCATAACTACTTCTATCTCGACCCGTGCAACCTGCACCCCGGCCAGGAGACCATCGTTGCCACCCGCCTGTCGGAAGAGCTGACGAAGGCGCAGAGCTCCAACGAGATCATCGCCACGCCGCTTCATGAGCGCAACACCCGCCGCTTTGCCGGCCTGTTGCGCTGGCCCGACTGAGCCTGCCCGCCGCCACCGTTGCCGAACGACAAGGAATGGAAGACATGACCCGCACAGACGCTGCCACCAATCCGGCGAAAGACCCCGTGCTTTCGGTCGAGAACCTGACGACCTCGTTTCTGGTCGATGGCGCCTGGAAGCCGGTGGTGCGGGACATCTCCTTCTCGGTCATGCCGGGCGAGACGGTGGCGATCGTCGGCGAATCCGGCTCGGGCAAGAGCGTGACCTCTCTGTCGATCATGCGTCTTCTGCAGAAGGACATGAGCCGCACCGAGGGGCGCGTCATGCTCGGCGGCCGCAATATCCTCGACCTGCCGGAAAACGAGATGCGCCGCGTGCGCGGCAACGACGTGGCGATGATCTTCCAGGAGCCGATGACCAGCCTCAATCCGCTGTTCACCATCGGCGATCAGATCTCCGAGGCACTGCTGTGCCACCGGCCGATGAGCAAGGCGGAGGCAAGGGCCGAAACCATCCGTCTGCTCGACAAGGTCCGCATCCCCTCGGCGGCCTCCCGTTTCGACGAATATCCGCACCGCTTCTCCGGCGGCATGCGCCAGCGCGTGATGATCGCCATGGCGCTTGCCAGCCGCCCGAAGCTGCTGATCGCCGACGAGCCGACGACCGCGCTCGACGTGACGATCCAGGGACAGATCCTCGACCTGATCAAGGTGCTGCAGGAGGAGGAAGGAACCTCGGTCCTGTTCATCACTCACGATATGGGCGTCGTCGCCGAAATCGCCGACCGCACGGTGGTGATGTTCCGCGGCGCAGCGGTCGAGACCGGCCAAACGGAAGACATCTTCCTGCGGGCGAAACACCCCTATACCCGGGCGCTGCTCTCGGCCGTGCCGATGCTCGGATCGATGAAGGGCACGTCGCAGCCGCTGCGTTTTCCCATCATAGACAGCACCACCGGCCTGCCGGATACGCCGGTCGAGGGGACGAACACGGTCGCGCAAACGCGCCCGATCCTCGAGGTCAAGAACCTCGTCAAACGCTTCGACATCCATGCTGGCCTGCTCGGCAAGCTCCAGGGCCGCGTGCACGCCATCGAGAACGTCTCCTTCAGCCTGCAGCCGGGGGAGACGCTGTCGCTCGTCGGCGAATCCGGCTGCGGCAAGTCGACCACCGGCCGGGCGATCATGCGGCTGATCGAACCGCAGAGCGGATCGGTCGTTCTGAACGGCCAGGACGTGCTGGCGATGGACAGCAAGGCGCTGCGCGAGATGCGCCGCACCATGCAGATGATCTTTCAGGATCCGTTCGCCAGTCTCAATCCGCGCATGACCGTGGGCGCGGCAATCGCCGAACCCTATCTCGAACACAAGCTCGGCACGGCGAGCCAGGCACGCGACAAGGTCGCCGACCTGCTGGAGCGTGTCGGCCTGCAGGCGGACATGGCGGCGCGCTATCCGCATGAATTCTCCGGCGGCCAGCGCCAGCGCGTCTGCATCGCCCGGGCCTTAGCGCTCGATCCGAAGGTCATCGTCGCCGACGAGTCCGTCTCCGCGCTTGATGTCTCGATCAAGGCGCAGGTCATCAATCTGCTGCTCGACCTGCAGGCGAGCCTCGGCCTTGCCTATCTGTTCATCTCGCACGACATGGCCGTGGTCGAGCGCGTCAGCCACCGCGTCGCCGTGATGTATCTCGGCGAAATCGTCGAGATCGGCCCGCGCGCCGACATCTTCGAAAACCCGCAGCACCCCTATACCCGCAAGCTGATGGCGGCCGTGCCGATCGCCGATCCGACCCGGCGACACACCAGGCGCAATGTCTCGAGCGACGAGATCAAGAGCCCGATGCGCGCCCCTGACTACATCGCGGCCAACAGGGAATATCGGCAGATTTCGGCCGAGCACTTCGTGCAGGCCTAGGACAGGCGCGGGATCCGTATCGTCATTCGTCCGGCGTGCAGACACGCAGGCGATGACCATCCGGATCGAGCGCGACGAAGGTGCGGCCGAAGACGGCGGTCATCGGTTCCTGCTCGATCTCCACCCCTGCGGCGCGCCACGCGGTGTGGAGCCGGTCGACCTCGACATCATCCGTCACCATGAAGGCGATTTCCATCCGGTGGCCGTACCCGGACGAGACGAAATTGGCGGCGCCGGTGGACCAGAGGCTGAAGGTGAGGCCGTTTTCCAGCGCGTAGGCGACATAACTCGGATAGGCCGCAACCGGCTCGCGGCCGAAGAGCCGCGTATAGAAGGCGGCGCTTTTTTCGGGGTCTTCCACGTAAAGCAGGATAAGGTTCGGGCTCAGCATCGTCGATCATCTCCATTGTTGATGATCGCAGGCTAGCGTGGGCCACTGTCAATTTCTGTCAGCATCGAACCGAACAGGACACGAAAAAGCCGCCGCTCCAGGACTGGAGCCGGCGGCCTTGCGAAATCACTGTCGGTTCATTCCAACCGTTGACGTCGGCCGTTGCGTCAGAAGACAGCCAGGTACTTCAACAGCGAAATAATGCCGATGATGAGCACGATCGCCTGGACGATCTGCTTGGCGCGGCCGTCGATCGGCAGGCGCTGGACCAGATAAAGCACGAGCACGATAACCAGGAACGTGATCAGAATGCTGATGAGAAGCCCCATAGACAAACTCCCTTTGTAAGGCGACGCGAAGTCGTCTCACTTGTAACTATGAGGCGAGCCGAAAAGTTCCAGTATCGGCAAACACTTATTTCGGTCCAGTGGCGAATCGGCGAGCCCGTCGGGCGCCGGATCGCGGCTCCCCGCGAGGGGGTAGAGCGGTCTTTCGGCCGCAGTCGCGGCCGCCGTCACGCCGGGTGGCCGCCTTTGCGGGCAGCCTGCCGATCAACTCGCCGCCTTGCAGACGATCCCGGCGTCGTTGTCGCCCTTGGTGGCATCGTAGAAAGTCACCTCGTCGCCCTTCGTCCACCAGATATATTGGCCTCCGACATATTTTGCGCCCGATGCGGCAATCACGTTGGACGCGACGGTGAAGTTGCCATCGATGGTGAAGGTGACGAGCGAGACGGGGCCGGCATTGATATACTCGGCATCAACAGCCTTGCCGCCGCAATCGTAGCGCACCTGCTGGCGATCGACTGTTTCTGCACCGGGAATCGAAATCGCGATGTCGACGCTGCCCGCTCCGCCTGCCGCCATGGACGCAAGCGTCAGCGCCGGTGTACCGGCCGATTTGGCGAGCATCAGCTTGGAGCCTTCCACCGTCCAGGTGAGCTCGGTGCGCAGCGCGTCGAGGAACTTGCGCTCCTGATCCATCACCGCCGGCACGCACATCTTGCGGGTCGAGGCAGCGGGCCCGAAGGTTATCTTCGCGCCGGAAAGGCCGAAGGTTCCGGTGAAATGGTTGCAGCCGGCCATGCCGCCATAGGTGCCGTCGTCGCGGATCTCCAGCGTTGACTGCAGATTATCGATGACGCCGCGGCCGGCGATATCCTCGGCAAGCCAGGTACCGACCAGCGCCTGCGGCACGTTTTCGGCGGCGACCGTCTGCATCGAGGCCATTTCGATCAGCACACAGGCACAGGAAAGGGCAGTGGCGACTTTCAGCATCGGGAACTCCTTGGCGCTTCGACTCGTCACCCGATTCTTAACCCGATCACACGTCGGATTGAAGGCCGCGCCCTTGTTGCACGTCGATTTCGCCTGTAGAGCCTAGCCATACCCCGCAAGACCGGCATCGGCTTGCGGCAAAATCAAAACGCGACTTCCAGGCGCAGGAGCGAGCGCCGCAGGCACGGCCATGCGCCGAACGTCCCCCTGGGAACAGCGAACAAGAACATGGGAATTGGCATGGCATCCCGCGAACACGCGAAGCGCCGACTGACGATCCTCGGCTCGACCGGCTCCATCGGCACCAGCACGCTCGATGTCGTCGAGCATCTGGGCGGTCGCGACGCCTTCGAGATCGTCGCCCTCACGGGCAACGGCAACATTCCGCTTCTGGCGCGCCAAGCGATCGTGCACGGCGCCGAGCTTGCCGTCACCGCCGACGACAGCCACTATGCCAGCCTGAAGGCGGCACTTGCCGGCACCGGCATTGCGGTCGCATCCGGCAGGAGCGGCCTGATCGAGGCGGCTGAGCGTGATGCCGGCTGGGTGATGGCGGCGATCGTCGGCAATGCCGGCCTTGCCCCGACACTCGCCGCCGCCAGCCGTGGTGCCGACATCGCGCTTGCCAACAAGGAATGCCTGGTCTCCGCCGGTGGCCTGTTCATCGAGGCGGTGAAGGCGGGCGGCGGCCGGCTGCTGCCGGTCGACAGCGAACACAACGCCATCTTCCAGGTGCTGGAAGAGCACCAGCGCCACGCCGTCGAACGCATCATCCTCACCGCCTCCGGCGGTCCTTTCCGCACCAAGTCTCTCGAAGAAATGCGACACGTCACCGCCGATGTCGCCCGCGCCCATCCCAACTGGTCGATGGGCCTGAAGATCTCGATCGACAGCGCATCCATGTTCAACAAGGCCTTGGAGATGATCGAGGCGAAACATCTGTTCGGGCTGAAGCCGGAGCAGATCGAGGTGATCGTCCATCCGCAATCGGTCATCCACTCGATGGTCGGCTACACCGATGGGTCGGTGCTGGCTCAGCTCGGCTGCCCCGACATGCGCACCGCCATCGGCTATGCGCTTTCCTATCCCAGCCGCTGCGACCTGCCGATCGAGCGGCTCGACTTCGCCAGGCTGTCGCGGCTGGATTTCGAGGCCCCCGATGAGATGCGCTTCCCGGCGATCCGGCTGGCGCGCCGCGCCATGGAAGAGGGCGGCGTGCAGGGCGCTGTCTTGAACGGTGCCAAGGAAACGGCGCTTGAAGCCTTCATCGCCGGAAAGGTCGGCTTCCTCGCTATGGCGGAAATCGTCGAACAGGTCATGGACAAGCTGTCGGACCTGCCGGCGGCCGTCACCATGGACGATGTCTTCGCCGCCGACGAAAAAGCCCGGCAACTGGCGGCCGGGCTGCTGCAATAATTGGCTTGATTGGGCACTTCGCCATCGCGTGGGGGTGCGCCCCTCATCCGCCTGCCGGCACCTTCTCCCCGCAGGCGGGGCGAAGGGACGTTGCTGCAACCGCTCCAATCAATCGCTGACGTTCTCGGCCTTGGCTCCCCAACATCAGGCCGACACAGCTTCTGCGTCCGCCAGACGCGGAGCCTCCGCCGTCGTCCTCGTCCCCTCTTCCCGCAAGCAGGGAGAGGGTTAGGGTGAGGGGCAGTTTTCTGAAAACATAAGCCGAAGCTTACGCGACAGCCCGTGCCAGCGCACAGCGCGACCACAGCGAATGCAACGCGCCGACCAGATGGTCGATATCCGCATCCGAGTGCAGCGGCGTCGGAGTGATGCGCAGACGCTCGGTCTTCTTCGGCACCGTCGGATAGTTGATCGGCTGCACATAGACGCCGAAATGGTCGAGCAGCAGGTCGGAGATCCACTTGCACTTGGCGGCATCGCCGACCATGACCGGAACGATATGGCTCGGGTTCGGCATGTGCGGAATGCCGCGCTGGTCGAGCAGCGAGCGCAGCCGGCGCACGCGCTCCTGGTGCGCGAAGCGTTCGACCTGGCTTTCCTTCAAGTGGCGGATCGAGGCGAGCGCGCCGGCGGCAAGCGTCGGCGGCAGCGCCGTCGTGAAGATGAAGCCGGACGCGAACGAGCGGATGAAATCGCAAAGCGCAGTCGAGCCGGTGATGTAGCCGCCCATGACGCCGAAGGCCTTGCCGAGCGTGCCCTCGATGACGGTCAGGCGGTGCATCAGGCCTTCGCGCTCGGCGATGCCGCCGCCGCGCGGACCGTACATGCCGACGGCATGCACTTCGTCGAGATAGGTCATCGCGCCGTACTTGTCGGCGAGGTCGCAGAATTCCTTGATCGGGGCAATGTCGCCATCCATCGAGTAGACGGATTCAAAGGCGATGATTTTCGGCGCACGCGGATCGGCTGCAGCAAGCTTGGCTTCGAGGTCGGCAACCGAATTGTGCTTGAAGATGACGCGTTCGCACTTGGAGTGACGGATCCCCTCGATCATCGAAGCGTGATTCCCGGCGTCTGAGAAGACGATAACACCGGGAATCTTCGAACAGAGCGTTCCGAGCGCGGCCCAGTTGGACACGTAACCCGACGTGAACAGAAGTGCCGATTCCTTGCCATGCAGATCCGCGAGCTCACGCTCAAGCAGCACATGGTAGTGATTGGTTCCGGAGATGTTGCGGGTACCGCCGGCGCCGGCGCCGCATTCGTCGATGGCGCGCTTCATCGCCTCCGTCACGATGGAATGCTGGCCCATGCCGAGATAGTCGTTGGAACACCAGACGGTGACTTCCTGGATGCCTTCAGCCGTGTGGCGCGCCGCTTTCGGGAAGTTGCCGCGATGGCGAGCGATATCGGCGAAAACCCGGTAGCGACCTTCCTGATGCAGCCCGTCCAGCTCGGTTTTAAAGAAATTCTCGAAATCCATCATTTTCTCCAGTGCCCGGCCGCTCTTCTTGATTCAAAGCGGCCTGGGGTCAACCTCGGAATGCCCGGCATCTGCCAACTGCGGCAAATGGCCCCTCAAGCGTTGCCCGTCCAACGAATGCACCACAACTGGCGTAGCATTTTTGATCCGGAGCATCTGCGCTGCTTTCCCTGAAACCGTTTCAACCGGGACAGCCCTAGTTTTGAAACATTCCAAAGAAAGCTTTAATGCATGTTCATCACGTCAAGCTTGATCGAAGTCAAGCTTGGACGAAAAAAGGGCGGCCAAAACCGCCCCTTTTTGTCGCAGCGCAGCGGGTCCGATCCGCTCATGCCGCCGCCACCGCGCGTTTTGCCATCACCTTGACCAGATTGGCCCGATAGCCCGCATCCGCATGGATATCGGAAAGCAGGTCGGACGCATCGACCGTCACGCTGGCGAGCGCATCGGGCGACCAGTTGCCGGCAAGTGCAGCCTCCATGCCCTTGTGGCGGAAGACGCCGCTCGATCCGGCCCCGGTCACGGCAACGCGGATATCGCCATTGTCCCGCCGCACCACGAAGACGCCGGTCATGGCGTAGCGCGACGCCGGGTTGGCGAACTTCTGGTAACCTGCCTTTGCCGGCGCCTCGAAGGTGATCGCCGTCACCAGCTCGCCATCCTCCAGCGCCGTCTCGAAAAGCCCGGTGAAGAAGTCGCCGGCGGCAATCTCGCGCCGGTCGGTGACAATGGTCGCATCGAGCGCCAGCATCGCCGAAGGGTAGTCGGCGGCCGGATCGTTGTTGGCGATCGAGCCGCCGATCGTGCCCATGTGGCGCACATGCGGGTCGCCGATATGGCTGGCGAGCCCTGTTATCGCCGGGCAGACGGCCGCAAGCTCGGCCGACGACGCCACGTCGAAATGGGAGGTCGCGGCACCGATCCGGACAGTCCTGCCCGTCACCCTGATGCCCTTCATGTCCTGGATCTGCCTGACGTCGACGAGATCGGTCGGAGCGGCAAGCCGCTGCTTCATCGTCGGTATCAGCGTCATGCCGCCGGAGAGGTATTTGCCCTCGCCCGCGGCCTGCCTGAGCTTGACGGCGTCTTCAATCGAGGACGCCCGGTGATAATTCGTCTCATACATGGCGCGTCCTCCCGCTCAATTGGCGGCGTGGGCGGCAGCCCACACCTTCTGCGGCGTCGCCGGCATCGTCAGCCGGTTGTTGCCGATGGCGTCGGTGATGGCGTTGATCAGCGCCGGCGGCGAACCGATGGCGCCGGCCTCGCCGCAGCCCTTGATCCCGAGGGGATTGCTCGGGCAGGGCGTGTTCGAGGTCGATACCGTGAACGAAGGCAGGTCGTCGGCCCGCGGCATAGCATAGTCCATGTAGCTCGCCGTCAGTAGCTGGCCGTTGCCCGGATCGTAGTGAACGCCCTCGAGCAGCGCCTGGCCGATGCCCTGCGCCAGACCGCCATGCACCTGCCCCTCGACGATCATCGGGTTGATGATGTTGCCGAAATCGTCGGCGGCGACGAACTGGATGATCTTGGTGACACCGGTTTCGGGATCGACCTCGACCTCGCAGATGTAGCAGCCGGCCGGGAAGGTGAAGTTGGCCGGATCGTAGAAGGCGCCCTCCTTCAGTCCCGGCTCCATGCCGGATGGCAGGTTGTGGGCGGTATAGGCCGAAAGCGCCATCTGGAACCACGGCACCGACTTGTCGGTGCCGGCGACCTTGAGTTCGCCGTTCTCGATGACGATGTCGCTTTCATCCGCCTCCATCAGGTGGGCGGCGATCTTCTTCGCCTTGGCCTCGACCTTGTCGAGCGCCTTGACGACGGCCGACATGCCGACGGCACCCGAGCGCGAGCCATAGGTGCCCATGCCCATCTGCACCTTGTCGGTATCGCCGTGCACGATGTTGACGCTGTCAATCGGCACGCCGAAACGGTCGGCGACCAGCTGGGCGAAGGTGGTTTCATGCCCCTGCCCGTGGCTGTGCGAGCCGGTCAGCACCTCGATCGTCCCGACGGCATTGACGCGAACCTCGGCCGATTCCCACAGCCCGACACCGGCGCCGAGCGATCCGACCGCCGCCGACGGCGCGATGCCACAGGCCTCGATGTAGCAGCTCATGCCGATGCCGCGCTTCATGCCTCGTCTCGCCGCTTCCGCCTTGCGGGCGGCAAAGCCGTTCCAGTCGGACGCCTTCATGGCGGCATCGAGCGAGGCATCGTAGTCGCCGGCATCGTAATTCATGATGACGGGCGTCTGGTGCGGGAATGAGCGGATGAAATTCACCCGCCGCAATTCCGCCGGCGACACCCCGAGCTCGCGGGCCGCCGTCTCCATCGTCCGCTCCAACAGATAGGTCGCTTCCGGCCGGCCGGCGCCGCGATAGGCATCGACCGGGGCGGTGTTGGTATAGACCGTGCGCACATTGGCGTGGATCGCCGGGATGTCGTACTGGCCAGACAGCAGCGTCGCGTAGAGATAGGTCGGCACCGCCGAGGAGAACAGCGACATATAGGCGCCGAGATTGGCGACCGTGTCGACCTTCAGCCCGATGATCCGGTTGTTGGCATCGAATGCCATCTTCACTTTGGAGAGATGGTCGCGGCCATGCGCGTCCGTCAGGAAGGCCTCCGTCCGGTCGGAGGTCCATTTCACCGGCACGCCGGTGCGCTTGGACGCCCAGAGACAGACGATCTCTTCAGGATAGATGTAGATCTTCGAGCCGAAGCCGCCGCCGACGTCGGGGGCGATGACGCGCAGCTTGTTTTCGGGCGCGACATTGTAGAAGGCGCTCATCACCAGCCGCGCCACATGCGGGTTCTGGCTGGTGGTGTAGCAGGTGTAATGATCGTCGCCGCCGTCGTAGATCCCGAGCGTGGCGCGCGGCTCCATCGGGTTCGGCGACAGGCGGTTGTTGTGGATGGTGATCTCGGTCACATGCGCTGCCGCCGCAATCGCCTTGTCGGTGGCGGCCGGATCGCCGATCTGCCAGTCGAAGATCAGATTGTTCGGCGCCTCCGGATGCAGCTGCGGCTGGCCCTGTTCCAGCGCCTTCGTCGCATCGGTGACGACGGGCAGCTCCTCATAGTCGACGACGACGGCTTCGGCCGCATCCTTCGCCTCGGCGACACTGTCGGCAACGACGATGGCGACGGCATCGCCGACATAGCGCACCGTCTCATGCGCAAGCGGTCGCCAGGCGCCCATCTTCATCGGCGATCCGTCCTTGGAATGGATCATCCAGCCGCAGATGAGGTTGCCGATGCCGTCAGCGAGCAGCTGCTTACCGTCGAGCACGCCGATCACGCCGGGCATGGCTTTCGCCGCTGTCGCATCGATCGATCTGATTTTCGCATGCGCATAGGGACTGCGCACGAAGATCGCAAATTTCATGCCGGGCACCGACATGTCGTCGGTGTAGCGTCCCTTGCCCGTCAGGAACCTCTTGTCTTCCTTGCGCGCCACCCGCGCGCCGATACCTTCAACGCCCATTGCCGATCTCCTCCCGAGATATCCAGCGAAAGTCCTGCGGTGAAACGTGATCGCGGCGCAAACTCATCGCCGCGGACCGGATGTCATTCGGCAGCGACGCGGGCCCCGCCCATTTCAGCGGCTGCGGCGAGGATCGACTTGACGATGTTGTGGTAGCCGGTGCATCGACAGATATTGCCTTCGAGCTCGGCGCGCACGGTCGCCTCGTCGAGTTGTCCGCCATGCCGGCGGATCATGTCGACGGCGGTCATCACCATGCCCGGCGTGCAGAAGCCGCATTGTAGGCCGTGATTGGCCTTGAAGGCCGCCTGCACCGGATGCAGCTCGCCGTTCGCAGCCAGGCCCTCGATGGTGGTGATGTCAGCGCCCGCCGCCTGCGCGGCGAGGGTGGAACAGCTCTTGATCGACCGCCCATCCATATGGACGACGCAGGCGCCGCATTGCGACGTGTCGCAGCCGACATGGGTGCCGGTCAGTCCAAGGTTCTCGCGAATGAAATGCACCAGCAGCGTTCGGTCATCGCACTGACCGCTCACCTGACGGCCGTTGACCGTCATTGTAATTTTCGCCATTTCGCTCCTCCGGGTGGGTCAATGCCAACACGGGCGCGCAAAGCCGGGTGATGATCTGTTCACGCGACTTCCAGAACGCGCCAACTGCTATCGATGCCCTTCGCCGCGAGACCCGCTCCTCCGGGAACGCTCGTGGCTTGTCTGTATCATTGTCTTTTTTTGGAATGTCGCAACCGCCCGGACGCCGGCCGCGATAAAAAATTTGCGTGATGGTTGCGTTTGCCGGAATGACGCCTTCATGTCCCGTTCAGGAACGATATCATTATGTTGGCGGCGAAGAGAATCCGCCGGACCTCCTGTAGACATTCACAGCGGCCGGTTTATTTTCTGAAATTGCAAGTTCAGGTGGAGAAAGACATCCGTCTTTTTGCCAATCACTCAAGGGACGGACGAGGCGACAGGCTGAGATCCGTAGAGATCGGAGAGAACAATGAAGAAAGCCATCGCACTTGTGCTGGTTGCGCTGTCGGTTGCGAGCTGCACCCAGACTGAAAAGGGTGCCGGCATCGGCGCCGTCTCGGGCGCAATCATCGGCGGCGCGATCACCGGCGACGTCCGTGGCGCGGCTGTCGGCGCTGCCATCGGCGGCGTTTCCGGCGCGGTCATCGGCAATGTCACCGAACAGCCCGGCCAGTGCTACTACCGCGACCGCTACGGCCGCCGCTACATCGACTCCTGCCCGCGCTAAGCCGCAGGCTCGGTCGATCGCATCGACATAACGTCCGGCCCCGCATGGCGGACCGGACGGAACATCACCCCTCATGGCATCGCCGTGAGGGGTTTTTCGTTTTTTCCGACCGCTTGGCCGATCCGGCCGGCCCGCGTCTTCGATGGCGCAGGAACCGGGTGGCTTGCAGCGCCGTAACACTGTCAGGTTTCTCGAAACAGCCCGTTCGAGGACCTTTCCATGCCGAGACCACCAGCCATCGCCCTGCCGCCCGCGTTCAAGCGGATCGCCTGGTCCAACCTCTTCGCCCAGTTTTCCGAGCAGATCGCGCTGGCGGCGGCACCGCTCGCCGCCGTTCTCCTGCTTTCGGCAGGCCCCGCGGAAACCGGCTGGCTGCAGATGATGCAGACGCTGCCGTTCCTGCTTCTGTCCATTCCCGCCGGCCTGCTCGTCGACCGCGCCTCAAGGCGCACCCTCATGGTCGCCTCGGAAATGCTGCGTGCCGTGTCGCTCGCCGCCACCCTGCTGCTGCTCGTCGCCGGCTATGTCACCCTGCCGCTTCTGGCGGTCATGGGCTTTGTCGGCGCGATCGGAACCGTCTGCTACAGCGTTGCCGCGCCGGCGCTGATCCCGGCGATCGTGCCGCGGGCGCAGCTCGCCGATGCCAATCGCTGGCTGGAGTTGGCCCGCAGCCTCGCCTATTCCGGCGGGCCGGCGATCGGCGGGGCGATCGTTGCCTGGACCGGCGCGTCACTTGCCTATGTCGCCGCCACCACGCTCTCCCTTCTCGCCGTCGTGCTGCTTGCCGGCATCAGCGAAGAGAAAACCGAGCCTCGACCACGGCGAAACCTGCTGCATGACCTCATAGAGGGCGCACGGTTTCTCACCGGCCATGCGCTCCTGCGGCCGATCCTCGTCACCGCGATCGTCTTCAACATCGCCTGGTTCGTGCTGCAGGCGGTCTATGTCGCCTATGCCATCACCTCGCTCGAAATGACCGCGACCGGCGTCGGCATCACGCTCGGCATCTATGGCGCCGGCATGACGATCGGCGCCTATGCCGCGCCTGCCCTCGCCCGCCGTCTGCCGTTTGGCGTGCTGATCACGCTCGGCCCGCTTGGCGGCCTGCTCGCAGCCCTGGTGGTGCTGCTGACCGTCTGGTTCCCATCCGGCGCATTGGCAGGCTTGAGCTTCTTCCTCTTCGGCGCCGGGCCGGTTCTCTGGTCGATCGCAACGCTGACGCTCCGCCAAGCGATCACCCCGAACGCGATGCTCGGACGGGTCTCTGCCTTCATCACCACGGCGACCTTCGGCGCCAGGCCGATCGGCGCGGCGCTCGGCGCGATCGTAGCCACGCGCTATGGCGTGGACGCCTGCCTCCTGGTCGCAACATCGGGTTTCCTCATCCAGTTCCTGGTGATCATCGCCTCGCAGGTCCCCCGGTTGAGGTCGTTGCCGGAGCCGGCCTGACCCGCCTCGAGCCGGCCACGCGCTGCCCAGGAAACGACGTGCCTGGGCAGCCGGTCGCCGGCGACACTGTGGCCGCGGCACATCGTTTTTGTGCTGCGATGACAACATTCAGGCTCTTTTTCCAGGAAATCGACCCGGATTCCGGGCCTTGGGGGTGGATGCGGGCGGCCGTCATCGTTAACAGATGGAAAACCTTAGGCATGCAATAGTGACCCCCGCCGCATAGAAGGCAGTTTGTATTGGGTCGCCTTAAGACGGGATGCGGAAGCGAATGTCCCCACCACGGTCGAGTATTGCGTATTGGAAGGCAGCGACTGCGCTCGCAGTTGCCGCCTCGTGCGCGCTCGGCCCCATGTCTGCCGGCAAGGCCTATGCGTTCAAGATCTTCGGCATGAAGTTCTTCGAGGGCGACGAGGACGAGGCGCAGGTCATCGACCCCGTCAATTACACTCTCACCTTCGACGCCGGCACCGACGACAAGGAACTGAAGGAGGCGCTGGAAAACAGCTCACAGCTGTTCCAGGGACAGGAAAAGCCTGTTTCCGGCGATCTCGGCCTCACGATCCGCGCCCGCGACGACCGCGACCGCCTGCTGGCCGCGCTCTATGAGAAGGCCCGCTACGGCGGCACCGTCGCAATCCGCGTCAACGGCCAGGATATCGACAGCCTGCCGCCCGATCCGTCCTTCCCGGACGGCAAGGCCATCCCCGTAACGGTCAATGTGACACCGGGCCCCACCTTCACGCTCGGTTCGGTCAAGTTCGAAGGCGATGCCGCCGGCCTCAATCCCGCCGATTACGATCTGGCACTCGGGACCAGGGCGGATTCGACGCGCATCATCAAAGCGGGCGAAAAGGTCGTCGACGATCTGCGTGAGCAGGGACGGCCGCTTGCCAAGCTGACCGAGCGCAGCGTCGTTGCCGACCACGCGGATTCGACCGTCGACGTGGTGATATCGGCTGAAAGCGGTCCCGTGGCACCCGTCGGCGAAGTCAGCGTTTCAGGAACCAAGACCGTCGATCCCGGCTTCGTTCGCGATTTCTCCAGGCTCAACGAGGGCCGCCCCTATTCGCCCGAGGATATCCGCAGGGCATCCGAGCGGCTACGCCAGCTCGGCGTGTTTTCGAGCGTCACCATCAAGGAAGCCAGCACGCTTGCGCCCGATGGATCGATCCCGATGAAGATCGAGGTGTCGGAAGGCAAGCACAAGTATTTCGGCTTTGGCGCCCAGGTCTCGACCACGGACGGCCTCGGGCTTTCGGGCTATTGGGGACACCGCAACCTGTTCGGCCGGGCGGAATCGCTGCGCATTGAAGGCTCGATCGACCGCATCGGCGAGACGCAGGAGCTGGACAAGCTCGATTATTCCGCAGGCATCCTGTTTGCCAAGCCCGGCGCCTTTGGCCCGGCCTCGACCTTTACCGCAAGCCTCAAGGCCAATATCCAGGATCCCGACGCCTATCGCGCCAAGATCCTGACCGGTGCGGCCGGCGCGACATTCGAGCTGTCTCCGACCGACACTGTCTCGGGCGGCGGCGAACTCAGCTGGGCGAATGTCGACGACGCCTTTGGCTCCAACTCCTACCTTACGGCCGCGATCCCGCTCGAATATGTCCGCGACACCCGCGACGACAAGCTGAACGCGACCGAGGGTTATCGCGCGCTGATCAGCGCCAAGCCGAGCTACGAGATCAAGGGCCAGACGTTCTTCTCGTCCTTCGAGGCAACCGCATCCGGCTACCACGCGCTTGGCGACGAAAAGCGTTTCGTGCTTGCCGGCAAGATCGGCGCTGGCGTTCTGGTCGGCGGTGACGGCCTTGCCGACATCCCCGCCAACCGCCGCTTCTATCTCGGCGGCGGCGGTTCCGTGCGCGGCTACTCCTATCAGGAGATCAGCCCACGCAACGCCAGCAACGACCTCACCGGCGGGCGCTCCTACGTCAATGCATCGCTGGAGGCGCGCATCGGCATCACCGATACGATCGGCATCGTCCCTTTCATCGACGCCGGCACGGTATCGTCGAGCACCACGCCCGACTTCTCCGACATTCGCGCCGGCGCCGGCATCGGCCTTCGCTACCAGACCCCGTTCGGCCCGATCCGCCTCGATGTGGCCATGCCGCTCAACAAATATCCTGGCGGCACCAGCTACGGCATCTATGCCGGTATCGGCCAATCCTTCTGATCCGCAACCATTTGCGCCGCGTTTTGCGCTTTCGCCGGTAAATTTCGCCTGAGCGCGCGCAGTTTCTGTCTGCAAAGATTCCGCAGCGGCGCAAGTTGCGTTATGGGTAGATCATGAATCACGTCGTCCGCTTTCTTCGCGCGACGCTGCGCTATTGCCTTTATGTGCTTGGCGTTCTTGCGGTCGCAGCCCTTCTTCTCGTCGCCTTCGTGGGCTTCACCACACCCGGCGCCCGTCTGGTCGCCTGGGCGATCGAGAAGTATGCGGCAACGCCGGACCAGATCGTGCGGATCTCCGACCCGAGCCCCCTGCTGACCGGACAGTTCACCGCCGGCAGCGTGACGCTGTTTGATGGCGAGGGCATCTATGCGGAGGTTCGCGACCTTCAGCTCGCCTGGTCGCCCGCGGCCCTCCTCTCGTTCCGCTTCGACGCCGCGGCGATTTCGGCGGGCTCGATCCGCGTAGAGCGCCTGCCTGTGCCATCGACCGAAACCAAGGAAGTGCGCTCGACCTTCGCGTTGCCGGTCGACGTCAAGATCGACGCCATCGACCTCAAGGAAATCGTCATCGGCAAGGCGATCGCCGGCGAAGACCAGTTCCTGACTGCAACCGGCAAGGTCAACGCCACCAACGAAAGCATCGCGCTTGCGATCACCGCGGCGCAGCGCGACCGGCCCGACGCCCGAGCGGTCGCCGACATCGTCTTCAATCCTGCGGGCAACGAGTTGAAACTCGAGGCCACCGTCAATGAGCCCCAGAACGGCGTGCTCGCCAAGCTCCTGCGCCTGCCGGGCGAACCCGCGGTCAACATCAAGGTCACGGGCGAAGGCCCGCTTTCGGACTGGGCCGGCACCGGAACCGCGTCGCTCGACGGCGCCGAGATCCTCAAGCTCGACGGCCGCCATGTCCAGACGACGGACGGCATGCATCGGCTGACGCTGTCCGGCGGCGGCGGCTTCGGCTCGCTGATGCCGCCGGCATTGCGCCCGATGTTCGAGGGCGAGACCAGCATCGATCTTGCCGCCGCCTTCGACGGCAAGGGCATGGTGCGCGTCGACAAGGGTCATGTCGCGACCGGCGCGCTCGCCTTCGGCGCCTTCGGCACCTTCGACAGCAAGGGTGAGAACAACCTGCAGGCAAGGCTCACCGGCACCAGTGGCGCGGTCGATTTCCGCTGGCCGCTGGAAAAGGGCGAAGCCCGAGCTCTGATCAATGCCGTCAATCTGTCGCTGGTCGGCGATGCCCAGTCGGCCGTGCTGGTCATGGCCGCCGATCTCGCCTCGCTCGCCCTGCCGGACGTGGCGCTCAGTGCCATCAAGCTTCAGGCCGAAAGCGACGGCTTCAACCTCGCAACGCAAACGGGCCCGATCAAGACCGCTGTCGAGATCGGTCAGGCCGGCTTCGACAACGCGGACCTTGCCCGCCTCGTCCAGGCGCCGATGAAGATCGCCGGCGATATCGCACTTGCCAAGGACAGCATCGCCTTCAAGCCGGTCACGATCGAAAGCCCCGGCGTCGGCGGCACGGTCGAGGGCGCCTTCTCCCGCGAAACCAACACGGTTGCCGCGACCTTCAAGCTCTTCGCCGTTCCGGCCGCCCTGCCGCCGGCAGCGGCTGAGAAATTCGATGGCACCATCGCGCTTGCCGGCAGCCTGGCGACCGGCGCCGACGGCAGCGTTACCGTCGAAAACATCGAGCTCAAATCCGGAACGATCGAAGCGGCCGGCTCGGTCGCGCTCACGGGCGGCAACCTGACGGCGGACCTGAAAGGCGTTTTGCCGGATCTCGGCAAGCTGCTTGCCGACGCCAAGGGCAAGGCCGACTTCACCGCCGCCGTCACCGGGCCGCTTGCCGAACTCGGCATCAAGGCGGAGCTGTCCTCGAGCGGGGCGACGCTCGCCGGCCGCACGCTCAGCGACCTCACCATCAGGGCCGATGCCACGGCAAACCAGAGCAGCCCGCAGGCCAGCCTGACGGCAACCGGCGCGCTCGACGGCCAGCCGATCGACGTGCGTGCCGATGTGGTCTCCAAGGATGGCCGCACCTCGATCCCCGTGCTCGAAGCCAAGATCGGCGACAACACGCTTAACGGCGCCATCAACTTCACGCCCGACTTCAAACCCGATGGCACCGTCGATTTCAAGCTGCCGGATCTTGGCCTGCTTGCCGCCATGGCCGGGCAGAAGGCCTCGGGCGACCTCGCCGGATCGGCCACCATCAAGACCACCAACGGCATCACCTCCGTCGTGCTCAAGGCCGGCGGCAGTGGCATCAGGCGCGACGACCTGACGATCGCCAAGCCGGTGGCTGACATCACCATTGCCGACCTCTCGGCACTGGCGATCAAGGGCAGCGTGCGGGCAGAGACGATCGCCCAGGGTGAAAACCGGGTCTCGGGCTTGAGCCTCGATTTCACACAGGAAGCGGGCAGGACAGGCTTTGCCATCGACGGCAAGTATGACGGCGGACCGTTGACGGCCAAGGGCGATCTGACGAGCGCGAATGGCCGCACGGAGATCCGTCTGTCGGCCTTCGGCGCAACGCCGAAGCAGATTGCCCTGAAGCTCGCGGCACCCACCGTGATCGCCATCGACAAGGGCACCGTGCGGCTGAACGGCCTGACCATCCAGGCATCGAAGGGCACGATCGCGGTCAGCGGCACCGCCGGAGAAAAGCTCGCGATCAACGCGAAACTCAACGCCCTGCCCGCCGCCCTCGTCAACGCTGTCGTCCCCGATCTCGGTGCCGAAGGCACGATCGGCGGCACCGTCGATGTCAGTGGCACGCCGGCGGCACCCGCCGTCGCCTATAACCTCAAATGGTCCGGCGCTTCGCTGTCGGCAGCGCGCAGCGCCGGCGTGGGGGCCTTCGACATTTCGGCCGACGGCAAGTTCGCCAACAACCGCGTCACGCTCGACACCACGCTTTCGGGCGCCGGTGGCCTCGCCTTCAAGGGCGGCGGCAATGTCGATATCGCCGGCAACATGCCGATCTCAATGAAGTTCACCGGCAATGTACCCTTTGCGCTCATTGCCAACCTGATGGCGGAGCAGGGCTTCACACTGACAGGCCAGGCAGCCGTCGATCTCTCGATATCGGGCGCGGCAAAAGCTCCGCAGATAGCAGGCACGATCACCACCGCGGGCGGCCGCCTCGTCGACGTCCGGCGCAACCTGGCGCTCAACAACCTGACGGCCAATGTGGCGCTCGACGGCAGGCAGGCGACGATCACCAAGCTATCGGCCAACCTGGCAACCGGCGGCTCGGTGGATGTTACCGGTACGGTCGGCACGGTGCCGGGATCCGGCTTCCCGGCCGATCTGACGATCCGGCTCAACAACGCCAGCTATGTCGACGGCACGCTGTTCAACGCCCAGCTCGCCGGCGAGATGACGCTGAAGGGACCGCTGACCGCCACGCCGACGCTCGGCGGCAAGGTGACGATCCGCAAGGCGGCAATCACCATTCCCGAAAAACTGCCGACTTCGCTGTCGGCCATCGACATCAAGCACAAGAACGCGCCTGCCAAGGTCAAGCAGATGGCAAGGGACTTGCGCAAGGACGAAAAACCGGCGGGCGCCAATGCCAGCGGCGTTATCGCCTTCGATCTCGGCGTCACCGCCAACCAGGTTTTCGTGCGCGGCCGTGGTATCGATGCCGAGCTCGGAGGTGATCTGACGATCCGCGGCACCGCTGTGCAGCCGACGATATCGGGCGGCTTCGAAATGCGCCGCGGGCGGCTCGAAATCCTCGGCAAGCGCCTGACCTTTACCGATGGCACCATCGGCTTTGGCGGCGATCTTGTTCCCACGCTCGATCTCAAGGCGACATCGACGGCGGGTGCGACGACCATCACCGTCAATGTCGCGGGCCTTGCCAACAACCCGCAGATCACCTTTTCCTCGTCACCTGCCCTGCCGCAGGACGAAATCCTGGCGCAGCTGATCTTCAACCGATCGCTGTCCAACCTCTCGGCCTTCCAGATCGCCCAGCTGGCGTCCGCCGTCAGCCAGCTGGCGGGCGGCGGCTCGACCTCGCTGCTCGACGGCCTGCGCAACAAGCTCGGTGTCGACGACCTCGACGTCACGACCGACGAGAAGGGCGGCGCCTCGGTGCGTGCCGGCAAGTATCTCAACGACCGCACCTACATCGAGCTGCAACAGGGCTCGGACTCCGGTTCCAGCAAGGCCGTGATCAATCTCGACGTCGGCAAGGGCGTCAAGCTGAAGGGCTCGGCCGCCGGCGACGGCTCGGCATCGGGCGGCATCTTCTTCGAAAAGGAATACTGACCGGGAGCCCCTTCCCGGTCCTCGCCGCAGCGGAAACCGACAGACGCGTCGCTGGTCGCCGGAACATTTCGGATGTCAACGAAATCGACGGGGTGTTCCTTCTCCCCGGACTTGCGCCTGTCCTGCGGCGATCCACGTCTCGCTTCTCGATATACGTCCTGTCCCGCGTAACGCCCGCCAACGGGCGTCTGTGTCAAACGGAAAGACGGCAGCCGCCTTCAGAGCGCCGGGCGAAAATAGATGCTGCTGATCTTGCCGTCGGGCGCGAGGCTCAACCCGCATTCCAGCGTCCCTTTGTCGAATCGGACGTCATAGACATCGGACCCCTCCTGCAGGACGCCCTTGAACACCAGCGCCTGCAGCGTTCCCAGGCGGCAGACTTCGTGCGAGATCGCCGGCGCCAACTCGCGCACCAGAGCCGCGAGCTGCGGCGTCATCGCACCGTAGTCGGGCGCACCGATCTGATGCTCGGCAAGGACGCGGCGCAGCAGAAACTCGCTGTTCGGCAGCGGGATCTTGTCCCTCACCCGCCTCTCCAGGTCTTCGACGAGCGTGCGCGCCCTCATCTCGTCGATGCGCCGGGCCGCCTGCTCGTAGCCGCCCTGGTGCAGGACGACGCTTTCTGCCCGGCCCTCTTCGTCCCGCGTGAAGGTGAGCTGTGCCGGAACGATCCGGTAGAAGAAGGCATCGTCTGCTTCCGGATAGATTTCCACCGCCCTCTGTCCGGTCAGCTGGGCCATCAGGCCGCCGTCGCGACGGGTGATGCTGAGCACATCGCCACCGTCGAGCTGAAAATCGCCAACGAGCGCGCCGTGTCTTTCGGGATCGAAGCCGATCTCCTTGCGCGGACGCGCCTGCTCATAGCGTTGCCATGCAACTGTATCCGGCGACAGATCGGTCATCCCGGTCTCCTTGGCCAAAGTGATGAGCTCGCCGACCGACACGGTGTTGCCGTTCGCTATCTTCTTGAGAGCCGCACCGATCAGCGACAGGCTGTGTTCGACCCGATCGCGCAGATCGACGAGCGCGGATTGCTGGACCGTCAGCGTCTGGCCGAGATCCGGTGCGGTGCCTGCAAGCAGGATGGTGATCCGGGTCAGGCTGAGGCCGAGACGCTTCAGGGCAAGGATCTCGGTCAGGCGGGCGATCTCCGCACCGCCATAAAGCCGCCAGTTCTTGGCTGTCCGGCGCGGAGAAATCAGGCCGCGATCCTCATAGACGCGCAGCGCCCTGACCGTCAGGCCGAGGCGTTCGGCGCATTCGGCAGCGGTCAGAAGATGGTCATGGTGTCGCTTGTCGCTCATCTCGGCCTCCTGATTTCCGGTTCTAAACTATGACCCTAGGTCCGGCTCAAGCAGCATCCTGTGCGCGTTGTATCAAGATTGGGCGGAGAATGGGCGCATCGCGGCCGGACCCATGGATTTTGGCCGACGCCGTCCCTACATGCGCTCGCGCAGCCGTTGCATGCCTTCCTGTCTCAAGCCGCGCCCGGCTCCGGTTGAAAGCGTGCGGCGTTTCGCGGTGCTCCGGCTTGCTCGTTCGGTCCTGAAGGTCGGATGGAGCGCTCGTCGACATTTTCAGTACAACGCAATTTTCAGGTGTTTCTTGTCTCTTCAGCTTCCCGACATCAATTTTCCACCGGGCTTCGGTTCGCCGCTCGAAGGTTACTCCTGGCGCAAGGACAGTCTTGGCCAATCGGAATCGAGCGTCTTCCTGTTCGATGCCGAAGGCCGACCGCCTCTGGTTCTCAAGATCGAAGAGGCCGGTCCCATTTCGGAACTGGTCGATGAGGCGGAGCGCCTGGAATGGCTGGGCAGTCAGGGCATGCCCTGCCCGCGTATCATCGCGCGCGCGGTTTACGCGCAAGAGAACTGGCTGCTGATGGAGGCCGTCGAAGGCGTCGACCTCGCCTCGAGCCCGCTTGCCGCACCGGAGAAGGTCGTCCTGCTTGCCGAAGCCCTGAGGCGCATGCACGCGCTTGATGCCGATGCCTGCCCGTTCGATCACCGGATCGGCGCACGCATCCCGATCGCCAGGCTGCGGGCGGACGCGGATCTGGTCGACGTCACCGATTTCGATGAGGAACGGCTGGGAAAAACCGCGCAAGAGCTGTTCGTCGAGCTTGAGAACAAACGCCCGCCGGAGGGAAAACTGGTGGTTACCCATGGCGATGCCTGCCTGCCGAACATCATCGTCAGGGATGGCCGTTTCGCCGGTTTCATCGACTGCAGTCGCCTCGGTGTTGCCGATCCTTATCAGGACCTCGCGCTGACCTGCCGCAGCATCGGTTTCAATCTCGGGGACGAATGGGTCCAGCCGTTTCTCGATCTCTACGGCATCCGCCGCGCCGATCGCGCAAAACTCGATTTCTACTGTCTTCTCGACGAGTTCTTCTGAGCCCGCAAGGACGATGGCCCGCGCCGCCTCAAGCGGCGGCGCGGGCCTCAAGGTTCATATCGACGACATCGGCGTCTGCAAAGTCGGTATCCTCAAGGGCGTTGAACAAGGCCCAGATATGGCCGAACGGGTCGATGAAGGCGCCGACGCGGTCTCCGGTCGACAGCGTCTCTGCCGGGTTCCTGAGCGCTGCACCCGCACCGATCGCCCTGCCCATGACCCTATCGACATCCTTGACATGCAACTCGAGAATGACCGCCGTCGTGCCGAGAGCATGCGGCGATCTCGGCCCGCCAAGCTTCGGCTCCGCGTCCCGGCGCGGATTGGCGCCGGCGATCCGGAAGACGGATTCGCCGATCCTCAGATCCGCGCTGGTCAGGATGCCGCTCGGCCACTCGTGGCGCTGCACCAGTTCGGCGCCCAGCACGTCGCGATAAAAGGCAATGGCGCGGTCCTCGTCGCCATGCCGGACAAAAAGCTTCACACAGATCTGCCGATCGGCCAGCCTGCCGCCATTGATGACCATGACATCCTCCAGTCTCGGGTGAGGCGCACATCATACAAGCGAAACGGAACAAATCAAGAACAAATGACTCGCGGCCACATTTTTCGACAGCCTTTGGAAGAAGGCGAAAACGGCTAGAATGCGCCTGTCAGCTTGCTGGTCTTCAACAGGATGTTGGTCTCGGTGACGGTGATGCCGTCGATCAGCCGGATCCGCCGCAAGGTCTCGTCGAACGACACAAGGTCCCGGTCTTCGAGTTCAGCGATGAAGTCCCAACGGCCATTGGTGCTGTGCAGCGCCCGCACCTGCGGCAGGCCGCGCAATTGCTCGGCGACCCGGTCGGCCATCTTGCCATGGACCTCGATCATCACGACTGCGCGCACGCCCGAAGCCGGGATTTCGGAGCCGGTGCGAATGGTAAAGGCGGCGATCGTGCCGTTGGCGACCAGCCGGTCGATGCGGGCCGCAACGGTCGCGCGCGACACGCCCGTGCGCGCCGAAAGCGTCGAGACCGGCAGGCGCGCATTCTGGCGAAGCGCACTGATCAGCGCCTGATCGAGGTCGTCCATGGTTCTCACTTTGTAAAATCAGACTTGGCAATCTGTCGATCTTAGCTTTCCAATCGACAGTTTTCCATCTTTTTGCTGTCACGCGTTTTGACGATAATCCGCGCAACTCACAGGAATCACCAGGAAGGAACGGGCGGATATGACGACAATCACGCTGATCGGCGCACCCATCGAGGAAGGTTCAGGACGACGCGGCGCGGCCATGGGCCCGACGGCGCTTCGCATCGCCGGCATCGACACCGTTCTGCGCGACCTCGGCCATACCGTCTATGACGAAGGCGACGTCAAGCCGTTGCCGGCGCGTGACCTTGCCAACCACCCGGGCGCCAACAACCTGCAGATCGTCGCGGCCTTCGCTCGCGCCTTGCATGATTCCGTTCACGACACCGTTCGCAAGGGCCATTTCCCGATCATCCTGGGCGGCGACCACGCGTTGTCGATGGGCAGCGTTTCCGGCATGGCGCGCTATGCCGCCGAAGTCGGCCGTCCGCTGTTCGTGCTCTGGCTCGACGCCCATGCCGACTTCAATTCGCCGGCAACCTCGCCGTCGGGCAACATGCATGGCATGCCGGTCGCCTTCTACTGCGGCAAGGCCGAGTTTGCCCCGATCCTGCCGGCGGACCGGCCGATGGTCGATCCGACCAAGGTCTTCCAGGTCGGCATCCGCTCGGTCGACGACCGCGAACGCGAGGAGATCGCCGAACACGGCGTGCGCGTCTATGACATGCGCGCCGTCGACGAACTCGGCATGGCCCACATCATGCGCCATATCCTCGATGAAGTGCGCTCGGCCAATGGCCTGCTGCATGTCAGCCTGGACGTCGATTTCATGGATCCCGAGCTCGCACCGGGCGTCGGCACCACCGTTCCCGGCGGCGCCACCTTCCGCGAGGCCCACCTGATCATGGAAATGCTCTGGGAAAGCGATCTCGTCTCCTCCCTCGACGTCGTCGAACTCAACCCCTTCCTCGACGATCGCGGCAAGAGCGCGCGCGTCCTGGTCGAGCTGACCGCGAGCCTTTTCGGCCGCCGCGTCCTTGACCGCCCGACCCGCAGCGCCTGAGGCCTGCATAATTCCTTGAAACGAAATCGTTTCAAGGGGAAATTATGCAGAAAATCAAAGTGCTACAGCGACCTTTGCGCGTCTGATCAGACGCGCGGCGCTGTAAAAAACAACGGAGGACGACGGATGAACACCACGGCAGACCTGATCGAAACCGAATACCGGCTCGGCGCACACAACTACAAGCCGCTCGACGTCGTGCTGTCGCGCGGCGAAGGCGTCTATGTCTGGGACATGGAAGGCAACCGCTACCTCGACTGCCTCTCGGCCTATTCCGCCGTCAACCAGGGCCACTGCCACCCGAAGATCTTCCAGGCGATGATGGAGCAGGCGCAGAAACTGACCCTCACCTCCCGCGCCTTCCGCAACGACCAGCTCGCGCATTTCTACGAAGAGATCGCAGCGCTGACCGGATCGCACAAGGTGCTGCCGATGAACTCGGGTGCCGAAGCCGTCGAGACCGCGGTCAAGGCCGTGCGCAAGTGGGGTTACGAGGTCAAGGGCGTGGCCGAAAACAAGGCCGAGATCATCGTCTGCTCCAACAATTTTCATGGCCGCACCATGGGGATCGTCGGGTTTTCGACCGACCCTGACGCGCGCACCGGCTTCGGCCCGTTTGCGCCGGGCTTCAAGGTGGTGCCCTTCGGCGACATCGACGCCTTCCGAGCCGCGATCACCGAAAACACCGTAGCTTTCCTGGTCGAGCCGATCCAGGGGGAAGCCGGCGTTCTCGTCCCGACGCCTGGCTATTTCCCGGCCGTGCGCGAACTCTGCACCAGGCATGGCATCACGCTGATCCTCGACGAGATCCAGACCGGCCTCGGGCGCACCGGCAAGCTGCTGGCAGAAGAACACGAAGGCATCGAGGCCGACGTGACCCTGATCGGCAAGGCGCTGTCGGGCGGGTTCTATCCGGTCTCTGCCGTGCTCTCCAACTCGGAAGTGCTTGGTGTTTTGAAGCCGGGCCAGCACGGCTCGACCTTCGGCGGCAACCCGCTCGCCTGCGCTATTGCCCGCGCCGCACTCAAGGCGCTGACCGAAGAAGGCATGATCGAAAACTCGGCACGCATGGGCGACCGCTTCCAGAAGGGCCTGACCGACATCCGCTCCAACATCATCAAGGAAGTGCGCGGTCGCGGCCTGATGCTGGCAGTCGAGCTGGTGCCCGAAGCAGGCGGCGCCCGCAAGTATTGCGAAGCGCTGAAGCAGCTCGGCATCCTTGCCAAGGACACCCACGGCGACACGATCCGCATCGCCCCGCCGCTTGTCATCACCGCCGAACAGGTGGATTGGGCGGTCGAGCAGTTCGCGAAGGTCCTCGCCTCGGCCTGATCTTCTGCCATCATAGCATTTTCCCTTGCGCCCCGGCATCCACCGGGGCGTTTTGGTATTAGCACTTGCAAAAGCAAGTCTTAACGAATCCCGGCCTATAGTCCTTTCCCAAAGCGCAAAGCGGTTCCTCCGCGCATGATGCAGCTGCGCCCCGCCGGATGTCGTCGGCGGACTTTTGAAAAACGCTCCCCATCGGCTCAATGGCCGCGCCAGCCGCGACCGCACCGCACGGAGATGTAACGAGTTTGGCGGTGTCGCGCCTCAAGGCGTCGACCGGAAAGCTGGAAGGACCTTCGATGACAAGCACCCTCAGGACAGCTGGTTTCGACGGCGAGACGCTGGAAATCATCGCGTTCCGCCTCCACGATCAGGAATTCTGCGTCAAGACCACCACGATCCGCGAGATCCGCGGTTGGGCGCCCTCGACCCCGATCCCACATTCTCCGCCGGAGGTCATCGGCGTGATGAACCTGCGCGGCACCGTGATCCCGATCATCGATCTGGCGCACAAGCTCGGCATGAAGTCGACCACGGCCAACGAGCGCAGCGCCATCGTCGTCGCCGAAGTGCACAACATGGTCATCGGCCTGGTTGTCGACCGCGTTTCCGACATCCTCACGGTCCAGGGCAACCAGGTACAGCCGGTTCCCGAGGTCACCGCTTCTTTCGACAAGAGCTTTGCCGAAGGCATCATCGCCAACGAGAACGGCATGATCTGCTTCCTCAACCTCGCGCGCATGTTCAAGGAACGCGAAGTCGAGGAAATGGCCGCCTAGGTCATCCGCCGGATCGCCATATCGAAGCCGCCTTGCCACCCGGCAAGGCGGCTTTATCATGTCCGGAAGGCAAGTATTGGCAAGATGCGGCGCCGATACGTAAACGATAAGTTGCTAATTCAACTCAAAAAGTAATATGTGACTTTTCACAACTAAAAACTGATAATTGCTATTTTAACAGCTGCTTAATAATCCTAATACTAATCTAGATTGCATAAGCAAGACGTCATGGGCATGAACGCCCACGAGTTCGAACTCCCCTCACAGCACGAAAACGCTGACCCCTTTTGGGCCGGCGGACGACGGACCAGACAATTTTCGGCAAGCCGGCATTTGTCCTTGTCCCCGGAGCCTGCGCCGCTTTCGGCCCCGCACGCCCTGTCGACACCGCAAGAAACGAGACCCGGCTTTCCGCGTAAAGCAACAAAAACCAGATCAGAGGGTAATCATGTTCTCTTTCGGGCAGAGCCTGGATTCGCGCCAGATCGTCGCCGCGCTGTCAAAGTCGCAGGCCATGATCCAGTTCGATCTCACGGGAAAAATTCTGACCGCCAACGAAAACTTCTGCAAGGCGCTCGGCTACGCCTTGCAGGACATCGTTGGCCAGCACCATCGCCTGTTCTGCGCGCCGGACTATGTCGAGACGCAAGACTATCGGGATTTCTGGGCACGGCTCGGACGGGGTGAGTTTGACGCCGGCGCCTATAAGCGCATTGCCAAGGGCGGCCGCGAAATCTGGATCCAGGCCACTTACAATCCGGTGTTCCACAACGCCAAGCCCTACAAGGTGGTGAAGTTCGCCAGCGACATCACGGCGGCCAAGATCAAGGCCAACGAGGATGGCGGCAAGCTCGATGCGATATCGCGATCGCAGGCGGTGATCGAGTTTACCCCTTCGGGCGAAATTCTGACGGCCAACGACAATTTCTGCAACGCGCTCGGCTACAGCCTCAAGGAAATTCAAGGCCGGCATCACAGCATGTTCTGCGAGCAGACTTACGTACAAGGCGCAGAATATGCCGAGTTCTGGAGAAAGCTGGCCGCAGGCGAGTTCATTTCCAACGAGTTCGTGCGCTACGGCAAGGGTGGCAAGGAGATCTGGATCCAGGCAGCCTACAATCCGATCCGCGACACCAGCGGCAGGGTCTACAAGGTCGTCAAGTTCGCGACCGACGTCAGCGAGCGCATGGGCGCAATCAAGGCGCTCGGCCTCGGGCTACAGGCGCTTGCCGAAGGCGACCTCACCCATCACTTGCCGACGCCCTTCGTTCCCAGCATGGAAGCGGTGCGCACCGACTTCAACGGCGCCATAGACCGGCTCTGCCGGGCAATGCAGACGGTCGGCGAAAATGCCAGCGCCATCGCGTCCGGCGCCCGCGAAATCCGCTCCGCCGCCGACGACCTGTCGAAGCGCACGGAGCAGCAGGCAGCCTCCGTCGAGGAAACCGCAGCCGCGCTCGATGAAATCACCACCACGGTCGCCGACTCCAGCCGCCGCGCCGAAGAGGCAGGCGGGTTGGTGGCCAAGACCAAGGCGGGCGCCGAGCGCTCCGGCGGCGTCGTCAGGAACGCCATCGGCGCGATGGACCAGATCGAACAATCCTCGCGCGAGATCTCCAACATCATCGGCGTAATCGACGATATCGCCTTCCAGACCAATCTTCTCGCACTGAATGCGGGCGTCGAGGCGGCCCGTGCCGGCGAGGCCGGCAAGGGCTTTGCCGTCGTCGCCCAGGAGGTGCGCGAACTCGCTCAGCGCTCGGCCCAGGCCGCCAAGGAAATCAAGGCGCTGATCACCGCTTCCAGCGGTCACGTCAAGAACGGCGTGTCGCTCGTCGGGCAGACCGGGACCGCGCTCGAGGAAATTCTCGTCGAAGTTCAGGAGATCAACCTCAATGTCTCGGCCATCGTCGAGGCAGCCCGTGAGCAGTCGACGGGGTTGAAGGAGATCAACCAGGCCGTCAACTCCATGGACCAGGCGACCCAGCAGAACGCCGCCATGGTGGAAGAGAGCACCGCCGCCAGCCACAACATGTCACGCGAGGCCGAAGCCCTGCACGCGCTCCTCAGACAGTTCCGGATCGGCAACGAGACGGCGCAAACCGAGATGCCGCGCCACGGCGAGGAGCGCCAACAGACAAGCCGCATGCACACACCCGCGCGCGCCCTGCGCGGCGGACAACGACAGGCCCTCGCAGTCGCCCCATCGAGCGACGGATGGCAGAATTTCTGAGCGCAATCCCTGCACCCCGCACTCAGAAATAGGGGAAGGCGGCGACCGGTCGCCGCCTTCCCTCAAATCTTTGCAAGGCAAGGCAGCGCCGCTACCTGGCGATTGAAAGCACCAGCCCTTACCTACCGATCTCGGATTGTCAGAAGCCCGGCGCGGAACCTGCTTGCAGCTGCGTTCCTGATTAGTGGCGAGCCGATCGGATGCTGACGGGAAATGTCGGCGGATCGCTGCCAGCGGGTTCACTCCCCGCCCGTTGCTCCAACAGACAAAATGAGCCGAAGACCGGCGCTTTTCTCAAGCTGCCTGCGGGCGCTTGATCTTCGATGCCGCTTCCAGAACCAGCGGGCTAAGGCCCGCGCCACCGCCATCGATATGCTGGAACAATTGCCTGCGCATGCGCGGCTCCCAGTACTTGTTGATATGCGTGGCAACGCCCTGGGCGGCTTCGTCCTGCGGCTGGCTCTTGAAGAAGGTGGCGATCTGGTTTGCCATGTAGATCAGCTTGGCATTGGTGTCATGCGACATCGGCGACGGCTCCGGACTTGATGCGTTCGGCATGGGTGAAGATCTCGAATTCGTCGCCGCGCACCAGTGCCACCAGCGTCATGCCGGCGGCTTCCGCCGTGCTTATCGCCAGTGCCGTCGGCGCCGAGATGGCAATGATGACGGGACTGCCGACAATAGCGGTCTTCTGCACCATCTCGACGGAAACCCGGCTGGTGACGACGACAGCGCCGTCACATCCGTGAAATCCGGCACGGGCGGCGGCCCCCACGAGCTTGTCGAGTGCGTTGTGACGGCCGACATCCTCGCGCACGGCAATCAGGCCCTTGCCCGGCACGTAGAACGCCGCGCCGTGCACGGCGCGCGTTTCGAAGTGCAGCGGCTGCTGGCCGTTCAAGAACGCGACCGCCTGAACCACGTCCTCCTGTGAAAGGCGGAGTTTCGAGGCCGAGACGTCGGGTGTCGGCCGTACCGCCTGCTCGATCGATTCGATGCCGCAGAGACCACAGCCGACAGGCCCCGCCATGTGGCGGCGGCGCAGGCGCAGGACGTCGTTCTGCTCATCCTTGAGCGTAATCTGAAGGTCGATGCCGAGATTGCCCGACACTTCGTCGGCAATAGCCTCGATCGCCTCGATCTGGTCGGGTTCGGTGACGATGCCCTCGGTCAGGCTGAAGCCGACGGCGAAATCCTCGAGATCGCCGGGGGTGGCCATCATCACCGCATGGGTCGAGCCGCCGAAGGTGAACGCCACAGGCGTCTCCTGCGGAACGGCACGAGAGCCGTCCCGCAAGGTTCCAGCGCGCAGGACGGTTTCCGGCACGGTTTTCGACAGCTGGAATTTCGGCATGGATGGCCCCGTCATGAAGACTACTCCGCGGCCTCCAGCTTGCCGGCGATCCGGCGCGACTGCCGCGCCTGTTCGTCATAGTCCTGCTGCCAGTCCGACGGCCCGTTGGACGGCATCACCTGAACCGCCGTCACCTTGTACTCAGGGCAATTGGTCGCCCAGTCGGAGAAGTCGGTCGTGATGACGTTAGCCTGTGTCGTCGGATGGTGGAAGGTGGTGTAGACCACGCCCGGCGCCACCCGGTCGGTGATCAGCGAGCGCAACGTCGTCTCGCCGGCGCGGCTCGCCAGCCGGATCCAGTCGCCATCGCGGATGCCGCGCTGCTCGGCGTCATGCGGATGGATTTCCAGCCGGTCCTCCGCATGCCAGACGACGTTGTCGGTCCGCCGCGTCTGGGCGCCGACATTGTACTGGCTGAGAATACGACCGGTGGTGAGCAGCAGCGGGAAGCGCGGGCCGGTGCGCTCGTCGGTCGCAACATATTCGGTGCGGATGAACTTGCCCTTGCCGCGCACGAAGCCGTCGACATGCATGATCGGCGAGCCCTCGGGGTGCTTCTCGTTGCAGGGCCACTGCACCGAGCCCATCTTCTCCAGGTAGTCGTAGGAAACGAGAGCGAAGCTCGGTGTCGTCGCAGCGATCTCGTCCATGATCTCTGAAGGGTGACGGTAGTTCCAGTTCATGCCCATGGCCTGCGCCAGCTTCTGGGTCACCTCCCAGTCGGCATAGCCGTTCTTTGGCGTCATGACCTTGCGCACCCGGTTGATGCGGCGCTCGGCATTGGTGAAGGTGCCGTCCTTTTCGAGGAAGGTCGAGCCCGGCAGGAACACATGCGCGTAGTTGGCCGTCTCGTTGAGGAAGAGGTCGTGCACGACCACGCATTCCATCGCCGCAAGGCCGGCGGCCACGTGCTTGGTGTCGGGGTCCGACTGCAGGATATCCTCGCCCTGGATGTAGATGCCCTTGAACGTGCCGTCGACGGCAGCGTCGAGCATGTTGGGAATGCGCAGGCCCGGCTCGTTGGAAATCTCGACGCCCCAGAGTTTTTCGAAGGTCTCGCGTGTCGCGTCGTCGGAGACATGGCGGTAGCCCGGCAGTTCATGCGGGAACGAGCCCATGTCGCAGGAGCCCTGCACGTTGTTCTGGCCGCGCAGCGGGTTCACGCCGACGCCGGGCCGGCCGATATTGCCGGTGACCATGGCGAGGTTCGCGATCGCCATGACCGTGGTCGAGCCCTGGCTGTGCTCGGTAACCCCCAGGCCGTAGTAGATCGCACCGTTTCCGCCGGTGGCAAACAGCCGGGCTGCACCACGCACGAGATCGGCGGGAACGCCGGTATAGGCTTCGGTCGCCTCGGGGCTGTGATAGGGCTCGGCGACGAAAGCCGCCCAGTCCTCATATTCCGACCAGTCGCAGCGCTCACGGATGAACGCCTCGTCGGCAAGCCCTTCCGTGACGATCACATGCGCGATCGACGTCAGGATCGCGACGTTGGTGCCGGGCTTCAAGGGCAGGTGATAGGCGGCCTCCACATGCGGCGACCGCACGATATCGGTGCGGCGCGGATCGATGACGATCAGCTTGGCGCCTTCGCGCAGCCGCTTCTTCAACCGCGAGCCGAAGACCGGGTGCCCGTCGGTCGGATTGGCGCCGATGATGACGGCCACATCGGTGAACTCGACCGAATCGAAATTCTGCGTGCCGGCCGACGTGCCGAAGGCCTGGCCGAGGCCGTATCCGGTCGGCGAGTGGCAGACGCGTGCGCAGGTATCGACATTGTTGTTGCCGAAGCCGGCGCGCACCAGCTTCTGCACCAGATAGGTTTCTTCATTGGTGCAGCGCGAAGAGGTGATACCGCCGACCGATTCGCGGCCATACTGATACTGGATGCGGCGGAACTCGGCGGCCACATGCGCATAGGCCTCCTCCCAGGTCACTTCGCGCCAGGGATCGGAGATCTTCTCGCGCACCATCGGGTTGAGGATGCGATCCTTGTGGGTCGAATAGCCATAGGCAAACCGGCCCTTGACGCAGGAGTGGCCGCGGTTCGCCTGCCCATCCTTCCACGGCACCATGCGCACCAGTTCCTCGCCGCGCATCTCCGCCTTGAACGAGCAGCCGACGCCGCAATAGGCGCAGGTGGTAACGACCGAATGCTCCGGCTGGCCGATCTCGATGACGGACTTTTCGGTGAGCGTGGCCGTCGGGCAGGCCTGGACGCAGGCGCCGCAGGACACACACTCCGACGCCATGAAGTCTTCGGCCATGCCGGCAGACACGCGGCTGTCGAAACCGCGGCCGCCGATGGTCAGCGCAAACGTGCCCTGCACTTCCTCGCAGGCGCGCACGCAGCGCGAACAGACGATGCACTTCGCCGGGTCATAGGTGAAGTAAGGATTGGATTCGTCCTTCGGCAGCCACTTGGCGTTGATCTCGCCGTTGTTGCGCGCCTTGACGTGGTTGTCGCCCTCGTAACCGTAGCGCACATCGCGCAACCCGACGGCACCGGCCATGTCCTGCAGCTCGCAATCGCCGTTGGCAGCACAGGTCAGACAGTCGAGCGGGTGGTCGGAAATATAGAGCTCCATCACCCCGCGGCGAACGTCCTTCAGGCGCGGCGTCTGGGTCGAGACTTCGATGCCCGCGGCCACCGGCGTGGTGCAGGAGGCCGGCATGCCATTGCGCCCTTTGATCTCGACGAGGCAGAGCCGGCAGGAGCCGAAGGCGTCCATCATGTCGGAGGCGCAGAGTTTCGGCACCTCGATGCCGGCATCCATCGCCGCGCGCATGATCGACGTGCCCTCGGGTACCGTCACTTCGCGGCCGTCGATGGTCAGCGTCACCATGGTTTCAGAGCGGGAGGCAGGCGTGCCATAGTCGATTTCATGAATGAGAGACATGTCTGGCCTCCTTGGAATTCTTGTTCAAGGACGTCGCGTCCGCCACCATCGGCACCGATGCAAGCATCCGCCCCTCATCCGGCTGCCGCCACCTTCTCCCCGCGAGCGGGGCGAAGGGAAATGCCGCACCCTTCACCTTCGCTTCTGAAGCCATGTGGGCCTCGTCCCCTCTCCCCGCCTGCGGGGAGAGGGTTAGGGTGAGGGGCAAGTTTCGATGTGCAGCAACCATCATTCCGCAGCCTCCGCGATCGGAGCCGGCTGAAAATCATCCGGAAAATGCGTCATGGCGCTGACGACGGGATAGGGGGTGAACCCGCCGAGCGCGCAGAGCGAACCGAACTTCATGGTGTTGCAGAGATCGGCGAGCAGTTCGCGGTTCTTCTCCGGCTCGATGCCGGCAGCGATCTTGTCGGCCACCTCGACGCCGCGGGTCGAGCCGATGCGGCAGGGCGTGCACTTGCCGCAGCTTGCGATGGCGCAGAACTCCATGGCGAAACGCGCCTGCTTCAGCATATCGGCGGTGTCGTCGAAGACGACAATGCCGGCATGGCCGATCAGCCCGTCGCGGGCGGCGAAGGCTTCGTAGTCGAAGGGCGTGTCGAACAGCGCGCGCGGAAAATAGGCGCCGAGCGGACCGCCAACCTGCACCGCCTTGACCGGCCGGCCGCTCGCCGTGCCGCCGGCGATATGGTCGATGATCTCGCCGAGCGCCAGGCCGAAGGCAGTCTCGAACAGGCCGGAGTGCTTGACATTGCCGGCGATCTGGATCGGTATCGTGCCGCGCGAACGGCCCATGCCGAAGTCGCGGTAGAAGGCAGCGCCCTTGTCCATGATCACGGGCACGGAGGCGAGAGAGATCACGTTGTTGATGACGGTCGGACAGTCGAACAGGCCCTTGTGCGCCGGAAGCGGCGGTTTCGCCCTGACGATGCCGCGCTTGCCCTCGAGGCTGTTCAAGAGCGCCGTTTCCTCACCGCAGACATAGGCGCCGGCGCCGGTGCGCACTTCCATGTCGAAGGCGCGGCCGGAGCCGAGCACCGACCGCCCGAGTAGGCCGGCACGTCGCGCGATCTCGATCGCTTGCGCCATCGTGGCGATCGCATGCGGATATTCCGAGCGGGTGTAGATGAAGCCCTTGGTCGCACCGGTGGCAAGGCCCGCGATCGCCATGCCTTCGATCAAGACGAAGGGATCGCCCTCCATGATCATCCGGTCGGCGAAGGTGCCGCTGTCGCCCTCGTCGGCGTTGCAGACGATGTATTTGCGCCCGCCCGTCGCTTCGAGGACGGTCTTCCACTTGATGCCGGTCGGGAAACCGGCGCCGCCGCGGCCGCGAAGGCCGCTCTCGGTCACCTGGGCAACGATTGCCGTGGGCTCCAGGGCAATGGCGTTCTCAAGGCCGCGCAGACCGCCATGCGCGCGGTAGTCGTCGAGCGATACCGGATCGATGACGCCGCAGCGCGCGAAGGTCAGCCGTGTCTGCTGCTTCAGAAAGGGAATGTCTTCGGTTTTACCAAGACAGAGCGCGTGATCTCTACCTTCAATAAGCCCGGCATCGATGAGCGAGGCGACGTCGCGCGCCTTGACCGGCCCATAGGCGACGCGGCCTTCAGGCGTCTCCACCTCGACCAGCGGCTCGAGCCAATGCAGGCCGCGCGAACCGTTGCGCACGATGGTGACATCGAGGCCGCGCGCGGCGATCGCATCTTCGATCGCCTTCGCCACCCTGTCGGCACCAAGCGCCAGGGCTGCGGCGTCGCGGGGAATGTAGATCTTCACGCTCATCGGCGCGCCTCCGCAACAAGCGCGTCGAGATCGTCGGCATCGACCCGGGCATGCACCTCTCCGTCGAACATCGCGGAGGGTGCGCAGGAACAGAGCCCGAGACAGTAGACCGGCTCCAGCGTCACCGCGCCATCGGGCGTCGTCTCGTGGAAATCGATGCCGAGCAGGCGCTTGGCGCGCTCGGCCAGCTGGTCGCCACCCATCGACTGGCAGGCCTCGGCGCGACAGAGCTTCAGCACATGCCGGCCGGCCGGGTGTTCGCGAAAGTCATGGTAGAAGGAAAAGACGCCGTAGACCTCGGCGCGCGACAGGTTGAGTTCGCGCGCGATCACCGGCAGACAGTCCTGCGGCACGTAACCGAACTCCTGCTGGATCTCATGCAGGATCGGCAGCAGCGGCCCTTCAAGCCCCTTCAGGTCCTCGACGATCGCGAGCGTGCGCCCGGAAACGTCGCCACGCGGCTGGTGAATGTTCACTCGGGGAGCCCTCCCGGCTCGCGGGCTGAAGCGCCAATCTACGGATCGCGCCCAGCTCCAATTGGCATCGCCCGGGAAGGGCCGTTCCTCCGCGCCCTTTCCCATGAACGAAAAGCTTCGCGCTTCTCGCCGGAAGGGTCAATAAGGCTGTTTCGTTGATTGATAGAAAAAACCTATTGAACCTGATTCCGCTCGCCGAGAATGCGGGCTTCATGCAAAAGCGCCGATACCAACGGCGTGAACGGCTCACGATGCGTCGCAACCAGACCAACCGTGTGATGCGCGTCCGGTTCGACGATCGGGATCATCCGGATATCTTCGTGAAAGCCGAATGATTTCGCGACGTTGAATGGCATGATGCTGGCCCAGCGGCCGGTGCGTACATGCGAGAAGAGCACGATCATCGAGTTCGATTCGAGCGTCGGCTCGGCAACGGCGCCAGCCTCGGAAAAATGCTGGTTAATGATGCGGCGGTTCTGCATATCGGCGGTCAATAGACAAAGCCGAATGGCGCTAACCTCCTTCCACGTCACGGTTTCGCGATCGGAAAGCGGCGTTCCGGCGGCCGTGACGAGATGATAGCGCTCGATCTGCAGCGGAACGCTGGTGACGCGCCCGAGCGGCTCGTTCTCCAGATAGGTGAGGCCGGCATCGATCTCGAGGTTTTCGAGCAGCGCCAGGATCTGCAGCGACGTGGTCGACAGCACCGAAAATGTCACGTCGGGATGCTTCTCCTGAAACGGCGCGGTGATCATCGGCACCATGGCAAGCGTCGTCGGGATCGCTGCCAGCCGGATATGTCCGGACAGGCCCTTGCGCGCCGTGCGCATTTCCTCGCGCATGGTGCGGGCATCGCCGACGATGCGGCGCGCCCATTCGAGCACCCGCTGCCCCTCGGGCGTCAGGCCCTGGAAGCGGGAGCCGCGGCTGACCAGCATCACGCCGAGCTGGTCCTCGAGCTGGCGGATCGCCGCCGACAGCGTCGGCTGGGTGACGCCGCATTCGACTGCGGCCCGGCCGAAGTGCCTTTCGCGGGCCAGAACCAGAAACATTTCCAGCTTGTCGATCATCCCGTACCTTCGGAGTTCTTGGCTATGCCCCTCACCCTAGCCCTCTCCCCGCACGCGGGGAGAGGGGACGTGCTCCGATCCCTGCCGAAGGGTAATCCCGGCGAAAGAATGTCAGGGCCCGTGCAAGATCTTACACTCCGCAGGCGTGGAGAAGGCATCGTAGCGCGCCGGATGTCCCTTCGCCCCGCTCGCGGGGAGAAGGTGCCGGCAGGCGGATGAGGGGCTTGACCGCCACGGCCATCTACACCTGCTGTACTCACGTAATCAGCTGCCCGCCATTGACCTCCAGCACCTGGCCGGTGACGTAGCCGGAAAGGGCGTGCGAGGCGAGGAAGAGATAGGCCGGCGCGCAGTCTTCGGCCGTTCCGAGCCTGCCGAGCGGGATCGTCCTGCGTGTCGCCTCCAGCTTTTCCGGCGACGAGTAGCGCTCGTGAAACTCGGTGGTGATGGTGCCGGGCGAGACGCAATTGACCCGGATGCCCTCCGGCGCCAGTTCGCGCGCCAGCGCCTTGGAATAGGTGGAGACGAAGGCCTTGGTCGCCGAATAGATCGAGGAGCCGGCGCTGCCGCCTGTCAGCGCCGAGATAGACACGGTGTTGACGATTGCGGGATGGGTGCCCTTGCGCAACAGCGGCAACAGCGCCCGCGTCATCTCGACGACGGACGTCTGGTTGAGCTGGACGACGGTGCGGTACTGCTCGTCCGTCAGTTCCGCCGCTAGAAAGCGGCCGACCATCGTGCCGGCATTGTTGACGAGGATATCGATGCTGTCGAAGCGGCTACGGATCTCGTCCGCCAGCGCCTCGACGCCGCCTTCGGCCAGGAAATCGGCGGTCGCCACATGCGCCCTGCCCTCGGTCGCAGCCGTCTCCAGGAAATCCGGAAGGTCGCCGATCGTCCGCCCCGCATGCACGAACACATGCGCGCCGCAATCGAGGAACTGGCGTACCACTTCAAGGCCGATGCCGCGTCCGCCGCCGGTCACCACCACAGTCATGCCCTTGAACAAGGCCGGATGAAACATGTCTTTTCCCTCTTCCCGTCGGTGTCAAACTCGCCTATCGCCGGGGTGATTGCAACGCGTGCAACCGACATGCCGACGACGAAAGCAGAATCGCCGCAAACGCCGATTTCTGAAATTGCACAGCTTTCGTTTTTGCATATTATGAAAAAAAACGAAAACGGGGAGGTTTCGGAATGTATCTGACAGGGCGGCAGGCGGAAATTCTGGAACTGGCCAAGAACGAAGGGCGCGTGCTCGTCGAGGAGCTGGCGCAGCGCTTTTCGGTGACGCCGCAGACCATCCGCAAGGACCTCAACGACCTCTGCGACGCCAAGGTCCTCAACCGCATTCATGGCGGCGCGATCTTCCCGAGTGGCAAGGAAAACGTCAAATACGATGCTCGCCGCCAGATCGCCGCACCGGAGAAACAGGCGATCGGCAGGGCTGCCGCCGCCCTCATCCCCGACAACGCCTCGCTGTTCATTAACATCGGCACCACGACGGAAGCGGTGGGTGAAGCGCTGCTCGACCACAAGGAATTGATGGTCATCACCAACAACATCAACGTCGCCAATCACTTGCGCGTCTTCCCGTCTATCGAGGTGGTCATCACCGGCGGCGTCGTGCGCGGCTCCGACGGCGGCATCGTCGGCGAGGCGGCCGTCGACTTCATCAAGCAGTTCAAGGTGGACTTCGCCGTCATCGGCGCCTCGGCCATCGACCATGACGGCGCGCTGCTCGATTTCGATTTTCGCGAAGTGAAAGTCGCCCAGGCGATCATCGCCAATGCCCGACACGTGATCCTCGTTTCCGACTCGACCAAATTCGAAAGAACGGCACCGGTTCGCATCGGTCATATCTCCCAGGTCCAGACCTTCATCACCGATCGCTGTCTCGTTGAGAACGTGCGGAAAATCTGCGCCGAACAGGACGTTCGACTGATCGAAACAGAGGCTTGAGAAACGCTTTTTTAGACGATCCTGAGATTCGCCCAACATTCGTTTGACATTCGATATATTTTCGCTTTAACTGATTTCGCTTTCGCGACTGCATCAATTTGTGCATTGCGAAATGCGGGAGGGGAAAAGCAGTGGCAGAGCAGGCAATCTTCGACGTCTTCATCATCGGCGGCGGCATCAACGGATGCGGCATTGCGCGTGATGCGGTCGGTCGGGGATACTCCGTTGCGCTCGCCGAAATGAACGACTTCGCCTCCGGCACGTCGTCGGGCTCGACCAAGCTCATCCATGGCGGCTTGCGCTACCTCGAACATTACGAATTCCGCCTGGTGCGCGAAGCGCTGATGGAGCGCGAAGTGCTCTGGGCGATGGCACCGCATGTCATCTGGCCGATGCGTTTCGTGCTGCCCTACCACAAGGGCGGTCCGCGCCCGGCCTGGCTCATCCGCCTCGGCCTGTTCCTTTACGACCATATCGGCGGCCGCAAGCTGCTGCCGGCAACGGCTACGCTCGACATGACGCGCGACCCGGCCGGCAAGCCGCTGAAGCGGCTGTTCACCAAGGCTTTCGAATATTCCGACGGCTGGGTCAACGATGCCCGCCTGGTGGTGCTCAACGCTCGCGATGCCGCCAACCGCGGGGCAAAGATCATGGCGCGAACCCGCGTCATCTCGGCCAAGCGCGACAACGGCACCTGGGCGATCGAAACCGAAGATGCAGCAACCGGCGAGCGTCGGCAGATCCGGGCGCGCATGCTGGTCAATGCCGCCGGCCCCTGGGTCGACGCGGTGCTGGCAGGCGCGCTCGGCAAGAACGACGTGCACAATGTGCGCCTGGTCCAGGGCAGCCACATCGTCGTGCGCAAGAAGTTCACCGACCCCCGCGCCTATTTCTTCCAGAATCCGGATGGCCGGATCATGTTCGCCATCCCCTACGAGGACGATTTCACGCTGATCGGCACCACCGATCGCGACTACGCTGGCAATCCGGCCGAGGTGCGGATCAGCGACGCCGAGGTCGATTATCTCTGCAAGGCGGCGAGCGAGTATTTCCTCGAGCCGGTGGAGAAGGACGACATCGTCTGGACCTATTCCGCCGTGCGTCCGCTGTTCGACGACGGCGCCAGCAAGGCACAGGAGGCGACCCGCGACTACGTCCTGCGCGTCGAAGGCGACAAGGCGACCGCACCGCTCCTGAATGTCTTCGGCGGCAAGTTGACGACCTATCGTCGCCTGAGCGAATCCGCGCTCGAAAAGATCGGCGAGGCGATCGGCGTCAAGGGTGCGAAATGGACGGCCGGATCGAGCCTGCCCGGCGGGGATTTCCCGGCCAAGGGCTATGCCGACGAAGTCGCCAAGCTTCACAAGACCTATCCGTTCCTTGCCGCCGGCCACGTGCGCCGGCTGGTGCGCCTCTACGGCACGCGTGCCACAGCACTGCTTGGGTCGGCATCGAGCGAGGCGGCGCTCGGCCGCCATTTCGGCGCCGACCTCTATGAGGCGGAAGTGAAGTGGCTGATCGCTGAGGAGTGGGCCAGGCACGCCGAGGACGTGCTGTGGCGGCGCACCAAACTGGGATTGAAGCTGACGCCCGGCGAGGCGGCGGCGCTGGAGGAATACATGCGGGGCGCGGCCAACGCCGCCGCCTGAGGACCCCGCATTCTGGAATGCCGATGGCTGGGTGGAACACCGGAGAATTCAATGCTTGAAATGAAGAAGATATCCAAGGTCGTGGGTGGGGAGACGCATATCCACCCGACCGACCTTGTGCTGGAAAGGGGGTCGCTCAACGTGCTGCTCGGCCCGACGCTTTCCGGCAAGACGTCGCTGATGCGGCTGATGGCGGGGCTCGACAAACCGGCCTCCGGCTCGCTGATCTTCGACGGCACCGACGTCACCGGCCTGCCGGTGCAGAAGCGTTCCGTGGCCATGGTCTACCAGCAGTTCATCAACTACCCGTCGATGACCGTCTACGAAAACATCGCCTCGCCGATGCGCATCAAGGGCACGGACGCAGCCACGATCGACCGCGAAGTGCGCAAGGCCGCCGAACTGCTGAAGCTCACGCCCTATCTCGACCGCACGCCGCTCAGCCTCTCCGGCGGCCAGCAGCAGCGCACGGCGCTGGCGCGCGCCATCGTCAAGAATGCCGATCTGGTGCTGCTTGACGAGCCGCTCGCCAATCTCGACTACAAGCTGCGCGAGGAATTGCGCGAGGAACTGCCGAAGATCTTCTCCGCCTCCGGCGCGATCTTCGTCTATGCGACGACCGAGCCGTCGGAAGCGCTGCTTCTCGGCGGCAACACCGCCGCCCTCAGCCAGGGCCGCATCACCCAATTCGGCAAGACCATCGACGTCTATCGCCGACCGGTCGACCTGGTGACGGCGCGCACCTTCGCCGATCCGCCACTGAATACGATCGAGCTCGTCAAGTCCGGCTCGATCTTCGCCTTCGACGGCAAGCCCGTGCTGTCGGTCCCGGTCCATCTCTCGGCACTGCCGGACGGCCCCTGCACGGTCGCCTTCCAGCCGCACCACCTGTCGTTTCAGGCGCCGTTCGACGGCGCCATGCCGCTGACGGTCAAGACGGCAATTTCGGAAATCGCCGGCTCCGAAAGCTTCATTCACGTCGGCTTTTCCGGCGCGCGCTGGGTCATGCTGGCGCCGGGCATCCACGACATCGAACCGGACGCAACCCTGAATGTGTTCGTCGACATCCGTCACCTGATGGCCTTCGGGCCGGATGGGCGCGCGATCGGCGAAACGGCCTGAGGAGGCGCTGGGAGGAAAGACAATGGCACGCATCGATCTCGAACATATCCGCCACGCCTATGGCGCCAAGCCGAAGTCGGAAAACGACTACGCGCTGAAGGAAGTGCACCACGAATGGAACGATGGCGGCGCCTATGCGCTGCTCGGGCCGTCGGGCTGCGGCAAGACCACCCTGCTCAATATCATCTCCGGCCTGATCAATCCGTCGGAAGGTCGCATTCTCTTCGACGGCAAGGACGTGACGCATCTATCGACCCAGGACCGCAACATCGCCCAGGTGTTCCAGTTCCCGGTCATCTACGACACGATGACGGTCTACGACAATCTCGCCTTCCCGCTGCGCAACCGGCATGTGCCGGAAACCGAAGTCGACCGCCGCGTCAAGGAGATCATCGAGATGACCGGCCTTGGCGGCTGGGCGGGCAAGAAGGCACAAGGATTGACGGCCGACCAGAAGCAGAAGATCTCGCTCGGTCGCGGTCTGGTGCGCTCCGACGTCAGCGCCATCCTGTTCGACGAGCCGCTGACCGTCATCGACCCGGAAATGAAATGGGTGCTGCGCTCACAGATCAAGCGCCTGCACAAGCAGTTCGGCTTCACCATGGTCTACGTCACCCACGACCAGACCGAGGCGCTCACCTTCGCCGACAAGGTCGTCGTCATGTATGACGGCCAGATCGTGCAGATCGGCACGCCGGCCGAACTTTTCGAGCGGCCGCGCCACACCTTCGTCGGCTACTTCATCGGCTCTCCCGGCATGAACGTCCTGCCGGCGAAGATAGACGGCAGCACCGCCACCGTCGGCGGCGAGAGCATCGCCCTCAACTTCAGGCCCGAGATCAAGTCCGGCGCCAAGACCGAACTCGGCATCCGCCCGGAATTCGTGGCGATCGGCCGCGAAGGCATGCCAGTGACGATTACCAAGGTCGAGGATATCGGCCGACACAAGATCGTGCGCGCCCGCTTCGCCGACCAGCCGATCTCGATCATTCTCGACGAGGACGGCGAGATCCCGGCCGAGCCGCGCATCGCCTTCGACCAGAAAGCCATCAACATCTACGCCGATTCCTGGCGCGTCGGCGGGGAGGCCTGATCATGGAAAAGACCTGGAACAACAAGGCCTGGTTCATGGTCCTGCCGGTGCTGGTGCTCGTCGCCTTCTCGGCGGTGATCCCGCTGATGACGGTGGTCAACTATTCGGTTCAGGACACTTTCGGCAACAACGAGTTCTTCTGGGCCGGCACCGACTGGTATGTCGACGTCCTGACCTCCGACCGCTTCTGGGACGCGCTCACCCGCAACCTGGTCTTCTCGGCGATCATCCTTGCCATCGAAATCCCGCTCGGCATCATCATCGCGCTCAACATGCCGAAGAAGGGCCTCGGCGTGCCTGTGTGCCTCGTGCTGATGGCCTTGCCGCTGCTGATCCCGTGGAATGTCGTCGGCACCATCTGGCAGGTCTTCGGCCGCGTCGACATCGGCCTGCTCGGTCACACGCTGGAAGCGATCGGCATCAACTACAACTACGTGCAGAACCCGATTGACGCCTGGGTGACGCTGATCGTCATGGACGTCTGGCACTGGACGAGCCTTGTCGTGCTTTTGTGCTATGCCGGTCTCGTCTCGATCCCGGACGCCTATTACCAGGCGGCCAAGATCGACGGCGCCTCGCGCTGGTCGGTGTTCCGCTACATCCAGCTGCCGAAGATGAAGCGCGTTCTGCTGATCGCCTTCCTGCTGCGCTTCATGGACTCGTTCATGATCTACACCGAGCCCTTCGTCGTCACCGGCGGCGGCCCCGGCAACTCCACCACCTTCCTGTCGATCGACCTCGTCAAAATGGCCATCGGCCAGTTCGACCTCGGTCCGGCGGCAGCCCTATCGATCATCTACTTCCTCATCATCCTGCTGCTCTCGTGGATCTTCTACACCGTGATGACCACGAGCGACGCGCAGAGCTGAACCGGGAGGGAGGAGAGACAATGAACACGACCAAAGCACCGCTTTCGCAACGCCTGTCCTTTCTGGTTCCGACGATCTACATCGTCTTCCTGCTGTTGCCGATCTACTGGCTCGTCAACATGAGCTTCAAGGAAACGAGCGAGATCCTCAGCACGTTTTCGCTGTGGCCGCAGAACCCGACGCTGCGCAACTACATGGTGATCTTCACCGACCCGTCCTGGTACAAGGGCTATATCAACTCGATCATCTACGTGGTCATGAACACGGTGATCTCGGTTTCGGTGGCGCTGCCGGCGGCCTACGCCTTCTCGCGCTACCGCTTCCTCGGCGACAAGCACCTGTTCTTCTGGCTGCTCACCAACCGAATGGCGCCGCCGGCCGTTTTCGCCCTGCCGTTCTTCCAGCTCTATTCGGCCTTCGGCCTGATCGACACGCACATAGCGGTCGCACTGGCTCACTGCCTGTTCAACGTGCCGCTGGCGGTCTGGATTCTCGAAGGCTTCATGTCCGGCGTGCCGAAGGAGATCGACGAAACGGCCTATATCGACGGCTACTCGTTCCCGCGCTTCTTCGTGAAGATCTTCACGCCGCTGATCGCGTCCGGCATCGGCGTCGCGGCCTTCTTCTGCTTCATGTTCTCCTGGGTCGAGCTGCTGCTCGCCCGCACGCTGACGACCACGGCCGCCAAGCCGATCGCCGCAATCATGACCCGCACAGTCTCGGCCTCCGGGCTCGACTGGGGCGTGCTGGCGGCCGCCGGCGTGCTGACCATCATCCCCGGCGCGCTCGTCATCTATTTCGTGCGCAACTACATCGCCAAGGGCTTTGCCCTGGGCCGCGTCTAAAGGAGCTTCGTCATGAATTTCTCATGGATGGCATGGACGCTGCCGACGGCCCTGTTCTTCATCACCATCGCGCTGCTGCTCGTCGGCATGGCGGTGTGGGAATATGTCTCGCCGGGCGGCAACCCGCGCGTCGGCATCCTGCGCTTCGAAACGACGCGCGGCGACAGGCTTTTTGTATCGCTGCTCGGCAGCGCCTTCATTCACCTCGCGTGGCTCGGCCTTGGCGGACCAAACCTCTGGTGGGCTCTCGCCCTCTCGGGTGTCTATGCCATCGGCGTCTTCCGTTACGTGTGAGGTGAACGGACTGGGGGGCGGGAAGGGCCCCTCGAAACTGCAATGGACGCAATCGCAAAACCCAAAGGGAGGAAATTATGCGACGGCACCTTTTGACAACGACGGCAGTCATGCTGCTGGCTTTCACCGGCTCGGCCTTTGCCGGCATGGACGAGGCCAAGAAGTTCCTCGACAGCGAGATCGGCGACATGTCGGCGCTCGACCGAGCCGGCCAGGAAGCGGAAATGCAGTGGTTCGTCGATGCGGCAAAGCCCTTTGCCGGCATGGACATCAAGGTCGTTTCCGAAACGATCACCACCCATGAATACGAATCGAAGACCCTCGCCAAGGCGTTTTCCGACATCACCGGCATCAAGATCACCCATGACCTGATCGGCGAAGGCGACGTCGTCGAAAAGCTGCAGACGCAGATGCAGTCGGGCGAAAACGTCTATGACGCGTACATCAATGACTCCGACCTCATCGGCACCCATTGGCGCTACCAGCAGGCCCGCAACCTGACGGACTGGATGACCAACGAAGGCAAGGACGTCACCAACCCGAACCTCGACATCGACGACTTCATCGGCAAGTCCTTCACGACAGCGCCGGACGGCAAGCTCTACCAGTTGCCCGACCAGCAGTTCGCCAACCTCTACTGGTTCCGCTACGACTGGTTCAACGACGAGAAGAACAAGGCCGACTTCAAGGCGAAGTACGGCTACGACCTCGGCGTTCCGGTCAACTGGTCGGCCTATGAGGATATCGCCGAGTTCTTTACCGGCCGCGAGATCGACGGCAAGAAGGTCTTCGGCCACATGGACTACGGCAAGAAGGACCCGTCGCTCGGCTGGCGCTTCACCGACGCCTGGCTGTCGATGGCCGGCAACGGCGACAAGGGCATCCCGAACGGCAAGCCGGTCGACGAATGGGGCATCAAGGTCGACGAGAACTCGCGCCCGGTCGGCTCCTGCGTTGCCCGTGGTGGCGACACCAACGGCCCGGCCGCCGTCTACTCCATCCAGAAATACCTCGACTGGATGAAGGCCTATGCACCGGCTGCCGCCCAGGGCATGACCTTCTCGGAATCCGGACCGGTGCCGTCGCAGGGCGAAGTCGCCCAGCAGATGTTCACCTACACGGCGTTCACCGCCGACTTCGTCAAGCCGGGCCTGCCCGTCGTCAACGAGGACGGCACGCCGAAGTGGCGCTTCGCTCCGAGCCCGCACGGCGTCTACTGGAAGGACGGCATGAAGCTCGGCTACCAGGACGCCGGTTCCTGGACGCTGCTGAAGTCCACGCCTGAGGATCGCGCCAAGGCCGCATGGCTCTATGCGCAGTTCGTCACCTCGAAGACCGTCGACGTGAAGAAGAGCCATGTCGGCCTGACCTTCATCCGCCAGTCGACGCTCGATCACAAGAGCTTCACCGACCGCGCGCCGAAGCTCGGCGGCCTGATCGAGTTCTACCGTTCGCCGGCCCGCCTGCAATGGTCGCCGACCGGCACAAACGTTCCTGACTATCCGAAGCTGGCACAGCTTTGGTGGCAGGCGATCGGCGATGCATCCTCCGGCGCGAAAACCGCCCAGGAAGCGATGGACTCGCTCTGCGCCGAACAGGAAAAGGTGATGCAGCGCCTGGAACGCGCCGGCATCCAGGGTGACATCGGTCCGAAGCTCGCCGAGGAACACGACCTCGAATACTGGAACAAGGACGCCGTTTCCAAGGGCAACCTTGCTCCTCAGCTGAAGATCGAGAACGAGAAGGACAAGCCCCAGACCGTCAACTACGACGAACTGGTCAAGAGCTGGCAGAAGTAACATCCCCAAGACGACGGCCGCCCGTGAAAGCGGGCGGCCGAAAGATCAGGAGATGCGGCACCGGGGTCGGCAACGGCCCCGGTTTTTCGTTGCCTGAAAGCCGATCACCTGGAGGCGCGCGGAAAACCCTGCCGCGCAAACCAGGCAACGCCGAGGGCCGGGACGAGTATCGCCAAGACGACGACGGGAAGGTTTGCCGCGCCGGCGCTGTCTAGCAACAGACCGCCCGCAAGCCCGCCGCCGGCCATCGCAGCGTTCCAGGCGGTGACGACCATCGATTGTGCCGCATCCGCCTGCGCGCCCGCCGCCTTCGCAGAGGCTGTCTGGAACAGGGTCGCCGCACCACCGAAGGCAAGACCCCAGGCAACGATACCGACATAGATAGCTGCCGGCTGATCGATAAAGGCGGCAAGCAGCAGGGAGGCTGCTGCAAACAGCGCCGTGGTTGCCAGCACCAGCAGGCGCAGGCGCCTGTCCACCAACGTCCCGATGACCGGAATGACCACCAACGAGGCGACGCCGAAGACTAGCAGAACCCTGTCGGCGTCCGCATCCAGGCCCGACGGCTGCAGGAACGGCACGATGTAGGTGTAGAGAATGTTGTGAGCGAGGACGATGGCGAACATCACGAACAGCACCGGCCGGATCCCGGGCAGCCGGAACACGGATGACAGCCGCTGGCGACGTTCGCCGTGCTGGCCCGGAAAATCCGGCAGCGCCCACAGGCTCCAGCCGACGAGCAGGATCGCCGCCACGCTGAGAAGACCGAAGGTCAGGCGCCAGCCCGCGGCGGCCCCGAGCAGCGTTCCTGCTGGAATACCGATCGACAGCGCCACCGGCGCGCCGAGCATGGCGATCGTGATCGCCCGCCCGTGCTGGTGCGGCGCCACCATACGGGTGGCGTAGCCGGCGGAAAGCGCCCAGAGCAGCCCGGCAAACACACCGGCAAGAAAGCGCGCCGCCATGGTCAGGGCATAATCGTGCGAAAGCGCGGTCACCGTGTTGACCACGGCAAAACCGGAGATCGCGGTGATCAACAGCGGCCGCCGCCGCCAGGTCCGCGTCAACGCGACGAGCGGGATGGCGGCGACGAGCGAACCGATCGCATAGATCGTCACCATCTGCCCGACGAGGGATTGCGAGACGCCGAGGTCGCCGCCGATCTGCGTGAGCAACCCGGCCGGCAGCGCCTCGGTGAGGATGGTGATGAAGCCGGCGGTCGCAAGCGCAAGCAGCGCAGAAAGCGGCAATCGGGCGCCGCCGGCGGGCATCGATAATGTTTCCTGCGGAGGTGAAAGCGCGCAGTCGTTGGATGGCATGAAGTCTATCTCTCGGGATGGGCCGACGGGAACGCCGGTCTGAGTGGCGATGGCGGACGGAAAGTGCGCGCAAGGCATTCGCCGCCGACCTAGGCGGGCGGCGAACCCGCCTAGGCCGACGCGGTCAGGGCGGCACGCTTGGGCAGCACCAGATCGTCGACGCGATAGGTGTGGAACTCGAAGGTCGACACCGAATGCAGCGCCTTGAATTTCTCGAGGAACACTGCGTCGGCGAAGAATTCCTCGACGTTTCCTTCGCCGGCTATCGCTTCGATATTGACCACCGTCTTGCCGTCGGTGCTCTTGGCAAGACTGCTCCAGAGAAAACCCTCCTTGCGCTCGGCCACATAGTGGACGACGTCCTGGATCAGGCGGAACGCCTCTTCCTGCTTGCCCTCGTGGGCATGGATGACGTTGACGATAAAGACGGTTGGTTCGGGGTTTCCGCGGAAACCGGCCAAAAGTGCCTCGTGCATGTGTTCTCCATTCCTTGCCGACGGTGTTGTTGGGCGGCCAATGCGCCGTGTCGGGCAGGCGGACTATGGCGAGCTTCCAATCGGAGAAAAATGCGCTACAGATCCGAAGATAACGGACAAAAATATCCGCAATCGCAATCAACGGACGAGGACGGACAATGGACAGCCTTGGTGCGCTCAGCGCTTTCGTGCAGGCGGCGGACGCCCGCAGCTTTACCGTGGCGGCGACGCAGCTCGGCGTTTCGCCATCCGCCGTCGGCAAGGCGATTGCTCGCCTGGAGGAGCGATTGCGGGTCCGCCTCTTTCATCGCAGCACGCGCAGCGTGACGCTGACGCCGGAAGGCACGCTGTTTCTCGAACGTTGCCGACGGATCTTCTGCGAGATCGAAGCGGCCGAAGCCGAGCTGGTGCAGAGCCAGGAGGCGCCGCGCGGCAAGCTGCGCGTCAGCCTGCCGATGGCCGGCATGCTGCTGATGCCGACGCTCGCCGCCTTCATGCGCGCCTATCCTGAGGTCGAGATCGATCTCGACTTTTCTGACCGGATGGTCGACGTCATCGAGGAAGGTTTCGATGCGGTTGTCCGCACTGGCGAGATCGGCGACTCCCGCCTGATGACGCGTCAGCTCGGCACGTTTCACCCCTATCTGGTCGGTTCACCCGCATATTTCGAGAAGCACGGCACGCCGAAGGAGGCGCGGGACCTGGAGCGCCATCACTGCCTGCATCACCGCTTTCCCTCGACCGGCAAGCTCGAACCCTGGCCGCTGATGCAGGACGGCGCGCCGCTTGATGTCGATCTGCCGGTGACGGCGGCCTCCAATGCGCTGGAGCCGCTGATCCATATGGCCGAGGCGGGGCTCGGCATCGCCTGTCTTCCGGATTTCACGGTCAGGCGCCAGATGCACGAGGGCGCGCTGGTACCGGTTCTCGAACACCAGCTGCGCCGATGCGGTACCTACCGGATCCTCTGGCCCTCCAGCCGGCACCTTTCACCGAAACTGCGCGCCTTCGTCGACTTCATGGCGATAAATCTGTTTCCCGCGAATGGCGGTTCGGCGAGCCTGCTTTGACTGAAAATCTGGGCCTTACGATTTCACCATCACCCGACGCGCGGTCTTGCCGGGCCGGCCCTTGTCGAAAATCGCCCGGATCGCCCGTTTCGTGCCATCATCCATCAGCACTACCATGTCGAGATGAAGCTGCCTGTCGACAATGACGAGGCGCACGTCGAACGGCTTGCCGCCAAAGTGACCGCGTGCCCGCTCGCTCCAGCGGCCGATGCCGTTCGCAGTGCCCGAGCGAGCCTTGAGGTCCGCATGGGCAAAGGCAAACCAGCCGTTGCTCGACGATACTTTCAGGATCGGCCCGTGCTGCCGGATGGCGAGCCAGCAGGTGTCGCAGGCGCCCGCATCCGTGACCATCTCCTGCCATTGGCCGGGGAAGTCCTCGGCCTGCGCGTTGGCGGCAAACGGCCACAGAACGACGACGACGGCAATCAGGATACCGAGCAGTCGGCGAAGCATGCCAGCAGGCGAGGACAGTCTCATCAGGCGTGGTCCCGTGGGCGGAAGAGTTGGGGCGAGCGTTCGCCTCGATCGCGGTTGAGACTGCCTGTGTCGGATTACGTCAACATTGCATCGGCTCTCGGCCTATCCGCAAAGGTTGCGCCCCGGCAGACCGCCTCGCCGACGACCATTCCCCCCGGATTCGCGAAAGTGTTTCCTCTTAGGTTGTACTTGCGGCATTCTGCCTCGGCACCAAAGATACCTTTCCCCCTGTCGAAAGACGGGGGATCCCTGTTGGAGGACGGGGAATCGGACTGGTCGACGTGATGGGAGGAGTAACCATGAGCGACGCATCCAGCATACACCCGGTGGACGAGAAGCTGCCTGTCGGTAAGCTTGCGACGCTCGGGATCCAGCATGTTCTCGTCATGTATGGCGGCGCCGTCGCGGTTCCGCTGATCGTCGGCCGGGCGCTGCAGCTCAGCCCTGAGGACGTCGCCTTCCTGATTTCGGCCGATCTTTTCGTCTGCGGTCTCGTCACCATCATCCAGTCGCTCGGCATTACCCGCAGCGTCGGCATCCGCCTGCCCGTCATGATGGGCGTAACCTTCGCCTCCGTCGGCCCGATGGTGTCGATGGCGACGATGACACCGGGCCATGAAGGCGCCCGCCTGATCTTCGGCGCCATCATCGGCGCGGGGCTCGTCGCGCTGCTGCTCGCCCCGATCATGGGGCGGCTGTTGCGCTTCTTCCCGCCGATCGTTACCGGCACCATCATCCTGGTGATCGGCGTGACCCTGATGCGCGTCGGCGTCAACTGGATCTTCGGCAATCCTTTCGGCCCGACGGCGCCCAAGCTGGTCGATCCGGCCCATGCCGAATGGCTGGCGGAACTGAAGAAACTCGCAACCACGGGCGGCGCAGCGGTACCGGATGGCGTCGTGCTCGGCGCCACGGTGCCGAACCCCATCTATGCCGAACCGAGCCATGTGGGGCTTGCCGCTTTCGTGCTGATCTCCATCCTCGTCGTTGCGCGCTACGGCCGCGGGCTGATCAGCAACATCGCGGTGCTCACCGGCATCGTCATCGGCTGCGTCTTTGCCGCCGGTCTCGGCATGATGCATTTCGACCGGGTGGCGGATGCCGGCTGGTTTGCCGTCGTCACGCCCTTGCGCTTCGGCATGCCGATCTTCGACCCGGTGCTGATCGCCACCATGTCGCTGGTGATGATCGTGGTGATGATCGAATCGACCGGCATGTTCCTGGCTCTCGGCGAAATCACCAACAAGGAGGTGTCGCAGCAGCAGCTGACCGCGGGGCTTCGCGTCGACGGCATCGGCACGATGATCGGCGGCCTGTTCAACACCTTCCCATACACCAGCTTCTCGCAGAACGTGGGGCTTGTCGGCGTCACCGGCGTGAAGAGCCGCTATGTCTGCGTCATGGGCGGGGCGATCATGATCGTGCTCGGCCTGATCCCGAAGATGGGCGCCCTGGTCGAGGCGGTGCCGACATTCGTGCTCGGTGGTGCCGGCCTCGTGATGTTCGGCATGGTGGCGGCCACCGGCGTGCGCATCCTGTCGACGGTCGACTTCAAGTCGTCGCGCAACAACCTGTTCGTCGTCGCCGTCTCGGTCGGCTTCGGCCTGATCCCGCTGATCGCGCCGAACTTCCTGATGTGGATGCCGCATGCGATCCACCCGATCATCGAATCGGGCATCGTGCTCGCCTCGATCTCGGCCGTGGTGCTCAACGCCTTCTTCAATGGCCTGCGCGTCGAGCGCTCCGCCTCGATCAATGCGGCAAGGCTCGCCGACAGCCACTGAGCCGGCTCAGGACCATCGGGCCCCGGCCTTCCGCAAGGAGGCCGGGGCTTCTGCGTCAGGGCAATTGCGATATGTTCGACACTTCGATCGCGGGCGAAGCATCCGATGGTGATGGCGCGATAAGCAGAGCAGACGCAAACGCGCTGAAGGATCAGACACCATGGCCAAGACCAACCTCACCCTCGAGCTTCTGCTGCTCGCCGTGCTCGCAACGTTGTGGGGCGCATCCTACACCTTCATCAAGATCGGCGTCGAAACCATCCCGCCGGTGACGCTGATCGCCGCCCGCACGCTGATCGCCGGCACCATTCTGCTCGCCATCCTGCGCCTGCGCGGCGTCAGGCTGCCGAGAGACGCGGCCACCTGGAAGCGTTTTGCATTCCAGGCCTGCCTCAACAGCGTCGTCCCCTTCACCATGATCGCCTGGGCGGAGCAGACGATCGATGCCGGTGTCGCCTCGATCCTAAACGCCGCTACCCCGATCTTCGCCTTCCTGCTGACGGCGCTGATCACCCGCCATGAGGCGGCGACCCCAAGGAAGCTGATCGGCGTGGTGGCCGGCATGGCCGGCATCAGCCTGATCATCGGCGTCGAAGCCTTCGGCGGTCTCGGCGACCAGCTCTTGCCGCAGCTCGCCGTGGTGTTTGCGACCGCCTGCTATGCGGGTGCGGCCATTTTCGGAAAGAATTTCCGTGGTCTCGATCCGATGGTGCCCGCCGCGGGCTCGCTTCTGACCGGCGCCGTGCTTCTCATCCCGGCAAGCCTGGTGATCGACCAGCCATGGACGCTTGCGCCTTCCGCCCCGTCGGTGATCGCACTTGTCTGCCTTTCCGTGTTCTCGACGGCGCTCGCCTTCGCCATCTACTTCCGGCTGATCCAGACGCTCGGCTCGGTCGGCACCACGGCGCAGGCCTATCTGCGCGTGCCGATCGGGGTCGGCATCGGCGTTCTCTTCCTCGGCGAACGTCTGTCGGACACGATCTGGATCGGCCTTGCCTGCGTCGTCATCGGTGTCGCGGCCATGACCATTCCAGCACGCAGAACGAGAGCCGCCATCGCCGAACGCGGCTAGGCTCAAGCTAAAACAAAAAAAGGCGCAGCGATCACCCGCTGCGCCTTTTCGACCTTAAGAAGCAATGTGGCTCAGTCCTTGCGCTTGCGGCAATAGAGTTCGAGCCGGTGGCGAACGAGGTCATAGCCGAGCTCTGCCGCGATCTCCGCCTGCAGCTGCTCGATCTTGTCGGAGCGGAATTCGATCACGGCACCGGTGTCGATGTCGATCAGGTGATCGTGATGCGGCGCATCGGCCGTCTCGAAACGGGCGGTGGCGCTTTCAAAGGCGTGGCGATGGACGACGCCCTGCTGCTCCAGCGCCGACAACGTCCGGTAGACGGTCGACAGCGAGACGGTGGCATCGAGCTCCTTGGCGCGGCGGTGCAGTTCGCTCGCGTCCGGATGGTCTTCGGCGGTCGCGAGTATTTTCAGGATTGCCGCGCGCTGTCGCGTTACGCGCACACCACCGTCCCGAAGCACACCTTCCAGTTCTTTGACGCGATTCTGGTTCTGTTTCATGGCCCTACACTAGCCAAGCCGGGTTAGTTTGAAAATAGCCAGTTGCGAATGCTTCTCATTTGCATTGACTTATGCAAATCATTCCCCTACTCCTGTGGAAGACAACATCGGGGAGTATGGAATGATCGATCAGACGAGACGTGCGATCCTGGCGGCAGCTGGCGCTTTGGCAGCCTTCGCGCTCGTTCCGGGTGCCGCGCTGGCGCAGGAGAAATTCAAGGCCGTCACGACGTTTACCGTCATTGCCGACATGGCCAGGAACGTTGCGGGCGACGCGGCCGTCGTCGAATCGATCACCAAGCCGGGTGCCGAGATCCACAACTACCAGCCGACGCCGCGCGACATCCTGAAGGCCCACGATGCCAAGCTGATATTGTGGAACGGCCTCAACCTCGAACTCTGGTTCCAAAAGTTCTTCCAGAACTTCGATGACGTGCCCGGCGTCGTCGTGTCTGACGGCGTCGAGCCGATGGGCATCGCCGAGGGCCCCTATAGCGGCAAGCCGAACCCGCATGCCTGGATGTCGCCGTCGGCAGCCCTGATCTATGTCGACAACATCCGCGACGCCTTCGTGAAGTACGACCCTGCCAATGCCGAGACCTACAAGGCCAATGCCGAAGCCTACAAGCAGAAGATCGAGGCGACGATCGCCCCGATCCGCGCCGAGATCGGCAAGATCCCGGAAGACAGGCGCTGGCTGGTGTCGAGCGAAGGTGCCTTCAGCTACCTCACCCGCGACTTCGGCCTGAAGGAGCTTTACCTCTGGCCGATCAACGCCGACCAGCAGGGCACGCCGCAACAGGTGCGCAAGGTCATCGACGCGGTGCGCGCGCACAACATCCCGGTGGTCTTCTCCGAAAGCACGATTTCGCCCGATCCGGCCCAGCAGGTGGCGCGAGAAACCGGCGCCAAATACGGCGGCGTGCTCTATGTTGATTCCCTGAGCGAGGCGGACGGTCCGGTCCCGACCTATATCGACCTGCTGCGCGTCACGTCCGAAACCATCGCGAAAGGCCTTTCGCAATGAACCTTCAGGTGAAACCCGGATCCGGCCCGACGGCAGGCTCGGGGGATATCGGCAGCGGCATCCGCGTCTCCGGCGCGACCGTGACCTATCGCAACGGCCACCGTGCGCTTCGCGATGCTTCCTTCGAGATCCCGACCGGCACGATCACCGCCCTTGTCGGCGTCAACGGCAGCGGCAAGTCTACCCTCTTCAAGGCGATCATGGGTTTTGCCCGGCTGGCAAAGGGCGAGATTTCGATCCTCAGCCTTACCGTTCCAGAGGCACTGAAGAAGAACCTCGTCGCCTATGTGCCGCAGGCCGAGGAGGTCGACTGGAATTTTCCGGTGCTGGTCGAGGACGTGGTGATGATGGGCCGCTACGGCCACATGAACATGCTGCGCATCCCGAAGAAGGTCGACCATGAGGCGGTGGAGGCAGCCCTTGCCCGCGTTGGCATGAGCGACTTCCGCAAGCGCCAGATCGGCGAGCTTTCCGGGGGCCAGAAAAAGCGCGTATTCCTGGCGCGCGCGCTTGCCCAGGATGGCCGCGTCATCCTGCTCGACGAGCCCTTCACCGGCGTCGACGTCAAGACCGAGGATGCCATCATCCGGCTTTTGATCGGCCTGCGCGACGAAGGCCGCGTCATGCTGGTCTCGACCCACAATCTCGGCAGCGTGCCGGAATTCTGCGACCGCACGGTTCTCCTGAAGAACACCGTGCTTGCCTATGGCCCGACGGAAACGACCTTTACCCGCGAAAACCTCGAACTCGCCTTCGGCGGCGTGCTCCGGCACTTCGTGCTCGGCGGCGACAGCCTGCATGACGACGCCGACCCGCGGCAGCTCTCCGTGATTACCGACGACGAGCGGCCGCTGGTGATGTACGGCGCCAAGGGGCAGATGGTGTCGCAGCCGGCCAAGCCCGAGACCGATCCGGAGGCCGAAGGCAAATGATCGCCACGCTCTTCGAGCCCTTTACCTACAGCTACATGGTCAACGCCATGTGGGTCAGCGCCCTGGTCGGCGCCGTCTGCGCCTTCCTGTCGTCCTATCTGATGCTGAAGGGATGGTCGCTGATTGGCGACGCGCTCTCGCACTCGATCGTTCCGGGTGTCGCTGGCGCCTACATGCTCGGCCTACCCTTCTCGCTCGGCGCCTTTTTTTCCGGCGGGCTTGCGGCCGGCGCCATGCTCTTTCTCAACCAGCGCACCCGGCTCAAGGAAGACACCATCATCGGGCTGATCTTCACCTCGTTCTTCGGTCTCGGCCTGTTCATGGTGTCGCTGTCGCCGACCTCGGTGAACATCCAGACCATCGTACTCGGCAACATCCTCGCCATCACGCCGGCAGATACGCTGCAGCTCGCGCTGATCGGCGTCATCTCGCTGGTCATACTGACGGCCAAGTGGAAGGACCTGATGGTCACCTTCTTCGACGAGAGCCATGCGCGCTCGATCGGCATTCCGACGACATTCCTGAAGGTCCTGTTCTTCACGCTGCTGTCGGCGTGTACGGTGGCAGCGCTGCAAACGGTCGGCGCCTTCCTCGTCATCGCCATGGTGGTGACACCGGGGGCGACGGCCTACCTGCTCACCGACCGTTTCCCGCGGCTGATCGTCATCAGCGTCACGATCGGCGCGCTCACCAGTTTCTTCGGCGCCTATTTCAGCTACTTCCTCGACGGCGCCACCGGCGGCATCATCATCGTGCTGCAGACGCTGATCTTTCTTGTCGCCTTTGTCTTCGCGCCGAAACATGGGCTGCTGGCGGCCCGCCGGCGCAGCGCCGAAACCCTGGAGGCCGCACCATGATTTCGCTCGATCTCTTGCTCGCCGTCTTCGAATTCGAGTTCATGCGCAACGCGCTGCTGATCTCGGTGCTGGTGGCAATCCCGACCGCCCTGCTCTCGTGCTTCCTCGTGTTGAAAGGCTGGTCGCTGATGGGCGACGCCATTTCGCATGCGGTCTTTCCCGGCGTCGTCATCTCCTACATCGTCGGCCTGCCGCTCGCCGTCGGCGCCTTTGCCGCCGGCATGTCCTGTGCACTCCTGACGGGGTATCTGAAGGAAAACAGCCGCATCAAGCAGGACACCGTGATGGGTGTCGTCTTCTCCGGCATGTTCGGTTTCGGCCTGGTGCTCTACACCAAGATCCGTAGCGACGTGCATCTCGACCACATCCTCTTCGGCGACATGCTCGGTATCGGCTGGCCCGACATCATCGAGACCGGCCTGATCGCCCTGGTGGCAACCGTGATCCTCGCTTTGAAATGGCGGGATTTCCTGCTGCACGCCTTCGATCCGGCCCAGGCCAAGGCCGTCGGCCTGCGCGTCAACTGGCTGCACTATGGGCTCTTGGCAATCCTGTCGCTGACCATCGTCGGCGCGCTGAAGGCTGTCGGCCTGATCCTCGCCATCGCCATGCTGATCGCGCCGGGCGCCATCGCGTTCCTGATCACCCGCACCATGGGCAGCATGCTCATCGTCGCCGTGGTGGTCGCGACCGTCGCCTCGTTTACGGGCGTCTATCTCTCGTTCTTCATCGACAGCGCCCCGGCGCCGACCATCGTGCTGCTGATGACCGTGATCTTCCTCGCCGCCTTCCTCTGGTCGACCTTCCGGGCAGCCCGCATCGAGGCGCAGAGGACGACGGTCGAATGAATTCGAGGCTCCCTTCCGCGGGAAGGGAGCCTCGACACTGTCACCTCAATGGCTCGGATGCAGCGCGTCGTTGAGATACATGCAGGTCAGCATGGTGAAGATATAGGCCTGGATGACCGACATCAGCAGTTCGAGACCCGTCAGCGCCACGGTCATCATCAAGGGCATGACAGCACCGAGCATGCCGAGCGCGCCGAAGCCACTGAGGCTGACGACGAAGCCGGCGAAAACCTTCAAGGTGATATGGCCGGCAAGCATGACGGCGAACAGACGAACGGAGTGGCTGACCGGGCGCGACAGGTAGGAAACGACCTCGATCGGGATGATGATCGGCGCCAGCACCAGGGGCACGCCCGACGGCATGAACAGCCGCAAGAAGCCGAACCCGTGCTTGACCAGGCCGTAGATTGTCACGGTCAGGAACACCAGCAGCGCCAGCGCGAAAGTCACGGCGATATGGCTCGTCACCGTGAAGGCATAGGGAAACATGCCGATCAGGTTCGCGACCAGGATGAACATGAACAGCGAGAACACCAGCGGGAAGAAGCGCATGCCGTGCTCGCCGGCATTTTCCCGCAAAGTCTTCGACACGAACTCGTAGAGAATTTCGGCCGCTGACTGTGCCCGGTTCGGCACCAGGCCACGCCTGCGCGTCGACAGGATCAGGAAAAGGCTGGCGATCGCCACCGTCACGATCATGAAGACCGACGAATTGGTGAAGCTGATATCGTGTCCGCCGACCTCGGCGATGTGGAAGAGCGACTTGATCTCGAATTGTTCGATGGGTCCGGCCATCATGAACCTCGTGCGTTGGCAACGGAGCAACCACGGCGCGCCTGCGGCGGCCGCGGGCGCATCACTTTGTGGGAGAAACGGGCGAAAGCCGCGCTCGCGACGGGACGCGCTGGCGCCCGAGGCAAAACGGCTCTGTCAGGAAAAGATAGCGCACGCGGGCGTGCCGCAGGCCTGGATGCTGCATGATGCGATCGACTCCATTATCTCACGGATCGAGATAGTGGGGCCGTCCCCAGGCGAAGCATCGACGCGGGTCGTCCCGCGTGCGCCTGACCTAGAGATAATTTCTGTTGCGGTCAAGCCGACAGGCACCCGCAGCGTGGGCTGCAGCCTCGCAAGCTTGCTCATCCCGCCGGCCGAGGTTCAGCCAAAATCCCTGTGATCGCCCAACACCTCTTCGATGACGCGGCGGCTCTTGTCGGCTTCCGCCGCGTTCGTGCCAGGGAGGCCGGCATAGACAATCAGCGCCTTCCACAGGGCCCAGCCGCGACCGCGCGCCCAGGTGCCGGCATCGAGCGCGACGCCGGCGCGAAACGCCTCCCGGCTTTCCCCACGAAACAGCGTCCAGGCGATGGCGAGATCACAGGCGGGATCGCCAATGCCGCACGTGCCGAAATCGATGACGGCACCGAGGCGGCCCTCTTCCACCAGCAGATTGCCCCAACTGATATCGCCATGGAACCAGACCGGCGCGCCCTGCCATGTCGCGGAAAGCGCCGCCTCCCAGACATCAACAGCCGCTTGCGTGTCGATCCGCCCCTCAAGCGCCGTCAGCGCCCGGCGCGTCTCAGCGTCATAGTGGGCAGGCGGCCCGCCGCGAAAGAAATTGTGCGGCCCCGGCAGCGGACCGCCACTTGGATCCACGTGCCTCAGGGCGACGAGAAACCGAGCAAGATCCTCGGCAAAAACCTTGAGGTCGCCGATGCGCTCGTCCGCTGCCGTCTCTCCCGGCAGCCAGCGATAGACCGACCATGGCCATGAGTAGCCTTCGCCGGGCACGCCCTTTGCAACCGGCACCGGGATCGGCAACGGCAAATGCGGGGCGAGCTTCGGCAGAAAGACCTGCTCCTTTTCCACCTGCAGCGCATAGGACGCAGCGCTCGGCAGCCGCACGATCATGTCCTCACCGAGATGAAAGGTCCTGTTGTCCCAGCCGCCTGGCAGCAAAGGCTTGATGTCGAGCCCCGTCCATTGCGGAAACTGCGCGGCGATCAGGCGCCGAACCAGCGCCGCATCGATGGTGGGTGTGGTCGTCGATCGGTCGGACATGTGCGAAAAAGCGCCTCGCCAAAGTCGGGACGCCTGTTTTAACCGATCGTCGTGCGATCGCAACGTGCCGGCCTGAGGCGCAAGACGACCTACCCGATCCGCGTCGCCTTCAGCCTGTCTTCGTCGAGCGCGACGCCGAGCCCGGGAGCCTCGCCGAGCTCGAGCCAGCCGCCTGCATGGCGCAGCGGCGCCATCATCGGATAATCGCGACGCATCTCGCTCCATTCGGGATTGTCGTAGGGATATTCGAGGAACGGCGCGTCGCCGACACCGGCGGTCAGATGGGCGTTGGCGAGCACGCCGATGCCGTTTGTCCAGGAATGCGGCGTCATCATCACGCCGGCCTCGCGCGCCTGAAAGGCGAGGCGCCGGCAGCCGGTGATGCCGCCGACGAGCGCCACATCAGGCTGGATCACGTCGAAGGCGCGATCCTCGATGATATCGCGAAACTCGTAGAGCTCGCGGGTCATCTCACCACCGGCGATGCGCAGCGACGTCGCGTCCGAAAGCCGCCGCATGCCCTTGCGGTCCGAGCGGTGCAGCGGCTCCTCCATCCAGTAGATGCCGAGCCTCTCCAGCTCGCGCGCCACCGTCAACGCATCCTTGAAGGTCCAGGAGAGCGTCGTGTCCCAGGGCATCCGCCAACCCTGGTTGCAGTCGACCATCAGCTCCAGCCGGTCGCCGACACGCGCGCGGATCGCTTCGAGCGCCCGCACGTCGTCGCGCCAGGTGCCACGACCACCGGCCGACGATGAGAAGCGCACCTTCATCGCCGGAAAACCTTCGTCGACATAGCTTTCGGCTTGCGCCGCCATGGCGCCGGGGTCGCGCAGCACGCCCGAGGACGCATAGAGGCGCACCCGATCGGACCTGCCGCCGAGCAGCCGCCAGACCGGCTCGCCGGTGATCTTGCCCGAGAGGTCCCACAGCGCGAGATCCATCGGCCAGCAGCGACCATAGTGGAAGTTGATGTGCGACAGCACCTCGTAATGGCGTTCGAGCTGACGGGGATCCGCGCCGACGAACAGGTCCTCGTGGCCCTCGAACCCCTTCATCAGGTCGCCGGAGCCGATGCCCTCGCGACCCTCGTCGTCCCTGACGCGCACGATGGTGGCGTCGAACTGCCGGCGCGGTCGCCCGTCCCAGCTCGCCTTGAACGGCGGATCGAGCGGCAGGCGATGGTGGCTGATCTCGATGGAAACGATCTTGCTCATGGTCCCTCCCCCGAAGGCTCAGCCGAACTGCTGCCAGATGGTCTTGTAGTCGCAATATTTGTCGATCGCATGCACGGAGCGGTCGCGACCGAAGCCCGACTGTTTGAAGCCGCCGAAGGGTGTGGCGAAATTCGACATGTCGTAGGTGTTGATCCAGACCGTGCCGGCATGGATCGCCTCCGAAAACCGGTGTGCCCGGTCCATATCCCGGGTGAAGACGGCGCCGGCCAGTCCGTAGATCGTGTCGTTGGCGATCGCCAGCGCCTCCTCCTCCGTATCGAAGGCGATGGCTGCGAGCACCGGGCCGAAGATCTCCTGGCGCGCCAGCCTCATGTCGTTGGTCATGTCGACGAACACGCCGGGCGAGACATAGTAGCCGCCGCTCTCGGCCATCACCCGCTCGGCCCCGAAGGCACGGCGTGCGCCCTCCTTCTCGCCGCTCGCGATCAACGACAGCACCTTTTCCAGATGCGCCTCCTCGATCAACGCGCCGATCTGCGCTGCCGGGTCGAGCGGATGCCTGAGCGCGATGTCGCTCTTCGTCACCGCCTCGATCTTCCTGACCAGCGCATCCTGGACGGACCGCTGCACGATCAGCCGGGTCGAGGCGTGGCAGGTCTCGCCGGAATTGTAGAAGCAGCCCCAGGCGACGGCGGATGCGGCAGCATCGAGGTCGGCATCTTCGAAGACCACCAGCGGCGACTTGCCGCCGAGCTCCAGTGCCACCCGCTTGACGTTCGACTGCGCCGCATAACCCATGATCAGCTTGCCGACCTCGGTCGAGCCGGTAAAGGCGATCATGTCGACATCCATGTGCAAAGCCAGCGGCTTGCCGGTCTCCTCGCCATAGCCGGTCACGACGTTGAAGACGCCTTCGGGCAGGCCTGCCTCGACGGCGAGGCTTGCAAGGCGGATCGCGGTCAGCGACGATTGCTCAGCCGGTTTCAACACGACGGAATTGCCGGCCGCGATCGCCGGCCCGAGTTTCCAGGCGTCGATGATCATCGGGTAGTTCCAGGGCGTGATCACGCCGATGACGCCGAGCGGCACCTTGCGCACCAACGCCCGGGCATTCGGCCCGGTGGGGGCGATCTCGTCATAGAGCTTGTCGATCATCTCGCCGTAGAACTGAATGCCGTCGGCGCAGAGCCGGACGTCGACATTGAGCGACGCCATGATCGGCTTGCCGACATCGAGCGTTTCGAGCATGGCGAGTTCCTCGCCGTGGGCGCGGATCAGATCGGCCCATTTGAGCATGATCCTCTTTTTCTCGAGCGGATCTTGTCGGCGCCAGACGCCGCTTTCGAAGGCGGCCCGCCCGCTCCTGACCGCCGCATCGATATCGGCAGCGCCACCGCGCGCGATCGTCGGACCCTCTCTGCCATCCATCGGACGGGCGCGCGTGAACGTTTCGCCGGAGATGCTGGCGCGATGTTTGCCGTCGACGAAGTGCCTTCCCTCCAGCGTGAGTGCCGACAGGACATTTTCCCAATAGTCGCGACTATAGGCCTTGCTCATCCGTTTCGCCCTTCGCTCACGCCGCCTTCGGCAACGCCATGATCTCTGCTGCAAAGTTATCGATATCGGCATCGTCGATCGGGCGGATCGTCGAGCGCCGCATCGGCTGGTTTTCCGGCGCCTTCATTTCCGCTGCGAGATCGGCGGCGCCATAGGCCTCGAAGGCGACGGGAAGGGCCCTGACGATGCCACAGCGATCCATCAGGCGCGAAACGAAGTCCGGAAGGTCGGCTACCCGGGACAAGCCACAGGCGCGCGCAGCAGCCTCAAGCTCGGCCGTGTCGGCATCGACGAGCCAGCCGAGCGTCGCCTCGAAACCGAGCGCTGTCGCAAGCCCATGATGAACAGGGGCCAATCCTGCCAGCGCATGGCTGATGTTGTGGGCAACGGCCGTACCGCAATTGTCGATGGCAATGCCGGCATAACAGGAGCCGAGCAGCACGTCGGCGCGGGCCTGGAGATCATTGGGTTCGCGAACCGCCGTTTCCAGCGACGCGGTCAGCAGGCGCATGGCCTCGTGGGCGTAGAACTGCGCGCCACGGTGGCTGTTGCGGTTCGTCGCCGCCTCAAAGGCGTGAATGAAGGCGTCGAGCCCGCACCAGGCCGTCAGTTGCGCGGGCAGCGTCGTCGTCAGCACCGGATCGAGCAGCACCAGGTCGGCCTTGGTTTCCGCGCCCCAGATCCAGAGCTTCTTGCCCTCGGGCCCGGCAAAGATGTTTGTCGCCGACGTCTCGGAACCGGTGCCCGCCGTCGTCGGCACCATGATCTTCTTCAAGGGCGCCTTCGGCAATGGATTGGCGGCAAGCGCATAGAACATCGGATCTTCGCCGGACGCGGCGCAGCAGGCGGCAATCTTGGCGATATCCAGCGCCGAGCCACCGCCAACGCCGATGACGGTATCGGAACCGATGGCCGCTGCGGTGGCTGCCCGCACATGCGCCAGTTTTGGCTCGCCGGCAAAATCGGAAAAGACGCGGGCTGAGATGCCTTCCTGCTCGAGGCTCTCGACGATGCGGCCAGCAAGGCCGGACCGGGCGAGAAAGCCGTCGATCACCAGCGTTGCCGTTTTTGCCCCCTGGACTTTCGCGGCCGTGCCGATGGTCGTATGGATATTGTCTGCCAGGCGGATTTCGGGAATGAAGGACGTGGAGAAGGACAAAGTCGTCTTCCTGTCGCGCGGGATGATCGCTTTACCCTGCATCACAATCTGATATTTTCAAATCCGCGCAATTTTCGGCCTTTTTGATAACCTGAGATCATGGAACACCGGCTGCTCGATCGCATACCGCTGGAGGCCTTTCGCGTATTCGACGCCGCCAGTCGGCATATGAATTTTTCCCGTGCCGGTCGGGAGCTCAACATCACCCAGGCCGCCGTCAGCCGGCGGATCAAGACGCTCGAGGATCATCTGGGTAGCCCGCTCTTCAGCCGTCGCGGCAAGAACCTCGAACTGACGCCACAGGGCGAGAGATTGTTTCAACGCGTGCGGGCCTCGCTCGATTATCTCGAAGAAAGCCTCGAGCCCTTCCGTGGAGCGACCGGCCAGGCGATCTCGATCGCCGCCAGCGGTTCGGTCTCCCATCTCTGGCTCGGCGCCAGGCTGCGCGAGTTCGGCAAGGAGAACCCGGATATCTCGATCCGGCTCCTGACGTCAGACAGCCCGTCGGAGCTGGCATCCGAAAACAACGACCTCGTCATTCTCTATTCGACCGGCGATCACCCGCGCTGGCACCTGTCGCCGCTGATGGCGGAGGACCTGGCACCAGTCGCCTCACCCGACTATCTCGCCTCACGCGGGCTCGCCGCGGAGGCCCTGACGCCGCAGGTGCTCTCGACCCTCGATCTCATCGACTATGATCGCTTCAATGCCAACTGGGTCTCTTTCCAGCAATGGTTCGAGCGCACCGGGGCTGCCCCACGGGGCACGAAATTGCGACCCCGATACACCTTCTCGACCTATGTCATGGCCGTCGACGCCGCCCTGCGCGGCGATGGCGTGGCACTCGGCAGCCTCGGGCTCCTGCGCGAGCATATCGACGACGGACGGTTGCTCGTCCTTGGCGGCAGGACGCTTGCCACCGGCTATGGCTATTATCTCGGCCTGCCGCGCAACCGGCCATCGCGCGACGAGGTGCTGCGCCTGCACGCAGCGCTTGGAAGATCGACGTGAGCGGCGGCCGGGCCAAGGCGACGACGACGCCGCCGAAGCGACAGAGCCGTGCTGGCCTGGGCTTCTTCCTCCTCGCGCTTGCGGTGATCGTCACGGCAATCGCGGCGACGGTGCTGCTCGCCAATGAACAGCGCAACCTCAAGCAGCTGCTGCGCGCGCTGGATCTCCCGACCGCATTCCTCGAGAAAGCAAAACCACCGGAGCCGCCGGCGCAGGTCAAGCGAAAGCCGCCGCGCATCGCCCTGCCGGTCTGGACCTTCCAGGACCTGCACACGCCCGAACAGCAGTTCCTGCGGGTGCTGCGCAGCGACCCGCGCGCCCTTTGCGACGAGCTGCGCGAGGCCGGCTTCCGCGCACTCGAATGGAAATCGAGCGCCGGTGAGCGGGGCCAGTGGGAGTGCTCGTCGCTGGTGTCCTTCCCGCGACCGGGCGTCGACAAGACCTCGTCGATCTTCATCTTCATCAAGGGCAGCGGCGAGGAAGAGATCGGCTCGTTTCGCGTCAAGCTCAACATCGAGCGCCCCGAGGATGCCCAGGTGGTGACCACCAGCGCCGCGCGCGCCGCATCGGTCTTTCTCGATCACGTCCGCTGGGCCGATGGCGGCGCCATCGCGCTGCAGATCCAGGCGCTGAGGGAGTTCGACGTCAAGCGCTTCGGCAGCCGGGTACAGTTCAAGCGCGAGACGGACGAGACAACGGCGCGCTACAATTTCCTCGCCAACCAGCCGGCCCGCGCCCGCCCGAAGACAATCGCTGAGCTTTATTTCGATCGCGAGAAATGGCTGCCTTACGGCACTGCCGATATCCGCAGCTTCGTTCTCGGCCCGACGGCGTGGAACGGACCGGCGAAGATACCCGAAACCGCCGACCAGGCGGACGCGGCGTCAACCGAAGACGCAGGCACGGCGAAAGCAGAAGGCAGGACCAAGCCGTGACCTGAGGTCAACGATCGATCCGGGTCGACAGGATGATCGACGACAGCGTGCGGTCGACGCCGTCGATTTCGCCGATGCGGTCAATCAGCAGGTCGAGCTCGCTGATCGAAGCGGCGGCAACAACGGCGATCAGATCGAAGCTGCCGCTGACGGAATGCAGGCTGCGGATCTCGCGGATGGCGGCCAGTTCCGGGGTGACACGGCTCAGCGCCCGCGGCGCGATGGTGATCAGCACATGCGCCTTCACCAGCCCCTTCTCGTAGCTCTCCGACAGGCGGACACCATAGCCGGCGATCACCCCTTCGCGTTCCAGCCGCTCGATGCGCGCCTGCACGGTCGTTCGCGACAGGCCGAGCCTGCGGGCGATCGTTGCCGTCGGCATGCGGGCATTTTCGCTCAGCACCGCGAGCAGCTCGCGGTCTTTGTCGGTGATTTGCATATCGTCGGTCCATCTGGGCAAAATGCCGAATATCTATCGGCGATTTAGTCATATCAGCGCTTCAAATCAACAGCTCTCCGCCAGACAATGGAGGTCGAAACGCATTTCATACCCTGGGGGACACTCATGAAGAACATCGTCGTCATCGGAGCAGGCAAGATCGGCTCCACCATTGCGCGCATGCTCGCGCACACCGGTGACTACAGCGTCTGCGTTGCCGACCGCAGTGCCGAACAGCTCGGCCAGATCGAGAAGCACGACGCAATCACCACGGCCGCTGTCGACATCGGCGACAAGAAGGCGCTGGTGGCCCTCCTCTCCGGCAAGTTCGCCGTGCTCAGCGCCGCGCCGTTCCACCTGACGGTCGCTATCGCAGAAGCCGCCGCAGAAGCCGGTATCCATTACCTCGACCTGACCGAAGACGTCGAATCCACCCGCCAGGTCAAGGCGATTGCCGCTAAGGCCAGCACCGCCTTCATCCCGCAGTGCGGCCTCGCACCGGGCTTCATCTCGATCGTCGCCAACGATCTGGCCAGCCGCTTCGAGACGCTCGAAAGCGTGCGCATGCGCGTCGGCGCACTGCCGCAGTACCCGTCCAACGCTCTCAACTACAACCTGACCTGGAGCACCGACGGCGTCATCAACGAATACATCGAGCCCTGCGAAGCGATCGTCGAGGGCAGCCTGATCGAAGTGCCGGCGATGGAAGAGCGCGAGGAATTCTCGCTCGACGGCGTCACCTACGAAGCCTTCAACACCTCGGGCGGCCTCGGCACGCTCTGCGAGTCGCTGAAGGGCAAGGTCCGCACGCTGAACTACAAGACGATCCGCTACCCCGGCCACGCCGCGATCATGAAGGCGCTCCTCAACGACCTCGGCCTGCGTCACCGTCGCGAAGTCCTGAAGGACATCTTCGAAAACGCGCTGCCGACCACCACCCAGGACGTCGTCGTTATCTTCGTCACGGTTTCGGGCTTCCGCGAAGGTCGCCTGATTCAGGAAACTTACGCCAACAAGGTCTATAGCGGCGTCGTTGCCGGTCGCATGCAGAGCGGCATCCAGATCACCACCGCCGGCAGCATCTGCGCCGTGCTCGATCTGCTGGCCAACGGCAAGATCGCATCCAAGGGCTTCGTTCGCCAGGAAGACATCGCGCTCGATACCTTCCTCGCAAACCGCTTCGGCCACTACTACGCCCAGAAGGGCGAGGCAGAGCGCGTCGCCGGCTGATACCGGCCGGCCCGACGTCGCTGACTATAATGCCCGGGTTTTGCCCGGGCATTTTTTATGTCCGGGCGAACGTCACGGGCGCCATGCCTTGGACACCCTATGTCCGGCCGAACTCGTCCTCGATCCGGATGATGTCGTCCTCGCCGAGATAGGATCCGGTCTGAACCTCGATCAGCTCCAGCGGGATCTTGCCGGGATTATGCAGGCGATGGACGGTTCCCTGCGGGATATAGACGGACTCGTTCTCGTGCAGCAGCCGGGTTTCGCCGGCCATGGTGATCTCGGCCGTGCCGCGCACGACAATCCAGTGCTCAGCGCGGTGGTGATGTTTCTGCAGCGAGATCTTCTTGCCGGGACTGACCTTCAGCCGCTTCACCTCGTAGCGCTCGCCCCTGGAAACCGACGACACCGCCCCCCAGGGGCGATAGGACGTCGGGTGTTCCTGAGTGAGCCGCGACGTCGCCTGCGAGCGTGCGAGCACCTTGACGATGTTGCCGACGCCCTGGCTTTCGTCGAGGCGACCGACATAGACGGCATCTTCGCTGGCGATCACGGCGATGTCTTCCAGGCCTTGCACGGCGAGGTGGATGTCACGCGACAGCACCAGCGAGTTGCGGGTGTTTGCGACCGATGCCTTCTCGGTCACCACATTGCCGTCTCCATCCTTGCGGCCGCTCTTCCACACCGCATCCCAGCTGCCGAGATCGGACCACGCGAAAGAGGAGGGAACGACGGCGGCACGGGCGGTCTTTTCAAACACCGCGTAATCAACCGAGATATCGGGTGCGGCCGCAAACGCCTTCGCCTCCAGCCGGCTGAAATCAAGATCCTTGCTCTGGCCCTCGACAGCCGCCTTGGTCGCCGCATAGACCTCGGGGGCGTAAAGTTGCATCTCCTCGAGGAACGCCTTGACGGGCAGCATGAACAGGCCCGAGTTCCAGAGATAACGGCCGGTGGCGAGCATGGCCTGCGCCTTGGCGTGGTCCGGTTTTTCAACGAAGCGGGCGACCCTGTTTGCGCCAGCCGACAATGCGTCCCCAATCTCGATGTAGCCATAACCGGTGGCAGGTTCCGTCGGCGTAATCCCGAACGTGACCAGCTCGCCGGACGCGGCCGCCTGCTGGGCTTTCAGCATGCAATCCACATAGACCGCGCCCGCATCGATCTCGTGGTCGGAGGCGAGCACCTGCATGATCGCCGCATCACCGAACCTGGCTAGGACGACGAAGGCTGCGGCCGCCAATGCGGGCGCCGTGTTACGGGCAACGGGCTCGAGCAGGATATCGCTCAGCGGCGCACCGACGGCGCGCGCCTGTTCGGCGACGATGAAACGGAAATCGCTGTTGGTGACGATGATCGCCGGCTCATAGAGCCCGGTGTCGCTCACCCGTTCCAGGGTCTGCTGGAACAGCGAGCGATCGGACAGGATCTGCAGGAACTGTTTCGGCGCGCCAGATCGCGACAGCGGCCACAGGCGCGTACCCTTTCCACCCGCCATGATTACGGGGACGATCTTAGACGTCATGCCAAGCCTCTGTGCGCATCAAAAGACAATCCATCCTTACAGGACCGATGCTAAAGAATGCCTGAAGCCGGCGGTGCGGACAAACTGCACCAAAGGCGAGGCGTGCCTCCCTATTCGGATAGGGGATCAACGCCCCAATGCCTCAGCTCAAGCATCTGGCTCGCGCCAGCGTTCCGTTGGAACCGCTTCGGTGCCGCCTTCGCAGGGCAACAAAAAACCCCGCTCGAAGGCGGGGCTTTCTCATTGGTTTGTCCCGTCGGGATGTCCCTTTCAGGCCGGGATCACGATTTCGCCGAGCTTCGTCAGTTCGGCGATGAACTGTTCGACGCGCGTCTTCTTCTCGTCGCCGGCGCCTTCCAGCTCTGCACGGGCACCCTCGATGCGCTTTTCCAGCGCGGTGCGGTCGAGTTCGTCGACGTGCACGGCGGATTCGGCAAGCAGGGTGCAACCGGTCGGCAGGATATCGGCAAAGCCGCCAAACACGACGAAACGCTCGGTCTTGCCATCAGCCGTCTTCACGGTAACGATGCCAGGCTTGATCGTCGTCATAGTCGGGGCATGATTGGCCATCACGGTCATCTCGCCCTCGGTCGCCGGGATGACGACTTCCGTCACCTTGGCGGAAAGGAGCAGGCGCTCGGGGGAAACAAGCTCAAAATTGAAACTGTCGGCCATGACCATTCACTTCTCGTGGGCGCGCCACCTGAGGTGGCAGGCTGTGCATGTCTTCCCTGCTCCGCGATCAACGGAACGCAGGATGAAAGCCTCGGCACATGGCTGCGCCGAGGCTTAACAGTGCTATCAAGCGGCTTCGGCAGCCAGCTTCTTGGCCTTTTCGACCGCTTCTTCGATCGAGCCAACCATGTAGAAGGCGGCTTCCGGAAGGTGGTCGTAGTCGCCGTTGACCAGGCCCTTGAAGCCCTTGATCGTGTCTTCGAGCGCGACCAGCTTGCCCGGCGAACCGGTGAAGACTTCGGCCACGAAGAACGGCTGCGACAGGAAGCGTTCGATCTTACGAGCGCGGGCAACCGCCAGCTTGTCCTCTTCCGACAGTTCGTCCATGCCGAGGATGGCGATGATGTCCTGGAGAGCCTTGTAACGCTGCAGGGTCGTCTGGACCTTACGCGAGATCTCGTAGTGCTCTTCGCCGACGATCATCGGGTCGAGCATGCGCGACGTGGAGTCGAGCGGGTCAACAGCCGGGTAGATGCCCTTTTCAGCGATCGAACGCGACAGAACCGTCGTTGCGTCCAGGTGGGCGAACGAGGTTGCCGGCGCCGGGTCGGTCAAGTCGTCGGCCGGAACGTAAATGGCCTGAACCGAGGTGATCGAACCCTTGGTCGTCGTGGTGATGCGTTCCTGCATCTGACCCATGTCGGTCGCCAGCGTCGGCTGGTAACCCACAGCCGACGGAATACGGCCGAGCAGAGCCGACACTTCGGAGCCTGCCTGGGTGAAGCGGAAGATGTTGTCGACGAAGAACAGAACGTCCTGGCCCTTGTCGCGGAAGTCTTCAGCGATCGTCAGACCCGTCAGAGCGACGCGAGCGCGGGCGCCCGGCGGTTCGTTCATCTGGCCGTAAACGAGCGCAGCCTTGGAACCTTCGCCACCGCCGTGCTTGTTAACGCCGGACTCGATCATTTCGTGGTAGAGGTCGTTGCCTTCGCGGGTACGTTCACCCACGCCTGCGAACACCGAGTAACCACCGTGCGCCTTGGCGACGTTGTTGATCAGTTCCATGATGAGAACGGTCTTGCCGACGCCGGCGCCGCCGAACAGGCCGATCTTGCCGCCCTTTGCGTAAGGTGCGAGCAGGTCGACGACCTTGATGCCGGTGACGAGGATCTGCGCTTCCGTCGACTGCTCGACGTAGGACGGCGCGTCCTGGTGGATGGCGCGCTTGCCCGACGTGACCAGCGGACCAGCTTCGTCAACCGGCTCGCCGATGACGTTCATGATGCGGCCGAGCGTTTCATCGCCAACCGGAACCGTGATTGGTGCACCGGTGTCGGTGACCGGCTGGCCGCGGACGAGACCTTCGGTCGAGTCCATGGCGATCGTGCGGACGGCGTTTTCGCCGAGGTGCTGCGCGACTTCGAGAACGAGGCGGTTACCGTTGTTGTCGGTTTCCAGTGCGTTCAGGATCTGCGGAAGCTGGCCTTCGTCGAACGCAACGTCGACGACGGCGCCGATGACCTGCGTTACGCGGCCGACAGCGCCGGCTGCCGCAACGGCGGTCTTGGCGGAAGCTGCCTTCCTCGGTGCAGCCGGCTTCTTCGCCGCTGCGGTTTCTTTCGGGGTAGCTGCCTTAGCCATAATCCTTACCCTCTTCTCGTAACCTTAGAGCGCTTCCGCGCCCGAGATGATTTCAATGAGTTCCTTGGTGATCTGAGCCTGGCGCTGACGGTTGTAGTTCAGCGTCAGTTTATTGATCATGTCACCAGCATTGCGCGTCGCATTGTCCATCGCGCTCATCTTCGCACCCATTTCGCCTGCGACGTTCTCGAGCAGCGCCCGGAAGATCTGCACCGAAATGTTGCGCGGAATAAGGTCGCTCAGGATCGCGCCCGCGTCCGGCTCATATTCGTAGACGGCCGAAGCATCAGATGCTTCCGCTGCGACCGGGCCGGCCGAAGCGGGGATCAGTTGCTGTGCCGTCGGAATCTGGGCGATAACGGACTTGAACTCAGAATAGAACAGCGTGCAGACATCGAACTCGCCCTTTTCGAAGAGCGCGATGACCTTGTGGCCAATCTGGTCGGCGTTCTGGAAGCCGATCTTCTTGACCTCACGCAGGTCGACACGATCGATGATCAGCGACGCGTATTCGCGACGCAGAATATCGAAGCCCTTCTTGCCGACGCAGATGATCTTCACCGTCTTGCCAGCGGCAATCAGCTTGCGAACGTGATCGCGAGCGTGGCGGGCGATCTGCGAGTTGAAGCCGCCGCAAAGGCCGCGTTCAGCCGTGCAGACGACCAGAAGATGGGTGTCGTCCTTGCCGGTGCCCGTCATCAAGGCAGGCGCACCGTCGTCCGCGCCAACCGCCTGGGCGATGTTGGCGAGAACGGCGGCCATGCGCTGCGAATAAGGCCGGGCGGCCTCGGCCGCCTCCTGCGCACGCCGAAGCTTCGCCGCGGCGACCATTTTCATCGCCTTGGTGATCTTCTGCGTCGCCTTGACGGAGGCGATCCGGTTCTTCAGATCCTTAAGTGAAGGCATCCGTTATCCGTCCTAAATGAAATCCGCTCAGGCGAAAGACTTGGCGAAGCTGTCGATTGCAGCCTTCAGCTTGCCCTTGACGTCGTCGGAGATCGCCTTGTCCTTGCGGATGGTTTCCAGGATGTCCTTGCCTTCCGAACGCATGTACGAAAGCAGGCCCTGCTCGAACTTGCCAACCTGGTTGACCGGCAGCTTGTCGAGGTAGCCGTTGACACCTGCGAAGATGACGGCGACCTGCTCTTCCGTCTTCAGCGGCGAGAACTGCGGCTGCTTCAGGAGTTCGGTCAGGCGTGCACCACGGTTCAGCAGACGCTGGGTAGCGGCGTCGAGGTCGGAGCCGAACTGCGCAAAGGCCGCCATTTCGCGGTACTGAGCCAGTTCACCCTTGATCGAGCCTGCAACCTGCTTCATCGCCTTGATCTGCGCGGCCGAGCCGACGCGCGAAACCGACAGACCGACGTTAACGGCCGGACGGATGCCCTGGTAGAACAGGTCGGTTTCAAGGAAGATCTGGCCGTCGGTGATCGAGATCACGTTGGTCGGGATGAACGCGGAAACGTCGTTGCCCTGGGTTTCGATGACCGGCAGAGCCGTCAGCGAGCCGGCACCATTGTCGTCCGAGAGCTTTGCAGCGCGCTCGAGCAGACGAGAGTGCAGGTAGAAAACGTCGCCAGGGTAAGCTTCGCGGCCCGGCGGGCGGCGCAGCAGGAGCGACATCTGACGGTAGGAAACAGCCTGCTTCGACAGGTCGTCGTAGCCGATGAGAGCGTGCTTGCCGTTGTCACGGAAGTATTCGCCCATCGCGCAACCGGCAAACGGTGCGAGGTACTGCATCGGAGCCGGGTCGGATGCGGTCGCTGCAACGATGATCGAGTACTGCAGGGCGCCACGCTCTTCCAGAACCTTCACGAACTGGGCAACCGTCGAACGCTTCTGGCCGATTGCGACGTAGACGCAATACAGCTTGTCACCTTCCGGACCATTGTCGTGAATGGCCTTCTGGTTGAGGATCGTGTCGAGGATGATCGCGGTCTTGCCGGTCTGGCGGTCGCCGATGACGAGCTCGCGCTGGCCACGGCCAACCGGGATGAGGGCGTCGATGGCCTTGAGGCCGGTCGACATCGGCTCATGCACCGACTTGCGCGGAATGATACCAGGAGCCTTGACGTCAACGCGCGAGCGCTGCTTGGCGTTGATCGGGCCCTTGCCGTCGATCGGGTTGCCGAGCGCGTCGACGACGCGGCCGAGCAGTTCCGGACCAACCGGAACGTCCACGATGGCGCCGGTCCGCTTAACGGTGTCGCCTTCCTTGATGTCACGGTCCGAACCGAAAATAACGACGCCGACATTGTCGGCTTCGAGGTTCAGCGCCATGCCGCGAATTCCACCCGGGAATTCGACCATTTCGCCTGCCTGAACATTGTCGAGGCCGTAGACGCGGGCAATACCGTCACCGACGGAAAGCACCTGACCGACTTCGGAGACTTCTGCTTCCTGGCCGAAATTTTTGATCTGATCTTTAAGAATTGCGGAAATTTCCGCGGCGCGGATATCCATCAGCCGACCTCTTTCAGTGCAAGCTTAAGGGTAGAGAGTTTGGTGCGAAGGGAAGTGTCAATCTGGCGGGACCCGACCTTGACGATCAGACCTCCAAGAATAGACGGGTCGACGGTGACGTTGACCGTCACGTCTTTGCCGGTGACGCTCTTGAGCGCCGCCTTCAATTCAGTTTCCTGCGCTGCGGTGAGCGCATGGGCCGACGTAACGTCGGCAGAAATTTCACCCCGGTGGCGCGCGGCGATCAGGCGGAACGCCTTGATCATGCCCGGCAGCGCGAAGAGGCGGCGATTGCGCGCAACAACCTTGAGGAAGTTACCGACGATGCCAGAGATGCCGGCCTTGGCGACGATCGCCGAAATGGCCTTGAACTGGTCGTCGGCAGAAAAGACGGGGCTTACGATCAGCCGCTTCAGGTCTTCGCTGCCATCGATCAGGGCCTGGACGCGGGTAAGATCCGCACCGGCCGCCTCGACGGAACCCGCTTCGAGAGCGAGGTCAAAAAGCGAGGACGCATACCTTTCTGCAACACCGGAAATAAGCTGGGATGTGTCTGCCACGGGCACAAGCTTCTCTCAATTTCATCCAAGAACGGTTGTGGCGGCGAGCCGTCAACTTAACGTCCTGAATTTGCTGCAATAATTTGCGGGCTATCGAGGCCTGGCGACCCACTTCCCCCGCAATTCGCGGTTCGTCTAGCATAGGAAGTTTGGACTCGCAACACGCGAACGGCAGGAATGCGGCATAAGTCGACCCGGTTTGGCCGAATTTTGCCGTAAATTGGTTTCTGAGGATGTGAATCGCGAAAACGCGCTAACGGCGATCAGATCATTCCGAAGACATAGGCAAGCGGAAGAATGGCAAGCGTCGCCTGCACCACGAGCGCCACCCAGTTGTAGAGCGTGGCACCGTTGTCGCTCATCATCGACAGGATGCGACCGAAGGCGGCGAGTGCAAAAGCCGCACCAATCGCGAGATAGACCATCGGCTGCGCCAGGAGAATGGCGGCAAGGCCGAGGCCGGCATGCATGCCGCCCATGGTCGAGCGTGCCTCGGCCAGGCCACCGCGACGGCCCTCGGCAATGCCGATGCCGGCAGCGCGAAACGTGAGCCGCGGCGCAAACAGCATGACGACGCCGATCAGCGCCGCTGCCGCTGCCGCACAGAAGGCGAGGAACTCGCCGGTTTCCGCCGGAATGTAGAACTCCATGCCCGTTCCCGCAGATGAGCGCCGATCTCGATTGTGTCGCCATCCGGGCCATGCCCTAAGCGACGCATCTCAGACCTCTAGCGCAAGTCGTGGCGGTTGTGAATCGTCCACGTTTCGTTAACCACCGCGATTAAAGGAAACTCTGTGGGTCGATGTCGAGCTGGACGCTGATCGATCCTCGCTCCTTCGGCCCTGCGGCAATCATCGCCTTGACGAAAGCCTGCATGTCGCTGTTGCGGCGGCCGTGCACCAGCAGACGGAAGCGGTGGCGGCCGCGGATCAGCGCCAACGGCGCCTCGGCCGGCCCGAGAATAGAGATACCGTCGGTGCGCGGTGCAGCGCTTCGAAGCCCGCGTGCATGGGTCTCGGCATCCTGGCGGGTATCGGCAGACACGATCAGCGACGCCAGCCGGCCGAATGGCGGCAGCAGCGCCTTCTCGCGCTCGGCGATCTCGCGGTCGTAGAAGGCGTCGGCGTCACCGGAAACGATCGCCTGCATCACCGGGTGCTGCGGCTGGTAGGTCTGCAAAAGCCCAAGGCTCTTCAGACCCGTTCGGCCGGCGCGTCCGGTCACCTGCGACAACAGCTGGAAGGTCCGCTCGGCCGCACGCGGATCGCCATTGGCAAGACCGAGATCGGCATCGATGATGCCGACCAGCGTCATCAGCGGGAAATTGTGGCCCTTGGCGACGAGCTGCGTGCCGATGACGATGTCGGCCTCCCCGCGGGCAATCGCCTCCAGCTCCAGCCGCAGTCGCTTGACGCCCATCAGGTCGGACGAGAGCACGATGGTGCGCGCGTCTGGAAAATGGCGCTCCACTTCTTCGGCGATACGCTCGACGCCGGGACCGCAGGCAACGAGGTGATCGAAGGTGCCGCATTCCGGGCACGCTTCCGGCGTCTTTTCCGCATAGCCGCAATGGTGGCACTGGATCTGGCCGCGAAACCGATGCTCGACCAGCCAGCTTGAACAATCCGGGCACTGGAAACGATGGCCGCAGACGCGGCAGAGCGTCAGCGGCGCGTAACCGCGCCGATTGAGAAACAACAGCGCCTGCTCGCCACGTTCGACCGCCTTGCCGATCTGGTTGATCAGCACGGGCGACAGGAAGCCGCCGCGCGCCGGGGGATGCTGGCGCATATCGACGACGCCGAGGCGCGGCAGCGCCGCGTCGCCAAAACGCGTGGGCAGATGGATCGGCTTGTAGCGGCCGACCTCGCCATTGACCCGGCTTTCCACCGACGGCGTCGCCGAAACCAGAACGACGGGAAAGCCGGTGATGCGCCCGCGCACCACGGCCATGTCGCGGGCGTTGTAGAACACCCGGTCCTCCTGCTTGTAGGCAGGGTCATGCTCTTCGTCGACGATGATGAGGCCGAGTTCCTCGAAAGGGAGAAAAAGCGCCGAGCGCGCACCGGCGACCACGCGCACCGTGCCCGTCGTCACCTGTCGCCAGACCTTTTCGCGGGTTCTTGGCGCCAGATCCGAATGCCACTCTGCCGGCTTGGAGCCGAAGCGATCCTGGAAGCGTTCGAGGAAGCTTGCCGTCAAGGCAATTTCCGGCAGCAGGATCAGCACCTGTTTGCCCGCCCGGAGCGTTGCGGCGATCGCCTCGAAATAAACCTCGGTCTTGCCCGAGCCGGTAATGCCGTCGATCAGCGATACCGAAAAGCCGCCCTGTTCGACGGCGGCCAGCAGATCGGCGGCCGCATCCTTCTGCGGACCTTCGAGCCGGGGGGCGGCGTAGTCGGGGTCGGGTGCAGCCACCACCGGCGGCGGCGCCATGAACACGGTCTCGAACACACCTTGCTGGGTCAGCCCGTCAATGACGCTCGAAGACGTGCCGGCCGCATGCGCAAGCCCCGAGCGCGTCCACGAGAAGCCGTCATTGGCAGCCGCGATAACGCGTTCGCGCGCCGTCGTCATGCGCTCCGGGCGCATGTCGGTCAGCCGCAGGGCCTCCACCATCGGCTCCGGATCGAAGGCGGCGGGTGCGCGCAATGCCATGCGCGCCACCAGCCCCGGCGGCGTGACCGTGTAGGTCGCCACCCAGTCGAGAAACGTGCGCATGTCGGGGGTCAGCGGCGGGCAGTCGAACACCTTTTCGATCGCCTTCAGCTTTTTCGGATCGACGCCGCCATCGTCGTCGCCATCCCAGACGACACCCGCGACCAGACGGGGGCCGAGCGGCACCTGCACGATCGAGCCGGGCTCGACCGCCATGCCGTCTGGCACCGCGTAGGAATAGGCCTTTGACGCCGGCATCGGCACCAGAACTGGCACGACGCGACGGGCGGAAACTGGCCCGAATAAATCGGTTGAATCGCGAGTCATTTTGCCGTGACCTTGCCACGTCTTTCGGTTAAAGAAAACTGCGCTGCGAACCGCAGCCTTGCCGGCGCAGGGTTTCTCACGGTTCCACCAGAGTTTCAACGCGCGCGATCTCTGCCACAGGAATTCCTCCCGGTAGATATGCGCCCGAACGGCAATCGTGCCCCAAGGGAGTGACCTCCATGAAATTTTTCGTTGATACCGCCGACGTCAAGGAAATCCGCGAGCTGAACGATCTCGGCCTCCTCGACGGCGTCACCACCAACCCTTCGCTGATTCTCAAGTCGGGCCGTGACATCACCGAAGTCACCAAGGAAATCTGCGGCATCGTCGAAGGCCCGGTTTCGGCCGAAGTGACCGCGACCGAATATGCCGAAATGATGAAGGAAGCGGCCGTTCTGTCGAAGATCGCCGACAACATCTGCATCAAGCTGCCTCTGACGCTCGACGGCCTCAAGGCCTGCAAGGCGCTGACCTCGGACGGTCACCAGACCAACGTGACGCTGTGCTTCTCGGCCAACCAGGCGCTGCTCGCCGCCAAGGCCGGCGCGACCTTCGTTTCGCCCTTCGTCGGCCGCCTCGACGACATCGCGTTCGACGGCATGGACCTGATCCGCGAAATCCGCCACATCTTCGACAACTACGGCTACGAGACCGAAATCCTCGCGGCCTCGATCCGCACCGTGAACCACGTCAAGGAAGCTGCGCTCATCGGCGCTGACGTCGTCACCGCGCCGCCGGCGACGCTGAAGGCACTGGTCAAGCACCCGCTGACCGACAAGGGCCTCGAAACCTTCCTCGCCGACTGGGCGAAGACCGGCCAGAAGATCGCCTGATTTTTCGGCGATAGACATTCGAGGGCTCCGCAGCGATGCGGGGCCCTTTTTTATGGATCGTCGTCGTCCATCAGGCCGGTCAGCCGCATGCCGTCGATCCAGGTGGCGCTGTCCTTGCGGATGACCCGGCGGGCGCGAACGCCGCAGCGCTCGCGGATCGCCTCTGCCAGCCGCTCCGAATGGGTAACGATCCAGATCTGGCTGTCGCGCGCGGCACTGGCAATCATGTCGGCGAGCGCCGGCAGCATATCCGGGTGCAGGCTGGTTTCCGGCTCGTTGAGGGCGATGAAGGGCGGGCGGCGATAAGACAACAGCGCGGCCGCGAGCGCCAGGAACCGCATCTGCCCGTCGGACAGTTCGCGCGTCGAAAACGGCCGCTGCGGGAAATCGGGAAAGACCAGCGAAAACTCGGCGAACTGGCCTGGATCGGGGACGTCGAGATGCGCCCCGCCAAAGGCATCGGCAATGGCACGGTCGAGATCGACCGTATCCTGCCGCGTGTGCCTGAGCGTCGCAAACACCGCCGCCATATTGGTTCCGTCCTCGTCGAGCATCGGGGCGGTGACGGCCAGGCACGGCAGCCGCAACGGCGAATCGCGATCGGTGCGAAAGCCGTGGAAGAACCGCCACTGGTCGACGGCGCGGCGGAAGGTGCCGATCTCCGGATAGTGCCCCGCATCGCCCAAAAGCGCGATCGCCGTTTCCGATTGCAGCGCCTGCTCGGGATAATCTTCCATCCGACCACGCTCGCCACGCACGAAGATGCCGGGGCCTGAACGCTTCATCATCGTCACCGGCCGCCGTCCGGTTTCGACGCTCAGTTCCTCCTCCTTGACCTGCGGCTCGAAGGCAAAGCCCGCTGCGGCGACCGGCGGGCGCAGCCCGGCCTCGATCCGGTAGCGGAAGGTGATGGCGCGCTCCTCGTCCATCAGCTCGGTCTCAAGGCGGATGCGCGCCGGTTTGTCGGCCCGCCTGCGGCCGCTCCAGAGCGCCGAGGACATGCCGCCCTCCCGGGCGATCTCATAGGCAAGGCTGCCGCGCACGGCCGCCTGCACCAGTTGCAGCGCCCGGTAGAGATTGGACTTGCCGACCCCGTTCTCGCCGATGAACAGGTTGACCCCGGTCAGGTCCATCCTGATCGACTTCAGCGAACGGTAATTCTCGGCAAACATCGAGCGAAGCAGCATGGCACTGGCTTAGCCGATTCCCCTGGCAACATGAAGGGATCAGGCGGTAGCGGTGACGCGCGCCACGGGCCGAAACGCCGCATCGGCGTCGCGTGCAAGGTCGAACACTGTGTGGCGCTCCAGGGCCTTCGTCACCTCTCCGGCGTCGCCATCGAGCGCCTCCGGCGCGATCAGGTTGCCGATGCGGAAATCGAAGAGATCGCCCTTCTTGTTGAGCAGCTCGTGAAACACCGTCATGTCGCGCAGCTCGGTCGACCACTTGGCAAACCAGTAGAACAGCCCGGAGTTGCGCGCGCTGATATGCACCGGCAGGATCGGCAGGCCGTATTTGCGTGCAAACCCCACCGCCGACGTCTTCCACGGCCGCTCGTTGAGCCGTCCGTCGGCCCAGTAGGCGATGCGACCCGAAGGAAACAGCACCGTCGCCTTGCCTTCGCCGATCGCCCGGTTGGTGACCTGCAGCGTTTCGCGGGCTTTCAGCTTGCTCTTGTGCTCCTCGCGCCATTCGACCGGAATGACCATTTCGACGAAACGCGGATTGACGCGGATCGCGTCGCGGTTGGCAAAGAACATCATGTCCGGCCGACGGTGCTTCAGAAGATCGAAAACGGCGATGCCGTCGGCGATCCCGGTCGGGTGGTTGCTGACCAGCAGAAAGCCGCCCTTATCCGGGATCCGCTCGGCCCGGTCGACGCGCACGTCGAGAGACAGAAGGGAACTCAGATGCTGAAAAGCCTGAAAACCAGGGACGTTGGCCACCGCATCGGCAAATTCCAGCGCCTTTCGATAATTCAGAAGCGTGTAGAGAAAGGGCCGGATAGCGGGCCACATCGGGCTCCTGACGATCCGCTGGCCACGCTCGGCAATGAGCGTATCGACGATGTGCCCGGGCTGCCCTTGCGAGACCAGGGCGATCACTTCAGCAAAATGCGCGATCCCGTTCACCGTCGCCCGTCCCGCCATGGCTTCATCCGATTCTTTCCGGCTGAACATGGCAATTCAATATGATCTAGGGATGACAGATTCCAAGGGTACGTTAGCAAAAACCTAAGAGGCGCAAGCGCATTGTCGATGACCTGTTATCGTGGAAAACGACAATGAACGAGCTGCTCGTCATCGGCCATCCGGACCTGCTTGCAGAGCGCCAGCGCTGGCTGCAAGGGCTCCTGCAGGAGCGCCGCCTGTCCGACAATACCGTCGAGGCCTATGAGCGCGACACGCGCCAGTTCTTGACATTCCTCACCGGCCATCTCGCCGGCCCGCCCCGCCTTTCCGACATCAGCACATTGCGCCCAGCCGACCTTCGCGGCTTCCTTGCCCAGCGCCGCAAGGGCGGTGCCGGTGCCCGCACGCTCGGCCGCGGCCTGGCAGGCCTGCGCTCGTTCCTGCGTTACCTTGAGCGCAGCGGCCTTGCCAATGCCGCCGGAGCGGCGGCCGTGCGCTCGCCAAAGCAGCCGAAATCGCTGCCCAAGCCACTGACCGACCGCGAGGCCCTCAACGTCGTCACGACGGATGCGCAGCTAGCCGAGGAGCCTTGGGTGGCAGCACGCAACGCCGCCGTGCTGACGCTGCTCTATGGCTGCGGCCTGCGCATATCAGAAGCGCTGGACCTGACCCCGGGCGACTTTGCCGGAACGCCAACGTCGCTGCGCATCAACGGCAAGGGCGGCAAGACCCGCATCGTGCCGCTGATGGCCGTCGCGCGCGACGCGGTTGCGACCTATCTCAGGCTTTGCCCCTATCATGCCGGCGCCGACCAGCCGATGTTCCGCGGCACCCGTGGAGCAAAACTTCAACCGGCGATCATCCAGCGCGAGATGCAGAAGCTGCGCGGCGCCCTTGGGCTTCCCGACACGGCCACGCCGCATGCGCTGCGCCATTCCTTCGCCACGCATCTGCTAGCCGGAGGCGGTGATCTCAGGACAATCCAGGAGCTGCTCGGCCACGCCAGCCTGTCCACGACCCAGGTTTATACCGGCGTCGACCCGACGCGGCTTCTGGAGATCTACGACCGGGCGCATCCCCGGGCCTGAATTTCGCCCGTGCCCGAATTTGGTCCGTGCCTGATTTTGGGCGGACAAGCGCGTTAACCATACCCTTTAAGGAAGCCGTGACCGACGAGGCGTAGGGTCCGTTGATCTCGCATTTAATTAGGAAGTGATCATGTACTCGATCGCCAAGCCCGTCCGTCAGCTCGCGGCCAGGGCCGCCGATATGGCCCTCTGGCTGATCGCGCTCATCCATCTGCTTCTGGCGGCAAGCCTGATCGCCGCTGTGCTGTCGGTCTCGGATGCCTCTGCAGCCACCGACATGATCTGCGGCGGCAAGAACCTGATTGCCGGCTTCGAGAAGACCGATCCGGAAAAGCTCGCGAGGCTGAAGGCGGAAGCGGACGCCGTCCCCAATGGCCGTGGCATTTTCTGGAAGATCGAGAAGGACGGCATTGCGCCCTCCTGGCTGCTCGGCACCATGCATGTGACCGATCCGCGCGTGCTTGCCATGCCCAAGGGCGCTTCGGACGCTTTTGCCAAGGCGTCGACCGTCATCGTCGAATCCGATGAGATCATCGACGAGCAGAAGTCGGCCGCCGCCATCCTGATGCGGCCCGACCTGACGATGTTTGCCGACAACAAGACCATCAACGACTTCCTCGGCGCCGACGATCGCGCCCGGCTCGAACAGGGCTTGAAGGCGCGCGGCATCCCGCTGACGCTGGTGGCCAAGATGAAGCCCTGGATGATCGCCAGCTTCGTGGCGCTGCCCGCCTGCGAGATGACGCGCAAGGCCGCCGGCGCGTCCTTCCTCGACAAGAAGCTCGCCGAAGATGCCGTGCGTGAGGGCAAGACGCTGAAAGGGCTGGAAACCCTTGTCGAGCAGCTGGCCGCGATGGATTCGCTGCCGACCGAAATGCACCTGCGCGCGCTTATCGAGACGCTCGCGCTCGGCAAGACCATCGACGACGTGCTCGCCACCACAACCGACCTCTATCTTTCGGGCGACACTGGCATGATCATGCCGATGATGAAGGCCGTGTCCGAGGATGTGTCCAGCGAGGACGCCGGCTATGCCGACTTCGAGCAGCGCATCATCATCGACCGCAACAGGACGATGGCGACACGGGCCGAGCCGATCCTTGCCGGCGGCAACGCCTTCATGGCCGTCGGCGCGCTGCATCTTGCCGGCGACCAGGGCCTTGTCGAGCTTCTGAAGCGCCAGGGCTTCTCCCTCACCCGCGTCGATTGACGATCGCTCGCCGGCAATCGGCGACGGCGAAGGACATTTGCCGCGCTCAGGCGCTTGCGCCGGCGCAGCTATCCGGATCGGTTTCGGCTTCCGGGGTATGGGCGGCCACGATCCTCGACAGGCGACGATAGCCGCAAAGCGCGGCGGCAAGGATAAGGACGCCGGCTGCGACGGCAATGGCAAAGCCGGTTTGCACACCGAAGCGCGCGACCACGACACCGGCAGCAGCCGCACCTGCTGCAGCCCCGATGCCCAAGCCCGTCGTCAGCCAGGTCAACCCCTCGGTCAACTTGGCCGGCGGCACCACGATCTCGCCCATGCTGAGCGCAACGATCATCGTCGGCGCGAAAAACACACCCGACAGAAACATCATCGCGGCAAGGCTGGTGACGCCGTCGACCAGCAACAGCGGCAGGGTGCTGGCAGCTGTCATTGCCGCTCCGATCAGGAACAGTTTCGGCAGTGGCAGACCGATCCTGACGGCACCAAACGTCAGGCCGGCGATGCAGGACCCGAGCGCATAAAGGGAAAGAACGACGCTCGCGGCCGCGGGCTGTCCCTCTGCCTGGGCAAAGGCGACGCTGACGACATCGATCGTGCCGACGATCACGCCCATGCCGGCAAGCGCCAGGATCAGGACATGCAAAGCGGGGTAGCGAAGCGCCGAGCCCGTGATGATGGTTTCGGGCGGCCGCACCGGCGGCTCGGTACCCTTCTGCAGCACGAAGGCGGTCACGCCAATGGCCAGAAAAACGGCGGCGGCGAGCGGCCCTGCCTCTGGGAACAACCCGACGCTGAGGCCCACCGCGATCGGCGGGCCGACGATGAAGCAGACTTCATCGAAGACCGATTCCAGGGAGAATGCCGTCTTCAACTCGGGACGGCCGCGGTAGATTTCGCTCCATCGCGCCCTGGTCATGGCCGACATGCTCGGCGCGGAGCCCGCAATGAGCGCGAAGACGAACAAAGTCCAGTCCGGCGCGTGCCAGTGGGTCGCAATCAGCAGACCCGCAGTGCCGGCGATGCTGAGCGCGGCAGCAATCGGCAGGACGCGGCTCTGGCCGAAACGATCGACGAGCCGCGAGACCTGCGGCGCCACCAGCGCCAGGGCCAGCGTGAAGGCTGCGGCGACCCCACCGGCAAGACCATAGGAGCCGCGCGCCTGGGCCAGCATGGTGATGATGCCGATCGCCATCATCGACAGTGGCAGGCGCGAAACCAGGCCCGCCAGCGTGAAGCCAATCGTGCCGGGGACGGCGAAGATCTGTCCGTAAGGATTTGTCATGAAAACTCCAGCGACGCGCCGTGTAGCGCCCGCATTGACATACGCGATGTATGTGAGAGATACTGACATACGCCTTGCATGTCAATTGACATACGAGACGTATGTCAACTTGGAGGCACCGATGGCACGGCGTGCGCGCAGCGAAATGATCGAAGAAACGCGAGGCAAGCTTGTAACAGCGGCGCGCGATGCCTTTGGTCGACTGGGCTATGCCGACACGTCAATGGATGACCTGACCGCCGCCGCGGACCTGACCCGCGGTGCGCTCTACCATCACTTCGGTGACAAAATGGGTCTGCTGCGGGCGGTGGTCACGGCCATGGATGCCGAGATGGACGAAAGGCTCAACGCCGTATCCGCGACGCCGGACCTTTGGGCGGGTTTCGTCGGCCGATGCCGGCTCTATCTCGAAACGGCACTCGAGCCTGACATTCAGAGGATCGTTCTCAAGGACGCGCCGACGTTCCTCGGACCGGACTATCTGCAGGCAAGCAGGCGCGCGTGCCACACATCGCTGACCGAAAGGCTATCAACGATGATGGCAACCGGCGTGATCCGTGGGGGTGACGCCGAGACGCTGGCGCACATGATCAACGGTGCGCTTGTCGATGCCGCCCTGTGGATCGCCGGGGCCGCCGATCCCGCCCCGCGGCTGGCGAGCGCCATTGCCAATCTCGACCTGTTGCTTTCGGGTCTGAAGGCACCGGGCCGAAGCTGACGCCGCTCAGCCGCGGGCGCCCGCAGCGCCCGTCAGCAGCGTCGGCACGATGACCTTGTGAAACGGCATGACCGCCGCCAGATAGATGCGCCCGAGCGTGTTGTGACGCCGGATCAGCGTCGTCACTCCGACGATCTGGTTGACGGCCGATCCTGCCCTGATGTCGACGATGATGCGGAAATCAAGATGCGCATCGTCGAAGCCAAGCACGACCTCGTCGTCGGTCCGCGACACGACCGGGAATGGCCCGATCAGGCCCTGGTTTCCGTGCCGGGGCGCCTCGGTCTTCAGGCCGACCAGCGATACCAGCCGGTTGCGCATCGCCATCAGGCCGCTCACCCAGGGCGGTAAATTGCCAAGCGCGCGCTCGGCCGCCTCCATTGCCGTCAGCCCCTTGCCATTGAGAGCAAGCTCGAAGCGATCGGCCCAGTCGGTATTAGGCAGATGCGGGCTCGGCAGATGAACGGGGGCGGGTCTCGGTTTCATGATCCCTCTTGGCCATAGCGAGAGCAACTCCGGGAAAGTGACCGGAATTGCGCGATTGCCAGAAGCGACGATATCCGTCGCTAGCGCATGGGATCGATGATCGCGCCGAATGAAGGCGCGCGGCAGGGGGCCGCTTGTCGCAGCCCCCTGCCAAATCGTCACATGTGGATCGGCTTGAAGAAGGTCGACAGTGCCGCTTCCTTGACCGCTTCCGACATGGTCGGGTGCGCGTGGCAGGTGCGGCCGAGATCTTCCGACGAGCCGCCGAACTCCATCAGCACGGCAATCTCGTGGATCATCTCGCCGGCGCCGAAGCCGACGATGTGACCGCCGAGAACCCGGTCGGTTTCCTTGTCGGCAAGGATCTTGACGAAGCCGTCGGTCACCTGCATCGCCCGCGCCCGGCCGTTGGCCGTGAACGGGAACTTGCCGACCTTGTAGGCCACGCCCGCAGCCTTCAGCTCTTCCTCGGTCTTGCCGACGGAGGCCACTTCCGGCTGGGTGTAGACGACGCCGGGGATGACGTCATAGTTCACGTGGCCGGCCTGGCCCGCGAGGATTTCGGCAACTGCAACGCCTTCGTCCTCGGCCTTGTGCGCCAGCATCGGGCCGCGCACCACGTCGCCGATGGCATAGATGCCGGCAACGCTGGTCTGGAAGTGATTGTCGATCTCGACGCGGCCGCGCGGGTCCATGACCACGCCGGCTTCGGCAAGGCCAAGGCCTTCGGTGTAGGGCTTGCGGCCGGTGGCGATCAGCACGACGTCGGCGTCGAGCGTGACGGCGTCACCGCCCTTGACCGGCTCGAACGTCACCTTGGCACCCTTGCCGTCCTTGACGACGCCGGTCACCTTGGCGCCGAGCTTGAAGTCCATGCCTTGCTTGGCCAGCATGCGCTGGAACTGCTTGGAGACTTCGCCGTCCATGCCGCCGAGGATCGCATCGAGATACTCGACCACGGTCACCTTGGCGCCGAGACGGGCCCACACCGAGCCGAGCTCGAGGCCGATGACGCCGCCACCGACGACGATCATGTTGGCCGGAACCTTGTCGAGCGCGATGCCGCCGGTCGACGAGATGATCACCTTTTCATCGATATCGACGGCAACGCCTGGAATGCCTGCAACGTCGGAGCCGGTGGCGATGACGATGTTCTTCGTCTCGAGCACCTGGACTTCGCCCTTGTCGTTGGTGACGGAGACCTTGCCCTGGCCGAGAACCTTGCCGGTGCCCTGGATGCCCTCGATCTTGTTCTTCTTGAACAGGAAGGAAACACCCTCGACGTTGGCCTTAACGGTCGCATCCTTGTGCGCCATCATCTTTGTCAGATTGAGCTTCGGTGCAGCGACTTCGACGCCGAGCGCATCGAGGCCATGGCCGGCCTGGTGGAACATTTCGGAAGCGTGCAGCAGCGCCTTCGAGGGGATGCAGCCGATGTTGAGGCAGGTGCCGCCATAGGTGGCGCGCTTTTCGACGACGCCGACCTTCAGGCCGAGCTGTGCCGCCTTGATGGCGCAGACATAGCCGCCGGGGCCGCTGCCGATAACGATGAGATCATAAGCCATAATATTATCCTTCCTTCAGGGACGGTTACCGTCCGCCGCTGACATTGAGAATGGCTCCCGTCACGTAAGTCGCCTTATCGGACAGGAGGTAGAGAACCGCATCCGCCACTTCCCCGGCCGTGCCGGGTCGCTGGACGGGGATGGTTGACGCGAGATCGCGTGCCCGGTCCGGCAGCCCGCCGGACGCGTGGATTTCTGTGTCGATGATCCCCGGGCGAACGGCGTTGACCCGCACGCCCTCGGTTGCGACTTCGCGCGCAAGACCGATGGTGAACGTGTCGATCGCTCCCTTTGAGGCCGCATAATCGACATATTGCGCCGGCGAGCCGAGCTCCGCGGCGACCGACGAGATATTGACGATGACGCCGCCCTTGCCGCCGTGGCGCGTCGACATGCGGCGAACCGCCTGCCCCGCGCACAGGATCGAGCCGGTCACGTTGATGCGGAACATCCGCTCCAGCCGCTCGACCGACATCTCGTCGACACGCTGGGTCGGGCCGACGATACCGGCATTGTTGACCAGCCCGTCGAGCCGCCCGAAGGCCCTGTCGATGGCGGCAAACATTGACTTGATGTCCGCGTCGGACCCGACATCGCCTCTGAGCGCGATCGCCGATCCGCCACCCTCAACGATCGCCGCGACGACCGCATCCGCGGCAGCGGCATTCGATGCATAGTTGACGACGACGGACCAGCCGGCCTTGGCGGCGCCAAGGCAAATCTCGGCCCCGATGCCCCGGCTGCCGCCGGTGACGAGTAGGACGGGCGCTTGCCTCATGCCGCACACCCCTTGAGGGTGAAGGCATCCCAGCTGTCGGTTTCGGCCTTGCCATTGCCCCAGGCGCTTGAAGCGCGAAGGGCCGGGCCGAAATCAGGCAACAGGATCTGGTGTGCGGCGGGCGCCGTTTCAGCCGGGATCTCGGCGATCGCGCCAGCCTTGTCGACGGAATAGACTGTCCCCTGCCAGACGGTGCAGGCGCGGAGCTCCTCGCCGGTGGCATCGCCTTCTGGGCAATTGTGCATGACGATGCCGGTCGCGCGTTCCGGCTCGCCCGCCGGCATGACGACGCCATCAAGCAACAGACCGGGTTTCAAGACCGCAATTTTGAAATGGTTGCTGGTAACGGCACTTTCCGATCCCACCGGCTCGAAACGCAGCTCGTATCCGCCATCGCGGTCGCCATAGATGGCGCGCGCCTGGCTGCACTCCGCGCCGAGCGCCGGCGTGGCGGCGACCACGCCGAGTGCAGCAAGGAGAATGGCGCGGGCAAGAACCATGATCAGGCCGCCTTCTCGGTCGCAAGCTTCAGGCCGAGCGCAATGAACACGAAGCCGCTGGCGCGATCGATCCACTTGCTGGCGCGGGTGAAGGCGGCGCGCATGCGCGGCGTCGTCATGAACAGGCTGACGCCGACGAACCACGCGATCAGGCAGGTGGCCATGACAAGGCCATAGCCGAACTTGATCATCATCGGCGTGTGGGCGTGAACGACCGTCGAGAAGATCGACAGGAAGAAGAACACCGGCTTCGGATTGAGCGCATTGGCGGCAAAGCCGAGACCGAAGGCCTTGGCGGCCGACTGGCTCTTCGCAGGTTCGCCCGACGGGCCCGCATCGACGGAAATATCCGTCTGCCCGGCCCTGAGCGCCTTGATGCCGATATAGATCAGGTAAGCGACGCCGCACCATTTGACGATGTTGAACAGGTAGATCGACTGCGAAATGATCAGCCCGAGGCCAAGGATCGTGTAGGTGACGTGAAACATCAGCGAGGTGCCGATGCCGAACGACGTGATGATCGCCGGGCGGCGGCCATGGACGATCGACTGGCGCATGACCATCGCCAGGTCGGCGCCGGGCGAAACGATGGCGAAGGAGAAGATCGCCATCAGCGACGCGAGTTCGAGGAGATACTGGCTCATGGTTGCGCTACCGGTGCGTTGAAGGCCCAGACGTGGCCGAAGGGATCCCTGATGCGCGCATAGCGCGCCTGCCAGAACGTATCCTGCGGCTCCAGCACTGTCGATGCCCCGGCAGCGACCGCCCGCGCATGGGCCGCATCGACGTCGCCGGATTCGGCCAGGTTGATGCTGATCGCGACGCCGGTGCCGCCAACCGTCAGCGGCGAGAGAACACTGCCACCGAACTCGGGAAATTCGTCATGCAGCATCACTTCGCCGCGGAACATCGCGAGATTGGCATGCATCACCCGTTTGCCGTCTTCCGCCATCTGCTGGAAGGTGTTCACCGCGCCGAAGGCTTTCTCGTAGAAGGCAATGGCGGCCAGCCCATCCCTGACGCAGATATGGGCCTGGATCGGCGGTACGTCGGTTCCGAATGCCATGTCCTTGCGTCTCCGTTCAGTGCATTTCCAGGAAGAGTACGAAGCGGTCTTTCGTCAGTAAGCGCTTAAAAAACAAACAGGAGCATTTCCAGTTGTCCGTGCAAAACCGCAGGCGCTCTAGACGAGGATGCCTGCCAGCATCATCAACAGTCCGGCAGCGGACACCGTCCATACGGCCGAGCGGACCAGGCCAAGACCGCCGACATAGATCGGCAGGTAGGCGACCCTAGCCCAGAACCAGATCATTGCGCCCCATTGCGTCAGCCCGTCGCTGCGGCCGGAAAGCTCGATCACCACGGCAAGCGCAATGAAGACCGGATAGGTCTCATGGAAATTGCGCAGCGCCCGCGTGGCCCGTCCGGTGAACACGTTGGGCTCGGTCGCCACATCGCGGTTGGTGTCGGCTTCGATGATGCCGTTCTGCAGCCGATAGGCGCCCGCCTGCGCCATCACATAGACGACGGCCAGCACGGCACTCCAGAGCAGATAGGTCAGTTCCAGCGACATGGTGCGATCCGCGATGATCGGGCCGGAGAAGGAAACGGGGGCTGCGATTGCGCCCCCGTCATTGTCTTAGAGATCGAGAACCAGACGTTCCGGATCCTCGAGGCTGTCCTTGACGCGCACGAGGAAGGTAACCGCTTCCTTGCCGTCGACCATGCGATGGTCGTAGGACAGCGCCAGGTACATCATCGGACGGATGACGATCTGGCCGCCGACGACAACTGGACGGTCCTGGATCTTGTGCATGCCGAGGATGCCCGACTGCGGTGCATTCAGGATCGGCGAAGACATCAGCGAGCCGTAGACGCCACCGTTGGAGATGGTGAAGGTGCCGCCCTGCATGTCTGCCATCGACAACTGACCGTCGCGGGCAAGCTTGCCCAACCGGCCGATGTCCTTCTCGATCTCGGCGATCGACATCTGGTCGGCATCGCGAACGACCGGAACGACAAGACCCTTGTCCGTACCGACGGCGACGCCGATGTGGCAGAAATTCTTGTAGATGACGTCCGTGCCGTCGATCTCGGCGTTGACGGCCGGGATTTCCTTCAGCGCGTGGGTGACGGCCTTGGTGAAGAAGCCCATGAAGCCGAGCTTCACGCCATGCTTCTTCTCGAAGATGTCCTTGTAGCGGTTGCGCAGGCTCATGACCGCGCTCATGTCCACTTCGTTGTAGGTGGTGAGCATGGCGGCGGTGTTCTGCGCGTCCTTGAGGCGACGGGCGATCGTCTGGCGCAGGCGGGTCATCTTGACGCGCTCTTCGCGAACGACGTCCTCGGTGGTCGACGGCGCGCGGGCCTGAACCTTGACCGGCTCGGCAGCGGCCGGAGCCGAAATGCCCTTGGCGACGGCAGCAAGCACGTCACCCTTCAGTACCTGGCCACGCTTGCCCGAACCGTCGACCTGGTCGGCCGAGAGGTTGTTTTCGGCAAGCAGCTTGCCGGCGGACGGTGCCGGCGGCATCGACGATGCGACGGGGGCCGCAGCAGCAGCGGCAGGCTGGGCAGCCGGAGCGGCAGCAGCCGGTTCGGCCTTCTTCTCGGCAGCAGCCGGAGCGGCTGCAGCAGCGCCGGCGCCAGCGGCGATCTGGCCGAGCAGGGCACCGAGACCGACGGTCTCGCCGGCCTGGGCAACGATTTCGGAGAGAACGCCGGCGGACGGTGCCGGAACTTCGATCGTCACCTTGTCGGTTTCAAGTTCCAGCAGCGGCTCGTCTGCCTTGATGGCATCGCCGACCTTCTTGAACCAGGTGCCGACGGTCGCTTCACTGACGGATTCGCCAAGGGTGGGAACGCGGATTTCTGTTGCCATGATTTTTGTTCCGTTGATCAGATATCTGTTTCTATCGATTGGCTCGGCGCCAAGGGGGCAATCAGCCCCCCAGCGCGTCCTCGAGGAAGGCGGCCAGCTGCGCCATGTGCTTCGACATCAGGCCCGTTGCCGGCGATGCGGCAGCCGGACGGCCGGTGTAGCGCACGCGCTGATACTTGGCGTCGATATGGGCAAGCACCCATTCCAGGTACGGGTCGATGAACGACCAGGCGCCCATGTTCTTAGGCTCTTCCTGGCACCAGACCATTTCCGCGTTGCGGAAGCGGCTGAGCTCGTTGATCAGCGCCTTGGCCGGGAACGGATAGAGCTGTTCGACGCGCAGCAGGTAGACGTCGTCGATGCCACGCTTCTCGCGCTCTTCGAGCAGATCGTAGTAGACCTTGCCGGAGCAAAGCACGACGCGACGGATCTTGGAATCCTTCTGCAGCTTGATCGGGCCGTCCTTGATGACTTCGGCGTCATCCCACAGCAGGCGGTGGAACGAGCTTTCGCCGGCCATTTCCGACAGGCTCGAAACCGCGCGCTTGTGGCGCAGCAGCGACTTCGGCGTCATCAGGATCAGCGGCTTGCGGAAGTCGCGCTTCACCTGGCGGCGCAGGATGTGGAAGTAGTTCGCCGGCGTCGTGACGTTGGCGACCTGCATGTTGTCTTCCGCGCAAAGCTGCAGGAAGCGCTCGAGGCGTGCCGAGGAGTGCTCCGGACCCTGACCTTCATAACCGTGCGGCAGCAGGCAGACGAGGCCTGACATACGCAGCCACTTGCGTTCGCCCGACGAGACGAACTGGTCGAACACGACCTGCGCGCCGTTGGCGAAGTCGCCGAACTGGGCTTCCCAGAGGGTCAGCGCGTTCGGACGGGCCAGCGAGTAGCCGTATTCGAAGCCGAGCACAGCCTCTTCCGAAAGCATCGAGTTGATGACTTCGTAGCGGGCCTGGGTCGGTGCGAGGTTCGCAAGCGGGATGTAGCGATCTTCGGTCTGCTGATCGTAGAGAACCGAGTGGCGCTGCGAGAAGGTGCCGCGTTCGCAGTCCTGGCCGGACAGGCGGATCTTGGTGCCTTCGACGCAGAGCGTGCCGAACGCCAGCGCTTCCGCCATCGCCCAGTCGATCCCCTCGCCGGTTGTCACCATGTTGGCGCGGTTTTCCATGAAGCGCTGGATGGTGCGGTGCGCGTTGAAGCCCGCCGGGATCTCGGCGATCTTGCGGCCGATTTCCTTCAACTGCTTCATCGGCACGGAGGTCTTGCCGCGACGCTGTTCGTCCTGGTTGTCAGCCGAGCGCAGGCCCGACCAGACGCCATCCAGCCAGTCCGCCTTGTTGGGCTTGTAGGACTGGCCAGCCTCGAACTCCTGCTCGAGATGGGCGCGCCAATCGGCTTTCATCTTCTCCACTTCGCCTTCGCTCATCAGGCCCTCGGCGACCAGGCGGTCGGAGTAGAGCTGGACGACGGTCTTGTGGCCGCGGATGACCTTGTACATCTTCGGCTGCGTGAACGCAGGCTCGTCGCCTTCGTTGTGGCCGAAGCGGCGGTAGCAGAACATGTCGATGACGACAGGCTTGTGGAACTTCATCCGGAATTCGGTGGCGATCTTGGCCGCGTAGACTACCGCTTCCGGATCGTCGCCGTTGACGTGGAAGATCGGCGCCTCGATCATCTTGGCCACATCCGAAGGATAGGGCGACGAACGCGAGAAGGCCGGATTGGTGGTGAAGCCGATCTGGTTGTTGATGATGAAGTGGACCGTGCCGGCAACGCGGTGACCCCGCAGGCCCGACAGACCCAGGATTTCGGCAATGACGCCCTGGCCGGCGAATGCCGCGTCGCCATGCAGCAGCAGCGGCATGACCTTGGCGCGTTCGCGCAGCGGGATGATGTCGCCTTCGAACACGGTCGCCATCTGGTCCTGCTTGGCGCGGGCCTTGCCCATGACCACAGGGTTGACGATTTCGAGGTGCGACGGGTTGGCCGTCAGCGACAGGTGAACCTTGTTGCCGTCGAATTCGCGGTCGGAGGAAGCACCGAGATGGTACTTCACGTCGCCGGAACCTTCGACGTCGTCAGGCGCGTAGGAGCCGCCCTTGAACTCGTGGAAGATGGCGCGATGCGGCTTGGCCATGACCTGGGACAGGACGTTCAGGCGACCGCGGTGGGCCATGCCGAGAACGATTTCCTTCAGGCCTTCCTGGCCGCCGCGCTTGATGATCTGCTCGAGCGCCGGGATCAGCGATTCACCGCCGTCGAGACCGAAGCGCTTCGTGCCCTTGTACTTGACGTCGATGAACTGCTCGAAGCCTTCCGACTCGATCAGCTTCTGCAGGATCGCCTTCTTGCCCTCGGGCGTGAACTCGACGCCCTTGTCCGGGCCCTCGATGCGTTCCTGGATCCAGCCCTTCTCTTCCGGGTTGGACATGTGCATGAATTCGACGCCGATCGTCGAGCAATAGGTGCGCTCGAGGATTTCGACCATCTCGCGAATGCTCGCGTATTCGAGGCCAAGCACGTTGTCGATGAAGATCTTGCGATCGAGGTCCTTCTCCTCGAACCCGTAGTTCGAAGGCGAAAGCTCGTTGTAGTCGTCGACCGGAGCGGCAAGGCCAAGCGGGTCGAGCTTGGCATGCAGGTGGCCGCGGGCGCGGTAGGCGCGGATCATCATGATGGCGCGCACCGAATCGCGGGTCGCCTGATGGATATCGGCAGCGCTTGCCGGCGTGCCGCTGACGGCAGCGGCTTCTTCAGCCTTCGCCTTCACCTTCTTTTCGATGACCTTTTCGACCGTGCCCCAGTCGCCGTCGAGCGCGGAGACGAGTTCGCCGTTGGCGACGATCGGCCAGTTGGGCTTCTTCCAGGAGGCGCCCTTGGCGGCCTTCACCACATCTTCGGGCTTGTCGGCCAGCGCCTTGAAGAAGGCCTGCCATTCAGCCGAGACGGATGACGGGTCCGTTTCGTAGCGTGCATAGAGCTGCTCGATATAGGCGGCGTTCGCGCCGTCCAGAAACGATGTGAGCTGGAATTGCTCGTTGGCCTCTTGCCTTGCCATGGGTTCTCGCGGACGTTTTGGTCCGCCTCCTGACTTTAAGTTGGGATGCCGGGTTTTCCCGGTCGTTCATCATTATCAGGCGCCTTACGTGCGCCCGGCATGCGTCATAACTGCGGTCGTCGGGGCCGGTTGATATCGCCAGCCCCGACGGCGCTTATGTAGGGTCAGCCCTTGAGGACTTCGACCAGCGTCTTGCCAAGGCGCGCCGGCGAAGGCGACACGCGGATGCCTGCCTGCTCCATCGCAGCGATCTTGGATTCCGCATCGCCCTTGCCGCCGGAAACGACGGCGCCGGCATGACCCATGGTGCGGCCCTTCGGCGCGGTACGGCCCGCGATGAAACCGGCCATCGGCTTCTTGCGGCCCTTCTTGGCTTCGTCGATCAGGAACTGCGCCGCTTCTTCTTCAGCCGAGCCGCCGATTTCGCCGATCATGATGATCGAGGTCGTGGCTTCGTCGGCCAGGAACATTTCCAGGACGTCGATGAACTCGGTGCCCTTGACCGGGTCGCCGCCGATGCCGACAGCCGTCGTCTGGCCGAGGCCTTCGTTGGACGTCTGGAACACGGCTTCATAGGTCAGCGTGCCCGAGCGCGAGACGATGCCGACCGAACCCTTGCGGAAGATCGAGCCCGGCATGATGCCGATCTTGCATTCTTCCGGGGTCAGGATACCGGGGCAGTTCGGGCCGAGAAGGCGCGACTTGGAGCGGTCGAGGCGAGCCTTGACGCGGACCATGTCGGCAACCGGGATGCCTTCGGTGATGCAGGTGATGAACGGGATTTCGGCATCGATCGCTTCGATGATCGCGTCCGCGGCACCAGCCGGCGGAACGTAGATCACGGATGCGTCCGCACCGGTCTTTTCACGGCCTTCGGCAACCGAAGCGAAGATCGGCAGGGTTTCGCCCTTGGAGCCGGTCCAGGTTTCGCCGCCCTTCTTCGGGTGGATGCCACCGACCATCTGCGTGCCGTAATAGGCAAGCGCCTGCTCGGTGTGGAAGGTTCCGGTCTTGCCGGTCAGGCCCTGAACGAGGACCTTGGTGTTCTTGTTGACGAGAATCGACATGTGGTCTGGTCCTTCAGTTAGCCGTTGATCGCGGCAACGATCTTCTTGGCAGCGTCATCCAGATCGTCGGCGGCGGTGATCGCCAAGCCGGATTCGTTCAGGATCTTCTTGCCAAGCTCGACATTCGTGCCTTCGAGACGAACGACCAGCGGAACCTTGAGACCGACTTCCTGGACGGCCGCAACGACGCCTTCAGCGATGACATCGCACTTCATGATGCCGCCGAAGATGTTGACGAGGATGCCCTCGACCTTCGGGTCGGCCGTGATGATCTTGAAGGCTGCCGCAACCTTCTCCTTGCCCGCGCCGCCGCCGACGTCGCAGAAGTTCGCCGGCTCCTTGCCGTAGAGCTTGATGATGTCCATCGTCGCCATGGCAAGGCCGGCACCGTTGACCATGCAGCCGATGTTGCCGTCGAGCGCCACATAGGCGAGGTCCCACTTGGAGGCCTCGATTTCCTTTGCGTCTTCTTCGGTTTCGTCGCGCAGAGCCTTGATGTCGTCGTGGCGGAACAGCGCGTTGCCGTCGAACGAGACCTTGGCGTCGAGAACGCGCATGCGGCCGTTCTTCATGACGATCAGCGGGTTGATCTCGAGCAGGCTCATGTCCTTCTCGACAAAGGCCTTGTAGAGGATCGGGAAGAGCTTTTCGGCGTCGGCCTTGGCTTCGCCTTCGAGCTTCAGGGCCGAGGTGAGCTTGGCCAGATCAGCGGCGGTGACGCCGGCTTCCGGGTTGATCGCGACGTTGACGATCTTTTCCGGCGTGTCGTGCGCAACAGCCTCGATGTCCATGCCGCCTTCGGTCGAAACGACGAAGGCAACCTGGCCGACCGAGCGGTCGACGAGCAGCGACAGATAGAGTTCGCGCTCGATGTCGGCGCCGTCCTCGATGTAGAGGCGGTTCACCTGCTTGCCGGCCGGACCGGTCTGCGCGGTGACGAGCGTGTTACCGAGCATGTCCTTGGCATGTGCCTTGGCTTCATCGATCGAGAAGGCCAGGCGAACGCCGCCCTTGGCTTCGGGGCCGAGTTCCTTGAACTTGCCCTTGCCGCGACCGCCAGCATGGATCTGGCTCTTGACCACGTAGAGCGGGCCCGGGAGCGACTTGGCAGCGGCTTCGGCTTCGTCGGCGGAGAAGATCGCGACACCTTCCGCGACCGGCGCGCCGTAGCTCTTCAAGAGAGCCTTGGCCTGATATTCATGAATGTTCATGGTGTTTTTCCTGTCTGGAGCATTCTGCAGGCGGGACAATTGCCCGCCCGCGAAAATGCGGCAAAAACAAAAGGTCGAGCGAATGCAGGCATCCGCTCAACGGGACGCGATTACTGCTTCAGGCTCGGCGCGATGCCGATGCAGGTTTCGCAAAGGCCGGCAACCGAAGCGACCGACTTGTCGAAAGCTTCCTTCTCGGCCTTGTTGAGGTCGATCTCGATGATGCGCTCGACGCCGCCGGCACCGATCACGGTGGGAACGCCGACATACATGTCCTTGACGCCGTACTGGCCGGTCAGGTGAGCGGCGCAGGGGAGCACGCGCTTCTTGTCCTTGAGGAAGGCTTCGGCCATCTCGATCGCGGAAGCGGCCGGTGCGTAGTAGGCAGAGCCGGTCTTGAGCAGGCCGACGATTTCGGCGCCGCCGTCACGGGTGCGCTGGATGATTTCTTCGAGGCGCTCCTTGGTGACCCAGCCCATCTCGACGAGGTCGGTCAGCGGAATGCCGGCAACGGTCGAGTAGCGGGCGAGCGGCACCATGGTGTCGCCGTGGCCGCCGAGAACGAACGCGGTGACGTCCTGGACCGAGACGTTGAATTCCTGGGCGAGGAACAGGCGGAAGCGCGCGCTGTCGAGAACGCCGGCCATGCCGACGACCTTGTTCTTCGGCAGGCCGGAGAACTTCTGCAGCGCCCAGACCATGGCGTCGAGCGGGTTGGTGATGCAGATGACGAAGGCGTTCGGGGCGTACTTCTTGATGCCCGCGCCGACCTGTTCCATGACCTTCAGGTTGATGCCGATCAGATCGTCGCGGCTCATGCCCGGCTTGCGGGCAACGCCGGCGGTGACGATGCAGACATCAGCACCTTCGATGGCGGAATAGTCGCTGGCACCGGTCAGGTTCGCGTCGAAGCCTTCGACCGGCGAGGACTGAGCGATGTCGAGACCCTTGCCCTGCGGGATACCGTCGGCGATGTCGAAGAGGACGATGTCGCCCAGTTCCTTCAGGCCGGCGAGATGCGCCAGCGTGCCACCAATCATCCCTGAACCGATAAGTGCGATCTTGTTGCGCGCCATGAAAGTGCTTCCTTTGTGATCCCAAACTGATCGAGGCCTGAAACGCCGCAAACGCCAAACCTTCGCCGGAAGCCATTAAACGGCAATCGTTAAAATATCAAATGATACTTTTGGAGAGAACGATTTCAATCGGTTAGATCATAAAACTCTTACGTAAACGTAAGAGTTTTCGTCACTTGATCGTCACGAAATCGCAATATTTGCAGGATGTTCCGCCGCATATTCCTCGCTCTGCATCTCGATCAGCCGCGAAACGGTCCGGTCGAACTCGAAGCCTTCCGTGCCCTTCTTCAGGGTCAGCAGGTTCTGGGGCTCGGCAGCAGCCGAGGCGAAGAGACGGGCGCCATGATCGTAGAGCGTATCGACAAGCAAGATGAAGCGCTTGGTTTCGTTGCGGACATGCGGGCCCAGTTGCGGCACGTGGTCGACGAAGAGGGTTGAGTAGCGCTCGAGGATGGCCAGGTAGTCAGCCGCACCCAGTGGCTGCTGGCAAAGATCGTTGAAACTGAAGCGAGCGACCTGGCCGGCAGCAGCCGGCACGGGGATCCTGCGGCCCTTGCGCGGCACCTCGGCGGACGCGACCACCATGCCAGCGGTTTCCCGAGCCCAGGCCTTGTCCAGCGCCGCGTCTGCCGCGTCCCCGAGCGGAGAGATCCACACCGGGCTGCCATCGGTCTTCATCAGGCGGTAGTCGGTATCGGTGTCGAGCGAGATGATCTCGGTGTTTGCCTTCAGGAGATCGATGAACGGCAGGAACAGGCCGCGATTGAGCCCATCGCGATAGAGATCGTCAGGCGCCACGTTTGAGGTCGCCACCAGCACGCAGCCCTTGGCGAAAAGCTCGCTGAACAGACGGGCGAGGATCATCGCATCGGCGATATCAGTGACCGTGAATTCATCGAAGCAGAGAAGCCGCGCTTCGGCGAAAAGATCGGAAGCGACCGGCGGGATCGGATCGGCCTGTTTCGTCTCGCCGTTCTTCAGCTTCTGCCGGTGCTTGTAGATACGGTCGTGAACATCGGCCATGAATTCGTGGAAATGCGCCCGGCGCTTGCGCTGGATCGGTACCGTATCGAAGAACATGTCCATGAGCATGGTCTTGCCGCGACCGACGCCACCATGGATGTAGAGGCCCTTGACCGGTGGCTGATCCTTCTTGCGCGACGCAAAAAGCCAACCGAGCGCGTTGGTCTTGCGCGAGGGCCTGCTCGCCAGAAGTTCTGCCGACAAATTGTCGAATCGCCGCGCGATCGCAAACTGCGCGGGATCGCGTTTTCGCTCGCCGCTCGCGACGAGTGCTTCGAGCTTGCGGTGGATGCTATCGTCAGGATTGAGCACGTCTCACCCGAGGTGGGCCGGAAAACAGAAAGCCCGGCGGCTCGCCGGGCTCGAGGTCATCAACGGCTGAGGCTGACTGGCTGGCCGCCATTGGTCGAGCCGTCGAAGCGGGCATCGGCCGTCTTGTAGAGGCGGGCGATGGCGTTGCCGGTGCGATCCTTGAGCACGACCTGCTTGCCGGCCACTTCCCAGGAGCCCATGGCCGTCAGCTCGCCGGCGCAACCGCGCGTGCCGCCGCGCGAACCGCTGCCGAGGTTGGTGAGCGTCAGGAACATGTCGCAGGAACTTCCGGCGCTCGAAACGCGCCAGTTGCCGACCATCGATTCCTTGGTGACATCGAGGCCACCGCCGGCGGCAGCCGCAACCTGCGTGCCGGCCGCCTGCGCGCCACCGGCGACCGCCGTTCCGGCCGTCGGTGCAGCCGGGAATTGCGACGTGTTGCCAGTCGGATCGGGAAGCTGGTTCGACGAAACCGTCGGCACGGGCTGGGCCTGGAGGGGAGCAGGTGAAGAATCCTGGGCGCTGAAGCCACCCATGGAGGTCCGCTGGCATCCGGTCAGCGCAAGCACAACCGCCAGCCCCGCCGCCGCATGAATAACCCGCATATCTTTACTCCCGATGTGTTCCGCGAACCATGATGCAACGCGATAATATAGGCCGAAATACAGCAAATCCACCTGTCAAATCAAGGGACGACGATTCAATGGCACCTGTGGCAGGATTGAAACGTTTACGGCGGCGCAACAATCGCTCGCACTCGGCCGGCGCATCTTGCTTCAGGCGGTAAAAACGACTGTGTTTAACCGGCACAATCCACGATTGCCGGATCGACTGGCAGCCTATTTCCGGACACCTGGCTTACCGGCTTCCGGCAAACGCAAACGGCGGGCAAAGAGCCCGCCGCGTCATGCAATAGAGATGCAGGGCCTAGCGGGTCAGACCCGACGCTCGACCAGCATCTTCTTGATTTCGCCGATCGCCTTGGCCGGGTTCAAGCCCTTCGGACAGGCCTGGGCGCAGTTCATGATCGTGTGGCAGCGATAAAGCCGGAAGGGATCCTCGAGATTGTCGAGGCGCTCCCCGGTCGCTTCATCTCTGGAGTCGATCAGCCAGCGATAGGCCTGCAGCAGCACGGCCGGACCGAGGTAACGGTCGCCGTTCCACCAGTAGCTCGGACAGGAGGTCGAGCAGCAGGCGCACAGGATGCACTCGTAGAGACCGTCGAGCTTCAGGCGGTCCTCATGGCTCTGCTTCCACTCCTTGGCCGGCGTCGGCGTCACGGTCTTGAGCCAGGGCTCGATCGAGCGGTGCTGGGCATAGAAGTGGGTCAGATCCGGCACCAGGTCCTTGACGACGGGCATGTGCGGCAGCGGATAGACCTTCACCGCGCCGTTGACCTCGTCCATGCCCTTGGTGCAGGCAAGCGTGTTGGTGCCGTCGATGTTCATGGCGCAGGAGCCGCAGATGCCTTCGCGGCAGGAGCGGCGCAGCGTCAGCGTCGGGTCGATCTTGTTCTTGATGTAGAGCAGACCGTCGAGCACCATCGGGCCGCAATCGTCGATATCGATATAGAAGGTATCGATGCGCGGATTGGCGCCGTCATCCGGGTTCCAGCGATAGATGCGGTATTCGCGGACATTGGTCGCGCCTTCCGGCTTCGGCCAGACCTTGCCTTCGGTCATCTGCGAGTTCTTGGGGAGAGCGAGTTCAACCATGTGCTAGTTCCTCAAGATCAGTAGACGCGTGCCTTGGGCTCGATCTTTTTCGGATCGATGCCTTCGGCGATCAGGTCGGTATGAACGGGGCGATAGTCGAGCTTGACGTCACCGGCCTCGTTGACCCACGAGAGCGTGTGCTTGCGCCAGTTGACGTCGTCACGGCCGCCGAGCGCGCCGCCGGTATAGTCTTCGCGGGCGTGCGAGCCACGGCTCTCCTTGCGCGCTTCGGCGCCGTAGATCGTGGTGATGGCGTTGGCCATCAGGTTCTGCAGTTCCAGCGTCTCGACGAGGTCGGAGTTCCAGATCATCGAACGGTCTGTGACCTTGACGTCGGGCAGTTCCTTCCAGATCGCAGAGATGCGCTTGCAGCCCGATTCCAGCGATTCCTGGGTGCGGAACACGGCGGCGTCTTCCTGCATGGCGCGCTGCATCTTTTCGCGCAGCACCGCCGTCGGCGTCGAGCCGTTGGCGTAACGCTGGGCGTCGAAGCGGGCCATGATCTTGTCGCAGGCGGCGACGTTCAGCGCCGGGATCGCCTCGTTGCGGTCGATGACCTGGCCGGCGCGGATGGCGGCGGCGCGGCCGAAGACCACGAGGTCGATCAGCGAGTTGGAGCCGAGACGGTTGGCGCCGTGCACCGAGGCGCAGCCGGCTTCACCGACGGCCATCAGGCCGGGCGCGATACGCTCCGGGTTCTGGCTGTCGGCGTTCAGGACTTCGCCCCAGTAGTTGGTCGGCACGCCGCCCATGTTGTAGTGCACGGTCGGCAGAACCGGGATCGGCTCGCGGGTCACGTCGACGCCGGCAAAGATCTTCGCCGATTCCGAGATGCCCGGCAGGCGCTCGTGCAGCACGGCCGGATCGAGATGGTCGAGATGCAGGAAGATGTGATCCTTGTTGCGGCCGACGCCGCGGCCTTCGCGGATTTCCATCGTCATGCAGCGCGAAACCACGTCGCGCGACGCAAGGTCCTTGGCCGACGGCGCATAGCGCTCCATGAAGCGCTCGCCTTCGGAGTTGACGAGATAACCGCCTTCGCCGCGTGCACCTTCGGTGATCAGGCAGCCGGCGCCATAGATGCCGGTCGGGTGGAACTGGACGAACTCCATGTCCTGCAGCGGCAGGCCGGCGCGCGCGATCATGCCGCCGCCGTCGCCGGTGCAGGTATGAGCCGAGGTTGCCGAGAAGTAGGCGCGGCCGTAGCCGCCGGTCGCCAGCACCACCATCTTGGCGGAGAAGCGATGAATGGTGCCGTCGTCGAGGTTCCAGGCAACGACGCCGGTGCAGCGGCCGTCGTCCGACATGATCAGGTCGAGCGCGAAATACTCGATGAAGAATTCGGCGTTGTTCCTGAGCGCCTGGCCATAAAGCGTGTGCAGGATGGCGTGACCGGTACGGTCGGCGGCCGCGCAGGTGCGCTGCACCGGCGGGCCTTCGCCATAGTTCTGCATGTGGCCGCCGAACGGCCGCTGGTAGATCTTGCCTTCCGCGTTGCGCGAGAACGGCACGCCGTAATGCTCGAGCTCATAGACCGCCTTCGGCGCTTCCATGGCGAGATACTGCATGGCGTCAACGTCGCCGAGCCAGTCGGAGCCCTTGACGGTGTCGTAGAGGTGCCACTGCCAGCTGTCCGGCGTCATGTTCTGCAGCGAGGCGGCGATGCCGCCCTGGGCCGCGACCGTGTGCGAACGCGTCGGGAAAACCTTGGTGATGCAGGCCGTCTTCAGGCCCTGCTCGGCCATGCCGAGCGTGGCGCGCAGGCCCGCGCCGCCGGCGCCGACGACGACGACGTCGAAGGCGTGATCGACATACTGATAGGCCTTGCCGTTTGCAGCGGGTGAACTGTTCGATGCCATGACGAAATTACCCTGCAAAAGCGATCTTCAGGATGGCGAAGAGACAGAGTCCACCAACCGCGATCGTAAAAAATGTGTTGAGCATGACAAGGGCGATCTTTGCGCCTTCGCCGTGCACGTAGTCCTCGATGATCACCTGCATGCCGAGCTTCATGTGGATCAGGCCCGAAAGCAGGACCAGCCCCATGACGACGGCGACGAAGGGGTTCGACAGAGCCGAAACGACCTCCGCATAGGGAGCGCCGGCGTAGCGAACGAGGAAGATGACAAAGAAGATCAACAGCGGCACGTTGGCGACCGCCGTGACGCGCTGGCGCCAGAAGTGATCGGTGCCTTCCTTGGCGGAACCGTAGCCGCGGACCTTGCTGAGAGGTGTACGCATGTTCATGGTCGTGTCCCCTCAGTAGCGCACGAGATAGCCGACGACCCAGATCAGCACGGTGAGTGCGACGGAGCCGACGATCGTTGCCTTGGCCATCTTGGTGGCGAAGTGCTTCTCGTAGCCGTAGCCGAGGTCCCACATGAAGTGGCGCAGCCCGCCGAGCATGTGGTGCACCAGCGCCCAGGTATAGCCGAAGAGCACCAGCTTGCCGAGAAGCGTGCCGAACAGCCAGCTCACCCAGTCGTAGGACGCTTCGCCCGAGGCGGCAGCGATCAGCCAGGCGGCGACAAGAATGGTGCCGAAGTAGAGCGCGCCGCCGGTAATGCGGTGCACAATGGACATCACCATTGTCGGGATAGGTTTATAGATTTGAAGATGCGGCGACAGCGGCCGGCTTCTTGTGACATCCGTCATCGGAACCTCACGGAAATGCCCGGATATCCGCCCAAAAAGTGGACGATTTTAGTCCGGTATCGCACCTGATTGTGCGCAATTCAGTCCTTCGGACCTTTAATCACCATATTGCTTAACGACAAGTGTGTTTGCAGTGCAAAATCAATTTAATCGATTAGACGAAAAGCGGCATTTTGAGGTCCGACCGAGACATGAGGCCGAATTAACGATACGGGCGAAAACCCCAAGCAAATCCGTGACTTTCGCATCCGATTGCCCCAGAGTGCTCTTAACGATTTGTTAAGCGTTTTGCGGAGGGCGGACAGAATGAATCTGTTGCGAGCAATCCATGCGACCAAAGTTTTAGCCCTGGCAAGCCTCGTCGCTGCGACAAGCTGCCTGCCGGTCAAGGCGCAAGACTGGGGCGGCCCCCCGGAAGTCGAGACGCGCACCCGCCACATCCGGCAGCATCCTCATCGCTCCTTCAGCCGTCAAGAGTTCGAAAGCCGGGGCTACCGCGTGGCCCGCAGCCGCAACGAGCTGCCGCGCGGCGACTGGGCTTTCGGCAGCGGACCGCCTGAGGTGGAGACCCGCACCCGGCACATCCGCCTGCCGCGATATCGGCCTTATGATGGGCGCTATGCGGAGCGGCTGCGCTACCGCGACGGCTCAGGACGTGGCCAGTCCGTGCGCCACATCTGGACCTCTGGCGACCGCTACGATCACGGCGCGGATATCTACGGCGGCGACGGCTTCCCCGACACGATCGGCGGCATCGGCACCTATGCCGGCGGCATCTCGGCCTACAGGGATCCGGGCAACGGCATCTATTTCAGCCAGGAAGGCAATTACCGTTACTACGGCGATGAACAGTTCGCGCCGCCGCCGAAGGCGAACCGCGCCAAGATCATCGTCGTCTCGCCGAAAATGCTCAACCGCGCCTGCGCCTATGAGCATGGCGTCTGCGTCATCCGGCGATAACCCTTCCTGTCGGGCAAGAGCACGACGATCGTTGAGCGATCTCGAACGGCGCGCGCCCTACGACGGCAATTGGCCGACGTTCGTCACGGTACTGTCTTTCAACCCGCAGCCGGAGCCGGCGCGCCGAACCGCCAGACCGTCGTGCGCTTGACCTCGCTGTCTTCCAGGGCGCGGGTCACCGGCACTTCATAGGTCGCAAGCGCCGTCATCCGGTCGCGCGGGCAATAGGAGCGGCCGGGGTCACCGACGATCACGACCGAGCCACCCGCGACGAGGACCGTGAACCAGGGCAGCAATCGCTCGGCAAAGGACTTGTCGTAGAAGACGTCGCCGGCCAGATAGACGTCGGCTGCCGGATCGCGGCCGGTGATGTCGTCTGCGGTATAGCCGATGTCGACGCCGTTGAGATCCGCATTGAGGCGCACCGCCGTCTCGGCCCAGGGGTCGATATCCGCCGCAAGCACCGAGGCGGCCCCCGCCTTCATCGCGGCAATCGCGACCAGTCCCGAACCCGAGGCAAAATCGACGACCCGACGGCCGCGCACGACCTCGGGATGATCGAGAATGTAGCGCGCAAGCCCCTGCCCGCCCGCCCAGGCAAAAGCCCAGAACGGCGGCGGCAGGCCGATCTCTTCCAGTTCCTCTTCCGTCTTCAGCCAGAGTTCATGCGCCTCCGTCGCAAGATGCAGCCGGACTTCCGGCACATGCGGCGGCGACAGAATGCCGGTATTGGCGAGGATGAAGCGTTCGGGATCGGTCTTCAACATAGGCTCCAGGCGTGGCCCGAAAAGGCTTTCGGGCGGTCCAGGCGAAAATCGAGCTTACCGTGGCGGCTGTTCGAGCCCGGCCATGCGGCAGACCTCGATCCATTCGTCCTCGGTCACCGGCTGCACCGAAAGCCGCATGCTGGTAACCAGTGCCATGTTGGAGAGCTTGGGATTGTCCTTGATCTCCTTCAGCGTCACCGGGCGCGGCACGTCGCGGACGGCGCGAATGTCGACGCAGTCCCAGCGCGCGTCGCCCTCGGCGGTCGAATCCGGATGAGACAGCGCGCAGACCTCGGTGATCCCGACGATCTCCAGCCCCTCGTTGGAGTGGTAGAAGAAACCCTTGTCGCCGATCTGCATCGCCCGCATGTTGTTGCGCGCGAGATAGTTGCGAACGCCGGTCCATTCCGTGCCCGAGGCGCCTGCATCCTTCTGCATCTGCCAGGACCACTTGAAGGGTTCGGATTTGTAAAGCCAGAATGCCATTACGCCTTATGCCTCCGGGTTGTTGAAGACCCAGTTGAAGGCCTTGATTTCGACGTTGGAGAACAGGCCTGCCCTGGCATAGGGATCGGCTTGCGCAATGGCGCGGGCATCTTCGATCGTCTCTGCCTTGACGATGACGAGGCTGCCGGTCGGCTTGCCGTCGTCGCCGAGGAAGGGACCGGCCATCTTCAGGATGCCCTTGGCATTGAGATCGTTGAGATAGGCGACGTGCTCAGGTCGCGTGTCGAGCCGAAGCTGCAGCGCGCCTGGTTTGTCGGTGCATTGAAGTGCGAAAAGCATGCTTCCTCCTGGGGGTTCGTTTGGTGCGGGATGCAAAGGGAAAACTGCCTGGCACTTTTCCTGATCCCGCCTGCCAATTCATTCCTGGGTGATCGGACGGGACATCAATTGTTCAAGGGCGGTGCGCACGTCGAGCCTGCCGTCGATGATGGCGGCGACCGCTTCGGTGATGGGCATCTCGACGCCGAGATCGTGGGCGACGCGCGCGGCAACCGAAGCGGCGAAGGCGCCCTCGACCAATTCGCCCTGGCGCCCGCTGGCGCGACCATCCTTGCCGAGCGCAATGCCGAAGCGCAGATTGCGCGACTGGTGGCTGGTGGCCGTCAGCACGAGATCGCCGAGACCCGACAGACCGCGAACCGTATCGGCGTCCCCGCCTTCGGCGACGACGAAGCGCGACATTTCCGCAAGACCGCGCGAGATCAGCGCCGCGCGGGCGCTATCGCCGAGCCCGGCGCCCTCGACGATGCCGCAGGCAATCGCCAGCACGTTCTTCAGCGCGCCGCCGAGTTGCACGCCGATGCGGTCTTCCGAAGGATAGAGACGGAAGGTCGGCCCGGACAGCGCCTCGGCGAGACGCGTCGCCGTGGCATTGTCGTGCGCTGCAACCACCATTGCCGTCGGCAGCCCCTTGGCGATATCCGCCGCAAAGCCGGGGCCGGAGAGCACGGCGATGCCGTGGCCCGGCAATTCCTCCGCCAGAACGTCGGTCAGGAGGCGGCCCGTCGCCTGCTCCATGCCCTTGGCACAGGTGACGATCGTCGCCGCGGCATTGATCGAGGCGCCGTACTGGCGCGCCGCTTGCCGATGCGCCTGCGACGGCATCACGAACAGCACGATGTCAGCATCGCCGAGAACGGCCGTATCGGCGCTGTGCTTGAGCCCCTCCGGCAAAGTGATGCCAGGAAGCGCCTGTTCGTTGCGACCGGTCCGCCGGCATTCGTCTGCAATCTCTTGCCGCCTGGCGAGAAGCGTGACGTCACTGCCGTCGGCAGATGCGGCAACGGCAGCAAGCGCCGTGCCGAAGGCACCCGCACCGACCACCACGATCTTCGGGTTGGTATTCATCGTCTGTCCATCATGCCCTGGCTGATTTCCGTCATGCCTTGGCGCCGCGCTTGCCCGAGCCGAGCAATGTCTGCGCCTGCTGGTCGAGCGGCCAGCGCGAGCGCGGCGCGACGTCGAGACCGTCGGCCGGCAGGCCGGCGGCAAACCGCTCGGCACCCGCCCAGGCGATCATCGCGGCATTGTCGGTGCAAAGCTCAAGCGGCGGCGCAATGAAGTCGAAGCCGTTTTTGTTGCACAGCTCCTGCAGCGTCGCGCGAAGCACCTGGTTGGCGGCAACGCCGCCGGCAACGACGAGCGCCGGCCTCTCGACCGAGCCATAATCCGTCTTGAACCGCTTCAGGCCGCGGCCGATCCTGTCCTTCAGCGTGCGCGAGATCGCCCGCTGGAAGGAGGCACAGATGTCGGCGATGTCCTGATCGCTCACCGGCTCCAGCGATTGCGCCGCCTGGCGCACCGCCGTCTTCAGCCCGGAAAAGGAGAAATCGAGCCTGGCGTCGCCGACCAGCGGCCGCGGAAAATCGAAGCGCTCGCCATTGCCGGTGAGTGCCGCACGCTCGACGGCCGGGCCGCCGGGATAGGGAAGGCCGAGCAGCTTTGCCGTCTTGTCGAAGGCTTCGCCGAGCGCGTCGTCGATGGTCGTGCCCCAGCGCTCATAGTCGCCGACGCCCTTGACCAGGATCAGCTGGGTGTGGCCGCCCGAAACCAGCAGCATCAGATAGGGAAAGGAGAGACCATCGGTCAGCCGCGCCGTCAGCGCGTGGCCCTCGAGATGATTGACGGCATAGAGCGGTTTTCCGGTCGCCCGCGCGATCGCCTTGCCGGTCATCAGCCCGACGATCAGGCCGCCGATCAGACCGGGACCACTTGTCGCAGCAATGGCATCGATGTCGTCGAGCGTGACGCCGGCACGCAAGAGCGCCTCCTCGATCAACGTGTCGAGCGCCTCGACATGGGCGCGCGCGGCGATCTCCGGAACCACGCCGCCATAGGCGCTGTGCTCTTCCAGCTGGCTCAAAACCACGTCGCCGAGGATGCTTCCCTGGCCGTTTTCGTCGCGCAGCACGACGGAGGCGGCGGTTTCGTCGCAGCTTGTTTCTATGCCGAGGATGCGCAAGGGCGGGGACATCAGGAACTACTCAAAGATTGCGGTCACACCGAAAGGTGGGTACACGGAACTCCGGTAACAATGGATAGCCTTTGATGCAAACGAAACCTTTCCGGATCGGCACGCGCGGCAGCCCGCTCGCGCTCGCTCAAGCCCATGAAACGCGCGATCGCCTCGTCGCCGCGCATGGTCTTTCACCGGACATGTTCGAGGTCGTCGTGCTCTCCACCAAGGGCGACCGCATCACCGATCGCTCTCTCGCCGAGATCGGCGGCAAGGGCCTGTTCACCGAGGAAATCGAGCAGCAATTGCTCTCGGGCGAGCTCGATTTCGCCGTGCACTCCTCCAAGGACATGCCGACCAAACTTCCCGACGGCCTGTTTCTTTCCGCCTTCCTGCCGCGCGAGGATATCCGCGACGCCTTCATCGGCCGTACCGCGCCGAAGCTGATGGAATTGCCCGAGGGCGTCACCGTCGGCTCGTCGTCGCTGCGCCGCCAGGCGCTGATCCGAAGGCTGAGACCCGACATCAACGTCATCACCTATCGCGGCCAGGTCGAGACGCGGTTGCGCAAGCTTTCCGAAGGCCAGGTCGATGCGACGCTGCTTGCCTATGCCGGCCTGAAGCGGCTCGGAATGACCGACGTGCCGACCGAACTGCTCGATGCGGAAGAATTTCCGCCGGCGCCGGCGCAAGGCGCGATCTGTCTTGAGAGCAGGATCGGCGACAACCGCGTCAACGACCTGCTCGCCGCCATCGACGATGCCAGGACCCATGAGGCAGTCGCCTGCGAACGCGGCTTTCTGGCCACGCTCGACGGGTCCTGTCGCACGCCGATCGCGGGCCTGGCGATTTCGGACGGCACCCACATCCGCTTCTCCGGCATGATCCTGACGCCCGATGGCCTGACCCATCACCGCGTCGCCATCGAGGGCGGGTCCGCCGACGCCGAGGCGCTCGGACAAAAGGCCGGCGAAGAGATCCGCGCGAAGGCGGGGCCGGGCTTCTTTTCGAGCTGGACCTGAGCCATGCGGCTGCTCGTGACCCGGCCGCAGCCCGCAGCCGAGGCGACAGCCGGACGGCTCGAGCGCCTGGGTCACCGGCCGCTGCTTCTGCCACTGGCACAAGCAGAACACCTGCCCGACGCTGCGCTGACAGCGCTGCGATCGCCGCATGCGGCGATCGCCCTGACCAGCGCCGAGGCGGTGCGGGTGCTGGCAAAGCTCGGGGCTGATCTGGAGCCCTATAACGCAAAGCCCTGTTTCTGCGTCGGCGAGGCCACGGCCCGCGCGGCGCGCCAGCTCGGCTTCAGCTCGCTCCACGCTGCCGCAGGCACCGGCAGGAGCCTTGCCGAACTGATCGCCGACAGGCTTGGCGCACCTGAAGCGCCGCTCCTCTATCTCGCGGGATCGCCGCGCTCAGAGGGTTTTGAGGCCACGCTGCGGCAACGTCGGATCGCCCATCTCACTGTCGAATGCTACCGGATGCGGCCGATCGCCCATCCGCAAGACATCATGGCAAGGCTGACGTCGGACGGCATGCCGGACGCCGTGCTGCTCTATTCCCACGACACTGCGCGACGCTTCGCCGCGTTGCTTGACGAAGCGGGCCTTGCGCCCGCCGCCTTCTCGCCACGCTACCTATGCCTCAGCGCCGTGGTTGCCGAAGCTCTGCCGGAAGGAGCACGGGTCGAGATCGCCGCAAGACCCGACGAGGAAAGCCTTTTCAGCCTCCTCTAATGCTAATTCGATCAAAAACGGAACGAGGGGGGCTTTCCCTCATCGGCCAGCCTGACTAGGTTTGTTGCAAGAACCGACAGGCAACAACGGTAGGAGGTCACCATGGTATCGGAAAACCCGCCGCGCCGCTCAAAAGCCGGAAAAGAGCCGCTGACGATCGATCTCGAAGCGGAAAAGTCCGTGGCGGAAAACACCGAGACGACAGCGAGCCGCGCCACTGATGCCGACGAGACGTCCATCGAACCCGATGGCGCTGCGGAAGCGCGCGCCGAAGAGGAGATCGAGGAACAGCGCGCCGATGCGGCCGCCGCCGCCTTCACCGAGGAGCCGCCGCATGTCGGCCGCGCGCCCGAGGCGACCCCCGTGCAAAAGCCACCGTCCAACTCCGGCGCATTGGCAGCGGGTATCCTCGGCGGCCTGGTGACGCTGCTCGGCTTCGGCGTGTTGCAATATGCAGGCTATATCCCGGCGCTCGGCCCCGATCGCGGCGCATCGTCGACGGAACTGACGCTCTCGAGCGAGATCCAGGCGCTTCGCGACCAGGTGGCCGGCATCCAGGCACCAACGGCAACTGTCGACATCGCGCCGCTCGAAAGCCGTCTTGCGGCCCTGGAGCAGGTTGCACCGGACGCCGGCGGCGCACCGGCTGGCGAAGTGACCACGCTCAAGGCCGAGGTTGAAAATCTCACCAAGGAGATTGCCGCGCTGAAGTCGGGCCTTGCCGAAGCGCAGCAGTCGGCAGCGACGGCCAGGGCCGACCTTGCGAGCCGCATCGAAACTGCCGAGAAGAAACTCGACGAACCTGCCAACGATATCCAGCTCGCCAAGGCTGTCGCCGTCACCGCGCTCAAGACCGCGATCGACCGTGGCGGGCCATTCCTGGCTGAGCTCGATGCGCTGCGCAGCGTTGCGCCGGACGAAACGGCCGTGACCGGGCTTGCGCAGGACGCAACGACGGGTGTCGCGACACGCGCCGATCTTCGTCGCGACTTTAGCGCGGTGGCCGACACCATGCTCGCGACGCTCCATCAGCCGGATCCGAACGAAGGCATCTTCGACCGCCTCGTCTCCAGCGCCATGTCGGGCATCCGCGTGCGCCCCGTCGGCAGTGTCGAAGGTGACACGCCGGAGGCCGTGGTCGCCCGCATCGAGGACAAGCTGAACAACGGCGATCTCAAGGGCGCGGCGCTGGAATGGGACGCCCTGCCGCCTGCGGCCAAGACCGCCGGCGAAGCGTTCAAGGCCAGGCTCGACCAGCGCCTGAAGGTCGAAGGCATCATCGACGCCGCGGTCGCTGCAACGATGAACACGTCCGCCACTGCAGGCTGAGGAAGACAGACATGATCCGCATTTTGATCTTCATCCTGATCGTGCTCGGTCTCGGCCTCGGCTTTGCCTGGCTTGCGGATCGGCCGGGCGAGCTGTCGCTCGTCTGGCAGGGCCAGCTCATCGAGATGAGCCTGATGCGGGCCGCGTCGCTGCTGATCTCGCTCGTGGCCGCCGTGCTGATCGCCATCTGGCTGCTGCGCACCGTCTGGCTGTCGCCGCACACCGTCACCCGCTATTTCCGCGCCCGCAAGCGCGACAGGGGTTACCAGGCGCTGTCGACAGGGCTGATCGCCGCCGGCGCCGGCGACGCCAACCAGGCACGAAAGATGACGGCGCGCACCCGCGGGCTGATCAGCGCCGATCAGGAGCCGCTGATCCATCTGCTCGAAGCCCAGACCTTCCTGATCGAAGGCAAATACGACGACGCCCGCAAGAAGTTCGAACTGATGGCCGACGACCCGGAGACGCGCGAGCTCGGCCTGCGCGGCCTCTATCTCGAAGCCAAGCGGCTGGGCGCGCACGAGGCGGCGCGCCAATATGCCGAACGGGCCGCCGAAAAGGCGCCGCATCTGCCCTGGGCGACCCTGGCGACGCTCGACAGCCAGAGCCAGGCCGGCCAGTGGAACGACGCGCTGCGCCTGCTCGACCAGAGCCGCACCGCCCACGTGCTCGAACGCAAGGAGGCAGACCGCAAGAAGGCCGTGCTCCTGACCGCCCGCGCGATGAGCCGGCTCGAAGGCGATGTGAAGTCCGCGCGCGACGACGCGCTTGCGGCCCTCAAGCTCGACGAACACCTTGTGCCGGCCGCCCTCATCGCCGCCAAGGCGCTGTTTCGCGAGGACAACCTGCGCAAGGGCGCGTCGATCCTCGAAAAAGCCTGGAAGCACGAACCGCATCCCGACGTCGCCCGTCTTTACGTCCGCGCGCGCGGCGGCGATACGGCGGTCGACCGGCTGAAACGGGCGCGAAAACTCGAGGCGCTGCGTCCGAACAACGCCGTGGCGATGGCCGCCGTTGCCGAGGTCGCGCTCGAGGCCCGCGAACTGCTGCTGGCCCGCACCAAGGCCGAGGCCGCGGCAAGGCTGGAACCGACCGAGAGCATCTTCCTGCTGCTCGCCGACATCGAGGAAGCCGATACCGGCGACGAGGGCCGCATCCGCCACTGGATGGCCCAGGCGCTGAAGAGCCCGCGCGACCCGGCCTGGACCGCCGACGGCGTGACGTCGCCGACCTGGCTGCCGGTCTCGCCGGTCAGCGGCCGGCTCGACGCCTTCGAATGGAAGGCACCGGCGCTTCAGCTTTCGGCCCAGATCGAGGATGGGCACCTCAGCGCCGATCAGGCGATCCGCAGCCTGCCGCCTGTCGTCGCCGAACACCATCCGGCCACCCATGGCACAGCGCCGGAACGAGAGGTCGTCGACACGCCCGTCATCATCGAGGCAGCACCGGAAACCCCGCGCGAGCGCCCCGAACCGATCAAGGTGGCGGAAGCCAGAAAGCCGGCCTCCATCGTCGAGAAGCCTCGCGAAAAGGACGTCACATCCAATGGCGAGCCTGTCGCAGATCCGTTCTTCGGCCGCCCGCCTGACGATCCGGGCGTGCGGGAACCGGCGCCCGGCGAGCCCGCGCCGGATAAGACCAGTTTCCGGTTGTTCTGAGTTTTGAGGGGCCTTGCGCGAAACCATGTTTGAACGCTTCAGGACGTTTCTCGAGGGCCTGTCAGGCCCGACGATGCGGATCGCAAGGGATGATCCGCGCGTGGCGGTCATCGCGCTGTGCATTCAGGTGATGGAGGCTGACGGCAAGATCCTCGCCTCCGAACAGCGCAAGATGCGCGCCATCATCAAAGAGCATTACGAACTCGACGATGCCGCGCTCGACGCCCTGGTCGAGGCTGGCCAGTCGGCCGAAAGCGAAGCGATCGACTTCTACCAGTTCACCGCCGAAGTGAAGCGGCACTTGTCGGAAGAGCAGCGCATCGAGCTGATCGGCATGCTCTGGGAAATCGTCTATGCAGACGGCGAGCGCAGCGAGATGGAAGATCATGTGATCTGGCGGATCGCCGATCTGCTCGGCGTATCGGGACGCGACCGGGTGTTGAAGCGGCGGGAGGTCGCAGCCAGGCTCGATGCGGCGGAAGATGGCGAACCGCGACAGGAAAGCTGAGATGCCGATCGCCGCCGAGACTGACAGGAAGCCGATCCTCATCGTCCTGCACCAGGAGCGATCGAGTGCCGGCCGCGTCGGCCAGATCCTCTTGCAGAAGGGCTTTGCCCTCGATATCCGCCGCCCCGCCCTTGGCGACGAACTGCCGCCGACGCTGGAACACCATGGCGGCACGATCATCTTCGGCGGGCCGATGAGCGCCAATGACGAGGAGGATTTCGTCCGCCGCGAGATCGACTGGCTGTCGGTGCCACTCAAGGAAAACAAGCCCTATCTCGGCATCTGCCTCGGCGCCCAGATGCTGGCGCGCAATCTCGGCGGCAAGGTCGCACCGCATCACGAGGGCATGACGGAAATCGGCTGGTATCCGCTTGTTGCAACCGAAGCCGGCCGGGCGCTGATGGACTGGCCCGACATGGTCTATCACTTCCACCGCGAAGGTTTCGACCTGCCGAGAGGCGCCGAGCTTCTGGCAACCGGCGACACCTACCCGAACCAGGCGTTCCGCTATGGCGAAAACGCCTGGGGCATCCAGTTTCACGGAGAGTTGACGCGCGCCATGATGCATCGCTGGGTGGTGCACGGCGCCCATCGCTTCGAGATGCCGGGCGCACAGATCGGCAAGGCCCACCTCGACGGGCGCATGCAGCACGATGGGCCGCTGCGCACCTGGATGGAAAACTTCCTCGACCTGATCTTCCTGCAGGCAGATGTCAAAAAGGCTGCCTGATGGACGGCGATTGGACGCGTCAGATCTCTTCGGATCCCTAGCGAACCTTCCGTTAGCGTGAAGTCGGCACCGACTTCACGCTAACTACGTTATATCTTTGCCGTCCGCCGCATTTTCTCTCTAAGAGAATCGGCCTCTGTTCCGAACAATGGCTTCCCGGTTATCAGCACACACCAGGCATTGAACAACAAGGCGAAAGAACTGAAGCCCGCGATCAAAAGAGGAATATTTAAAAAATAGGTCGCGATAATGATGGTATCTTGGGAAAGAGCAGTAATTTCTTCTAAATACTCTACAAGCGCCGCGTACAAAATCATAATAAAGAATGTAACAACAATGCAAATTGCTGGCGCAACCATCCCTCGCGCCTGTTCCTGCCTAAGCATCAATCTCAAAAAACAAAAGAAGATTGTTCTCACGGGAATGCCGACCTTCGACGGAAAAAACTGTCATTTTTAATGCCGCAGAGTGGCGGCGATCCGTTACTTACGATGCTCCGGCACGTCGAGCGTGTCGATCTTGCGCAACTGCGGGAAGCCGAGCGCCCAGAGCACAGAGACCAGCAGCGTACCGGCACCGCCGAACGCCACGGCAAAGACCGCGCCGAAGCCCGACGCCATCATGCCGGCCCGGAACTCGCCAAGCTCGTTGGACGCCCCGACGAACACCATGTTGACGGCATTGACGCGACCGCGCAGCTCATCGGGCGTCCACAGCGTGATCAGGATTTCGCGCACATAGACCGAAATCATGTCGGCAGCACCCATGACGACAAGCGCTGCGATCGATACCCACGGTGTTGCCGACAGACCGAAGACGACGGTGCCGAGACCGAAGAGCGCGACACCGGTGAACATCAGAATACCGGCGCGGTGGCGGATGGGGTGGGCGGCGAGCCAGACGGCCATACCGACGGCGCCGACGCCGGGCGCGGCGCGCAGCAACCCCAGCCCCCAGGGACCGAGATCAAGAATGTCGCGGGCAAAGACCGGCATCAGCGCGACGGCGCCGCCGAGTAGCACGGCGAAGAGATCGAGCGAGATCGCGCCCAGCACCACCTTCTCGGCCTTGATGTAGCGAAAGCCCGCCGTGATCGTCTCCCAGCTCTGCACCGGGGCTTTGGAACGCGCCGCCGGCTTCGGGATCGCAAACACCATCAGTGCCGCAGCGGCAAAGAAGCAGACACCGACCGCATAGGGAGCGATGGAGCCAAAACCGTAGATCAGGCCACCCGCAACCGGGCCGACGATCATCGCCGTCTGCCAGGACGTCGAGTTCCAGGCAATCGCGTTGGGCAGGTCTTCCGGCGGCACCAGGTTGGGCGCCAGCGATTGCGAGGCGGGCGCCAGAAAGGCCCGTTCGATGCCGAACACGACCAGGATCGCGTAGACAGGCCAGGGCGAGAAAAGCCCGGTGATCGTCAGCATGAGCAGCGCCACGGCGCACAACGTGCTGACAACCATGCAGATACCCATGATCATGCGCCGGTTATAGCGATCGGCGACCGAGCCGGTGACGAGGATCAGCACCAGCGATGGCAGGAACTGGAAAAGCCCGATCAAACCCAGATCGAACGGATCGCGCGTCAGGTCGTAGATCTGCCAGCCCACCGCGACCGAAATGATCTGGATGGCGAAGTAGGCAAGGAAGCGCGAGAAGAAGTAACGCCGGTAGCCGATATGCCGGAAGGCGGCGAAACGGTGCGTGGCATGAACGGCGGCCATGGGGAAAGCGCTCCTCGATGAGACCGATCTTTGTCCGACCCGTGTTAAACATGATGGCGTAGAGCAAATCGGCGTACTTGCTCGTTTAGGTCTCAATGTCTACATGTCTGTCAATAACGATTTGGAGACCGGCATGATTGCTGTCATCGGCACCTTGAACTTTATCATCAACATCGCGTGGTTTCTGATCATCGCGTCAGCCATCTTTTCCTGGCTCTACGCGTTCAACGTCATCAACGTGAACAACCAGGCGATCAACATGATCGGCCGCTCGCTCTACCAGCTGACCGAGCCGCTCTACCGTCCGATCCGCCGGGTCCTTCCCAACATGGGTGGCGTCGACCTTTCGCCGCTCGTGGTGCTGGTGATCCTCTATTTCATCCAGCTGTTCCTGAACACGACGATCGCGCCGGCCCTGCTGCGCTGATCTGTTGACGGGCCACGCGTTTACCGCCCACGACGATCACGTGCGCGTCACCGTCCGGCTGACACCGAACGGCGGACGCGACGGGATCGACGGGGTGGAGAGCGGCGCCGACGGGCAGGACCATCTCAAGGTCCGCGTGCGCGCCATTGCCGAAAAGGGCAAGGCCAACCAGGCCCTGATCGCCGTTCTCGCCAAGGCGATCGGTATCGCCAAGAACCGCATATCCTTCATTTCAGGCGAAACGCAGCGCAAAAAAATCCTCCGGATCGATGCCGACCCGGAGGATGTTTTAGAGCGACTTGCCGAACTGGCCGGCAAATGAGCTGACGCTTACTTCTTTTCGTTCGCAGCGCGCTCGACAGCTTCCTTGATCAACTGCTTGGCGACGGCGGCATCCTTCCAGCCAAAAATCTTGACCCACTTGCCGGGCTCCAGATCCTTGTAGTGCTCGAAGAAGTGCTCGATCTGCTTCAGCGTGATTTCCGGCAGGTCGGTGTATTCGTGGACCTTGTCATAGCGCTGCGTCAGGTGGCCCGACGGAACCGCGATGATCTTTTCGTCCTTGCCGGAGTTGTCTTCCATCATCATCACGCCGATCGGGCGAACGTTGATGACGCAGCCCGGAACCAGCGGACGGGTGTTGCAGATCAGAACGTCGATCGGGTCACCATCGTCGGAAAGCGTGTGCGGAACGAAACCGTAGTTCCCCGGATAGTGCATCGGCGTGTAGAGGAAACGGTCGACGACGAGCGTGCCGGCTTCCTTGTCCATCTCGTACTTGATGGGATGGCCGCCAACGGGAACCTCGACGATCACGTTGACATCTTCTGGTGGATTCTTTCCGATGGAAATCGCATCAATGCGCATGGACTAACTCCAGGGTCGGTTGGGACGTTTGCCCGTCGGATAAAGGGAAACATGCCGCGATGCAATATAACTTTCGTCCGCAGCACAGATTCAACCGCTCGGTTTGCCATGTCCGCACGGCCGGCACGGTTCGCCAAATCCTGTCGAAGGGAAGCCAAGATGAACGGAAGGGTTGCATGCCTGACGCTGATGCTTGCGTCTGCAGGCCCTGTTATCGCCAATGACAGCGTCTATGTCGACGTCAGTCGCGACAAGTGCCGGACGATCGCCGAGGAGCCGGGCATTTATGCCCTGATGTCCTGCCCAGGCTACCGTGATTATCCCGTGCATTTGAAGGAGATCGATGTGCGCCAAAGCGTCTCCTTCGGCCACATCGGCAAGGACTATCTCGAAGGCGCGTTCGAAAGCTTCATCCCCTTCAACCATGCCGGCACCGTGGTGGAATGGCGCGTGGCCGAGGGCGGCTTAGCGGTTGCCACGATCCTGCGCTGGACGATCGAGAACGCCGACCCGAAGACCGCAGAGGCAGTGCCGGCGCTGGAGGGACAGGTTCTCGTCGTCTCCAAGGTGGCGGAAAAGAGCGATGGCAAGGGCTGCGTCGTCGGCTATGTCGATGCGCTTGCCAATCCGGACCCGAACGCGATCGCCCGGACGGTCGCCGACGAAGTGGCGCCGTCATTTCGCTGCGGCGTCGACCAGCCGGCCTTCCACGGCAAACGCGGCGACAAGGCCGCCGAAACCACCAACGAACTGCCGGAATGATCTTCTAGGTGCCGCTATCGCCAGCGCCGGCAAGAGAGCCCCGCGCTCAGTTCCAGGCGAAGCCGACCTTCTTGAGGTGCTTGTCGCCGAAATCTTCCATGCCTTCGGCGATATCGCTGCCGCCGGCGCCCTGGAAGAACTGGTAGGCGTTATCACTGTCTTCGAGGCACCACACTACAAGTCCCCGGCAGCCGAGCGATCGCAGCAGGCTTTTGGCCTCGCCGAAGAGAACCCGACCAAGGCCGATGCCCTGATATTCAGGGCGCAGGTAGATCTCGTAGATTTCGCCTTCCTGCGGCAGCGACTTGGCGCGGCTGAGACCGAGCGTCGCGTAGCCGGCAATCGTTCCTGCCACATCGACGACCAGCAGGGTCGCCGGACCGCGCGTCGCCTTGCGCCACCAGACCTCGTCGCGACGATTGACCATCTGGACCAGCGGGCGGTGCGGAATGATGCCGCCATAGGTCTGCAGCCACGAAACGCGGTGCACGTCGGCAATTGCCGCCGCCTCCTGCGGTTCTCCGGGCCTGACCTCGATCGAAACAGTCTTCATGACTCACGACTCTAAACACACACAGGGCGAACAGGAATCCCGCCCGGGAGCCGCGTCGCGTTAACCCACAGGCAACTTTAACGGCATCCTGTCGAAGGTTAACGCCTTTTTAACTTTATCCGCAAGCCGCACCCCGCTGGCACACACAGCAAAAAACCCCGGATTGCTCCGGGGTTTCGAAATTTGCAGTTTATGGTCGGCTCGGCTTATGCAGCGCCGGCCGTGCGCGACTTCTCGAAGCGCTTACGGTCGTTCGAGTCGAGATACATCTTGCGAAGACGGATCGACTTCGGCGTCACTTCGACGAGCTCGTCATCCTGGATCCAGGACAGGGCGCGCTCCAGCGTCATGCGGATCGGCGGGGTCAGCTTGACGGCTTCGTCCTTGCCCGATGCGCGCATGTTGGTGAGCTTCTTGCCCTTCAACACGTTGACTTCGAGGTCGTTGTCGCGCGTGTGGATGCCGATGATCATGCCGGCATAGACCTTCTCGCCGGCTTCGATGATCATCGGGCCGCGGTCTTCCAGGTTGAACATGGCGTAGGCGACCGATTCGCCTGCGTCGTTGGAGAGCAGCACCCCGTTGACGCGGCCGCCGATCTCACCCTTGTACGGCTGGTAGGCGTGGAACAGACGGTTCATGACCGCCGTGCCGCGCGTATCCGTCAGGAGTTCCGACTGGTAGCCGATCAGGCCGCGGGTCGGAGCGAAGAACACCAGACGGACGCGATTGCCGCCGGACGGACGCAGCTCGACCATCTCGGCCTTGCGCTCGGACATCTTCTGAACGACGACGCCGGAATGCTCTTCATCGACGTCGATGACCACTTCTTCGATCGGCTCGAGCAGCTGGCCATCGTCGTCCTTGTGCATGACCACACGCGGACGCGAAACGGCCAGTTCGAAGCCTTCGCGACGCATGGTTTCGATCAGAACCGCGAGCTGCAATTCGCCGCGACCGGACACGAAGAACGAATCCTTCTCGGAGGATTCCTCGATCTTCAGCGCAACGTTGCCTTCGGCTTCCTTGAACAGACGGTCGCGGATGACGCGGCTCGTGACCTTGTCGCCTTCGGTGCCGGCAAGCGGGCTGTCGTTGACGATGAAGGACATGGTGACGGTCGGCGGGTCGATCGGCTGCGCGGTCAGCGCTTCGGTGACCGACGGGTCGCAGAACGTGTCGGCGACGGTGCCCTTGGTCAGGCCGGCGATGGCGACGATGTCACCCGCATGCGCTTCGTCGATCGGCTGGCGCTCGATGCCGCGGAAGGCGAGGATCTTCGAGATACGGCCGGTTTCGAGCAGCTTGCCGTCCTGGCCGAGAACCCGGACCGGCTGGTTCGGCTTCAGCGAACCGGAGTGGATGCGACCGGTGATGATGCGGCCGAGGAAGGGGTTTGCTTCCAGGATCGTGCCGATCATGCGGAACGGACCTTCGGCAACCGTCGGCTCGGGAACGTGCTTGAGCACGAGGTCGAGAAGCGGCGCCATGCCCTGGTCCTTCGGACCCTCAGGCGCAACGTTCATCCAGCCATCGCGGCCCGAACCGTAGAGGATCGGGAAGTCGAGCTGCTCGTCGCTGGCATCGAGGTTTGCAAAGAGGTCGAAAACTTCGTTGATGACTTCTTCGTGGCGTCCGTCCGGACGGTCGATCTTGTTGATCGCGACGATCGGCTTCAGGCCGACCTTCAGCGCCTTGCCGACGACGAACTTCGTCTGCGGCATCGGGCCTTCGGAGGCGTCGACGAGAACGATGGCGCCGTCCACCATCGACAGGATGCGCTCGACTTCACCGCCGAAGTCGGCGTGGCCGGGGGTGTCGACGATGTTGATGCGCACGCCCTTCCACTCGACCGACGTCGCCTTGGCAAGAATGGTGATGCCGCGCTCTTTTTCGATGTCGTTGGAGTCCATCACGCGCTCGGCAACGCGCTGGTTTTCGCGGAACGAGCCCGACTGCTTCAGAAGCTCGTCGACAAGGGTCGTTTTCCCATGGTCGACGTGCGCGATAATCGCGATGTTACGAATGCTCATTTTTCGTCTCGGAAGGTTTAGGGCACGCCCCAATGGGCCACGCCGCTTTTTCAATGGTCGGGCTCATACAGGTTTTTTTGCGATTGCGAAAGGGGGGCGCGCGCAAGAGCCTGACCCCGAAGTCCCGGCAGGCCATGGGTTTGCCACCGGAATGGGCCTTGCCAGCAGGGTTTGGAAAGGGATCGGTGAGGGCCCGAACGCTCATGCGACAGCAGCCGGATCGAGCGTCACCCGCCACAGTTCCTGGTCCTGCCGATCCATCAGCCGCACCGTCATCTGCTTCGTCTGGCCGTTGATATCGACGATGCCGAAGAACTGCAGGCCGGCCGAAGGCGGCAGGTTGCTGTCGACGCCGCCACCCGACGCCTTGATGAAGCGGACGTCGGGGCCGAACGTCATGTCCAGCTCCTTCGGGCCGTAGGTGCCGGAATGCAGGGGACCGGAGACGAACTCCCAGAACGGGAGGAAATCCTTGAACGCCGCCCGTGACGGATCGTAGTGATGCGCCGCCGTGTAATGGACATCAGCCGTCAGCCAGACGAGGTTGTCGATGGCATTATCCCTGATGAAGCGCAGCAGATCCGCAAACTCGGTCTCCCGGCCCATGGGCGGGCCATCGTCGCCGTTGGCAATGGCATCGGATCCGCGCCGGTTGGCATAGTCGTCCCAGACGACGAGGCCGATCGGCATGTCGCAGGCGATCACCTTCCACACGGCACGCGAAGCGGCAAGCTCCCGCTTCAGCCAGTCCGCCTGCCGCCAGCCGAACAGGCCGCCGTCGCCCTCCCCCTGGTTGGGGCCGCGATAGGATCTGAGATCGACGAAAAAGACATCGAGCAGCGGACCATAGGCGATCTTGCGGAAGATGCGGCCGGGCTCGGTCGGGATGTTGCGGATCGGCGTCATCTCGTTGAACGCCCGGGCGGCGCGGGCCGCATAGACGCCGACGTCCTTTTCCGGATAGCGCGGATCGTCTCTGAGGTCCGTGGAGGCCGACCAGTTGTTCAGCACCTCATGGTCGTCCCATTGATAGAAGGTCGGGCAGACGGCGTTGAGCGCGCGCACATGGGCGTCGAGCAGGTTGTATTTCCACTGGCCGCGATATTCCTCGATCGTGCGCGCCACGTCGCGCTTCTCGTGGGTGACCACCCGGTTCTTCCACACGCTTCCGTCGCGCAAGGATATCTCGTCGGGAATGGGATTGTCGGCATAGATCGTGTCGCCGGAGTGGATGAAGAAGTCCGGCTCGTGCAGACGCATGGTGGAATAGGTCTTCATGCCGACATCGTCGATGCCCCAGCCCTGGCCGGCCGTGTCGCCGGACCAGACGAAGCGGATCGAGCGCTTGCGCAAGGGCGCCGTGCGAAACCGGCCGGTCACCGGTTCGGACACTCGATTGACGTCGTAAAGATCGGTCGCGACGAAACGGTAAAAGATATCCTGGTCGGGCAGCAGGTTTTCGAGCGAACACTTCACCGCACAATCCGTCTGCGGTGTCGCGGTGAGATCGGCAAGGCGGACCGAATTGGAAAAGCTCTCGGTTGTCGAATACTCCACCGCCACCCGCGAGGGCCTGTCGACCCGTGTCCATACCATGCCCGAGCTTGTGTCGACATCGCCTGACTGAACCCCATGGATGAATTCCGGCCGGCCATAGCCGCGGGCATAGAATGGCGTGGCAAGGCCGGAAGACGCGACAAGGCCGGCGGCACCGGCCGATAGAAGGAAGGAGCGGCGCGACAGCGTGCTGAGAATTTCGGCCAAACAAGCCTCCGGTTCGAACCTCGCGAAAGCGGGGTTTTCGCGAACCGGACCTTTGGCTGTTCTGATGTCAGCGACTTAACAGCCGCGTGAAAGAATTTGAACGGTTTGACGACAAATCGGTGAAGGCAAGGTCGAGCACCGCTTTACGGTAAGCCGCCACGCCGCTGTCGTACGGTCTCATTTTCCGCAACCTGGCGCCTTGACGGCACGCCGACGGGAACACTAAGGGTAGCGGCGACGGTTCCCCCAAGGATGACTCCGACGGGGATTAATAGGGAACACGGTGAGGACGACCCAAAAGGGACCGAGACCGTGGCTGCCCCCGCAACTGTAAGCGGAATGCCGAACACCCCTCGTGGCGCGACAGCGCGCCATGCCACTGCGATCGCGCCAGGCGCGTTGCGGGAAGGCAGGTGAAAGGCGCCTGATCCGCGAGCCAGGAGACCTGCCGTCAAGCAGAAGATCCAGCGTCACGGGCGGGGTTGCCCGGAACAGGAGTTGTCCATGATCCGCATACCCGGCGGCTTTGCGCCCTCTTTTCCCGTCCTTCTCGACGTTTGCGATCGTTTGTCTCCCGAAATCCGGCCGGCCGGCTGTCGCCGCTTCGGCTGACCCTTCGCAAGCTCACGAGAAAAGAGAATTCCCTTGAAAGCCATTTTCAATGCCGTCGGGCGCTATTGCCCATCCCTTGCCGTTTCCGTGTCCCTGCTTTTGACCGTCGCTCCCTCGACCGCTGTTGCGGCCGCGACGAGCTACCCCCTGACCTTAAAGAATTGCGGCCAGGAGGTTACCTTTAAGGCGGCGCCGACGCGCACCGCCTCGATCGGTCAGAGCACCACGGAAATTCTTTATCTTCTCGGCCTCGCCGACAAGGTGGTCGGCACCGCCGTATGGATCGGCCCTGTCATCGAGGGCTACGAGGACGTCAACGCCAAGGTGCCGCGGCTTGCCGACAACGACCCGAGCTTCGAAAGCGTCGTTGCCACCAAGCCGGATCTCGTCACCGCGCAGTTCCAATGGCATGTCGGGCCGGAGGGCATCGTCGCCACGCCGAAGCAGTTTGCCGAACTGTCGATCCCCGTCTATGTCTCGCCCGCCGATTGCGCCGCCAAGGACAACTCCGCCGGTGGCGACGGCGTGCGCCACAAATCCTTCTCGATGGAGCTGATCTACCAGGAGATATCAGAGCTTTCCGAGATCTTCGACGTGCAGGATCGCGGCGAGGCCCTGATCGCCAAGCTGAAGGCGCGCGAGGAAGCCGCCCGCGGCAAGATCGCCAATGCCGACGGCAAGCTGTCGGCGGTCTTCTGGTTCTCCAGCGCCGAGATGGACATCGATCCCTATGTCGCCGGCACCAATGGCGCGCCCGGCTACATCCTGTCGGCGCTCGGCATCAAGAACGTCGTGTCCACCGAAGAGGAATGGCCCACCATCGGCTGGGAAACCATCGCCAAGGCCGACCCGAAGATCGTGGTCATCGGCAAGATGGATCGCCGCCGCTTCCCCGCCGACGACTGGGAGCTGAAGATGAAGTTCCTGAAGTCGGATCCGGTCACCAGCCTGATGCCGGCGGTCAAGGCCGACCATATCGTCGTCATGGACGCCCAGGCGATGAACCCGACGATCCGAACCATCGAGGGCATCGAGGTGTTGGCCGACGCGGTCGAAAAAGCCGGCCTGGCGAAGTGAGGTCAGCCCCTCTGGCAATCAACCGCACGGGCGCCGTTTCGACGGCGCTCGCACTGCTTTTCCTTGCGCTGGCACTGGGCGCCGCCATCGGCGAGACCGCCATTCCGCTCGACGTCGTCGGCAAGACCGTTGCCAACCGCCTGTGGGGCGCCGGATACCCGCTCGATGCGATCGACGAGGGCATCGTCTGGAACTATCGCCTCAGCCGCGCTGTGGTGGCCGCCTGCTGCGGCGCAGCGCTTTCGCTCTGCGGAGTGGTGCTGCAGGCCCTGCTCAGGAACGCGCTCGCAGACCCCTATATCCTCGGCATTTCCGCCGGCGCATCGACCGGCGCGGTCGCCGTCGCCATTCTCGGCATTGGCGCGGGCATGCTGACGCTGTCGCTCGGCGCCTTCCTCGGGGCAGTCTTCGCCTTTGCCCTGGTCTCGCTGCTGGCGCTCAGGGCCGGCCGCGGCACCGGCGCCATCATTCTTGCCGGCGTCGCCGGCTCCCAGCTCTTCAACGCGCTCACCTCCTTCATCGTTACCAAATCGGCCAATGCCGAGCAGGCCCGCGGCATCATGTTCTGGCTGCTCGGCAATCTCTCCGGCGTGCGCTGGCCGGATGTGGCGCTGGCACTGCCGGTGGCGCTCGGCGGCCTGCTTGTCTGCCTCTGGCACGCCCGCGCGCTCGACGCCTTCACCTTCGGCGCGGAATCGGCCGCTTCGCTCGGCATCCCGGTCAAGCGGGTCTATGTCATCCTGATTTCGGCAACGGCCCTGATGACGGCGGTCATGGTCAGCATCGTCGGCTCCATCGGCTTCGTCGGCCTGGTCATCCCGCATGCTGCACGCTTCCTTGTCGGCGTGCGCCACGGCCTGCTGCTGCCGGCCGCGGCCCTTGCCGGCGCAATCTTCATGATAGCGGCCGATATATTGTCGCGTGTCATCATTCCCGGGCAGGTGCTGCCGATCGGCGTGATCACGGCACTTGTCGGCGCGCCGGCCTTCGCCCTGATCCTCAGCCGCGGGAGGGCGGCATCATGAGCCTCAGGGCCGAGACCGTCTCCTGGTCGGCCGGCGGCCGGCTGATCGTCGATGCCGTCGATCTCGAGGTCGTGCCGGGCGAGTTTCTCGGCATCATCGGCCCGAACGGATCCGGCAAGACCAGCCTGATCTCGCTGCTCGCCGGTATCCGCCCGCCAAAATCCGGCATCGTCAGCCTCGAAGGGCGTCCGCTCGCCAGGACGACCCGGCGCGACATCGCCCAACGCATCGCGCTGGTCGAGCAGCAGGCGGAAACCACCGAACGCATCACCGCCCGCCAGGCAGTCGAACTCGGCCGCACCCCGCACCTCGGCGCGCTTTCGCCCTGGTCGAGCCGCGATGCCGATATCGTCGAGCGGGCGCTCGCGCACGTGGGCATGAGCGATCTTGCCGGTCGCATGTGGCACACGCTTTCCGGAGGCGAGCGTCAGCGATTGCACATCGCCCGGGCGCTGGCGCAGCAACCGCAGATCCTGCTGCTCGACGAGCCGACCAACCATCTCGACATCCACCACCAGATCGGCCTGCTCGAACTCGTGCGCGGGCAGAAGCTGACGGTCGTGGCGGCGCTTCACGATCTCAATCACGCCGCCGTCTTCTGCGACCGCATTGCCGTCATGGATCGCGGCCGCATCGTTGCCATCGGCACTCCGACTGACATCCTGACGGAGGACCGCATTCTCGCCGTCTTCGGCGTCACGGCGACGGTGGAGATCGACGAGGATGGCTCATGCTTCGTGCGCTATCGGCGCCCGCGGCCAAAACTGCAGCTAATATCCGACACCACAAAGAGACATGACCATGCGCGCTAGGATCGCCGCCACCCTCATTGCCTTCGGGCTTGCCGCCACCCCGACCCTTGCCGAGACCATCGAAGTCAAAATGCTCAATCGCGGCGAAAACGGCTCGATGGTGTTCGAGCCCGACTACGTCGAGCTGAAGCCCCGCGACAGCGTCAAGTTCCGGGTCGGGCACAAGAGCCACAACTCCGCCTCGATCGACGGCATGACCCCTGCCGGCTATCCCGGCTTCAAGGGCCAGATCAACGAGGAAATCGAAGTCACCTTCGAGACATCAGGCTTCTACGGCATCAAGTGCTCGCCGCATTTCGCCATGGGCATGGTGATGCTCATCAAGGTCGGCGAGGCCGAACTGACCGATGCCATCCGCAAGGCCGAGGTCCCCGGCCGTGCACGCGGCCGCTTCGATGCGATTTTCGCCCGGATCGACCAGGTGAAAGCGGCCCAATGAGCGGGACGGCCGAGGCAACGGGATCCGCCGTTCGGAAAAACATCGATCTCAAGGACGAGATCCGCGACTACTGGTCGAAGCGTTCCGAAACCTTCGACCTCGCCTTCGGCCATCGCATCCCGCCGGGTCCGGAATTTGCCGCCTGGCAGCAACCGGTGCGCGCCTTTCTCGGGGAAGAGCCGCTGCACGTGCTCGAACTCGCCTGCGGCACCGGCGAGGTGACGCGGCTGATCCACGACCTTGGCCATGACGTCACCGCGCTTGATTTCTCCGAGGCGATGCTTGCCGTTTCCAGGAAAAAGCATGCCGGCAAGCCCCGGCTGCGTTTCCTGCTTGCCGATGCGGAAAACACCATGGAGCCGGACGAGCGTTATGATGCCATTGTCTGCCGCCATCTCGTGTGGACACTGACTGAGCCGCAGGCGACGCTTGGCGAATGGTTCCGGCTCTTGAAGCCCGGCGGCAAGCTGCTGGTCTTCGACGGCGACTGGGCAAAGCCGACCACTGTGGGGCGGCTCGCGTCCCTGGCGATCCGCGGGATCGACCGGGTGATCGGGCCCGACAATCACTACGATGGCGCGCTCAGCGATCGCCACGCCGCCATCATGCAGGACCTACCCTTCGGCAGCGGCCTCACGGTCGAAACCCTGCTGCCAATGCTCAAGGCTGCCGGCTTCGGAACGATCGAACGCCAATCCCACCGGCCGATCGCTGCCGCACAGCGCAGGACCGCAAACCTGCGCAACTGCCTGCGCACCTTCGTCTACCGCCGCTTCATTGTCTGCGCCCGCAAACCCGGCTGACGAGCCGGGTTTGCGTAAGGCTGCGTGCCGGCATCCGCATGGCATTTGCCGAAAGCCCTGCTATGAAGATGCTCGTCCATGGCCATGGCTCTGCGCCCAGCCGAGGACGCAACGCTTCAACGCGCCGCCCGGCGACCGCAGATACCGGCAGGTTCCTCATCGTGTCCCAATCGACCACTCCCGCACGCGACCATCTCGAACGGATCCTGGCAAGGCTCGATGCCCGTCGGGACAGCGAAAAGGCCTATGTCACTCTCTATGCGCAAAGCGCCCGCGCCGAGGCCGATGCTTCCGATCGCCGCCGGCAGAAAGGCACCACGCTCGGGCCGCTCGACGGCAGGATCGTGTCGATCAAGGACCTCTTCGACATCATCGGTGAACCAACGCTCGCCGGCTCGATCATCAAGCGCACGGCGCCAGCGCCGCAAAGGGATGCCGTCATCGTCGAGCGCTTGCGCGCTGCCGGCGCCGTGATCGTCGGCAAGACCCACATGACCGAATTCGCCTTCACCGCGGTCGGTCTCAATCCGCATTACCCTGTTCCCGGCAACGCGACCGATGAAAGCCTGATCCCCGGCGGCTCGTCGTCGGGCGCTGCGGTTGCGGCCGCCGAAGGCACCTGCGACATCGCCATCGGCTCCGACACCGGCGGCTCCGTGCGCATCCCGGCGGCACTCAACGGTCTTGTCGGCTTCAAGCCGACCGCAAGCCGCGTGCCGCTCGATGGCGCCTTTCCGCTTGCGCCGAGCCTTGATTCGATCGGTCCGCTCGGCCACACCGTCGAGGATTGCGCCGCGGCCGATGCCGTCATGGCCGGGGAGCCGGCGAGCGCGCTTGTCCCCCGACCGTTGACGGGCCTGCGCATCGGCCTGCCGCGCGGCCAGCTTCTGGCCGGTCTCTCGACCGCGGTCGCAGACGCGTTTGCAGCCAGTCTTGAGCGCCTCGCGGCCGCCGGCGCCGTGCTTGTCGATTGCCGCATCGACGATCTCATCGATCGCTTGCGCAGGGCAACCGCGATCGGCTCGATCGCCGGACTTGAGGCAAGCAGGCTGCATGCCGAGTGGCTGCCAGACCGGGACGCGCCGGTCGATGTCAGGGTCACGTCGACGCTCCGGCGGCGCTTGCTGACGCCGCAGGCCGCACTCGACGCGCTGCTTGTGACAAGAGCGGATCTCGCGCAGGCAATGGATGAAAGACTGTCGGCCTACGACCTCATCGTCCTGCCGACGACGCCGATCGCCGCGGTGTCGATCGCCTCCGTGGAGGCGGACGAAGCGGAATATGACCGCGTCGAGGGCCTGCTCCTGCGCAATTGCCAGGTCGCAAACCAGTTCGACCTCACCGCCATAACCCTGCCGATGCCGGGCGTGACCCGGCCAGCTGGCCTGATGTTGATGGGCAGGAACGGAACGGACAGGACGCTGCTGGCGATCGCGGCCACGGTCGAAGCGGTCTTGCGCGACAAGCCAAGCGGCGAGCACGGAGCCTGAGCGCAAAGGTTGGAGGGGTCGAAGCCGACCCGGTCCCCGCATGAAATGCCGTCGGAAAGCCGCAGCGCTTGGGCGCGACGACGCGCTTCGGCTCAGTGCATCGTTTCGCCGGAAACCTCGTCACGAAGGATGCGGAACGCATCCTCGAGGGCTGCGACCAGCACGTTGGTCAACTCTTCGCCGTCATTGTTGCTGAGGAACAGGGCAACGGTCGCATCCTGCGGATCGGTATAGTGCTCGACATCGTTTGACATATCATCGTCCTTTGTTCGCCGTGTCACATCCCCGGCTCTTGGTGCGATGATATGAAGACCGACTTGCGCAAGGCTGGATGACACGGCGGCATCCGCGCCCTCTTGCCCGTGCGCCACGCCAACAGGACGCTTGTCGCGCATCTTATCCGCATCGGGTGATTTCACTTGCGAGCCGGATGCTCTAGGAGGACGCGGGAGATGAACGCCGGAACTGAAAATGTCGAAGAAACCGAAACGCGACAACGCCCATGACGAGCAGCGATTGAAGGCAGAGTTTCCCGAACTTTACGGCGACGTGCTGGCGGGCAGGATCCCATCGCTGCGCAAGGCCCTTGTCATGGCCGGCCTGAAGGCGCAGCGCACCCGGCTCGAGAAACTGAAGAATTCCTGGGCAAAGGCAACCGCCGGCGAGCGCGAGGGATTTCTGACCTGGCTGACGATATCGGGCGCGCTGCCCGCCGTTTCTGCGGCATCAACCGTCGCGGCTGCCGCCCCCCTGCCGCCAGCCGGTGCCCCCATCGCCAGCGGCCGTTATCTGCTTCCCTCCACCATCACGCGGATCAGGGCGATCATGGCGAAGCGCCGGCTGAAGCCTGATGATGTCATGGCCGAGATGGGTTTCCTGTCCGACGGCCAGGCTCTTGCGCGGGCGCTGGCCAAGAACGCGAGCCTGAGGCTTGCGGTGATTGCCGGACTGGAGATGTGGCTGCGCGCGCACGAAGACTGACGGCGGCGGCGCGGCGGTGCGGGCATTCGTTGCCCTGCCGGAAAGCTGCGGCCGTCCATGTCCCGGGCCTCGTTTCGGAGGTTGCCAAGAACTGGCGCGATACATCCACAGGTGCTAATATTGCGCCGTCATGCAGAAATTCAGATGGTTCAGCGACCTCGGCGCGTCCGAAAGGGCGTATGGCGCAGTGGGTTTCTGGCGAACAAATCTCGCAGTCGATAATCAGATAAACGCGAATTGCTTCCAGCCAAGTGCCGCGCCTTCGAGCCCCCGCTCGATGAGCAGAGTCGTTTTTCGGCGACATCAACGTGGAGGAAAAGCCAATGGCCAGCAATCTTGTTTCCTACATTGCGCAGATGCTTACCCCTGACATGATCGCACGCATCGCCTCGATGCTGGGCCTCGACAGCAGCAAGGTACAGGGCGCCGTCGCCGCTGCCGTGCCTGCGTTGCTGGCTGGACTGACCGGCGTCGCCGCCCAGCCGGACGGCGCGCAGAAGATCGCCGATACCGCCAGGCAGCAGGGCGGCTCGCTCGACAATCTCATAGGCATGCTGTCGGGCGGCGACCAGACGTCGCTTGCCCAGAGCGGTTCGCAGATCATTTCCTCGCTGTTTGGCGCCAGCAACGGCAGCGCGCTGGCAAATGCCGTGGGCGGTGCGTCCGGCATCGATCAGCGGGCGAGCGGCTCGCTACTTGCAACGCTTGCTCCTCTCGTCATGGGCGGCCTCGCCCGGCAGAGCGGCGGAGACCTGAGCGCCAACGGCATCGCCGGATTGCTTGCCAGCCAGAAGGACAACATCGCCGCCGCATTGCCGCCAGGTGTCCGGGAAATGCTCGGAGGCACCGGCCTGCTCGGTTCGCTCGGCGCTTCGGCGCAGTCCGCTGCCAACTCCGCGACCCAGGCGGCCAACCAGGCTGCCCGCAGCGCCGCGGCCTCGGCTTCGGCAGCAAGTGCGGCGAGCCAGCGCGCGGCCGCGGCTGCGGTTCCAAGTTCGTCACGCAACTGGCTCTATTGGGTAATCGCAGCCCTCGTGCTTGCAGGGTTGCTGTTCTACCTCTTCGGTCGACCGGGTGAGCCGGTTACGCCCCAGGCCGGCACGCCCGAGCAGGTCACGCCGCAGGCCAGTACGCCGGCAGAAAGCCTCACAGTGGGCGGCATCGATGTCGGCCAGCAGGTGCGGGACGCCATGGCAAGCCTCCAGACGACGCTGACAGGCGTTACCGACGCCGCTTCCGCCACCGCGGCCGTGCCGAAGCTCGAGGAAGTCTCGACCGGGCTCGACAAGGTCACCGGCGTGGCAGGACAGCTCTCGGCCGGCCAGAAGGCGGCGCTTGCGGCGCTGATCACCCCGATGATGTCGACGCTCAACGGCCTGTTCGACAAGGTGCTCGCCATTCCCGGCGTTTCGGACGTCCTCAAGCCGACGATCGACGGGCTGAAGGCGAAGCTTGCGGCCCTCTCGGCCTGAATTGTTGCGATATCGACCGCAACGGGCGCGCCGCGCGCAGCGGCGACGCCCGTCCTGAACACGGAAACCGAGCGAAGGAGGGTCGGCCATGGCTGACAAATCGACATTCACCCCGGACGAATGGACGCTGCTTCTGGAGAGCGTGATGATGGCGGGCATAGCCGTGACCGCGGCGGAGCCGAGCGGCCTGTGGGGCATGCTGAAGGAGGGCCTTGCCAACAGCAGCGCGCTTCTGCAGGCAAAGACGGACGCAGCCGCGAACCCGCTGGTCAAGGCGCTCGTCGCCGACTTCGAAACGTCGCAAGGACGGACCACCGCTCGCGACGGCCTGCAGACAAAGCTGAAGGGCGCCAAGCCCGAAGACATGAAGGCCCGGTGCATCGAGACGCTGCAGCAGGCCCGCACGACCGTCGAGGCGAAAGCCCCCGGCGACGCCGCCGCCTTTACCGCATGGCTCTACCAGATCAGCCAGCGCGTCGCCGAAGCCGCCAAGGAAGGCGGGTTCCTCGGCTTTGGCGGCGTGGCGGTGAGCGACGCGGAAAAGGCAACTCTGTCGGAAATATCGACGGCGTTGAAGGTTGCCTGACGCATGTGCAGGAAAGCGCCAAGACGCATCTCGTGAGGGAAAGTGCGAAAAAGGAAGGTGGGGCGTGCGTCCGGCCGGATCGGAAACGCCCTTCCGCCTCGTTGCGGGCAACAGCCCACCGTCGCCTGAGATCACTCTGGCGAGCCGGAAGAGATGTGGGCTAAGGCAGGATCAAAGTCCCGATGGCGGAGAGGGTGGGATTTGAACCCACGATACCCTTGCAGGTATGCCGCATTTCGAGTGCGGTGCATTCGACCACTCTGCCACCTCTCCGCATAGTCGGTCGGCGCTTGTTCGGCGCGGTCGGGTTCATAGCGGCAGATTCGGGTGCTGGCAAGTACCTCGATGAAGATTATCCAATGTGGCGAGTGCCTTCTTCTTGACAGAGGGCAGGGTTTCCCTTAATTCGCGCAATGGAAGTGGTGTGGCTTGCCCTCACCGCAGCGGGTGTGATTTGCGCCCATTCACCGGCAGGACCTCGGGAATGATCCCGAAATTCTGCTCAAAATGTCGACTGACAAAAAGACGGCCTTGCCCCCTCAAGGGTAAAGAGCCGGCCCGAACATGAAAGGATAAAGAATGTTCGCAGTCATCAAGACCGGCGGTAAGCAGTACCGCGTGGCAGCCAACGACGTCGTAACCATCGAAAAGCTGGAAGGCGTAGCAGGCGACAAGATTGAATTCACCGAGATCCTGATGGTCGGCGTCGGCGCCGATGCAACCATCGGCGCTCCGTTTGTCGAAGGTGCTGTCGTCAGCGCCGAAGTCGTTGAACAGGGCCGCGCCAAGAAGGTCATCGCCTTCAAGAAGCGTCGCCGCCAGAACTCCAAGCGCTCGCGCGGTCACCGCCAGCACCAGACGACCGTCCGCATCCTGGACATCGCTGCTGCCGGTGGCAAGGCAAAGAAGGCTTCCAAGAAGTCTGAAGCCGCCGCTGAAGCTGCAAACTGAGTTTTGGGATCGAAGGTTTAAAGGAGAACACCAATGGCACACAAAAAAGCTGGCGGTTCGTCGCGCAACGGTCGCGATTCTGAGTCCAAGCGCCTTGGCGTGAAGAAGTTCGGCGGCGAGAAGGTCATCGCCGGCAACATCATTCTGCGTCAGCGCGGCACCAAGTGGCATCCGGGCGCCAATGTCGGCCTCGGCAAGGACCACACCATTTTTGCGCTTACGGCGGGTAACGTGGACTTCCGTACGAAGGCCAATGGCCGCGTGTACGTGTCTGTAATGCCGAAAGCGGAAGCAGCGGAATAAGCCGGTAGCGCTCTAAAACAGCCGGCGTCTCATCGACCCGGCTGGCGCACCTGATGGTTCCAAGCCAGACCTGAAAAGGGGAGATGGGGCAATACCCAACTCCCCTTTTTCTCGTTCTGGAGGACGAACCATGCAAACCGAACTGTTGAGGGAAGACCAATCACGGTCTCCCGAACAAAGGCTGAGGCCCCAGAGGTCAAGGACCGATTGCCCGATATTGTTGTCACCCCGGCTCGTTCTGCGCGCGCCCCATGAAGACGATATCGACGCCCTTGCCCATCTTGCCAACAACGCCAATGTCGCGACCATGGTCTCGCGCATGCCGCACCCGTATACGACGGCCGACGCCGCCGATTTCGTGCGACGCGCGAAAGCCGGCACGATTGGCAAGTGCGTCTACGCAATTACCAAAGCGGATAATGGCGCATTTCTCGGTTGCTGCGGTATCGAGCCGCATCCCGATGGCAAGACGGCTGAACTCGGCTACTGGCTGGGCGAACCCTACTGGAACCAGGGCTATGCCACGGAGGCAGCCCAGGCGCTGACCGACATGGCCTTCCGCACCCGCGACATCGACCAGATCGACGCGCGCTGCAGGGTCATGAACCTGGCATCGCGCCGGGTCATCCAGAAGTGCGGCTTCCAGTTCCAGGGCAGCGGCATGGTCGGCAGCCTGGCACTCGGCGGATCGATCTCGGTCGAATGGTACCGGCTCGATCGCAAGACCTGGGTTTCGCTCAGAAGCTGGGGAGGCATGCGATGAACGCGCTGACTTCCGATCGGTCTCACACCGTCGCTCGCCTCGGTCCCGGCCCCTGCCCTGTCATCGAGACCGGGCGCCTGGTGCTCAGACCACACCGGCTGGATGATGCCGAGGCGATCGCCCAGTCCCTGGCCGATTTCCAGGTGGCGCGCATGCTCGCGCGCGTGCCGGCACCCTACGATCAGCAGGACGCGTTCGATTGGCTGACACGCCAGACCTCCGGGCTCACCCCCGACTGGACGCTGGCGATCACCACCGGCGACGACGTGCACATCGGCTGCATCGGCATCGAGCTGATGCACGGCCAATGGCATGTCGGCTACTGGCTGAACCGGTTCTACTGGGGCAAGGGCCTGGCGAGCGAGGCGGCCTATGCGGCGATCGAGCGCTTCTTCCGGCGCATGCCGGAGACAACCCTGCATTCCGGCGTCTTCGCCGACAATCCGGGGTCGCTGAAGGTGCAGGAAAAGCTCGGCTTCCAGATCACGGGCTGCGCCCAAGTCTATGCGCTCGCGCGCAATGCGATGGTGGCGCATATCGAAACGCGGATGACCGCGGCCGATCTGCGCCGGCCGCATTGAAACAAGTCGCGCGTGAAGCGATCACGCGCGACCTGATCAAGAACATTCCCCCGCGAGGCATGCCGTCGCGGGGGGACGACCGTCAGTCAAGCTCGAAGCCGATCGGCAGATGGTCGGAGCCGGTCGCGGCATAATCGGTCCAGGCATCCTTCAGCCGCGGCACCAGGCCTGCGCTGATGAAGCTATAGTCGAGATGCATGCGCCGATCGTGATCCTCGGGATGAACCCAGCTGTAGCTTTCCGGCGTCAGCCGGCCGAGATGGGCAAGCGTGTCGACCGGGTTTTCGAGCCGGAGCGAGCGCCCGTAATAGGCATCGCGGGAACCGACCATCGCGCAATATTCCGGCGTTTCCGGTTGCATGTTGAAGTCGCCCATGACGACGAAATCAGCAGGATGCGGCGGCTCGGCATAGCCGAAATCGGCAGCGCCGGTGATGCCGCCGCCCTCGAGGGGATAGCCGAGCATCCGCTCCTTGAGGAAGCGGATCTGGGCGATGCGTTCGGCGGGAAGGACATGGTCGAGATGCACGGAATAGACGCGCAAGGGACCGCCCGGCGTGGCGATCAGCGCTTCGGTGGCGCCGCGCTGCAGGTTCATCGGGCTGACGGTACGGGTGCGTGGCAGCGCGATCAGCCGCGTCGACAGGATCGGCCAGCGCGACAGGATCATGTTGCCGAACTGGAAGCGCCGACTGACGGCGCGGCCGTCCTCGACCGCCGATCCGATATCGATGTCGCAAGGGGCGTGAAAGGCCGTGAAGTGGCCGGGGAAAAGCGCCTCGAAACGGGCGACCAGATCGACGTGGCCGTTGCGGTGAAAACCGCGCGTCACTTCCTGCAGCGCGATGATGTCGGCGCCCTCGAGCGACGCAGCGATGCGCTCGGGGTCGAACCGGCCGTCGAGACCTATGCCGTATTGGATGTTGTAGCTGGCAAAACGCACGATATTCTTTGACCTCTTGATGAACCGCCTATATCGATGGCGGCAAAATACGACCGCGCAAATACACAAAACAGATGGCAGACCCATGAAATTTCTCGACGAAACGAAAGTCTACATACGCTCCGGCGACGGCGGTGCAGGCGCCGTGTCGTTCCGTCGCGAAAAATTCATCGAATTCGGTGGTCCTGACGGTGGCGACGGCGGCCGCGGCGGCGACGTCTGGGTCGAGGCCGTCAACGGCCTCAACACCCTGATCGACTTCCGCTACCAGCAGCATTTCAAGGCCAAGACCGGCACGCACGGCATGGGCCGCAACCGCACAGGCGCCGGCGGCGCCGACGTGACGCTGAAGGTTCCGGTCGGAACGCAGATCTTCGAGGAAGACAGCGAGACGCTGATCGTCGACATGGTCGCAGAAGGCCAGCGCTACCGGCTTGCTGCCGGCGGCAACGGCGGCTTCGGCAATGCGCACTTCAAGTCGGCCACCAACCAGGCGCCGAGCTGGGCCAATCCCGGCCTCGAAGGCGAAGAAAAGACCGTCTGGCTGCGGCTGAAGCTGATTGCCGACGCCGGCCTCGTCGGCCTGCCCAATGCCGGCAAGTCGACCTTCCTTGCCGCCTGCACCCGGGCACGGCCGAAGATCGCCAACTATCCCTTCACCACACTGCATCCGAACCTCGGCGTCGCCACCATCGACGGTAACGAGTTCATCATCGCCGACATTCCCGGCCTGATCGAAGGCGCGCATGAAGGTGTTGGTATCGGGGACCGTTTCCTCGGCCACGTCGAGCGCACCCGCGTGCTGCTCCACCTCGTCTCCGCCCAGGAAGAGGATGTCGCCAAGGCCTACAAGACCGTGAAACACGAGCTCGAAGCCTATGGCGGCGGGCTTGAGGACAAGCCCGAGATCGTCGCCCTGTCGCAGATCGACGTGCTCGACGAGGACGAGTTGAAGGTGAAGGCAAAGGCGCTGGCGAAGGCCTGCGGCGGGCAGCCCCTTCTGCTTTCGGCCGCCACCAGCAAGGGCATGACCGAGGCACTGCGGGCACTGCGCACCGTCATTGTCGCGGCCAAGTCCGGAGAAGAGACCGCCTGACATGACGAAGACCCGCAAGCCGCTTCAAAAGTATCGCAGGGTCGTCATCAAGATAGGGTCGGCCCTGTTGGTCGACCGCGCGACCGGGCTGAAAAAAGCCTGGCTCGACGCCATGTGCGCCGACATCGCCGCGTTGAGGGCCAAGGGTGTCGACGTTCTCGTCGTCTCCTCCGGCGCAATCGCCCTTGGCCGCACGGTGCTGAAGCTGCCGGCGGGCGCATTGAAGCTCGAAGAGAGCCAGGCCTCAGCCGCCGTCGGCCAGATCGCGCTTGCCCGCGCCTGGTCGGAGAGCCTATCGGCTGACGCCATCGTTGCCGGCCAGGTGCTGCTGACGCTCGGCGACACCGAGGAGCGCCGCCGCTACCTCAACGCCCGCGCCACCATCAACCAGCTGCTGAAGCTCGGCGCCGTGCCGATCATCAACGAGAACGACACGGTCGCCACCACCGAGATCCGCTACGGCGACAACGACCGGCTGGCCGCGCGCGTCGCCACCATGGTCGGTGCCGACCTGCTGGTGCTTTTGTCCGACATCGACGGGCTCTATACCGCCCCGCCGCATCTCGACCCCGATGCCCGCTTCCTCGACACGATCGCCGAGATCACGCCCGAAATCGAGGCGATGGCGGGTGGTGCGGCGTCCGAGCTGTCGCGCGGCGGCATGCGCACCAAGATCGATGCCGGCAAGATCGCCACCACTGCCGGCTGCGCCATGATCATCGCCTCGGGCAAGCCCGATCACCCGCTGGCCGCCATCGAGGACGGTGCGCGTTCGTCCTGGTTCGCCCCATCGGGCTCGCCAGTAACCGCGCGAAAAACCTGGATTGCCGGGCAGTTGCTGCCAGCCGGCACGCTTGCGATCGACGCCGGCGCCGAAGAGGCGCTGCGATCCGGCAAGAGCCTGCTGCCTGCCGGCGTGCGCGACGTGAAGGGCACGTTCAGCCGTGGCGACACAATTGCCATTACCGGGACATCGGGCCGCGAGATCGCCCGCGGACTTGCCGGCTACGATGCCGACGAGGCCCGTCAGATCGCCGGCAAGAAATCCGCCGAGATCGCTGCCATCCTCGGCTATGCCGGCCGCGCCGCCATGGTGCACCGCGACGATCTGGTGATGACCGGCAAGCGTGCCGACGAGAAGGACGGCCGGAGGGATGAAGTTCATGCTTGATGAAGTCAGGAAGACGGATAGCGTCGAGAACGTCATGCTGGAGATCGGCCGACAGGCGAAGGCCGCCAGCCGACCGCTTGCCGTCGCCACCGCCGAGCGCAAGCACGCGGCCCTGGTTGCCATGGCTGAGATCATCGTCAATCGGCGCGACGCAATCCTCGCCGCCAACGCAATCGACCTCGAAAACGCCCGCCAGTCCGGCGTCGCCGCCTCTTTCATCGATCGGCTGACGCTTTCGGAAGACCGCATCCGCGATATGGCGAACGGCATCCGCGCCATCGCCGAACTGAAAGATCCGGTCGGCGACACCATCGCCGAATGGGACCGTCCGAACGGCCTGCACATCGAGCGCGTCCGCACGCCGCTCGGCGTCATCGGCGTCATCTATGAAAGCCGCCCGAACGTGACGGCGGATGCAGGCGCCTTGTGCCTGAAGGCCGGCAACGCCGTCATCCTGCGTGGCGGCTCCGACAGCTTCCACTCATCGCGCGCCATCCATGCCTGCCTCGTCGAGGGCCTGAAAGCCGCCGGCCTGCCCGAACATGCGATCCAGATGGTGCCGGTCGCCGATCGCGCCGCCGTCGGCGCCATGCTCACCGGCCTTGGCGGCACCATCGACGTCATTGTGCCGCGCGGCGGAAAAAGCCTGGTCGCCCGCGTCCAGAACGAGGCGCGCGTGCCGGTCTTCGCCCATCTCGAGGGCCTGTGCCACATCTATGTCGACGCGTCTGCCGATCTCGCCATGGCGGAACGGATCGTCGTCAACGCCAAGATGCGCCGTACCGGCATCTGCGGTGCGGCCGAGACGCTGCTGATCGACAGCAAGGACGCCGACAGGCTGGCAAAGCCGCTGCTTCAGGCGCTGCTTTCGGCCGGCTGCGAGGTGCGGGTGTCCAGGGAACTGGCCGGCAGCATCGACGGGCTCAAGCCCGCGACCGAGGCGGACTGGTCGACGGAATATCTCGACGCGATCATCTCGGTCCGGCTGGTGGATGGTATTTCCGGTGCGATCGAGCACATCAACACCTGGTCGTCGGCGCACACCGAGGCGGTGATCGCCGAGGATGCCAGTGTGGTGGAGCGTTTCTTCGCAGAAATCGATTCCGCCATCCTGCTGCACAACGCCTCCACCCAGTTTGCCGATGGCGGCGAATTCGGCATGGGCGGCGAGATCGGCATTGCCACCGGCAAGATGCACGCCCGCGGTCCTGTCGGCGTCGAACAGCTGACATCGTTCAAGTATCGCGTGCGCGGCGCCGGACAGGTCAGGCCCTGACGTGACATCTTCGGACGTGAACGGCCGCTACCTGCGCATGCCCCATGTCGAGAGCGGCATGGTGGTCGGCCTGTTCGGCGGCTCGTTCAACCCGCCGCACGAGGGACATGTGCTGGTTGCCGAAACGGCGATACAACGCCTCGGCCTTAACCAGCTCTGGTGGATGGTCACGCCGGGAAACCCACTCAAGAACCACGACAATCTGGCGCCGCTTTCAGACCGCATCGCGCTCAGCGAAAAGATCGCTCCCGACCCGCGCATCAAGGTGACTGCCTTCGAAAAGGCTCTGGGGCAGAGCTACACCGCCCGAACGCTGGCGATGGTGAAGGCGCGCAACCGCGACATCCGCTTCGTCTGGATCATGGGCGCCGACAATCTGAAAAGCTTTCACCGCTGGCAGAACTGGCAGACGATCGCCCGCACCTTTCCGATCGCCGTCATCGACCGGCCGGGCTCGACGCTTGCCTATCTCTCCTCGCGCATGGCAAAGACGTTCGACTATGCCCGCATCGACGAGGACGACGCCCGACGCCTTGCTTTTCACCAGGCACCCGCCTGGACCTTCATCCACGGGCCACGCTCATCGATGAGTTCGACGGCTCTGCGGTCTGCCGCCACAGCGTGAAATCACATGATTCATTTCTCATGTCTTGAAACCGCTGTGGTTTGATGCCTACATTTACTGACGGTTCGAGCGAAACAGTCGAATCGAAAGTGCCTGTTCTGTTCACTTGGAAAGGAAAAACCCTGACAACAGCACACGCCAAGGGATATGCGGCCTCCGCAATCCCACGCAGCACGGGATCTAGCGACGAAGCCGCTGTCCGTGCGCTTCAACTGGTCCTCGAAAGCCTAGAGGACTCGAAGGCAGAAGATATCGTCACCATCAACATTGCCGGCAAGTCGGCGCTGGGAGACTTCATGGTCGTTGTCTCCGGGCGATCGAGCAGGCATGTCGCGGCGATTGCCGACCACCTGACGACGGATCTGAAGGACGAGGGCTTCGGCAACGCCCGCGTCGAAGGTCTGGAAACAGGCGACTGGGTGCTGATCGATACCGGCGATGTGATCATTCACATCTTCAGGCCGGAAATCCGGGAGTTCTACAACATCGAGAAGATGTGGGCGACACCGGAAATCGAGGACGGCACGCTGCATTGAGACCGTCGGGTTCGCAGGACGTCTGAGCCGTCGCGCGAGCCGGTTGCGGTCATGCATGTTGGGAATGTGGCTGTTTTCGCCGACCTGGCGCATCACAGCCGAGATAATTGTTGCGACTGATTGCAGCTTGCAGCGCCACCGCCTTCTTCATGAGGCGCAAGGTCGCTGTCACGCGTCATGCGCTGCACGGTTTCTACCTGAACCGAACCCGGTTTCAGGGACTGTGTAACGCGGTTCAGCGCAGGCGGAGACGGATAGGGTCATGCGTATCGGACTTTTCGCAGTCGGCCGCCTCAAGGCGGGGCCGGAAAAGGACCTTGCGGCCCGCTACCTCGACCGCTTTGCCAAGGCCGGTCCGGCGATCGGCCTGGAACTCTCCCGCGTGGTCGAAGTCAACGAAAGCCGATCGTCCAACGCCGATACGCGCAAGCGCGACGAAGCCGCCCAGCTTGAAAAGGCGCTTTCGGAAGGCAGCCTGCTGGTGCTGCTCGACGAACGCGGCAAGGCGCTTGATTCCGAAGGTTTCGCATCCCTGCTCGGCAGCTTCCGCGACAGCGGCAAGCGTGACCTGATGATCGCGATCGGCGGCGCCGACGGGCTCGACCCGAACCTTCATGCGCGCGCCGATGCGGTGCTCAATCTCGGAAAGATGACCTGGCCGCACCAGCTCGTGCGCATCCTGATCGCCGAACAGCTCTATCGCGCCGTGACCATCCTGTCCGGCCATCCTTATCACCGCGTCTGAGAAACGGCGCGCGCCGGCGATAACGAGAATATGTGTTGGTCGCATCCCCCAAATCAGACTAGGCTTTTTGAGCAGAGCGTCACACGCCGGGCAGGCTTGCCCGGTCCAAGCGCCGAAACATGGAAACCGCACGTGCCGTTTGCCGACAACCCAATCGGGTGGGCGGACGGATCCACGCAGACTGTCCGGCTGGACGCATGGGACGAATGACACGCCGAAGCATGATGAGCGCTTTCAAAAAGATCGGTGGCGATGCATGGCGATCCGCCTGCAGCGCGGCACTGCTGGCGCTCGGGCTTCTCGCGGCGCTTCCGGCTGTCGCCCAGGATGCCCCGGCGACGCCCGATGCCACGGCCGCCGACCAGCAACAGGGACCGCCCGATCCGGCGGCCGACCTGACGCTGCGCCGCGACAGCACGCGCAGCGAACTGGATGCACTGTCGAAAACCATCACGCTGTCGCAAGAGCGCGCCGACGCGCTGGCAACGGCCATCGCCGATATCGACAAGAGCAATGAGGCACTGCGCGCCGCCATCGTCGATTCCGCAAGGAAGCGACAGGATCTGGAGCAGCAGATCGTCGACGGCGAAAAGAAGCTGAGCGATTTGCGTACCAAGGAAGACAAGGTGCGCCGCTCGCTGCGCGCCCGTCGCGGCGTGTTGGCGGAGGTGCTGGCGGCGCTGCAGCGCATGGGCCGCAATCCGCCGCCGGCGATCCTGGTAACGCCGGAGGACGCCCTCGGCTCCGTTCGCAGCGCCATTCTGCTTGGGGCCGTCGTTCCGGGCATTCGCGAGGAAACGGACAATCTCGTCGCCGACCTGAAGGCGCTTGCCGACATCCGCGCCGGTATCGGCAAGCAGCGCGAGGAACTGACGGCGGCCATGACGGCCAATGTCGAGGAAGAGCGCCGCATGTCCATGCTCGTCACCGAAAAGGAAAAGCTGCGGCAGAAAAGTGCGGCCGAGCTGGCCGCCGAACAACGAAAAGCCCAGGAACTCGCCTCCCAGGCGACCAATCTCGAAGGTTTGATCGGCGCGCTCGAAAACGACATCGCCTCGGTGCGCGACGCCGCCGCCGCCGCGCGGGCCCAGGAGCAGGAGCGCCTGCGCATGAGCGAGGCCGAGCGCGAGGCCGCGCGCGAGCTGGCCCGCAGCGCCGTGCCCGACAAAAACCGCATTGCGCCAGCATACGTGTTTTCGGAGCTGAGGAACAAGCTTGCCTATCCGGCCGCGGGATCGCTTTTGCGAAAGTTCGGTGATGCCGATGGCACGGGGCACTCCCTGCAAGGGATCATGCTGGAAACCAACCCCGGTGCGCTGGTGACAGCGCCGTCAGATGGCTGGATCGTCTATGCAGGCAATTTCCGCAGTTATGGGCAGATGATCATTCTCAATCCAGGTGACGGCTACCATGTGGTGCTATCTGGCATGGAGACGGTGAGCGTGCAGACCGGGCAGTTTGTCGTGGCGGGTGAGCCGCTGGCGACGATGGGCGCAAAAAGAGTCGCAAGTGCTGCGGCCTTGGCGCTGGAAACCGACCGGCCGACGCTTTACATTGAATTCCGAAAAGACGGAAAACCGGTTGATTCCCGACCATGGTGGACCGCAGCAGAGGCTGGAAAGGCGCGAAATGATACGTAGGGCTTCACTTGTTCTGGTCGGGGCGCTGATGGGTGCGACCGCTATGGGCGTCGTTTATTCGGCTGTCGCTCCAGCCGTCGCGGCCAACACCTCGACTTATCGCGAACTGGCGATTTTCGGCGACGTGTTCGAGCGCGTGCGCGCGCAGTACGTCACCCCTCCGCAGGATGACAAGCTGATCGAGAATGCCATCAACGGCATGCTCACCTCGCTTGATCCGCATTCGAGCTACATGAACTCGACCGACGCCGAGGACATGCGTACCCAGACCCGCGGCGAATTCGGCGGCCTCGGCATCGAAGTGACGATGGAAGACGACCTCGTCAAGGTGACGAGCCCGATCGACGACACGCCTGCGGCCCGTGCCGGCGTGCTCGCCGGCGACTTCATTTCCAAGATCGATGGCGCGGACGTGCGTGGCCTGAAGCTTGAAGATGCGGTTGAAAAAATGCGGGGCGCTGTCGGCACCCCGATCAAGCTGACGATCCTGCGCAAGGGCGCCGACAAGCCGATCGAACTGTCGATCGTGCGTGACGTCATCGCCGTTCGCGCCGTCAAGTTCCGCACCGAAGGCGATGTCGGTTACCTGCGCGTGATCTCGTTCACCGAGAAGACCTACGACGACCTGAAAAAGGGTATCGAGAAGATCAAGGCGGACGTGCCGGCCGACAAGCTCAAGGGCTATGTGCTCGACCTGCGCCTCAACCCGGGCGGCCTGCTCGACCAGGCGATCAACGTGTCCGACGCCTTCCTGGAACGTGGCGAGGTCGTTTCGACCCGTGGCCGCAATCCGGACGAGACCCGCCGCTTCAACGCCACCCCTGGCGACCTGACCGACGGCAAGCCGGTCATCGTTCTCGTCAACGGCGGCTCGGCCTCCGCATCGGAAATCGTTGCCGGCGCCCTGCAGGACCTGAAGCGCGCGACCGTTCTCGGCACGCGTTCCTTCGGCAAGGGCTCTGTCCAGACGATCATTCCGCTTGGCGAAGCTGGCGCATTGCGCCTGACGACGGCGCTTTATTACACGCCGTCGGGCAAATCGATCCAGGGTACGGGCATCACGCCCGACATCAAGGTCGAACAGCCGCTGCCGCCGGAACTGCTCGGCAAGGTGGAAGCCCAGGGCGAATCCGATCTGCGCGGTCACATCCAGGGACAGAGCGAGACCGACGAAGGTTCCGGCTCGGTCGCCTATGTGCCGCCGGAAACCAAGGACGACCTGCAGCTCAACTACGCGCTCGACCTCTTGCGCGGCAAGAAGTCCGATAAGGCCTTCCCGGCAAGCCCGGAACAGGCCGAACTCAAGAAGTAAGCCTTCGAAGGCGCCGGGCTGGTCAACCCGGCGCCTTTATACTATGTCGGCAGCAGGTGCTGTCGATATCAGATGATTCTCGAAAAACGGCGCATCCCTCACCGGCAACGCTCCTTCAGGTCGACCGAGGCTCCGTTTGGGAACAGATCTCAATGCCCCCCTTGGCCAGAACCGCCGGGTAAAGCCCGCGCCAAAGCGCGACCGCCGTCGTCTTATCGGCTATTCCCTCGTCGGCATCTTTGCCGTCTGCACAATCGGCCTCTCCGCCTGGAACGTCATTTCGCCCGACGGCTTGCGCAGGCAACCCTCGACGCCCGTCGAAGCCACGCCGGCGGAGCCCGCGCAGATGGCGGACAAGGCACCCAATCCGACAAGCGGCCAGGCGTCCAATACCAGTGGCGGCACGCTGAAGCCGGGCAGCGCCTTCTCCGGTGCAAACGTCGAGCAAACCCTGACCAATGACGGTGCCACCGTCACCAAGTTCACGCCGCGCCAGCGCGACGGCAGCGGGCCTGCGCTGATCAATGTCGGGCCGACCCGCGGCCAGGACGCGCGCATGGCCGCCCTGCCGAATGACGATCTTCTCGAAGACGACAAGGCGGGCCGGCTGCCGATCATCGGCGCAGACGGGCTGCGGCCGATGGACCAATATGCCCGCCCGTGGTCGGGCGCGCGCGGCACGCGCATCTCCCTTGTCGTCGGAGGCCTCGGCCTCAGCCAGACGGGCACGCAGAAGGCCATCCGCGACCTGCCGCCGGATGTCACGCTCGCCTTTGCCGCTGCCGGCAACAGCCTGCAGCGCTGGATGCAGGAGGCAAGACGCGGCGGCCACGAGATCCTGCTGCAGATCCCGATGGAGCCGTTCGACTATCCCGACAACGACCCCGGACCGAACGCGCTGCGGCTGTCTGCCGGTGCGACGAAGAATCTGGCCGCGCTGCACAAGAGCATGGCGCAGATCACCAACTATACCGGCATCATGAACTATCTCGGCGGGCGCTTCCTTTCCGATGCCGATGCGCTGGAGCCGATCATGCGCGACCTCGGCAAGCGCGGCGTGCTCTTCCTCGACGACGGCACCTCGGCGCAATCGCTGTCCGGCAAGCTCGCGGGCGCCTTCGACGTTCCCCACGGCTTTGCCGACATGACCGTCGACAGCGAGCTCAGCCGCAGCGCGATCCTGAAGAAGCTCGACGAACTGGAACGCATCGCCCGGCGCAACGGCACCGCGATCGGCGTCGCATCGGCCTTCGACGAGAGCGTCGCTGCGATCGCCCAATGGGTCGGCGAGGCGCAAGGGCGCGGCATCGAGATCGTTGGCGTTTCCGCGCTGGTGAAGGATCCGCAGCAGCGATAGGCGCCGGGCAGAGCCTGGGCGATCACGATGTCGACCGGTGAAACCGGGGGCTCCATGCCCCGTTCCTCGGATCGGACGGAGCATGAGGAGGGCGGCCTGCGCTCACGTCTTCCTCCCGTCCGGGGGCCGGCTTCGATGGCGAATGGCAGGAAACCGTTGCAGACCAGGAACCAGGGTGCGATGAGACATCGAAACGGTTCGAACATTTGGAGGACCGCGCCACTGCGACCAGGCGGCGCGTCGGCTTTGACCGAGGAGAGGACAGCGAATGAGCAAACACAAAGACACGCCCGTGCGGGCGGAAGACCTGCCCTATCGCCCCTGCGTCGGCGTGATGGTACTCAACCGTGCCGGCCTTGTCTGGGCCGGCCACCGCATTGCTGTCGGCAATTCCGAATATGACGGATCGCCGCAGCAATGGCAGATGCCTCAGGGCGGCATCGACAAGGGCGAGGACCCTCTGAAGGCCGCCTATCGGGAACTCTACGAAGAGACGGGCATGCGCACGGTGTCTCTCCTCGCCGAAGCGCCGGGCTGGATCAATTACGACCTGCCCGCGCACCTGATCGGCATCGGCCTGAAGGGCAAGTTTCGCGGCCAGACGCAGCGCTGGTACGCCTTCCGCTTCGAGGGCGACGAAAGCGAAATCGCCATCAACCCGCCGCCGGGCGGCCATGAGCCGGAATTCGACGCCTGGGACTGGAAGCCGATGCGCGACCTGCCCGGCATGATCGTGCCGTTCAAGCGCAAGGTCTACGAAGAGGTCGTCGCCGCTTTCGCGCATCTGTCCGCCTGATCCGCTGGCCGGAGCACGGCACAGCGGTTCGCGCCCGATCGACGGAAACGGCAGGCGGGCTGCCGTTCGTCATCGCCCCGGGCGACGGGCGCTGAAAGGCAAGCGGCAGTTTACCGCGCACATCATGACGGTAGCCGCTCTGCCGAGGCTCAGCGTCGATCGAGCCGGCTGCGCCATCGGCCGGGGCCATCCTGTCGGCCTCTATTGGCTTCGCCGAGCCAGCCGCCGCGAACGGCTCCCCAGAGCCCTTCCGAAGAGCCTTTCCGACCTGAGTGGAAGGGCGGAGCGTCTTTGCCTGGCGGAAACTGATCCGCAATTTTCCAGACACGACCTGGGCCACCGGTTGCCGCTTGAAGCGGAAATTCCGCCACACGTGTGAAACAGCGCGCCATCCCCTTTTCTCGCTTGTGGCGATGGTCGACTCGTCGATCGCCATCACCGCCGCACGTCGCGTCGCCATCGCACGAAGGTTTCGCATGCATGTGCTAGGGAAGGACGTGATTGCGGCAGGCATCCTCGAGGTCTGGTGCCATGGCACACCAGTGCGGCGAACGTGCTGCGGCGACCAAAGGATCAGGGGGCCGGACATGGAAAAGGCCGCCGAGGTGATCGACGGCCTTTTGGCGTGAACAGGTGCGATGCTCAGTCGACTTCGGCTTCGTTGGCCGGCGCAGCATTGAGCTGGCCGTATTTCTCTTCGCCGATCTTCTCCAGAAGCTCGAGCTGGGTTTCGAGGAAGTCGATATGGCCTTCCTCATCGGCCAGCAGCTCTTCGAACAGCTTCATGGAGACGTAGTCTCCGGCCTCATGACAGATGTCGCGGGATTTCTTGTAGGCCGTGCGGGCGTCGTATTCGCCGGCAAGGTCGGCCTTCAGCACTTCCTTGACGTTCTGGCCGATACGCAGCGGCCCGACCGTCTGCAGGTTCGGATGGCCTTCGAGGAAGATGATGCGCGCCACGAGCTTGTCGGCATGGTGCATTTCTTCGATCGACTCGGCACGTTCCTTCTTGGCGAGGAGCGTGTAGCCCCAATCTTCGAGAAGGCGGAAATGCAGCCAGTACTGGTTGACGGCACCGAGTTCGAGATAGAGCGCTTCGTTAAGCTGCTCGATGACCTTTTTGTCGCCTTTCAAGATCCGCCCTCCGGTTATCCTCATGGAATTGTTTGAGGCGGGTCATGAAATCAAATATCTCGACATCCGTCGAGTCGCGACGGCCGTGATACTGCTCGGTGGTGCGGATGATGATGTCGACGACGTTGGGGAAACAACCGCAGCAGCGGCCACGTTTTTCCATCGCGTGATAGACTTTCGCCGGCACGATCAGCTGCCAACAGTCCTCGTCGAGGAGGCCGACAATCGTATCCTCGATCTCTTTTTCCGTGATGAAATTGCAGCTGCAAACCAGCATGTCGTCTTGCCTGTGATACGCAACGTCCTGAATTCGCTCATAAAGCAAAAGAGGATATTTATTGTCAACAAAAATGTCCGCGAGCGAAAATCGCGTATGGATTAGAACGAATCTAAACATGACAAAAAACATCGTATTTTCATAATATTAGCGCAAGACGGCTGGCACCTCCGCCTGTGGATTTCGACGGAGCGCCATTGGCAGACTGCGACATTTTTACACAGTTGCGACGCCAGCGCGCGGGCACTCGCCGAAAACCGGGGGACAGTGGCGAAAAGAAGGTCTTTCAAGGCCTGTCGAAAAGGCGGGCTGGCGACGACGAGGCGGAAGGCCTCGCTGCAACCGATTGAAGAGGCCAGGCGAGCGCAGCGGAAATCCGGCCTGGAAACACCGTGCCGCAAGCGCACATGATATCGGGTGTGCAGGAGATCAGCGGTCCAAACCACGTCCTGCCCGTCGTCCATCAAGGACAGCCGCCACTGCCTGCCGCTAATGGAAATTGCGCCCCTTCGGCATGACACCGGCAACCTCCGTTGCGCCGACCTGCTCGCCACTGCCGGCAGCGCGGCGGGCAGCCGCCAGCCGCAGCTCCTTCAGCACCTTCTTCTCACGGGCATCGGCCGTCGGACGCAGCACCTCGTCGGCGCGTTCGTTGGCGCCGAAATGACGCTCTTCCTTGCGCAGAAGCCCGAGCATCGGGGTCATGTCCTCGATATACTCCGCCACCACATGGATGACCTCGCTTTCGCGCTGAAGCCGACCGCGGATCTTGACGAGACGCGCGCCCATGACCACCGGCCGATACTGATCGAAGACCTTCGGCCAGACGATGGCGTTGGCGACCCCGGTCTCGTCCTCGATGGTCATGAAGATCACGCCCTTGGCCGAGCCCGGGCGCTGGCGAACGAGCACCAGCCCGGCAACCGTCACCCTGCGGCCGACGGGTGCGGTGGCCAGCGCGCGGCTTTCCACCAGTCCCTGCGCCGAAAGCTCCGCCCGCAGGAAGGAAACCGGATGCGCCTTCAGCGAGAAGGTGAGCGAACGGTAGTCGTTGATCACCTGCTCGCCCTCCAGCATCACCGGCAGCGACACCGGCGGCTCCAGCTGGAATTCGTCCTGCGTCGCCTGTTCGAACAGCGGCAGCCGCTCGGCCGCACTTTTCTCGTCCAGCGCCTTGACCGCCCAGAGCGCGTTGCGCCGATCGAGCCCGATCGAGCGAAACGCATCGGCATCGGCGAGCTTCTCCAGCACCGAGCGCGGCAATCCGGAACGCAGCCAGAGATCGCGAACCGAACTGTAGCCGGCGCCGCGATGGGCGACGAGCTTGTCGACGATCTCGGCCTCCCGCAGCCCCTTGACCAGGCTGAAGCCGATACGGACGGCCTTGTCCGTCCTGATCACACCCAGCATGTCGCGATGGCGTGGCTCCACCGCGCGCCTGTCGTGCCCGCCCTTTTCGAGGCTCGAATCCCAGTCGGAATGGTTGATGTCGACCGGCAGCACCCGCACCCCATGTTCACGCGCGTCCCGCACCAATTGTGCGGGCGCGTAAAAGCCCATCGGCTGCGAGTTCAACAGCGCCGCACAGAAGACGTCGGGATAATAGGTCTTCAGCCAGCAGGAAACGTAGACGAGCAAGGCGAAGGAGGCCGCATGGCTTTCCGGAAAGCCGTATTCGCCAAACCCTTCGATCTGCTTGAAGCAGCGCTCGGCGAAATCCCGATCATAGCCATTGTCGACCATGCCCTCGACCATCCTTTGCTGGAAGGTGTGAATGGTGCCGGTCCGCTTGAAGGTCGCCATCGCCCGCCTGAGCTGGTCGGCCTGTCCGGGCGTGAACTTCGCCGCGGTGATGGCGATCTGCATCGCCTGCTCCTGGAACAAGGGCACGCCCAAAGTCCGCTCCAGAACCGCTTCCAGTTCCTTGCTCGGATATTCGATCGGTATTTTTTTATCCCGCTGCTCCCGACGCTTCAGATAGGGATGCACCATGTTGCCCTGGATCGGTCCCGGCCGCACGATCGCCACCTCGATGACGAGGTCATAGAAGATGCGGGGCCTGAGCCGCGGCAGCATGCTCATCTGCGCCCGGCTCTCGATCTGGAAGACGCCGATCGTATCGGCCCGGCAGATCATGTCGTAGACGGCCTTCTGCTCATCCTTGTAGAGCGTATGCAGGTCCGTTTTCACGCCGTAATGCCGGTCGAGAAGCTTGAAGGCACGGGCGATGCAGGTCAGCATGCCGAGCGCAAGAATGTCGATCTTCAGGATCTTCAGGGTATCGAGATCGTCCTTGTCCCACTCGATCATGTAGCGATCGGGCATCGCCGTGTTCATGATCGGCACGACCTCGTCGAGCCGGTCGCGGGTGATGACGAAACCACCGACATGCTGGGAAAGATGGCGGGGAAAGCTCATCAGTTCGGTGGCATAGTCGAGTACCCGCACCGTCGTCGGATCCTTGGTGTCGAGGCCGGCGGCCTTGGCTTCCCGCTCCGACAGGTCGGCGGCCGACCAGCCCCACACCGAACCGGCAAGCGCCGACTGCACGTCCTCCGAAAAGCCGAAGGCCTTTGCCGTTTCGCGGCCGGCAGAGCGCGCCCGGTAGCTGATGACGGCGGCGGTCAGCCCTGCATGTTCCTTGCCGTAGGTCCGATAGATATGCTGGATGACCTCTTCGCGCTTCTCGTGCTCGAAATCGACGTCGATATCCGGCGGCTCGTCGCGCTCGGTCGACAGGAAGCGATCGAAGAGCAGGGTCGTCGAAAGCGGATCGACTTCGGTGATGGCAAGACAATAGCAGACCGTCGAATTCGCCGCCGACCCGCGCCCCTGGCAGAGAATGTCGACGCTGCGCGCATACACCATGATGTTGCGCACGGTCAGGAAATAGGGCTCGTAGCGCTTGTCGGCGATCAGACCGAGCTCGTACTCGATCTGGGTCGAGACCTTCTCGGGAATGCCCTGCGGATAGCGCACATGGGCGCCTTCCATGGTCAGTCGCCTGAGCGTCTCGGTCGTCGTTTCGCCGGCAAAACTCTCGTCGGGATATTGATATTCGAGCTCCAGCAGGTTGAACTTCAACCGGCGAAAAAAATGCCCGGTATTGTCGATCGCTTGCGGGTAGTCACGAAAGATCCGCGCCATTTCCGCCGGCGGTTTCAGGTGTCGTTCGGCATTTGCCTGGAGCCTGTATCCCGCCTGCGCCACCGTCACGTGCTCGCGGATGGCGGTGACGATATCGGCGAGCGGCCGGCGTGCCGGCCCGTGGAACAGCGGGCTGTTGGTGGCGATCAGACGCGTGTCCGCGTTGCGGGCGATGGTGGCAAGCCCGGCAAAGACAAGCTGGTCGAAACCGTCATAGCGCGGCACCAGCGCCAGATAGAGCCGGTCGGCAAACTGCGGCTTCAGCCGCTTCAGGAACGCCGAGAGTTTGTTGGCCTCCGGCGCACCGATCACCGGATCGGGCACGACGGCAATCAGGATATCCTCCCCCCATTCGACAAGATCGGCCTCGTAGAGCGTGCAGTCGCCCTTGGTCGAGCGCAGGTTGCCCGCACTCAGCATGCGGCAGAGATTGCCCCAGCCCCGGCGGTTGCGCGGATAGGCAAGCACATCCGGGATATCGTCCGTGAAGGAAAGGCGGGCACCGGGCTGGAAGGCATATCCCTCCACCTTCGCCTGCGCATGGGCGCGCACCACGCCTGCCACCGTGTTGCGATCGGCAATGCCGAGACCCGTGAGGCCAAGGCGACTGGCGGCAACGATCATTTCACCCGGATGGGAGGCGCCTTCGAGGAAGGAGAAATTCGACCAGGCGCCGATCTCGAAATAGGGCGTTTTCATGCGAAGACCCCATGCATGAACCAGCGCGGCTGCGTCGGTCCGCCATAATGGCCTTCCCGAAACAGCCAGAACCGCCGGCCTCTCTCGTCCTCCACCCGGAAATAATCCCGCTCGGCCGCCGTCTCGCCATCGACCCACCATTCGGCCGCGATCCGTTCCGGGCCCTCGGCGCGTGCGATACGGTGCAGGCTGCGCCGCCAGCGAAAGCTTCTGGGTGGCCCCTCCGGCACCTCGGCCACCGCCTCCACCGGTTCCGGACTTTGAAACAGCCGCTGCGGCCGGGCGGAGGTTGCCAGAAGCGCGGCCGGGACGGCGCAGACAGCCTCTCCCAAGGTCTTCAGCATCTCCACATCCGCAAGCGGCTGAAAAACCGCAGCCCGCTCCGGCATGTGGCTCTCGGACAACACGGGCACAAACAGGCTTTCCGCCCCCAGCCGTGCCATGACCCTGTCGGCAAAGGCAGCAAGCGGTCGCTCACGATCCGGCGTGCCGGAAAAATCCTCCTGCATCACCTCGTATTTTTCGCTTCTGGGCACCGACAATCGCAGGATCTCGAAACCGAAACCGGCATCGAGATCGTCATGGACCGCTTGCAGCCGCTCGCGGAAGAGGCCGGCGATGCGGCCCGGTTCGATCAACGGCGAAGACGTTCCCGCAGCAATGCGGAAGACCCGGCCATCGACCCGGAAAAGCAGGAGCTCGAACAGCCGCCCGCCCTGCCCGCGCTTTTCCAGTTCCGGCTTCAGCCGTGCCGCCAGCTCCTGCGTGAGAACAAGAATATCGTCCTCGCCCTGGACCGGCTCCGAAAGCCGGCGCTCGGCCGAGAGGCTGGCGACGGGAAGCCGCGGCGAAAGCGGCTCGTCCTCCAGCCCCATCGCCTGATCGAGGCGCAGGAGCAGCATGGATCCGAAGCGGCGGGCGAGCGGTGCCCGCGGCGCCTCGATGATGTCGCCGACCTGCTTGAGCCCGACCCGGCCGAGCGTCTCGATCGTCTCGGCCGGAAGCCTGAGGGCTGCCATCGGCAGCGGCGCCAGCACGCCCGCAGCCTCTTCCGCAGCAATCACGCCCTGCGTGCCGAAGCGTGCCACGGCCCAGGAGAGCCCGGCCGAAGACGAGATCGCCGCGCGCGCTTCGATGCCCAGATGAAAGAGCCGCGCCAGCAGGTCGTCGAGAAGCGATTTCTCTCCGCCGAGAAGATGGGCGCAGCCGGTAATATCGAGATAAAGACCACTTTCGCCGTCGAGCGCCACCAGCGGCGTATAGCGGCTGCACCAGTCGGCGAGCCCTTCGAGAAGGGCGCGATCCGCCGCCCGGTCGGCCGGCAGCACATCGACCTCGGGGCACATGGCCCGCGCCTCGGCAACGCCCTGGCCCAGCTGGAACCCGGATTTTTCGGCAAGCCCGTCGAGCGCCACCAGGCGCATGGCATTCCGGACCCGGTCGGCAAAGACGACGGGCGGATGCTCAGGACGCCCGCGGGAAAGCCAGGAGGTGCCCCAGCGGCTCCGCGCCACCCGGTCGGCCGGAAGATGCGGAAAGTCGAGCGACAGAATGCGCTGGTTCTGGATCTGCCGCAGCAGCGGCTGGCAAGGGCTCGACGGGGTAAAAGCGGCGGTCATGGGGATTCCACTCCAGGAAGAGGCCGACGGGAGCAGGAGACCTGCTTTTCTCGGCAATGACGTGAAAGACGGGATGGCCGATGCTGCCGCAAAGCATCGAGCCGTCAGGGAGGGGGCGCTCGCGGGCGGGCGCCGGTTCGATATGAAGCCGGAAGAAGGCGCTGCTTGCCTCCTCGTGGCCGGACTGGCGCAGAAGCAGAAGCGGAATGCGGCCGGCGCGGGCACGAACATGCAGGCGCCGGCTTTCGCTCAAGGCGAGCGACGCCGGATTGCCGCGAATTTCCAGAATAACGGCACAGAAGGCCGAAACGGAAAGCGCCGTCTCGGCAATCCAGAGCGCGTCCTTGACGGTGCGTGGCAGGCTGAGGATCAGGCTGCGAATGTCGAGCCCATATGCGCTGAGGCCGAGACCATAGGGCAGGCCCGCCTCGGTCGAGGCCAGCGACTGGCTGATCCACAGCACCGGCGCTCCATCGTCGCCCTTTTGCTGGCGCGCCCGCTGACAGAGGGCACCGAGCGCGGTGGCAAACCCGGCTGCAGCGCCGGCATCGCGCGTCTGCGCATTGCGGATCTCCGTCATGCCCTCGAGCGGCAGCCCGCCCTCGAGGAGATCGTCGAGGTCCGGAATACCGAGCGGCAGGACCTTGCGGCCGGATGCCGGAGTGCCTTCTTGCCTCAGCCGAAAGCCCGCGGGATCGGCCGCCTTGACCGTCTTCACGACCCCCGCAAGCCTGCGGTTCTCGATCCGCGCTATGGTTTCGCGAAGCGAAAGAACGGTCTCCCGCTGCACGGCGTTATCGGCCATGACGGTCAACTCCCATATAAGATGTTCCTGTTATGTTCTTATAGATTCCAGAGCTGCCCGGAGGAGTCAACAGCCAAATTTAAGAATTTATTCCTTGACCCTTGCGGCTGGAATTCAACACTCGAAAAATAAAGGCAAAATCGCTATATGGAGGACAACAAGGAGTGCCTATGGCCCGCATTGACCAGACCGATGATTGGCGGGAACGCCATGCACCGACGCTTACGACATTCGAACAGCTCGCAGTGGAAGCCTACGGCCACCTGCCGCAGGAATTCCGCAAGCTGACGACCGACCTCATCATCGAGGTTGCCGATTTCCCCAGCGACGACGTCTTCGAGGACATGGCGCTGGAAACGCCGTTCGACCTGCTCGGCCTGTTCGAGGGACGCGGCATCACCGAACGTTTCACCATGGAGACGGGCGAATTTCCGAACCGGATCACCCTTTATCGCCGGCCGATCATCGACTATTGGGCGGAAAACGAGGAAACGCTGGGTGACATCATCACCCATGTGCTGATCCACGAGATCGGCCACCATTTCGGTCTGTCCGACGATGACATGGAACGGATCGAGGCAAGCGTCGAGCACGTGGGCAACTGACAGGCTCGCCTATTCACTTTGCCCCTCATCCGCCGCCCGCACCTTCTCCCCGCAAGCGGGGAGAAGAAACACCGCGGCATCGCTTCTCTGAAAAGCATCCCCGCAGAGGGACGATACCACGTGACGACGGAGCTTTCGCCCGCGTCGCCTCTCCCGCCTTCGGGGAGAGGCAAAGGTGGGGGCCTAACGGGCCTGACGGCCCGCCTTACTGCTCCGACAGCTTGATGTCGGGATTATAATCCTTGCCTTCGACGTCCTTGAAGACGGCCTGCCCGCACTGCATGTACTGCTTATCCGCATTGAAGGCGTAAGTCGGCGAGCCGTGCAGGGACCAGCCCTGGTTCAGCGCCGCCGTTACCTTATGGCAGAAGGACGCATCGTCGGGGCCGGTGAGGAAGCGGTAAAGTTTCAAAATCTTGCCTTTCGTTTTTCAATCGTGGCCGCCTTGGCGGCGAGCCTCAGGGCCTGATCGAGATGAAGCCGCTCGATCATCCTGCCATGAAGATTGATGACACCCTTGTCGGCGTTCTCATTAAGCGCGAAGGCGGCGATGATGGCGCGCGCCTCGTCGACGGCGGCCTGCTCGACGCCGAAGCGCTCGTTGGCCGGGCCGATCTGCAACGGGTGGATCAGCATCTTGCCGTCATAGCCCATGTCGCGCCCCTGGCGGCACTCCTCGTCGAAGCCATCCGCGTCGCGGAAGTCGTTGAACACCGCGTCGATGACATCGAGACCGCTGCCGCGGGCGGCGAGCAGGATCTGCATCAGCCAGGGGATCAGGTAAGGCCGGCCCGGACGGTCGGGAACCCCGGTTTCCTTGCGCAGGTCGTTGAGACCGACGACGAAACAATCGAGCCTGCCGCCAAAGGTGCGGCCGGTCTCGGCAATCGCAGGCGCATTGACGACGCCGCGCGGCGTCTCGATCATCGCCCAGAGGCGCACATCCTCCGGCGCATCGTTGTCCGCCAGCCAGTCGGCGGCGATCTGGATATCGCCAGGGCTTTCGACCTTCGGCAAAAGGATTGCATCGGGCTTTGCCGAAAGAGCCGCTGCCAGGTCATCCTGGCCGAAACCCGATCCGAGCGCGTTGATGCGGATGACGATCTCGCAATCCGGCCGGTTTTCGACGAGATGGTGAACGAGCCCGACCCGGGCCCCGGCCTTGCGCTCGGGCGTCACCGCATCCTCGAGGTCGTAGATTGCGGCATCGACTGCCAGCTGCGAAACCTTCACCAGTGCGCGGGCATTGTCGGCAGGCACCGAGAGCACCGAACGGCGCAGGCGAACGGGGTGATGTTCGATCGATTTTGTCATGCGGCAGTTGTGCCCGCCTTTCATTTTTTCCGCAAGGCGAGGCGAACCGCCGCACCCCTCTTGCAAGCGGCGGCGGCAACACCCACATCGGAGCCAGAAAGGTGACGATCATGCAAAGCATACGTTCTGTTCTCTTTACGGCCGTGGCCATTACCATCACGCTGGCGGCCTTCGTGTTTACCGCGTCGCTGGCACTTGCACTCGCCGGCATCGCCGCCGTCGTCGCGATCGGCAGCGCCATTGCCGCCCGGCTGAACTTCAGGCCTGCCCGTGCAACGGCCCGCCCGACCCCTGGCCCCGCCCCGCGCGAAATGCGCATCTGGAACGACGGTCGCGGCACGATCATCGACCTCTAGAGCGCCGTGCGTTCATACGAGCGCACAAACGACGCTCCAACGGCTTGATTCCAGAGAATCGTGCCTCCCAAGGCATTTGCCGGGGCGTTTCCAGCCTGGTCATGACCAGGCCCGGAAGCGCTCCAGCGCTCAGCGTTTGGCGCAGCCACTCGACGCGTCAGTTCAAGTCCGCCTACATTTTTTTCCATACCCGTGTCGGCAAGCCCCGTGCGCATCCGTCCTTGTGTCAGGCCAGCAAAGGTCTCGGCCACTCCATTACCCTTCAAGAAGGAGCATGACATGGACAGCGCGACACAGAAGACAGACGCAAACCAGTTGCCGCAGGCCCTCAACGGGCTCGTGCCCTACCTCCAGGTCGCCGGCGCGGCCAAGGCTGCGGACTTCTACAAGCACGCCTTCGGCGCGAAGGAAGTCTATAGGCAACCGCTCGACGACCAGGGCCGCACGATGCACATCCATCTGCACATCAACGGCAGCTCGCTGATGCTCAGCGACGCCTATCCGGAATATGGCCATCCGCTGGAAAAGCCGCAGGCCTTCAGCCTGATGCTGCCGGTCGACGACATCGATGCGTGGTGGGAAAAGGCGGTCGCTGCCGGCGCCGAAGTGGTGATACCGATCGAGGTGATGTTCTGGGGCGACCGCTACGGGCAGCTGCGCGATCCCTTCGGCGTGCTCTGGGCGCTGAACGCTCCGGTCAAGGCAGGTTGATACCGGCACCTGACGACAGCCCGCATGCGCAATGACGGGCCGGCAAGGCGCTCCGACGGACAAAACAAACGCGGCAACAGTTGCCGGGCAGGCGATTTCGCCCGTCCGGCAGGCGTCTTCAGGATAGATTTTCCTTCATTTCGGCGCAAAACTGATCTAAACGCTTACGCAACATTTCGCTGAAATCGAAGGCCTGAAGTTATGGAAAAGTTCGTCAAGCTCACCGGCGTCGCCGCTCCCCTCCCCGTCGTCAACGTCGACACGGACATGATCATTCCGAAGGATTACCTGAAGACGATCAAGCGCACCGGCCTCGGCACCGGGCTTTTCGCCGAAGCGCGCTATAACGAGGACGGCTCGGTCAACCCGGATTTCGTGCTCAACAAGCCCGCCTACCAGAACGCCAAGATCCTGGTCGCCGGCGACAACTTCGGCTGCGGCTCCTCGCGCGAGCATGCGCCGTGGGCGCTTCTCGACTTCGGCATCCGCTGCGTGATCTCGACCTCGTTTGCCGACATCTTCTACAACAACTGTTTCAAGAACGGCATCCTGCCGATCGTCGTCAGCCAGGAGAACCTGGACAAGTTGATGGACGACGCCTCGCGCGGCTCCAACGCCATCCTGTCAATCGACCTGGAATCCCAGGAAATCACCGGCCCGGACGGCGGCACCGTCAAGTTCGAGATCGACGCCTTCAAGCGCCACTGCCTGCTGAACGGCCTCGACGACATCGGCCTGACGCTGGAAAAGGCAACGGCCATCGACAGCTTCGAAAAGTCGACCGCCGCTTCGCGCCCCTGGGCGTAAGCGAGCGATGACGCGCAAGCTCATCTCTTCCGGGTCGCCCTTCGAGAAGACGGCAGGCTATTCGCGTGCCGTCGCCAAGGGCGACTGGTGCTTCGTTTCCGGCACCACCGGCTATGACTACGCCACCATGACCATGCCAGAAACGGTGGAAGAGCAGGCACGCAATTGCCTGAAGACGATCGAGGGCGCGCTGAAGGAAGCGGGCTTCTCGCTTTCGGACGTGGTGCGCAACCACTACTACGTCACCGATGCCAGCTTCGCCGACCGGGTGTTTCCGATCTTCGGTGAAATGTTCGGCGAGATCCGCCCGGCCGCCACGATGATCGTTTGCGACCTCATCCGCCCGGAAATGCTGATCGAGATCGAGGTCACCGCCTTCCGCGGCTGACCTCCGGCGGGCGGCAATCGACACGGCATTGGCACCCGCCCTGCTTATGCGCTAGTGCAGAGGCACGATGACGGGCTCTTGCCAGAGCCGTCGCCCGCATCGCCACGACCGGAAGAAGCCCCATGCAATTCGAAGGCACCGCCGACTATATCGCCGACAAGGACCTGATGATCGCGGTCAACGCCGCGATCCGGCTGGAACGGCCGCTGCTCGTCAAGGGCGAGCCCGGCACCGGCAAGACCGAGCTTGCCCGCCAGATCGCGGCCGCCCTCGGGCTCGAGCTGATCGAGTGGAGCGTCAAGTCGACGACCAAGGCGCAGCAGGGGCTTTACGAATATGACGCCGTCTCGCGCCTGCGCGACAGCCAGCTCGGCGACGCGCGCGTCAACGACGTCAAAAACTACATCCGCAAGGGCAAGCTCTGGCAGGCATTCGAGGCAGGAAAGCGCGTCGTGCTGTTGATCGACGAGATCGACAAGGCCGACATCGAGTTTCCGAACGATCTGCTGCAGGAACTCGACCGCATGGAGTTCCACGTCTACGAGACCAACGAGACGATCCAGGCCCGCCAGCGGCCGATCGTCATCATCACCTCCAACAACGAGAAGGAGCTGCCGGACGCTTTCCTGCGCCGCTGCTTCTTCCACTATATCCGCTTTCCCGACGCCGACACGCTCGCCCGTATCGTCGAGGTGCACTACCCCGGCATCCGCAAGACCCTGCTTTCGGCAGCCCTTGCCGCCTTCTACGACATCCGCCAGGTGCCGGGGCTGAAGAAGAAGCCGTCGACCTCCGAGGCGCTCGACTGGATCCGCTTGCTGGTTGCCGACGAGATCGACCCAGCCGACCTGCGCGCCGATCCAAAGACCATGCTGCCGAAGCTGCATGGCGCGCTCTTGAAAAACGAGCAGGACGTCCACCTCTTCGAACGCCTGGCCTTCATGGCCCGCCGTGACCAATGACACCCGATGCCCACAAGGTCCTGATCTACGCCACCTGGCGGGACCATCTGCTTGTCTTCGACGAGCCTGACTTTCCCGATGTCGACCTGCAGGTCCCAGGCGGCACGATGGAGCCCGGCGAAAGCCCTGAGGATGCCGCCCTGCGCGAATTCGTCGAGGAGACGGGGCTCGCACCGCCGGCATCGCTGCGGCCGCTTGCAACGCACGACTATCGCTTCATGAAGGATGGCCGGCAGATCTGTCATCGTCGGCACTATTTCCATGCGCAGCTTTCCGGCGAACAACGGGAAACCTGGCTGCATGCCGAAATGACCCCGGATGGCGGTGGCCCGCCGATCCGCTTTCGCTTCTTCTGGCTCGGCTTCGACGCGGCTTTGCGCCGTCTCGGCTATGGCATGGAGGACAGTCTGGGCCTGCTGCGAGACTGCCCCTCTCCTCGGGTTTAACCCGAGGACTAGCCCTCTTCCCGCAAGCGGACAGAAGGTGGCGGCAGCCGGATGAGGGGCCGTTTAGCCGGCGAATCGTTTTTCATTGACCCCCGCGCCCATGGCGCGCTATCAAGCATCCTGTGGTGATTTGGCCGGCCGGCTTGCAGCCACGTTAAACAAATCGCTAAAGGGCCGAGGAAACGTGGATTTTCCGAGGACCGGTCGCGATCAATCGCCGCCGGTTTTTTTGTATTGATCGAGTGGAAGCCCCATGCCCATCAAGATACCCGATACGCTGCCCGCCTTCGAAACCCTCGCAACCGAGGGTGTGCGGGTGATGACCGAGACCGTGGCGATCCGTCAGGATATCCGCCCGCTCCAGATCGGGCTCCTGAACCTCATGCCCAACAAGGTCAAGACCGAGATCCAGATGGCGCGCCTGATCGGCGCCTCGCCGCTGCAGGTCGAGCTGTCCCTGATCCGTATCGGCGCACACCGGGCAAAGAACACGTCGGAAGAACACCTGCTCGCCTTCTACCAGACCTGGGAAGAGGTGAAGGACCGCAAGTTCGACGGCTTCATCATTACCGGCGCGCCCGTCGAGACGCTCGAATACGAGGACGTCACCTATTGGGAGGAGCTGAAAAGCATCCTCGACTGGACGACGACCAACGTGCATTCGACGCTAAACGTCTGCTGGGGCGCGATGGCGGCGATCTACCATTTCCACGGCGTGCCGAAATATCCGCTGAAGGAGAAGGCCTTCGGCGTCTATCGCCACCAGAACCTGCAGCCCTCCTCCGTCTATCTCAACGGCTTCTCCGACGATTTCGCCGTACCGGTGTCGCGCTGGACCGAGGTGCGCCGCGCCGACATCAACGGCGTTGCCGACCTCGAGGTCCTGATGGAGTCCAAGGAGATGGGCGTCTGCCTCGTGCACGAGAAGAAGGGCAAGCGCCTCTACATGTTCAATCACGTGGAGTATGATTCCACCTCGCTGTCGGACGAGTATTTCCGCGACGTGGACGCCGGCGTGCCGATCAAGATGCCGCACGACTACTTCCCGCACAACGATCCGGCCCTGCCGCCGCAGAACCGCTGGCGCAGTCACGCGCATCTGTTCTTCGGCAACTGGATCAACGAAATGTACCAGACGACGCCCTACGACATGGACCTGATCGGCAAAGGCTAGGGATCAGAGGCTGCGATGTTCATCCCCTTCTTCCTCGAATTGAAGGCTCAGAAAATCCCGGTGACGCTGCGGGAATTTCTGTCTTTGATCGAGGGCATGGAGGCCGATATCGCCACCTTCGATATCGAGGCGTTCTATTTTCTCGCCCGCACGACGCTGGTGAAGGACGAGCGCCATATCGACCGGTTCGACGGGGTCTTCCGGCATTGCTTCTCCGGCCTCGAGGCCATCGACCCGCCCGAAGCGTTCGAGCAGGCAGCGATCCCCAAGGACTGGCTGCGCAAGCTGGCCGAGAAATACCTGACGGAAGAAGAGAAGCGCCTGGTCGAAAGCCTCGGCGGGTTCGAGACGCTGATGGAGACCTTGCGCCAAAGGCTCGGCGAACAGCAGGGGCGCCACCAGGGCGGATCCAAATGGATCGGCACCGCCGGCACCTCGCCCTTCGGCGCCTATGGCTACAATCCCGAAGGCGTCAGGATCGGCCAGGACGGCTCGCGGCATCGCCGCGCCGTCAAGGTCTGGGACCGGCGCGAATTCAGGGATTACGACGACACGGTCGAGCTTGGCACGCGCAACATCAAGGTGGCGCTCAAGCGGCTGAGACGCTGGGTGCGCGCGGGCGCCGCCGACGAACTCGACCTCTCCGGTACGATCCGCGCCACCGCCGAGCACGGTTATCTCGATGTCGTGACGCGTCCGGAGCGGCGCAACGCCGTCAAGCTCCTGATGTTCTTCGACGTCGGCGGTTCGATGGACGATCATATCCGCATCGTCGAGGAACTGTTCTCCGCCGCACGCGGCGAATTCCGCCACATGGAGCATTTCTACTTCCACAATTGCGTCTATGAGGGCGTGTGGAAGGACAACCGCCGCCGCCGGGCCGACATCACCCGCACCACGGAGCTGCTGCGCACCTTCGGCAGCGACTATCGCGCGATCTTCGTCGGCGATGCGTCGATGAGCCCCTATGAGATCAGCCATCCCGGCGGTTCGGTCGAGCATTGGAACGACGAGGCCGGCGGGCTCTGGCTGTCGCGCGTCGCCGCCCACTTTCCCCGCTCCATCTGGCTCAATCCGGTCCCCGAACAGCACTGGGGCCATACCCAGTCGATCGCCATGATCAAAACCCTTTTCGCAGGACGCATGTTTCCATTGACGCTTGCCGGACTGCAGGACGCCACGAGACAACTATCACGCTGAATCTACCGCAGAAAATCTCGATTTCCGGTTGCCGATCCCTGGGAAATGACGCAGGTTGCATGCCGCGAGGACGGGGAGAACCAGGCGATGGACAGGCATGCGGACACGGATATTTTCGGACACTTGCCTTCGGGCGAACCGGTTCATCGTGTCGTGCTCTCAGGCGGCGGCCTGACAGCCCATATCCTCACCTGGGGAAGCGTGATCCAGGACCTGCGGCTGGAGGGGCATGAGCCGCCGCTGGTGCTCGGCTTTACCGATCTCGAAAGCTATCTCGACCATTCTCCCTATTTCGGCGCGACGCCCGGCCGCTGCGCCAATCGCATCGGCAATGGCCGGTTCACGCTCGATGGCGAGACCCACCAGCTCGAATTGAACGAGAAGGGTGTCACCCACCTGCATGGCGGCAGCGACAACATCGGCAAGCGCAACTGGACGATCGTCGAACAGGCCCCCGACAGCGTCACTCTCGAAATCACCGACCCGGACGGTCGCGCCGGCTATCCCGGCAACTGCCGGGTCCGCTGCACCTACCAGCTGAAGCACGGTGGCGTGCTCAGCGTCGTCTACGAGACCGAGACCGACCGCCCGACGCTCGCCAATGTCTGCCAGCACAGCTACTTCAATCTCGATGGCGGTGCGGATGCGCTTGGCCATGACATCATGATCGCCGCCGACCACTATCTGCCGACCGACGAGCACCAGATCCCGACGGGCGAAATTCGTCCGGTCGAAGGCACCGCCTTCGATCTGCGGGAAATGACCTCGCTCAAGCGCCAGGCCGAGGGCGAACGCATCGCCTACGACCATAATTTCTGCCTTTCGCGCGAGCGCATGGCGAAACACTCGGTCGCTCTTGCCCGCAGCCTCAATTCCGGTGTGACGCTGGAAGTGCTGACGACGGAGCCCGGCGTTCAGCTTTACACCGGCTTCAAGCTCGACGTGCCGGTCCCCGGCCTCGAAGGGCGTCGTTATGGCGCCTTTGCCGGCTTCTGCCTGGAAACCCAGGTCTGGCCTGACGCCGTCAACCACCAGGGCTTTCCCAATGTCGTTCTGCGCCCGGGCGAAATCCGCCGCCAGGAAACGGACTACGTGTTCATGAAGAGCTGAGACGGAAACAGGCGGAATTCCGCCTGAAAAAACGCTTGAATATACATGAGTAAAAAAGTTAAGTATTCTGCGTTGGGGCAGGGCATGGGCTGTCCGAGTGAATGCGGACTGCGGGAATATGGGTGGCAGGGACAACGACAAGCGGAACGCGATCTATATCGCGCATCGTCCCGCGCTTCTGGCCTATGCCCGTTTGCTTTCAGGCTCGCGGGCCGAGGCGGAAGACCTGGTCCAGGAGGCATTCGTCCGCTTCTCTTCAGAGCACGCGGAGGTCGCATTGTCGCCGAGGGCTTACCTTGTGCGCATCATCCGCAATCTCGCGTTCAACCTGAAGAAGCGAAAGCGCTACGAAAACCAGCAGGTGTGCGAGAACCTTCCGTTTTGGGGGCAGCCTCAGCCGGTCGATACCCCCGAACAACACAGCCTGTTTTGCGACCAGGTGCGCAGCGTCGCCTCGATCCTTTCAACCATGCCGGATGACGCCAGGGTCGTCGTCGAGATGTACCGTTTCGATGGCTACACCCTGCAGGAAATTGCCGACCGCCTCGACCTGTCGATCGCAACAGTCCATCGCCTGCTGAAGGCGGCGATGGCACGGCTCGCCGAACAGATGGACACGGGCATCGGATAGCCAATGGCACATCTGGTTTGGCCATCGCAGATGGCCGTAAATGGACACCGCGCATCGATACGCTGGAAAGAGTTATTCTTCGCGATGAAATCAGTTGGCAACGACGACAGCGACAAGACGCCTGCGGTCCTGGAAGAAGCGGCCGAGTGGCTGCTGCAGCTACGCGAGACCCCGCAGGATGCGGATCTTTGTCGGCGCTTCGAGGCCTGGCGATCGCAATCGCCGGAGCATCGGGCGGCCTGGGACAGGACCCAGGCGATGTGGGATGCCCTCGGTGAAGCGCCTGCCGAATACGGACGCCTCTCGCCGGCACGCGGTGAAAACACCGTCCCAAGATCGCCGACACATCGGCGCCACGCTCACGCGCGGCGGGCATGGGCGGGCCGCCTCGGTCGGCCCAGATTGGCTGGCGCGGCGGCAGCGGCCGCCCTTTGCGCCGCGCTGTTTTTCGGCCCCGCCGTCATGCTCCGCCTTCAGGCCGATCAGTTGACCGCGACGGCCGAGATCCGGACCGTCAAGCTCGAAGACGGCAGCACCGTCGTGCTCGGCGCCGACAGCGCGATCAAATCGGCCATTGGCGACGGTGGACGAAAGATTACGCTCCTTGCCGGCGAGGCCTTCTTCGATGTCGTCGCCGACGGGCGCCCCTTCGTCGTCGAGGCCGGCGGCGTCGAGGTCGAGGTGCTGGGAACCGCCTTCGACGTAAGAATGACCTCCGCCGCCACCGATGTGGCCCTGGCGCACGGCAGCGTCAGGACGAGATTCCGCGACGACATGAGCTCGCAGGCGACGCTTGCGCCCGGCGAAGTCATCAGCATCGAGCGCGACAGCGGCGCAGAGACACGAGGCGCCATCGCCGTGAGCGACATCGCCACCTGGCGCGAAGGCCGGCTCTACGTCACCAACCAGACGATCGGCTCCGTGGTGGAGCTGATCCAGCGCTATCACCCTGCCTGGATCACCGTTCCCGATCGCGGCCTGGCGGCAAAACGCGTCAGCGGCATCTACGACCTCACCAGGCCGGACCAGGCGTTGCGGGCGCTGGTCGGTCCCTATGGCGGCACCGTGCGGTCGGCGTCGCCGCTTCTGCGCGTCATCACCCGCCTCTGATAAAACAGGATAAAAAAATTCAAGTTTATTTGAGCGATCGGCTCGAAAGCTGAAAAAAATCCGTCCGCACTTTGTCTTGCATTCTGAGGCGCTTCGTTTTCCCGCGTCTGCAGATCAGGAGAGAGTACTGAAATGGCATCCGTGGTACCGGCACATTCACTCGTCGATGGGACAAGATATGGAGGGCTGACGCGTTACGCGGGCCTGATGGCGACGACGGCGCTTGTTTTGTTCTGCACCGCCACGACAGTCGATGCGCAAGGCGTGTCGAACGGGTCGACGATCCCTGCCGAGACCCGGACCAACGAAACGGTGCATGCGTTCAACATCCCGGCCCAGCCACTTTCCAGCGCGCTGAGCGCCTTCAGCCGGCAGACAGGACTGCAGATTTCGCAACCGGCAAGCCTTGGCCGCAATGTGACCTCGACCGCGGTGAACGGCCGCTATACCGCGCAACAGGGCCTTGAGCGGCTGCTGCAGGGCAGCGGCATCCGCTTCCACGTCAATGGCGACAACGCTGCGGTTCTCGGGCAAGCCGCAGCACCCGTGGACGCGTCCCTGGCGACAGGCTCCACGCAACTCGAGGCGATAACGGTGCGTGGCGGGCGCGTTCGCTCGCCGAAGGACGAGGTCTATACCGCGCCGAATTCCACCGTCTACATCTCCTCAGAGACGATCGACCGCTTCAGCCATCGCACCGCCGGCGACATGCTGAAGGGGCAACCGGGCGTGCAGGTGGGCGACAGCCGCAACGGCGGCGGCCTCGACGTCAACATCCGCGGCATCCAGGGCCAAAACCGCGTTGCAGTCACCGTCGACGGCGGCCAGCAGGCGCTCGACACCTATCGCGGCTACGCCGGCACGCAGCAGCGCAGCTACATCGATCCCGATCTGATCGGCGGCGTGCTGATCAACAAGGGCCCTAGCGTTACTCCCGGAGCCTCCGGCGCCATCGGCGGCACCGTCGCGATGCAGACGATCGGCGTCGGTGACATTCTCAAGGACGGAGCGAGCTTCGGCGTCAGGCTGAAGGGCGACATGTCGGACAATGGGATCTCGCCGCAGGAACCGCGCAGCGGCGTTCCGCGCTGGGAAAAGCACAGCGCCAACGCTCGCACGGAGCGCGGCAACATCTTCAATTCCGATGCCAAGTCCGGCAGCGCCGCGGTCGCCTACAGCAACGAGTATTTCGATCTCGTCGGCGCCTTGGCCAAGCGCAACGAGGGCAACTATTTCGCCGGTTCGCATGGTCGCGACCGCTACCGCATCTTCACGCCGCAGCGCCGCTGGGACGGCAGCACCTCTTTCTATGAGGAGCAGTCCGTCGCCAAGGTCTACAAGGAGGGCGAGGAGGTCATGAACACCTCGAGCAACACCCAGTCGGTGCTGCTCAAGGCGACGATCCGGCCGACCGACGAACAGACACTCGATGTCGGCTATCGCCATTTCGACGGCCGCTTCGGCGAGATCATGCCCTCCGTCATCTTCCGCGGCAGCAAGGACACCCTCGGGCAGTGGCCGCTCGGTTCGATGGAGATCGACGCCCTGAACGCGCGTTACGCCTATGATCCCGCTGACAACGACCTGATCAACTTCAAGGCCAACGTCTGGATGACGGATGCCGACAGCGAACTGCTGAACGGCGGACCGATGGTTCCTCGGTCCCAGCGGTCCGAATTCGACAACGATTACGGCTGGGCGCGCCAGCAGAACCGCCGCTGGGGCATCGACGCCAGCAACAAGGCGGAGTTCGACACCGGCCTCGGTCAGGCGACGCTCGATTTCGGGGCATCGTTCATGAACGAGACCATCCGCCCCGCCGACGGCGTCGTCATCACCCTGGATGACCGCAACAACAACCGGATCCTGCGCGATGGCGACCGCCAGGAGGGCAGCCTCTCGGGGCAATTCACGCTGCAGCCGACGGATGCGCTCTCGGTCCGCTTTGGCGGCCGCTATGTCAGGTTCAACAGCAAGGACAACAACCGGCATTCGCAAGCGATCTACGAGAAGAGGTCCTACAGAAACATCCTGCTGAAGGATGGAAACAGCTGGGTGGCCAACGCCACTTGGTTCGCCGACAAGGACGGCAACTTCACCGATGCCACCAACCCGCTGCTGAACGACGGCAAGGCGACCACCTATTCCGACAACTCCGAGGTCAGGATCGGCGACCTCAAATATAACTCGACCACCGTCTATGCGCCGCAGGTCGCCGAGTTCGTGAAGGAGTATCGATACGGCGATCAGCTCGAACGCAAGGACGGCGGCTTTGCGCCGGCCTTCGGCATCAGCCACAACATCACGGACGACACCCTCGTCTATGTGAATTACACCGAAGGCCTGCGCATGCCGGGCCTGTTCGAATCCTCGCAGGGCACACTACAGGTCACACAGGCCGGAACCCTGAAGCCCGAACGCTCCCGCGCCTGGGAAATCGGCGCAAGCACGGTGGCATCGGATCTCCTGTCGCCCGGCGACACTGCCGGGCTCAAGCTCGCCTACTTCAATACGAAAATCGACGACTACATAACCCGCTTCTACAACCCCACAGGCAACGGCATGATGCTGATGAGCAATGCCGAGAGCTTCAAGGTTTCCGGGCTGGAGCTACAGGCAAATTACGACGAGGGCCGGTTCTTCGCCGATCTTTCGACCACCTACTACTTCAACGCCGAGACCTGCGATCCCGTCGTCGCCGCCCAGCTGCGGGCGGCAGCCAGTCAATACACCCGCACGGAAGGCACCCCGAACTGCACGCCGGGCGGCTTCAGCGGCTCCTACGCCAACACGCAGAACCCGCCGAAATACGCCGTGAACGTTACCGCCGGCGCCCGCTTCCTCGATGAGACCCTGACGATCGGCGGCCGCATGACCTACACCAGCGGTCCGGTGGAAAAGCTCGACCAGCCCTGGCAGAAGAATGTCACGGCAGCCCAGGTCTATTATCACCCGGTCGCGGTCTTCGATGCGTTCCTTGCCTACGAGCTGCGCGAAGACGCGGTGCTGAACCTGTCGGTCGAAAACCTCACCGACCGCTACTATCTCGATCCGCTGGCGCAAAGCATGATGCCGGCACCGGGACGGACCTTCCGCGCGGGCCTGACGATGAAATTCTGATGAGATCGGGAATGCGTGAAAACGGTGCGGCACGTCCGCGCCGTTTTTTTCGTTCTGCAACAGAAAACGACAGTCGCGCCAATGAGATGGCACTCCGGCACGCAACGGCTGCGCTATAAGCGCTCGGTGTAGAAGGCCGAGGCGATGGCGCCGGCCCTGAACGTCTGAATTTGATCGGTTGGGAAAAATGGAGCGGGTGAGGCGATTCGAACGCCCGACCCCAACCTTGGCAAGGTTGTGCTCTACCCCTGAGCTACACCCGCTCATTAACCTCGGTCCGGGGGTAGTCGGTGGACCGTGGCGGCGCCGTGTCTTGCGGCGACGGGCGGTATATGGCCTAAGCGATTTTGGAATGCAACAGGGAAATGACGCGAAATCGAATATTTTTTGGGAAGCCCCTCGAGAAGCCCGCAAATGCCGCGTTTTCGCGCCCCGCCGCCGCCTGCAAGATTGCAGGGCGCGGACGTTTTCCCCTAAAGCAGACCGGAAAAAACCGATTTGGCAGGAGAATCACCCCGATGAATGACGCGCAACCGAAGACCGCGGACGAACTTTTTCGTTTTCTCGACGATCTCGGCATCGAACACAGCACCAAAAACCACGAGCCGGTGTTCACCGTGGCCGAATCGGTGGCGCTGCGCGACGAGATCCCCGGCGGTCACACCAAGAACCTGTTCGTGAAGGACAAGAAGGATAACTACTTCCTGCTGACCGTCGAGGAACATGCGACCGTCGACCTGAAGACGGTGCACCAGGTGATCGGCGCGTCGAGCAAGGTCTCCTTCGGCAAGCCGGAAAAGCTGATGGAATATCTCGGCGTCATTCCGGGAGCCGTCACCGCACTCGGCGCGATCAACGACACCGGCGGCAACGTCAAGGTGATCATCGACGAGGAACTGATGAAGTTCGATGTGATCAACTGCCATCCGCTCTCCAACGACGCCACCACCTCGATCGGCTCGAAGGATCTGCTGCGCTTCATGGAAGCCACGGGACATGAACCGCTTGTCTTGAAAGTGACAGCCTGACATACGATCTTTGGCGCGAATGCAGGAAGCCGGATGAAGAGCCGGCGAGGAGAGAAGAATGACGGGCAACGACAATCCCTATGCAGGGTCCTTCGGCAACCAGATGAGCGCTTCGGCTTCCTTCGGCGGCCAGCCGGTCGCAGCCGCCCCGGCAGGTGGTGACCTGATCAAGGAAACGACAACCGCCAACTTTTCCAAGGATGTGCTCGACGCGTCGCGCCAGCAGCCTGTTCTCGTCGATTTCTGGGCGCCCTGGTGCGGTCCGTGCAAGCAGCTGACCCCGGTGATCGAAAAGGTCGTGACGGAAGCTGCCGGCCGCGTGAAGCTCGTCAAGATGAACATCGACGACCACCCGTCGATTGCCGGCCAGCTCGGCATCCAGTCGATCCCCGCCGTCATCGCCTTCGTCGGCGGCCGGCCGGTCGACGGCTTCATGGGTGCGGTGGCGGAAAGCCAGATCAAGCAGTTCATCGAAAAGGTCGCAGGCCCTGCCGTCGACGACAGCAAGGCCGAGATCGAGGCAGCCCTCGCCGACGCCAAGGGGTTGCTGGAAACCGGCGATGCCGAGAACGCCGCCGGCCTCTTCGGCGCCGTGCTGCAGGCGGACCCGGACAATGTGGTGGCCATTGCCGGCATGGTCGATTGCATGATCACGCTCGGCCAGCTCGCCGAAGCGCGCGAAGCGCTGTCGGGCCTGCCGGAAGATCTTGCCAAGGATGCCGGTATCGGCGCGATCGCCAAGAAGCTCGACCAGATCGAGGAAGCCCGCAAGCTCGGCGATCCGAACGCCCTCGAGCAGCGCCTGGCCGCCAACCCCGACGACCACGAAGCCCGCATGATGCTCGCCAAGATCCGCAACGTCGAAGGCGACCGCGACGGCGCCGCCGACCATCTGCTGACGATCATGAAACGCGACCGGGCCTTCGACGACGACGGCGCACGCCGCGAGCTCGTCTCCTTCTTCGAAGTCTGGGGCCCGAAGGATCCGGCAACGATCGCCGCCCGCCGCAAGCTGTCGTCGATCCTGTTTTCCTGAGCCAGCCCGTTTTCCTGAGCTAGACATCAAGATCGGTGCGTTTTTCCCTTGAGATTTTCAAGGAGCGCACCATTTCTTGATCTGGTTGGTCACGCCTGGCGCGTGGCGGGGGCAAGACCAGACTTCGGCAAGGTCGATCGGAATGCATGTCGGAAATGCACGTTATCTAGGTCCGCAGGACTTGCCGGAGATCATTCCGGTGTTTCCGCTGACCGGCGCGCTGCTTTTGCCGGGCGCCCAGCTGCCGCTCAACATCTTCGAGCCGCGTTATCTCGCGATGCTCGACGACGCGCTGTCGGGCAACCGGCTGATCGGGATCGTGCAGCCCTCCTTCTGCGAAGGCCGTAACGAGATCGGCGATGGCCCCGTTCCGGCGCTGTGCCAGGTCGGCTGCATCGGCCGCATCACCTCCTTTGCCGAAACCGGCGACGGTCGCTACATCACCTCGCTGACGGGTGTGTGCCGCTACCGGCTGTTCAGCGAGGTCGCAGGCACCCGCGGCTACCGACGCTTCCGCATTGGGCCTTTCACGGCCGATCTCGAAAATCGTGACGACGAGAGCCTTGTCGATCGCTCCGCACTGCTGGCTGCCTTCCGGGCCTATCTGGAAGCCAACAAGCTGAAGGCGGACTGGGAGAGCGTCGAGCGCGCAAGCAACCGCACGCTCGTCAATTCCATGGCGATGATGTCGCCCTATGGTCCGGCGGAAAAACAGGCGCTGCTGGAAGCGCCTGATCTCAAGACCCGCGCCGAAACGCTGATCGCCATTACCGAGATCGTGCTTGCACGCAATTTCGGCGATGTCGACAACATCCTGCAGTAAGCGAGACACCATGGACGTCAACGCCAGCAAGGTCGATCCGAAACTGCTCGAACTGCTCGTCTGCCCGCTGACCAAGGGCCGGCTCAGCTACCACGCCGACGCCGGCGAACTCGTCTCGGAAAAGGCGCGGCTCGCCTATCCGATCCGCGACGGCGTTCCGATCATGCTGATCTCCGAAGCGCGCAAGATCGAGGACTGAGGCGTTCCTCGCGACGCCTGCCCCTCATCCGGCCTGCCGGCCACCTTCTCCCGCAAGCGGGGAGAAGGAACCCGTTGCGCGCTCGGTGCCCGATTTCTTCTCTTGAATGTGGCGGCATCATCGCGCACGCGACCTGATCCCCTCTCCCCGCAAGCGGGGAGAGGGCTAGGGTGAGGGGCAATACCAGGGATGCAGCGCTTGCCGATCAGATCGGCTGACCGGACAAGAGCCGCGGGTCCGCGTCGCCGGCGATCCCGGCCGCCTGGCGGATGAAGAAGCTTTTCAGCGACGGCAGCCGGTCAACAAGGCCGAGTCCGAAATCGCGGGCGATCCTGACGGGCGTGATGTCGTTCGAAAACAGCCGGTTGAGTACATCCGTCGTCACGCCCATGCGGAACGTGTCGAAGCGCCGCCAGCTCTGGTAGCGCTCGAGGATCGCCAGCGACCCGATATCGAGCCCGAGGCGGTCTGCCTCGACGATCGTTTCGGCCAGCGCCGCCACGTCCTTGAAGCCGAGATTGAGGCCCTGGCCGGAAATCGGATGGATGCCGTGGGCGGCATCGCCCGCCAGCGCAAACCGCGGCTTGACGAAGTCGCGCGCCAGCGTCAGGCCGAGCGGAAAGGCGCGGCGGCCGCCGACGACCTTGAGATGGCCGAGCCGGTGGCCGAAGCGGCGCTCCAGCTCTTCCTCGAACAGAAAATCGTCGCCCTTGACCAGCCGCTCGGCATCGGCGGTACGCTCGGTCCACACCAGCGACGAGCGGTTGTTCTTGAGTGGCAGCGTCGCGAAGGGGCCGGCCGGCAGGAAATGTTCCTCGGCGGTGCCCTCATGCGGGCGCTCGTGCTCGACGGTGGTGACGATACCCGATTGGCCGTAGTCGAATTCGACGGTCTTGATGCCGGCCGCGTCGCGCAGCTTCGAGCGCACGCCGTCGCAGGCAACCAGCAGCCGGGCTTCCAGCTGTTCGCCGCCGGCAAGCGTCACGGCAACCGCGTGGTCGCCGCTCTCGAAGGTTTCGACCATCGTCGACTGGCGCACCGTAACGCCGAATTCGTCGCAGGCAGCCCGCAGCGCCCCGATCATGGCCGTGTTCGGCACCATATGGGCGAACGGCCTGCCTTCTTCGCCCTCCCCGTCGAAGGTGAGAAACACCGGACGCACCGGATCTGATGTCTTCGAATCGGTGATGACCATGCGCCGGATCGGCTCCGCCTCCGGCGCGATCGCCTGCCAGACGCCGAGCACATCGAGCATGCGCTCGGCAGCGGACGCCACGGCCGAGGCGCGCTCGTCGCGCTTCCATGCCCCTTCCGGCGCGCCGTCGATGACGGAGATGGAAAGATGCGGCGCCGCCTTCTTCAGCGAAACCGCGAGCGAAAGGCCGACATAGCCGCCACCGGCAATCAACACATCGATCATCCGCTTTCTCCCGTCGCACTTGAGCATCGTTTCATGCCTATATAGATCAATGCCATCGCCGTTCCTACCATCGGAGACTGCCGAAATGTCGCGCCCCACCGAGACCGCAACGCCCATGGATGCGCTGCTTGCCACACTCGACCTCGAAAAGCTCGAGGAGAACCTGTTTCGTGGCCGCAGTCCCCAGGTCGGCTGGCAGCGCGTTTTCGGTGGCCAGGTGATCGGGCAGGCGCTGGTCGCCGCCCAGCGCACCGTCGACGACGGCCGCTACGTGCATTCGCTGCATGCCTACTTCATGCGGCCCGGCGATCCCTCCGTGCCGATCATCTACGAGGTCGACCGCATCCGCGACGGCTCGAGCTTTGCCACGCGCCGCGTCGTGGCCATCCAGCATGGCAAGGCGATCTTCTCGATGTCGGCATCGTTCCAGTATGACGAGGACGGCTTCGATCACCAGATCGACATTCCCAAGGTGGCGATGCCGGAAACCCTGCCGGGCGAGCAGGAACTGAAGGACAAGTTCCTGGCGCAGGCGCCCGAAGCGATCCGGCGTTACTGGGAGCGGCCACGGCCGATCGAGATCCGCCCGGTCTCGCTCACCCACTACTTCGCCCGCAACGACGGCAAGCCGACGCAGGACGTCTGGGTCAAGGCCGTCGGCCAGGTTCCCGACGAACGCCATCTGCAGGCGGCCGTTCTCGCCTATCTCTCCGACATGACGCTGCTCGACACCTCGCTCTATGCCCATGGGACGTCGGTGTTCGATCGCAACCTGCAGGTTGCAAGCCTCGATCACGCCATGTGGTTCCACCGTCCGTGCAAGATGGACGACTGGCTGCTCTATACCCAGGACAGCCCCAGCGCCCACGGTGCCCGCGGCATGACCCGCGGCAGCCTTTTTGATCGTTCCGGGGTGCTGATCGCCTCGGTGGCGCAGGAAGGCCTGATCCGGAAAAAGGCACCTGAACAAAAATAAGGCGACGAACCTTTTCTGCCTATTTTTTAATCTTCTAAAGTGACGATTTTTTAGCGCGTCGCGGCACATCTGCCGCGACCGATAATTTTCCCATGCCTTTTCATAGGTTTAGCCAGCGGAAACGAATCTGGCACGCCCCTTGAATGTAGCTGTCCGGTTGCAAGGCGCTTCAGCGTTCGCAGCAAGGAGAGATGGCCTCCCGCCGGAGGCGAACAAGGATGGGAAACGATGAAAATTGTGATGGCCATTATCAAGCCGTTCAAGCTCGATGAGGTCCGTGAAGCCCTCACTGCCGTTGGCATCCAGGGCCTGACCGTAACCGAAGTCAAAGGCTACGGCCGCCAGAAGGGACATACCGAAATCTATCGCGGCACCGAATACGCCGTGAGCTTCCTGCCAAAGCTGAAGATCGAGATCGCGGTCCCGACGGAGATCGTCGACAGGGCCGTGGAAGCGATCGCCGCTGCTGCCAAGACCGGCCAGATCGGTGACGGCAAGATCTTTGTCTACTCGATTGACCATGCCGTGCGCATCCGCACCGGCGAAACCGATTCAGAAGCGTTGTAAGCCACGCCGTTCAGGGAGCACTACTCGATGTCGTCAAGCAAACTTTCCACCTCTCTGGTCAGGATCGGCGCAGCCTCTGCCGCCCTTCTTGCGCCGGTCGCAGCCTTTGCCCAGGAAGCAGCACCGGCAGCCGCCGCTGCCGCTGCCGCAGCCCCCGTTCCCGACAAGGCCGATACGGCCTTCATGTTCATCTCCACCCTGCTCGTCTTCTTCATGCTGATCCCGGGTCTCGCGCTCTTCTACGGCGGCCTGGTGCGCGCCAAGAACATGCTGTCGGTGCTGATGCAGTGCACCGTCATCGGCGCGACGATGATGATCGTCTGGGTCGTCTACGGCTATTCCTTCGCGTTCGGCGGCTCGACCAGCCCCTATTTTGGCGGCTTCGCCAAGATGTTCCTCTCGGGCGTCTCGGTTGACAGCACGGCCGCCACCTTCTCCGAAGGCGTGGTCATTCCGGAATACATCTTCATGCTGTTCCAGATGACCTTCGCCGCCCTGACGCCGGCCCTGATCGTCGGCGCCTTTGCCGAGCGCATCAAGTTCTCGGCAGCCGTGCTCTTCTCGGTACTCTGGGCAACCTTCGTCTACTTCCCGATCGCCCACATGGTTTGGGACGGCAACGGCCTGCTCTTCGGCATGGGCGCGCTGGACTTCGCCGGCGGCACCGTCGTCCACATCAATGCCGGCGTGGCCGGTCTCATCGGCGCGATCATGGTCGGCAATCGCACCGGCTTCGGCCGCGACATGATGGCACCGCATTCCATGACGCTAACGCTCGTCGGCGCGGCGATGCTGTGGTTCGGCTGGTTCGGCTTCAACGCCGGCTCCAACCTCGAGGCATCGGGCGGCGCGATGCTCGCGACCGTCAACACCTTCCTCGCAACGGCTGCCGCCATCCTCTCCTGGTCTGTCGTCGAAACCTTCACCCGCGGCAAGGCCTCGATGCTGGGTGCGGCCTCCGGCATGATCGCCGGCCTCGTTGCCATCACGCCTGCTGCCGGCATCGCCGGTCCGATGGGCGCGATCGTCATGGGCCTGATCGTTTCGCCGCTGTGCTACTTCTTCGTCTCGGTGGTGAAGAACAAGTTCGGCTACGACGACACCGCTGACGTCTTCGGCGTCCACGGCGTGGGCGGCTTCTTCGGCGCGCTGGCAACCGGCATCTTCGCCTCGTCCTCGCTCGGCGGCATCGGCTATGCCGACGGCGTCACCATGGGCGGCCAGTTCATGACCCAGCTGACTGCCGTTGCCATCACCATCGTATGGTGCGGCATCGTCTCGGCCATCCTCTACAAGGTCGTCGACGCGATCGTCGGTCTGAGGGTTTCGGTGGAAGCCGAACGCGAAGGCCTCGATCTCTCGTCGCACGGCGAAGCCGCCTACCACAGCTAAGCCAATCGCGGCGCCTTAAATTGGCGCCGCTCATCCTCCCGTCGCGGTCCGTCTGATGCGGATCGCCTTTGGCCCGGATCGACAGATCCGGGCTTTTTTGCGCGATTTCGCCACCTGTGGCCCCTCGCCCACCGGTATTTTAGCGGCATATGCGCATGGTTAATGTCGCATTAACCGTGCTTCGCTTAGGTTGATTCCAAGGCGCGCAATGTGCCCTAGAGATCGAGACGGGCAGCAGGCAACATGAGCAGAAGCAATCCGGCAGCGCTTGACAGCCGTTCCAACCGGTTCGTGCTAACCACCTTCGTTTGGCGACAGATCGCGTCGCTGGCGGGCTTCGCGCTGTTCGGCGCGCTGGCGCTGGCCATCGCCGCCTTGTCGACATGGAATGTTGCCGACCCGAGCTTCTCCTACGCCACATCGGACGAGCCGACCAACGTACTCGGCTATGCGGGCGCTGCCTTTGCCGACATCTTCATGCAGTTCTTCGGGCTTGCCAGCGTCGTGGCCCTGCTTCCGGCCGTTGCCTGGGCGCTGGTGCTGATCGGCGGCAGGCGCTTCGACAAGATCGTCAAGCGCCTCGGCCTCTGGTTCGTCGGATCGGTGCTTGCAGGTGCTGCCTTAAGCTGCGTTCCAGCCCCGATCACCTGGCCGCTGCCCAACGGCCTCGGCGGCGTCTTTGGCGACATGATCCTTCGGTTCCCCGCGCTCTTCACCGGCGCCTTCCCGACCGGCACCTTTGCCACCGTGCTTGCCTGCATCTTCGCCGCCCCTGCCGCCTGGTGCCTGATCTACAGCGCCGGCCTGATCGGCGTCAGCGATGAGGAGGACGAAGACGAGATCGAAGAGCCGACACCAAGCAAGGCGCGCACCGTGCGCGACGAGCTGGACGAGGACGACAGCGAAGGCCCATTCACCCTGTTGATGGGTTCGTTCGCCCATATGCGCTACACGGTTCAGGCGCGCGTGCGCCGCATCTTCGGCATGAGCGGAACCCGCGCGCCGACGAAGCGCCAGTACGACGAGCCCTACGATTTCAACAACGACGAGTTCGGCACGCTGAACGAACCGGCCCGGCCGAAGCCGATGGCTGCCGGCGACCGCATCGAACCTTCGCTCGACAGATCCGAGCGCCGCGTCGTGACGCCGCCGCCGATCATGGCCGACGACGATGACGACCTGCCGTTCGACATGGACGACCGCCGCCCGGCCGGCATCCTGCCCGATGACGAGGACGACGATCTCGACGCGGCGGCCGACTGGGCGCCGCGGTCCGCCCCGCCCAAGCAGGGCCTGCCCAAGGCCGGTTCGCGCGTCGTCACGCCCGCGCCTCGCCCCAAGACCGGCCAGCGCTTCGAGCGCGAGGCCCAGCGCTCGTTTGTCGAGGACGACGGCGATTTCGCGCTGCCGCCGATGCATTTCCTCGCCGAACCGAAGAACGTCACCCGCGACGCCTCGCTTTCGGCCGATGCGCTGGAACAGAACGCCCGTATGCTCGAAGGCGTGCTCGAGGACTTCGGCGTCAAGGGCGAGATCATCCATGTCCGCCCCGGTCCGGTTGTCACCCTTTATGAACTGGAGCCGGCGCCCGGCATCAAGTCGTCGCGCGTCATCGGCCTTGCCGACGACATCGCCCGCTCGATGAGCGCGATCGCCGCCCGCGTCGCCGTGGTCCCCGGCCGCAACGCCATCGGCATCGAGCTGCCCAACCAGCGCCGCGAAACCGTCTACCTGCGCGAACTGGTCGGCTCGCGCGACTTCGAGACGTCGAAGGCGCGCCTTGCCATGGCCCTCGGCAAGACCATCGGCGGCGAGCCTGTTGTCGCCGATCTCGCCAAGATGCCGCATCTGCTGGTGGCCGGCACCACCGGCTCGGGCAAGTCGGTGGCGATCAACACCATGATCCTGTCGCTGCTCTATCGGCTGCGTCCCGACCAGTGCCGACTGATCATGATCGACCCGAAGATGCTCGAACTGTCCGTCTATGACGGCATCCCGCACCTGCTTTCGCCTGTCGTGACCGACCCGAAAAAGGCCGTCGTCGCGCTCAAGTGGACCGTGCGCGAGATGGAAGAGCGCTACAAGAAGATGTCGAAGATCGGCGTGCGCAACATCGACGGCTTCAACACCCGTGTCGAGCAGGCGCTGGCCAAGGGTGATGCGATCACCCGCACCGTGCAGACCGGCTTCGACCGCCAGACCGGCGAAGCGATCTACGAGACCGAAGAGTTCGACCTGTCGCCGATGCCCTATATCGTGGTCATCATCGACGAAATGGCCGACCTGATGATGGTCGCCGGCAAGGACATCGAAGGGGCCGTTCAGCGCCTGGCGCAGATGGCGCGCGCCGCCGGCATCCACGTGATCATGGCGACGCAACGTCCCTCGGTCGACGTCATCACCGGCACGATCAAGGCCAACTTCCCGACCCGCATTTCCTTCCAGGTCACCTCGAAGATCGACAGCCGCACCATCCTGGGCGAACAGGGCGCCGAACAGCTGCTCGGCATGGGCGACATGCTCTACATGGCCGGCGGCGGACGCATCCAGCGCGTGCACGGCCCCTTCGTCTCGGACACCGAGGTCGAGGAAGTCGTCGCCTATCTCAAGACCCAGGGCACGCCGCAATATCTCGACGCGATCACCGAAGACGACGACGAGGACAATGACGGCGGCGGCCCGGCCGGCACCTCCAATCTCAGCGAGTCAGACGACCCTTACGACCAGGCGGTGGCGATCGTCCTGCGCGATGGCAAGGCCTCCACATCCTATGTGCAACGTCGCCTCGGGATCGGTTATAATAGGGCCGCATCGCTGATCGAGCGCATGGAGCAGGAAGGCATTATCGGTCCTGCAAACCATGCCGGAAAACGCGAAATCCTCGTGCCGACAGAAGCCGAAATCACCGGCCGGTAAATCCGGCCAAATCTCTGGGAGCACATGGCAGCCCGGTAACGGTCATGTGAGAGCGCTGGCCGCCGACGGCGATGAAAAACGCCTTGAAGGTGCCGCACTTGCGCTCCAGATGATCAAGGAAATGAAGGAGACTGCGATGACGGAAGCGAAAACCACCCAAGCCAGCAATCCGGCGATGTCGCGCCGCGTATTCGTCTGCGGCCTCGCGGCGCTCGCGGGCATGGGTGGCACCGGTCTCGACGTCACCAAGGCCTTCGCCCAGGCCTCCGGCTCGGCCCAGAGGATCGCCGACCATTTCTCGTCGGTGAAGACCATGTCCGGCGAATTCGTGCAGTTCGGCCCGCGCGGCGAGCAGACCGGCGGCAAGTTCTTCATCCGCCGCCCCGGCCGGATCCGCTTCAACTACGAAGCCCCTTCGCCGATGCGGGTGATCGCCGACGGCAAATCGGTGGTCATCGGCAATATGAAGCTGAAGACCTGGGACATCTATCCGCTCTCCAAGACGCCGCTCAACCTTCTGCTCAGCGAACGCATCGACCTGTCGGGCAAGATGGTGCGCGACGTCAAGGAAGAGTCCGATCTCATCACCATCGTGCTTGGCGACCGCTCGATCTTCGGCGATTCGACCATCACCATGATGTTCGATCCGAAGACCTACGACCTGCGCCAGTGGACGATCACCGATGCGCAGAAGAAGGACACCTCGGTGATGATCTTCAACGTCCAGACCGGCATGGCGCTCGACGACAAGGTGTTCAAGATCCCCTACGACGAAGTCCGCAACAAGCGCGGCGGCTAAGCTTTCCCCGGGGCAGCCCTGCGCACGCCGGCTGCCTGCCCGCTCGGCCCGTTGCGGCACTGCGCGTCCTTGAGATGCGTGACGTGAAGGTAGCCTTTTTCAGGGCTTCCTTGTCCCGAAGCGCCAGACCTGCTTAAACCTCCCGGACATCGAAAACATCCGTCCTGAGCCGGCTTCCGTTTCGTCGAACGCCCGGCCTCACCGATCATGGGAAATGAGCAATGGCCCTGTCCGTCGCCACGTGGAACATCAATTCCGTTCGCCTGCGCATGCCGCTGGTCGAGCACCTCCTGAAGACCTGGCAGCCAGACATCCTCTGCCTGCAGGAAACCAAGTGCCCGAACGACCAGTTTCCGTCCAAGCCGCTGAAGGCGCTCGGCTACAACCACATCGAGATGCACGGCCAGAAGGGCTACCACGGCGTCGCGACGATCTCGCGCCTGCCGCTTCATGAGCTCAGCGACCGCCGCGATTACTGCGGCGTCGGTGACGCCCGCCATCTCTCCGTGGTGTTTGCGGCCGGCGGCAAGAAGATCCGGCTTCACAATTTCTACGTCCCGGCCGGCGGCGACGAGCCGGACCGCGCGATCAATGCGAAGTTCGGTCACAAGCTCGATTTCGTCGACGAGATGAAGCTGTTGCACGCCGAGGCGGAAGCCGGGATCTCCTCGATCCTCGTCGGCGATCTCAACATCGCACCGCTTGAGGACGACGTCTGGTCGCACAAGCAGTTGTTGAAGATCGTCAGTCACACGCCGATCGAAACCGAGGGCCTGACGACGGTGATGACCGGCGGCGGCTGGGTCGATCTGATGCGCCAGCACACGCCGTCGCCAACCAAGCTCTACACCTGGTGGAGCTACCGCGCCAAGGATTGGGAAGCGGCCGACCGCGGCCGGCGCCTCGACCACATCTGGTCGTCGGCCGACCTTGCCCCCAAGCTGACGAAGGTGGATATCCTGCGCGAGGCCCGCGGCTGGGAGCGGCCGTCCGACCATGTGCCCGTGATCGCCCACTTCGACATTTAAGGCGATCGAGCGCCTGGCGTTCGACCGTTTATCGGAAGTGCGTCAGGCGAAACGGCCGGCAAGCGCGCCGGCGCGGCGGATCATCGCCTGCAGGTTTTCGCGGATGCGCGCTTCGACGAGGGCCGCGACTTCGGGATATTCTTCCAGCATGCGCCGGAACAGCGGCCGGTTGATGCGGATGACCTCGCTGTCCTCGTCCGCAGTCGCGGTGAACTTGCGCTCCACCATCGAGATCAGCGCCAGTTCGGATAAAAGCGCGCCGCGGCCGACGGTGGTGATGTCCTCCATGATGCCTTCGCCATTGGCCTTCGACAGCGAGAGGCTGCCGCTGGCAATCGCGAACGCGCAATCGGCCGGCGCCCCCTCGCGAAACAGCTCCTGCCCTTTAAACACGCGGCGACGTTCCGCCCCGAAGGCGATCAGCCTCAGCTTGTCCTCGCTGATATCGGCAAAAAGCGGCACATTGGACAAGAGAACGATGTCGTCGTTGAGCGCCAAGCGGCTAACCTCCCTGAATTACGACGCTTCCGGATCCGGCTCCGAAAAGCATCGCAATCGATGCAAACAGCCCGGAGCAGCTGACGTCAGGACAAATTGTCCGACGTCGACGTCTCACGGAACGATCTTGTAGCCGCCGTTCTCTGTCACCAAAATCTCGGCATTGGAAGGGTCGCGCTCGATTTTCTGGCGAAGCCTGTACACATGTGTTTCGAGCGTATGGGTGGTCACGCCGGAATTGTAGCCCCAGACCTCCTCCAGCAGCACGTCGCGCGTCACCACCTTCTGGTCGGCGCGATAGAGATAGCGGATGATGGCCGCTTCCTTTTCGGTCAACCGGATCTTCTGACCGTTTTCCAGCGTCAGCAGCTTCTGGCTCGGTTTGAACGTGTAGGGACCGACGCTGAAGGTCGCGTCTTCGCTCTGTTCGTGCTGGCGCAGCTGCGCGCGGATGCGGGCGAGCAGCACGGCAAAGCGGAACGGCTTGGTGACGTAGTCGTTGGCGCCGGCTTCGAGACCGAGGATCGTGTCGGAATCGGTATCATGGCCGGTGAGCATGATGATCGGCGCCTTGAAGCCGCCCTTGCGCAACAGCTTGACCGCCTCGCGCCCATCCATGTCGGGCAGGCCGACATCCATGATCAACAGGTCGACCTGCTGGGCGCGGGCCGCCTGGATACCCTTGCCGGCCGAAGCTTCCTGGAGAAGATCGAACTCCTCATACAGCGAAAGCTGCTCGACCAACGTCTCGCGCAGGTCATTGTCGTCGTCGACAAGAAGAATGGTACGGGTCGCCATGGGACAATTCCTGTTTGCTTCCGGTTTCAAACTAGCTCAAATGCCAATGTTGGCAAGCGAACCGGCTTTGCAACCTCGATATATGTGCAACCGTGCTTATGGTGCCCGCCAAATCACGGACAATTCAAAAATCCGTGAGACAGATGCGCAAGAAAACGTCGGGAACAAGGCCTGCCAAAACCGTGATTACCGTGCGCCCGGCCCCGCGCGATCGCCGGCGTGCTCTTGTTACCTTCGACGGCCACACCGAGCAAGCAGCCATCGGCCGCAGCGGCATCACCAGCCGCAAGCGCGAGGGCGATGGTGCGACGCCGCGCGCAGCGATGAAGCTTGTCGGCGGCTATGTCAGGCGCGACAGGGTCGCCTTGCCCTCGACGCCGCTTCCCACCCGGGCGATCCGCAAGGGCATGCTCTGGTGCGACGCGCCTTCCCATGCCAGCTACAATCGCCCGGCAAAGGCGCCCTTTTCGCCCAGCCACGAGGAGATGATGCGCAACGACGGGCTCTACGACGTCTGCCTGGTGATGGACTGGAACCTCAGCAGCCGGCGCCGGCACGCCGGTTCGGCGATCTTCTTCCACCTCATCCGCCCGGGCTACCAGCCGACGCAAGGCTGCGTCGCCATCAGCCTTGCCGCCATGCGCCGGCTGATCCCGCATCTGCGTCGCGGAGCAGTGGTCAAGGTTGTCTGATGGGATGGCGTCAATGCTCGAAACCGGTGTGCCGCAACGCTCGGGCGAAGACGGCGTCAAACACGAGCCTTGCGGGAAATCGCACGGTCTGCAACCATCAACACTTCCTCAAGCTCTGACGTCTATGTAGCCTCGAGCGAGATTTGCAGGGCGAGTGATGCCGATGCCGACCAAGACGGGCAAAACGATACCGGCGACCGACGGACGGTTCATCGGGATGAAAGACGTCGAGGGTTTCGCAGATCCCAGTATGACGGCACTGCATGGCTGGGTCGAATCCTATCTGATGAACAGCCATCCCGATCTCGGGCGTACCGGCGCCGTCTGCCCCTTCACCCGTCAGGCCGCGAAGATCGATACGGTCCGGCTGGCGATCTCCAACGCCGGCGCCAACGACGAAGACAAGGCCTTTGCCCTGATCCGCGGCGCCTTCGGCGCGCTCGAATCGATCCCGTGCAAACCGGCGATGAAGCATTTCCGCACCGTGATCGTCGGCTTTCCCGATTGCGCCGGTCCCGACGGGATCGCGATGCTGAAGCGGATCCAGCGGCGCCATCGGTTCTATTCGCTGGCGCGCGCCCGCATGATCGGCATGATGCATGCCGGCTCCGAGGATCGCGGCCTGTGGAACCCGGATTTCCGGCCGTTGCGCTCGCCGATGCCTGTTCTGGCGGTCCGCCACCTCGTCGAGAACGACGCCCCGTTTGCGGCACTCCATCCCGCCCTCATGGTCGCCTATCTCGCCCGTTTCCCGCTCAAGGGAACGCGGCGGCTGGTCGATCATTTTCGAAGCCGCTGAACCATGCCCGAAAGCGCGACGTCGCCGATCGCCAACGAAATGTTCGCGGGTTCGCGCGTGTCCGGATCGGACGTCGAGATCAGCATCGTCACGACCCTCGACGGCTTCGAAGCCCTCGAGAAGGAGTGGAACGATCTGTTCGAGCGGGCGGCGACGCCTCAGCAGGTGTTCCAGCGCCACGCCTTCCTGCGGTACTGGGCGCGGCATTATCTCGACGCGCGTACACAGCTCTCCATCATCGCCGGGCGGATCGACGGGCGTCTCGCCACTCTCTGGCCGCTGGTGCGTTACCGCAAGCTCGGGATCGAGGTGCTTTCCTTCATGGGCGCGCCGGTGGCCCAGTTCGGCGATGTGCTTGTCGAAGCCGGCGACAACAGAGCCGCCTTGCTCCAGGCGAGCTGGACGGCACTTGCCTCTCTCGGCGTCGACCTTTTCGAAGCGCGACGGGTGCGCACCGACGCCGCTCTTTGTGGCTGCCCCCTGCCGGGCATTGCCATCCTGCCTGGCGATCTCAAGGCACCTTTCGCAAACCTGTCATGGCGGATCCTGCCCGACGGCCTGGGTGTCGCCTATTCGCCACGCGAGCGGTCGAACCACCGCCGCCGGCTGCGCAGGCTGAACGAGCGCGGCGTAGTCACCTTCAGCGAGCCGGAGCCAGGACCTGAGGCAAGCGCGGCCGCGGCAACCGCCATCACCATCAAGAGGACCTGGCTGCTCGAAAACGCCATCCTGTCCCCGACGGTCATGGACAACAGGTTCCAGGCCTTCTTCGAAGATGTGGCCGGCGATGCCGCGACCGGCCTGCGGGTCTCTTCCATTGCCTGCGATGGGCGGCCGATCGGCATAGATCTCGCCTTCGATTGCAAGGGACACACCTTCGGTCATGTCCTTGCGGCTGCCTCGGGCTATGAGCGCGAGGGGCTGGGAAGACTGCTCATTCACCGGACATTCGCCGCAGCCGCCGATCGCGGCAACCGCGTCTTCGACCTTCTGGCTCCGGCCGACGAGTACAAGATGCAACACGCCGACGGCCTCGTCGCCGTCAGCGACAACGCCTTCGCTTTCTCCTGGCGCGGCCGGCTGATGCGCACGCTCGTGCTGGCGCGGCTGCAACCGATGGCCAAAGCATGGGCCAAGCGCCTGCCTGCTGGCCTGCTGCGCCGGCTCGTCTTGCGTTAACCCTTGGCACGGCCAGCGGCGTCAGGCGAGCTGTCGCGGCGTCAGACGAGCTGTCGCGGCGTCACGAAGTCGACGAGGCGACACCCACCCGGGGCGAGGTCCTGCCAGCTTGAGCCGTCGAAGGAGAACACCGCGAGCCCCGCTGTCGGAAATTTCTGCCGCATGCGGGCAAGCATCTCCGCCGCGCCAGCCCCGGCAATGCGATCAGCCAGATCCTCCATGCCGGGATTGTGGCCGACGACCAGCAGGTCGCGGATCGCCGGGTCGACAGCGCCAAGTGTGGTCAGGATGGCCGCTGCTCCAACCTCGTAGATGTCGGAGGTTTCCCGGCAGTTGATCGGCGACGGCAGGCGATCGCTGACCAGCGCCCAGGTTTCCCGCGCGCGCCGCGCCGTGGAAACGATGGCAAGCGCGGGTATCAGGCCCTTGCGCGCCATGTAGGCGCCCATCAGCGGTGCCGCTTTGCGGCCGCGTTCGCCAAGCGGGCGATCATGGTCGTCGACGCCGTCGGGCCAGGCCGATTTCGCGTGGCGCAGCAACATCAGGCGATATGGTCTTGCCCCGTCATCTTCTGCCATAGGAACTGCGCTCCCGCCAAATGCCGCCCCATGCTGAAGCCGCTCCACCATTCTGGCATTGCGCCCTGATTTTGTCGTGCCGAAACGCCATAAAAAAGGCCGCCCCGGGGGGCGGCCATCAACGCCGGAAAAGCTCAAGAACCGGCTTACTTTCACGCGGTTCGGATTATTTCCACTCGCGGATGTCGACGAAGTGTCCGGCGACCGCGGCAGCCGCCGCCATTGCCGGCGACACCAGATGGGTGCGGCCCTTGAAGCCCTGGCGTCCCTCGAAGTTGCGGTTGGACGTCGAGGCGCAGCGTTCGCCCGGCTTCAACCGGTCGTCGTTCATCGCCAGGCACATGGAGCAGCCCGGCTCGCGCCAGTCGAAGCCGGCGTCCCGGAAGATCTTGTCGAGGCCTTCGGCTTCCGCCTGTTCCTTCACGAGGCCGGAACCCGGCACGATCATCGCCGAAACGGTCGGAGCGACCTGACGGCCCTCGACGACAGCGGCAACCGCACGCAGGTCCTCGATGCGGCCATTGGTGCACGAACCGATAAAGACGCGGTCGACGGCAATGTCGGTGATCTTGGTGCCGGGCTTCAGGCCCATATAGTCGAGCGCGCGCCATTTGGAGGTGCGCTTGGTCTCCTCCTGGATCTCGTCCGGGTTCGGAACGATGCCCTGGACGGAGATCACGTCCTCGGGCGAGGAACCCCAGGAGACGATCGGCGGCAGGTTGGCGGCGTCGAGCACGACGACGCGGTCGTAATGGGCACCCTCGTCCGTGTGCAGCGTCTTCCAATACTCGATCGCCATGTCGAGCGCCTTGCCCTTCGGCGCGCGCGGCTTGCCCTTGATGTATTCGAAGGTCGTCTCATCCGGCGCGATCAGGCCGGCGCGGGCACCGCCTTCGATCGTCATGTTGCAGATGGTCATGCGGCCTTCCATCGACAGCGCGCGGATCGCTTCGCCGGCAAACTCGATGACGTGGCCGGTGCCACCGGCCGTGCCGATCTCGCCGATGATGGCAAGGATGATGTCCTTGGCGGTGACGCCGGGCGGCAGCTGGCCGTCGACGCGCACCAGCATGTTCTTGGCCTTCTTCTGGATCAGCGTCTGGGTCGCCAGCACGTGCTCGACTTCGGACGTGCCGATACCGTGCGCCAACGCACCGAAGGCGCCGTGCGTCGAGGTGTGGCTGTCGCCGCAAACGATGGTCATGCCCGGCAGCGTGAAGCCCTGCTCAGGGCCGACGATGTGCACGATGCCCTGGCGCTTGTCGTTCTCGGAGTAGTATTCGACACCGAACTCGGCCGCGTTGGTGGCGAGCGCCTCGACCTGGATACGGCTTTCCTCGTTCTTGATACCGAGATGGCGATCAGGCGAAGTCGGCACGTTGTGGTCGACGACGGCAAGCGTCTTTTCCGGCGCGCGCACCTTGCGGCCGGCCATGCGCAGACCTTCGAAGGCCTGCGGGCTCGTCACTTCGTGAACGAGGTGACGATCGATGTAGAGAAGACAGGTGCCATCGTCCTGGCTGTTGACCAGGTGGTCGTCCCAGATCTTGTCATAGAGAGTACGCGGTGCGCTCATGGCGATATATCCATCGAATTTTCGTAAATGAGGGAAAAGCCGGCAGCAAGGCGGCCGGAAACGCTGATCAAGGGATCAGGATAGGAGGCTTGTCAGCGCCCCGGACACGCGCGCGAAAAAGCGGGCCGGAAGACGCTTGTGGTCTTGCAGCACGACAATTTTCTGCTCTCGACATCCGAACTTGGATTCCATGACACCGTACATATCAATTTTCTGACACTTCGGCAATCGGTGGAAGCGGCCTCAACGCTGCTCTGCGCGGCGCAACCGACGCTCGATCCCCCTCAGGCCCAGCGACAGGCCGATCGTCAGCACGAGATAGACATAGGCAACGATCGAATAGGTCTCGAAGAAGCGAAAGGAGCCGGACGCATAGACCTTGCCCATCTGGGTGATGTCGGCGACGCCGAGTACCGAGACCAGCGACGAGTCCTTGACCATGGCGACGAAATCGTTGCCAAGCGGCGGCAGGATCACCCGCACAGCCTGCGGAAAGATCACCAGGCGAAACCGCTGGTAGCGCGTGAGACCCAGCGCCTTGGCGGCCTCCACCTGGCCCTTGTCGACCGAGAGGATGCCGGCGCGAAAGACCTCGGCGATGAAGGCGGAATAGCCGATCATCAGCGCGATGATCGCCCGCCACATCAAAGAGATGTCGCGCACCACCACCGGCTCCATCCAGCCGGCCGAAATCAGGGGAGCGGTGATAAAGTTGGCGATCGTGACGAGCGCCGGCGCACCGACGAAGGCGATGTAGAACAACAGGACCAGGATCGGCACACCGCGAATGACCTCGGTGTAGAAGCGTGCGATCTGGCGCGGGGCCGCGTGCTCCGACAGCGCCATCAGCGCGATGCCGAGGCCGAGTGTGGTGGCGAGCACGAAGCCCATCAGGGTTACGAAGACGGTGACGCCGATGCCCTTGAGGACGACGTTGAAGACTTCGGTGTAGATGTCATTGGTGACGATGATTGCGGCGAGCGCCACTGCAATCACCAGAAGGGCGACCAGCCACCAGGGATAGTCGCCCTTTGCGGACATGTCAGACGATTGTGGGGCGGCCATGGCCTGCGATCAGCCGCCCATCTTGTAGTCGAGGAACCACTTCTTGTCCAAGGCGTCGAAGGTTCCATCTGCCTTCAGCGCCTTGATCGCGGCGTTGATCGGCGCAACGAGATCGGATCCCTTCGGGTAGATGAAGCCGAAATCCTCGGTGCCGAGCGGACCGCCGACGACCTTCAGCTTGCCTTCGGAGGAATCGACATAGCCCTTGGCTGCGACACTGTCGGTCAGGACGACGTCGACGTCGCCGGCCTTCAAGGCCTGAACCGTCGCGCCGAAGGTTTCGAACAGCTTGACGCGCGGGTTCTGCTCGTTGCCATCGAGCATTTCGTAGACAGCAGTGTAGAACGGCGAGGTGCCCGGCTGCGCGCCGACCAGACCATCGGCAAAGGCGCCGAAACTCTTGCCGTCGTTGAAGCGGGTCTCGTCGCCGCGCACCAGCATGAACTGCTGCGAGCGCATGTAGGGGTCGGAGAAATCGACCTTTTCCTTGCGGTCGTCCTTGATGGTGATGCCGGTCATGCCGATCTGGTACTGGCCGTCATGGACGGCCTGGATCATCGCATCCCAGCTGGTGTTCTGGTACTCGACCTTGAAGTTCAGACGCTTGGCGATCTCGTTCATCGCGTCATATTCCCAGCCGATCGCCTCGCCGGTCTTCGGATCGACGAACTGCAGCGGCGGGTAGGCATTTTCCGTGACGACGATGACCGTCTTGCCGCCGAGGTCAGGCAGGTCGCTGGCAAAAGCCGGTGCGGAAAAGGCAAATGGAACGGCGAGTGCGGCTGCGATGCCCGCAAGCACATGGCGACGGATTGTCATTGGAGGAGCTCCCGAAAAGTGTGGCAGCGAAAAATGTCACGGATTGCGGAGAAAAGACAAGCGCATAGTACCAAAAAAGAAAGGCGGCCCGAGGCCGCCTTCCCAACAATCCGAAAGGATTGAAAACTTATTCCGCTGCGGCTTCAGCTGCCTTGGCGGCTTCTGCTGCTGCCTTGGCTTCTGCGGCTTCGGCTGCTGCCTTTTCGGCGGCCAGAGCCTGAGCTGCTGCGATCTTTTCAGCTTCGATGCGTGCCTTTTCCTCGGCAACGGCCTGACGCTCGGCTTCGTTCAGCTTGCGAGCGCGCGTACCGGTGTTTTCAACGATACGAGCCGACTTGCCGCGACGATCGCGCAGGTAGTAGAGCTTGGCGCGACGGACCTTGCCGCGGCGAACCACTTCAACGCTCTCGACGAGCGGCGAGTAGACCGGGAATACGCGCTCGACGCCTTCGCCGTAGGAGATCTTGCGAACGGTGAAGCTCTCGTTGATGCCGCCGCCCGAACGAGCGATGCAAACGCCTTCATAGGCCTGAACGCGGGTACGCGAGCCTTCGACAACGCGGACGTTGACGCGCAGCGTGTCGCCTGCGGAGAAATCGGGGAGCGTGCGCTTGGCGGCAATCTTGGCGGCCTGTTCGGCTTCCAGCTGCTGGATGATGTTCATCGGGTTAACCTTTCAAGTTCTTCTGAAACAGCCAGAGCGCTCTCGATCGACCTGTCGGACGTGCCTTCAGATGTTGCCGGATCCCGGCAGGAGCGAATTCACCATTCTTTGTTGGTGGTCGACGGGCAAAAACCCGAACCGGGGCGGCACTTACACGAAGAAACCCCGCTTGTCATCCCCGCAAGCCATATTTTCCGGGCCATGGAGGCGTTCGGCGCGGATTCTATCAGAGATTCCGAATGAACGCGCATCGAAAAGCGTGCGTGCGCGGACTTGCGGCCGCAAAACCGGCGGGCTATGCCGGCTTGGGGATGAGGGATGGCCATGCATATCTTCGAAATACTTCTGCTTTTCGTTGCCGGCCTGCTGTCGGGAATGGTCAACGCGATTGCCGGTGGCGGAACCTTCCTCACCTTCGGTGCCATGACCCTTGGCGGGCTGCCGCCGATCGTCGCCAATGCAACCTCGTCGATCATCCAGCTCCCTGGCTACATCACCTCGACGCTTGCCTATGCCAAGGAGATCCGCGCCGACAAAAGCCAGGCGATCAAGCTCGGCGTCATCTCGGCGATCGGCGGACTTGTCGGTGCCGTGCTGTTGATCTCGCTCTCGAACGCCTCGTTCCGCGCGCTTGTGCCATGGCTGCTGATCGCCGCGACGGCGATCTTTGCCGCCGGCCCGCTTCTGAAGCCCAAGGCCCGCATCGACGAGCATGCGATCAGTCCGGCCGGCATCGTCAGCCAGTTCGCAACCTCGATCTATGGCGGCTTCTTCGGCGCCGGCATGGGCATCATGATGCTGGCGGTACTGGGGCTTGCGACCGGCGGCGGCTATCACCGCCTGAATGCGCTGAAGAACTTCATCTCGATCGTCATTGCCGCCATCGCCATCGTCGTTTTCGCCGCCGGCGGCGTCGTGTCGTGGCTGCATGCGGCGATCATGGTGCCGGGTGCGGCGCTCGGCGGCTATCTCGGCGTCTGGGCCGCCAGGCGCGTGCCGCAGGCAGTGATCCGCGCCCTGGTGGTGGCGGTCGGATTGCTGCTCGCCGCCTACTACTTCTTCACCGGTTGAGAAAGCAGGTCCGGCCGGCGCTCACCGGTCAACCGGCGGGCCTCCGCCTCGCGCCATTTGGCGATGGCGCCGTGATTGCCTGACGTCAGCACCGCCGGGATCTCCCGGCCCTCGAACACCTGTGGCCGTGTGTAGTGCGGATGCTCGAGCAATCCGCCTTCGAAACTCTCGTGGACGCCCGAAAGCTCATTGCCCATCACGCCGGGCAGGATGCGCACGACCGCGTCGAGCAGCGTCAGCGCCGCCGGCTCGCCGCCTGAAAGAATATAGTCGCCGATCGACACTTCCTCGAGTTCGCGCCCGTCGATGACGCGCTGATCGACGCCTTCGAAGCGGCCACAGACAATCACCACGCCGGGACCGTCGGCAAGTTCGCGCACGCGCGCCTGCGTCAGCGGCCGGCCGCGCGGGCTCATCAGAAGCCGCGGGCGGTCATCGCTGCCGGAGACTGCGTCAATCGCACGGGCAAGCACGTCGGGTTTCAGCACCATGCCGGCGCCGCCGCCGGCCGGCGTGTCGTCGACGGTGCGGTGCTTGTCCTCGGCGAAATCACGGATCTGAACCGCATCGATCGACCATTGGCCGCGCTCCAGCGCCCGGCCCGAAAGCGAGGCACCGAGATGACCGGGAAACATTTCGGGATAGAGCGTGAGCACCGTTGCGCGGAAGGGCATTGCCTTGCCGCTCACTTGCGCTTGGCCGAAAACGGGCTGCCCGACTCGTCCTTGTCGTCGATGAGGCCGGCGGCCAGGGGATCGACGAGCATCTTTCCGCCTTCGAGATCGATCTCGAGGACGGACCATTCGGTAAAGGGAATGAGCACGGGGCGCTTGCCCGGGCCTTTCAACTCGAGCAGATCGCCGGCGCCGAAATCGAACACGCCGGTGACGGTGCCGTAGCTCTTGCCGCTGCCGTCAACGGCTTCGAGGCCTTCGAGGTCGGCATAGAAGAATTCGTCTTCGTCGAGATCGTCGTCCGGAAGGTTGTCCCGGTCGATGAACAGTTCAAGACCGTTGAGCGCCTCGGCGGCGTTGCGGTCGTTGACGCCACGAAAGCGCACGACGACCACGTTCTTGGCCTCGCGGATTTCCAGCACTTCGAACAGGCGTCCGTCGGCGCTGTGCAGATGGCCGTAGTCGCCGAGCGCCGTCGGGTCGTCGGTGAAGGACTTGACCCTGACCTCGCCGCGCAGGCCTTGCGCCGCGCCGATAGTCGCCATCAGAACCGGGTTTTCGAGTTTGCTCATCATCCGCATCCATTTCAGGATTTCAGGGTGCACATAACGGAAAACGGGCGGCATGGAAATGCCGCCCGTCTCCTTCATCCGTTTGACGGATCTTATTCTGCGGCAGCAGCAGCAGCGGCGTCTTCGGCCTTCTGCTTGGCTTCAGCAGCGCGTTCCTGAGCCTTCTTGCCCGGCAGACCCTTGTTCGGGTTGGCGCGAGCCGGACGCTGGGCGATACCAGCCTGGTCGAGGAAGCGCAGAACGCGGTCGGTCGGCTGGGCGCCCTGGGCGATCCAGTGGGTGATACGCTCGGCGTTCAGCTCGACGCGCTTTTCGTCGTCCTTGCCGAGCATCGGGTTCCAGGAACCGATCTTCTCGAGGAAGCGGCCGTCACGCGGGCTGCGCGCGTCGGCAACGACGATCTGGTAGTAAGGACGCTTCTTGGAACCGCCACGGGCGAGACGAATTTTCAGTGCCATTTGAGTAACTCCTTGCAGGCTTTCTTGACCGCTTCGTTCAAGCGGAATGGGTGGTGCCGACGGCGCCCGCGGACTGCGTGCGATCGGCGGCGATGGCTTCATGATGCCGGATGACTTCCTTGATGATGAAGTTCAGGAACTTCTCGGCGAAATCCGGATCCAGATTGGCATCCTTCGCCAGATGGCGGAGGCGTTCGATCTGGTATTCTTCGCGCGCCGGATCGGCCGGCGGCAGTTGGTGCTTGGCCTTGAGAACGCCCACCGCCTGGGTGCAGCGGAACCGTTCGGCCAGCATGTGAACGAGCGCGGCATCGATATTGTCGATCGACTGCCGGTAACCCGCCAATTCCTGTCTGATTTCGGGATCAATCATATCTCTAGCGATCCTCACTTCTTCTTCGGCAGGCCGGGAAGGCCGGGGAAGCCGCCAAGGCCCGGAAGCTTGGCGCCGCCGAGACCGGGAAGACCGCCGCCGCCGAGGCCCGGCATGCCGCCGGGCTTGAGACCGGCCGCTTCCGCCTGCTTCTGCAACGCTTCGAGCTGCTTGGGGTCGATGTTCGAAAGATCGGGCATGCCGCCGCCGCCAAGGCCGCCGAGGCCCATCTTGCTGGCAAGGCCGCCCATCATCTGCTTCATCATGCCGCCTTTGCCCTTGCCCATCATCTTCATCATGTCCGCCATCTGGCGGTGCATCTTCAGAAGCTTGTTGATGTCGGCAGCGTCGGTGCCGGAACCGGCGGCGATGCGCTTCTTGCGCGAATGCTTGAGCATGTCCGGGTTGGCGCGCTCGGCCTTCGTCATCGAGGAGATGATGGCGATCTGGCGACCGAACAGCTTGTCGTCGAGACCAGCGGACGCCATCTTGTCCTTCATGCCGGCCATGCCGGGCATCAGGCCCATGATGCCGCCCATGCCGCCCATCTTCTGCATCTGGCGCAACTGGTCGGCAAGGTCGTTCAGGTCGAATTTGCCCTTGGCCATCTTGGCGGCCATGGCCGCCGCCTTTTCGGCGTCGATGTTCTCGGCCGCCTTTTCGACGAGCGAGATGATGTCGCCCATGCCCAGGATGCGGTCGGCGACGCGGCGCGGATGGAACTCTTCGAGCTCGCCCATCTTTTCGCCGACGCCGATGAGCTTGATCGGCTTGCCGGTGACGGCGCGCATCGAAAGCGCTGCACCGCCGCGGCCGTCGCCGTCCATGCGGGTGAGCACAAGGCCGGTGATCCCGACGCGTTCGTCGAAGTTGCGGGCAAGGTTGACGGCGTCCTGACCGGTCAGCGCATCGGCGACCAGCAGGATTTCATGCGGATTGGACTTCCGCTTGATTTCCGCCATCTCGATCATCAGCGGTTCGTCGATATGGGTGCGGCCGGCGGTGTCGAGGATGACGATGTCGTGGCCGCCGAGCTTGGCCGCCTGCACGGCGCGCGCGGCGATATCGGTCGGCGACTGGCCGGCGATGATCGGCAGCGTGTCGACGCCGGTCTGCACGCCGAGCTGGCGAAGCTGTTCCTGGGCTGCCGGACGACGCGTGTCGAGCGAGGCCATCAGGACCTTCTTCTTGTCCCGCGTCTTCATCCGGCTGGCGATCTTGCCGGTCGTCGTCGTCTTGCCCGAGCCCTGCAGACCGACCATCATGATGACGACGGGCGCGGGCGCGTTGAGGTCGATGGTGACGCCCTCGGAGCCCAGCATGTCGACCAGCTCGTCATGGACGATCTTGACGACCATCTGCCCGGGCTTGATCGACTTCAGGATCTCGGCGCCAACCGCCTTCTCGCGAACCTTTTCGGTGAAGGAGCGCACGACGTCGAGGGCGACGTCGGCTTCGAGCAGCGCACGGCGCACCTCGCGAAGCGCAGCGGAAACATCTGCTTCCGACAATGCGCCGCGGCCGGTCAGTCCATTCAATATGGAACCAAGGCGGTCCTGGAGGCTCTCGAACATTCTCACTTCCTTCTGGTTTCCGGTGGCATGGCAACTCGCCGGAAACGTGGGTTCCTTCGCCCGAAAAACAAGGCGCAAAGCCAAAAACCACCCGAGGGCGCAACGCGCTGTCGGATGTTGACCTCCGGGCTCTCTTTATACCTTGACGGGGCCCGGTCGGTGGCTTCGAAGTCATCACTTGCGAAGGAATTCGCCGCGATAAACAGGAAAGCGGCCGAAAAGTCAAGGACTGCGGGCAAATGCGACGTCAAGGCCCTCACGGCGCCCGCAAACCAACGCTCACGGAAGTTGCGCACCCTCCGGCGCGCCAAGCGCGCTCGCCAGTTCCTCGAAGGCGCTCGCGACGCGGGTCAGGACCCTGAGCGCCACCACCACTTCGGTCTGGTTGATATCGCCGAGAACCGCGTGCAGCAGCTCGAGCTCACGCCGGTGGATGGCCGCAAACAGGTCGCGACCGGCAGCACTCGGTGCGCAGAAATAGGCGCGCCGATGCTCGGGGTTGGGCTGCTTTTCCAAGAGCCCCTTTTCCAACAGCCCGACGACGACGCGCAACACGAACTGCCGTTTCATCGACAGGCGCCTGGCCGCCTCCGGAACCGTCAACGGCTCGACGCAGAGAAGCTCGAGCACCGCCCGTTCGGCCACGGAGATGCCCGCTCCCTTAAGCATCTGTTCGATCGAGCGATGCACGTTGAGATGGATCGGCCGGACCAGCTTGATGGCCTTATAGAGACGTTCCTGTTTGTCGAAGCGAACCAGCATGCGACACGATAGCAATCCAGTTGCTGTTTTCAAGAATTTCTTAAACCTTGGCCTCTCGCCCTGTCACGACGCCGCCCGCGCCCTTATCTCATGATGCGACCGCAACTGAACATGCTCCGGGAAACGATGAATGCCGAAGGTCAATCCTTATTACCGGGGGCCTGCCTCCGATCACTTCGACGGAACGCGGTTCTTCAACCCAAACGGCCGCCAGCCGCGCGGCATGGCCGCACTCCTGCGCTGGCAGCTCGGGCGCGGCAAGGTGAAGTGGCCGGCACAGTATCCAAGCCCGTTTGAGCCGGCAAAGCCGGAGCTGAGCGTCGAGGGCGATCGCCTCAGGGTAACGATGATCGGCCATGCCAGCCTGTTGATCCAGGTGCATGGTTTCAACATTCTGACCGACCCGGTCTGGTCGCACAGGGTCAGCCCCTTCTCCTTCGTCGGTCCGGCCAGGCACAATGCGCCCGGCATCGGGATGGACGACCTGCCGCCGATCGATCTGGTGCTCGTCACCCACAATCACTACGACCACCTCGATCTCGATACGCTGGCGGCCCTCAACGAGGAGCATGCGCCGCGCATCGTGACGCCGCTCGGCAACGACACGATCATCCGCCGGTCAGCACCCGAGGCGACCCTGTCGGTTCTCGACTGGGGCGACCGGCTGCAGCTTGAAAATGGCCTGGTAATCCATGCAGAGCCCTGCCACCACTGGTCCGCGCGCGGCTCGGGCGACCGGCGCATGGCACTCTGGGCGGCCTTCGTCATCGAAACGCCCGTCGGCAAGATCTACCATATCGGCGACACCGGTTTTCACGGCGGCATCAACTATCGTGCCGTGCGCGAAAAGCACGGCGGCTTCCGCCTCGCCAACCTGCCTTTCGGCGCCTACGAACCGCGCTGGTTCATGCAGGATCATCACCAGAACCCGCAAGAGGCGGTGCAAGGCATGATCGACTGCGCCGCAGAGCACGTGGCCGGGCACCATTGGGGAACCTTTCGCCTGACCGACGAAGGCGTCGATGCGCCGGCCCGCGCACTCGAACGGGCGCTGGACGAGGCCGGCATTTCCCGTTCGCGCTTTCGGGCCATGCGACCCGGCGAAATCTTCGAAGTGCCGCCTTCGGCTCCTGCTGGCCGATGAAGCCGGCACTGGTAATTTCCGGGCTTTTCCGTCATATACAGCCCCAATGAAGAGTGGCTCCACGCTTGGGGGCCGGTTTGGACAATCGCGACATGGCCGACAACGTGCAATTTGCCAGAATGAACGGGCTTGGAAACAAGATCCTGGTCGTCGACATGCGCGGTCGGAAGGATCGGGTAACGCCGGCGGCGGCCGTCGCGCTCGCGGCAGATCCCGCCACCGCCTTCGACCAGATCATGGCGATCCACGACCCGAAGGCTGAAGGCACCGACGCCTGGATCGAGATCCTCAATTGCGACGGCTCGATGGCGCAGGCCTGCGGCAACGGCACGCGCTGCGTCGTGCAGGCGCTCGCCGCCGAGACCGGCAAGAAGACGTTCACCTTCCAGACCATCGCCGGCATCCTGAATGCCAGGGAACACGACGACGGCACGATATCGATCGATATGGGCAAGCCGGTCTTTGCCTGGGACAGGATCCCGCTTGCCGAGGAGTTTGCCGACACCAGCCGCATCGAGCTGCAGATCGGCCCGATCGACAATCCTGTCCTGCATTCGCCATCGGTCATGTCGATGGGCAATCCGCACGCGGTGTTCTGGGTCGACAAGGATCCGATGTCCTTCGATCTCGACCGTTTCGGCCCGCTGCTCGAGAACCATCCGATGTTTCCCGAGCGCGCCAACATCACGCTGGCGCAGGTGCTTTCGCCATCCTCGCTGCGCACCCGCACCTGGGAGCGCGGCGCCGGACTGACCCTTGCCTGCGGCTCGGCCGCTTGCGCGGCCGCCGTCAGCGCCGCGCGCACCGGGCGCACCGGGCGCAAGGTAACGATCGACGTCGCATCCGCCCCCCTGCCTGCCCGGCTGACCATCGAGTGGCGTGACGACGACCATGTCGTCATGACCGGACCTGCCGAATGGGAATGGTCGGGAACCGTCGATCCCGCAACCGGCACCTGGCAACGCGATGAAGCCCAACCCGGATCTGCGGGAGCGCGGGCGCTTTGAGTGGCGTCGAGGTCATAACCTTCGGCTGCCGTCTCAATACCTACGAATCCGAAGTGATGCGGGCGGAAGCCGAAAAGGCGGGGCTGAACAACGCCATCCTCGTCAACACCTGTGCCGTGACCGGCGAGGCCGTGCGCCAGGCGCGCCAGGCCATCCGCCGCGCCCGCCGCGACAACCCGCATGCCCGCATCATTGTCACCGGCTGTGCCGCCCAGACCGAGAAAGACGTCTTCGCCGGCATGGCCGAGGTCGATGCCGTGCTCGGAAACGAGGAGAAGCTGAAAAGCGCCTCCTATCGCTCGCTGCCGGATTTCGGCGTCTCGGCGGAAGAAAAGCTGCGCGTCAACGATATCATGAGCGTGCGCGCCACGGCGCCGCAGATGGTCAAGCATATCGACGGCCACGTGCGCGCCTTCATCCAGGTGCAGAACGGCTGTGACCATCGCTGCACCTTCTGCATCATCCCCTATGGCCGCGGCAATTCCCGCTCGGTGCCGATGGGAGCCGTGGTCGACCAGGCACGAAAGCTCGTCGACGGCGGCTATAGCGAAATCGTTCTCACCGGCGTCGATGCCACCAGCTACGGCGCCGACCTGCCGGGAACGCCGACGCTGGGGTTGCTGGCAAAGACGCTTTTGAAGCAGGTACCGGATATCCGCCGCCTGCGTCTCTCCTCGATCGACGGCATCGAGGCGGACCACCACCTGTTCGACCTGATCGCCGACGAAGCACGCTTCATGCCGCACCTGCACCTGTCGCTGCAGCATGGCGACGACATGATCCTGAAGCGGATGAAGCGCCGCCATTCGAGCGCCGATGCCCGCGCCTTTGCCGACCAGGTCCGGCGCCTGCGCCCGGATATCAGCCTCGGCGCCGACATGATCGCCGGCTTCCCGACGGAAACCGAGGACATGTTCGAAAACGCGGTGCGCCTTGCCGAGGATTGCGGCATCGCCCATCTGCACGTCTTTCCCTATAGCCCCCGGCCCGGCACGCCGGCCGCGCGCATGCCGCAGCTCGACCGGGCGCTCGTCAAGGATCGCGCTGCCCGCCTTCGTGCAGCCGGAGCCCGGCTCCACGCCCGCCACCTAGACGGCATGGTCGGCAGCGAGCAGACAATACTGGTTGAGAACAACGGTCTCGCCCACACCGAAAATTTCACGCTCGTCGATGCCGCAGGCCTCAAACCCCGTGCGCTTGTGCCGGTCACGATCACCGGCCACAATGGCAAGCACCTGACGATGCAGATAAAACAGATGGCTGCGGCCTGACTTATGCGGAATCCCTGAATGGCAATCGGTTTCATCAAGAAGATCTTCAACTTCGGCAAGGGCACTGTCGAGGAAGCCAAGCCGCAGGATGCCGCGCCGCAAGCTGACGCCGCAGCCCCGGTTTCCGCCGAACTGCCGGCTCCAGAGCTGGCACCACCCGCTGAGATCGCGCCGCTCGAGGTGACTGTCGACGAGCCCGTGATTGCGCAGCCGGCGACCGAAGACACATCCGAAGCACTGCTCGAGCCGCTGGCGGACGTCGAAGCCCTGCCGGTTGCCGTCGAGGACCCGATCCTGCCGGCCGAGATCGAGACCGCCGGCGGACCGGCGCCGGATGAAACGCGCCGCGACGAGACCGTGGTCCAGGATGGCGCGTCCCTGGAGCCGGAAGCAAAACCGGAACAGCTGTCGGAGACCGAGCAAGAGGCGCTGGACGCCATTGCCGCCCTTCAGGAAACCGCGCCGGAAGACACGCAGGTCGAGCCGGAAGCATTGGCCGAACAGGCGGAAATCGCGTCTGTTGAAGCTGCAGCCGTCGACGAAGCGAGCCACGCGCCGGCCGCCGATGCCGAACCCGTCGAGGACGTCGCAGCAGCAAGCGACGATACGCCCGAGACGCCGGTGGCCGAAACCGCAGCTCTGGAAGAGCCCGTCGCAGACGAGACGATCCTCGAAATGCCGGTCGCCGAAGCGGCGATTGCCGCCAGCCTTCCCAAGGGGTTTGCCAGCGCCGCTGACCGCGCGAAGGACGAGCCCGTTGCAGCGCCTGAGGCCAAGCTCAGCTGGTATCAGCGCCTGCGCCGCGGACTTGCGCGCACCTCCTCGCAGCTGACCGGCCAGATCGCCAGCCTCTTCACCAAGCGCAAGCTCGATGAGGCGACGCTGCAGGATCTGGAAGATCTGCTGATCCAGGCCGATCTCGGCGTCGAGACCGCGATGCGCATCACCGACACACTCGCCTCCGAGCGCTATGGCAAGGATGTATCCGGCGAGGACGTGTCGCGCATCATGGCCGGGGAAATCACCAAGGTCCTGTCGCCTGTCGCCAAGCCGCTGGAACTCGATCTCAGCCACAAGCCGCATGTCATCCTGGTGGTCGGCGTCAACGGCACCGGCAAGACCACGACGATCGGCAAGCTGGCCGCCAAGCTGTCGGGCGCCGGCCTCAAGGTGATGCTGGCCGCTGGCGACACCTTCCGCGCGGCCGCGATCGAACAGCTGAAGATCTGGGCCGATCGCACCAAGTCCGACATCGTGTCATCGAAGCTCGGCGCAGACGCCGCCGGTCTTGCCTATGAGGCGTTCCAGCAGGCGCGCGAAAAGAAGGCCGACGTCTTGATCATCGACACGGCCGGCCGGCTGCAGAACAAGGCCGAGTTGATGGCCGAGCTCGAAAAGATCGTGCGCGTGCTCGGCAAGCTCGACCCGGATGCGCCGCACACGGTGCTGCAGACGCTCGATGCCACCACGGGCCAGAACGCGCTGCAGCAGGTGGAGATCTTCCGCAATGTCGCCGGCGTCAGCGGCCTGATCATGACCAAGCTCGACGGCACGGCGCGCGGCGGCATCCTCGTCGCCATCTCCGCCAAGCACAAGCTGCCGGTCTATTTCATCGGCGTCGGTGAAGGCATAGACGACCTGGAACCGTTCGAGGCCAAGGATTTCGCCGAGGCGATCGCGGGCGTCGCCGCCTGACGGCAACCGCCATCCCGGAGCATGATGCACCCCGTAAATCGGTTTCGATTTACGCTATTATGCCTGGGCGTTTGCGCAAGCCGGCTGCCTTGATATGGTTTTGCCGCAAAGCTGGTGTTATGAGCGGCAGGCAGATGCGAAAACAGGATCCCCAGATGTCGTCGATCGAGGCTACCAAGCCGCAGAAGGAAGTCAGCCCGCTGTTGAAGCTGGTGCTGGAGCTCGGACCCTTGATGGTCTTCTTCTTCGCCAATTCCCGCGGCGAATGGCTGGCAGGGCATTTCCCGACGCTTGCCGAACTCGGCGGCCCGATCTTCATCGCGACCGGCCTGTTCATGGCCGCGACCGCGATCGCGCTCGTCGTGTCCTGGATGCTGACCCGCACGCTACCAATGATGCCGCTGATCTCGGGCATTGTCGTCTTCGTCTTCGGCGCCCTGACACTCTGGCTGCAGAACGACACCTTCATCAAGATGAAGCCGACGATCGTCAACACGCTGTTCGGCACCATCCTCCTGGGTGGACTTCTGTTCGGCAAGTCGCTGCTCGGCTACGTCTTCCATTCCGCCTTCAAGCTCGACGAAGACGGCTGGCGCAAGCTCACGCTGCGCTGGGGGATTTTCTTCCTGGTTCTCGCCGTGCTCAACGAGGTCATCTGGCGCTCGTTCTCCACGGATTTCTGGGTGGCCTTCAAGGTCTGGGGCACGATGCCGATCACCATCCTGTTTACACTGGCGCAGATGCCGTTGATCATGAAGCATTCGCTCGATCAGGATAACGCCAAGTGACAACCAGTCTCGACGGCAACGACAGTCGCAATCGGCATGCGCTCGCCTGGTTTGTGGCCTGTGTCGGCGTCCTCGCGATCCAGGTCATCACCCAGCACCTGATGGGCCGCGTCTGGATCTGCGACTGCGGCTACGTCAAGCTGTTCGAACCCGTCGTCAAGTCGAGCGGCAACTCGCAACACATCGCCGACTGGTACACGCCGTCGCACATCATCCACGGCTTCCTGTTCTACGGTCTTGGCCATCTGCTCCTGCGCGGCAAGCCGCTGACCGCCAAGCTGTTCCTGGCAACGGTCATCGAATCCGCCTGGGAGATTGCCGAAAATACGCCGATGGTGATCAACCGCTATCGCTCGGCAACGATCTCGCTCGACTATTTCGGCGACAGTATCTTGAATTCGACGATGGACACGCTGGCCATGGTCGCCGGCTTCATGTTTGCGGCCCGCATGCCCGTCTGGCTGACGGTGACGATCGCCATCGGCTTCGAACTCTTCACCGGCTGGCTGATCCGCGACAACCTGACCCTCAACGTGTTTATGCTGGTCTGGCCGCTGGACGCGGTCCGCGACTGGCAGGCGGGGATTTAAGGCGCGCTCCGGTCCTCCGCGACACGCGTCTACTTCTGCCGCTGCACTTTCCAAAACACCAGAGAAGCCGCGAGACCATCGCGCTTTGCCGGATACCGTCGACCAGAAGAAGCGCCCTCATTCCTGTGCTCGTCACAGGAATCCAGTAGCCGCGCGTCCGCGCGGCGGAAACTTACCGCAGGCACATTGCATAGCATGAAGAGTGATATTCTCTCGCGCCGCGGACGCGCCGTTGCTCGATCCCTGTGACAAGCACAGGGATGAGGGAGAATGCGGCGGGGGCAACGTCGGCCAGTTAACCACTCTCAACCCTCAATCGGGTCTCTCGCATGCGTAGCGCGTGCCACTTACGATCCGGCAGCGGCCTTCTCGATCGCCGGCATCAGCCCTTCCTTCACGCTTTTCTCGTCGAACGGGCCTACGCGCTTGTAGAGGATCGTGCCGTCCGTGCCGACGAGATAGGATTCAGGGATACCGTAGACGCCCCAGTCGATCGCTGCCTTGCCGCGCGGGTCGACACCAACGGCGGAAAACGGATTGCCGAGTTCGCCGAGAAAACGCAGCGCATTTTCGTTCTGGTCCTTGTAGTTGATACCGACGACGGTGAGCCGCGGATCCTTCGACAGTTCCAGGATGAAGGGATGCTCCTGCCGGCAGGGCACACACCAGGAGGCCCAGACGTTGACGAGCGTCAATTTGCCCTTGATGGCCGCATCGGTCAGCGCCGGCATCGGCTGGTCGTTGCGGGTCGCACCCTCGAGCGGCGGCATGTCGAGTTTCGGCGCCTTGGTGCCGATCAGCGCCGAGGGAATTTCGCTCACATCCTTGCCCGAGTTGAGCTGGCTCCAGAAGATGGCGGCAAGTGCAGCGAAGATCGCGAGCGGCAGAAGCGCCAGACCGACGCGCAGGAGCCCCGGCTTGCGCTCTTCGCTGCCGGGTGCAGGGGTGCTGCTCATCGTGTTTCTCCGGTTGATGCTTCCGCCGAGCGGCGGCGCACGCCCGAGGCTTCGAGTTCGCGCAGCTCGCGCTGGCGCGCCCGTCCATCTGTTATCACCCAGAGACAGAGGCCGACGACCGTCAAGGTCGCGATCCCGTAGCTGGCAAAGACATAGGCCGCATGGCTCATCATCGGGTTACACCTCCCGGCCGGCGCTGCGGGCGGCCATCCGGCGCAGCGACGTGACGCGCCGGCGCCAGATCTCGTTGCGCATGGCGGCGATATGCAGCGTGAAAAACAGAAGCGTAAACGCGATCGCCATGACGACGAGCGGGCGCAGAAATTCCGGATCGATCGTCGGGCCGTCAAGCCTCAAGACGCTGGCCGGCTGGTGCAGGGTGTTCCACCATTCGACGGAAAACTTGATGATCGGAATGTTGACGAAGCCGACCAGCACCAGGACGGCCGAGACCCGCGACGAGCGGGCCGGGTCGTCCATGGCGCGGTTGAGCGCCATCAGCCCGAGATACATGAGGAAGAGCACGAACACCGACGTCAGCCGCGCATCCCATACCCACCAGGCGCCCCACATCGGCTTGCCCCAGAGCGAGCCGGTGACGAGCGCCAGAAACGTGAAGCAGGCGCCGATCGGGGCCGCCGCGCGCGACGACACGTCGGCAATCGGGTGCCGCCAGACAAGGGTGCCAAGGGCTGCGAGCGCCATGACCGAGTAGCACATCATTGACAGCCAGGCGGCCGGCACATGCACATACATGATGCGCACCGTCTCGCCCTGCTGGTAGTCGCCTTGCGTGGTGAATGCCAGCCAAAGACCGACCACGAAGAAAAGCGCCGTCAGCGCCGAAAGCCACGGCAGGACGCGATCGGCCAGCGCCAGAAACCGCGTCGGGTTGGCGAGATCGCTGAATTTACGGACGGCAAGGCTGTTTTCGCTCATGATGGCTCTTTAACGCTTAAGCCCTGTTCTCGCAATTGATCCCCGTCAAACACGTGATCACGATCCGTTTTTCTCCCCGCCGACAGCGCCGGCATAAACACCTTCTATTCCAGAGGGTTGGTGCGATAACGGCGCGATAACGGCAGACAGTTTCTCGCCAACCGGCGTGATCCGCGTCAGTCGGACGCATGACGAAGCGCGGCCGCCGCGGCGACTGGCCCGATGACGGCGAAAAACAGGGTGATGGCCGCAAGGATCATCAGCGGCGGCAGGAACGGTGCGGGATCCTCGATCGCCGCATAGACGGCACTGACGCCGAAGATCAGCACCGGGATGGCAAGCGGCAACACCAGGATCGACACCAGCAGACCGCCGCGCGGCAGCGACACGGCAACCGCGGCACCGACCGCACCGATAAAGGTGATGGCCGGTGTTCCCACAAGCAGCGTCAGCATGGTGGCGCCGATCGCCAGCTCGTCCATGTTCATGAACAGGCCGAGCAGCGGCGCGGCGATCACCAGCGGCAGGCCGGTGGCAGCCCAATGGGCGGCGCATTTGACGAACACGGTGGCGATGAGAGGCGTTTCCTGCATCAGCATCAGATCCAGAGACCCGTCTTCGCGCTCCGCCTGGAACAGACGGTCGAGGCCGAGCAGCGAGGCGAGCAGCGCCCCGATCCACAGGATCGCCGGCCCGATCCGGGAAAGCAGGTTAAGGTCGGGGCCGACACCGAAGGGAATGACGGCGACCACCGTCATGAAGAACAGGACGCCGATCATCGCGCCGCCACCGGCGCGGATCGACAGCTTGAGATCGCGGAAAAAGAGCGCGATCATCTGCGCGATCCCGTCATCGCCCGATCGTCGGCCGTCGGTTCACGCATCATGCCACAGGCCTCCGTCGACGCCGGCAAAGCCGGTCATGCGCAATTCCTTGACGCGCCCGAGCCCGAGCGGCTGGTGCGTCGCGGCAACGACGATACCGCCCTGTTGCAGATGCGCATTGACCAAGCCCGCAAAAAGCGTGTCAGCGGCGGCATCGAGCGCAGCCGTCGGCTCGTCGAGGATCCAGATCGGCCGGTAGGCGACGAGAAGCTTGGCCATCGCCATGCGGCGCTGCTGGCCGGCCGACAGATAGCCGAAGGGCAGGTGCGTGATGCCGGGAAGGCCGACTGCTTCCGCGGCCGCGCCGATCTCCCAGCCCGCGCCACCGAACGAATCGCCCAAGAAACGCTTCCAGAAGGAAAGATTCTCCGCGACGGTCAGCTCGCGCTTCATCGCATTTCGATGGCCGAGATAGTGGCTGAGTTCCGACGGATGCTGCAATTCAGGAGGGCCGCCTTCAAGTTTGAGGTGGCCGGTTTCGGCCGTCAGCAGACCGGCAAGGACACGCAGCAAGGTCGACTTTCCAGACCCGTTGGGGCCGGTCACCAGGAGGGCTTCACCGGCATCGAGTACGAAGGAAATATCATTAAAAATCAGATCTTCGCCGCGCCGCGCACTCAGACCTTCAGCCAACAGGCGCATGAATTTCAAGCTTCCCTTCACGCTCTATGCCGCAAGGCAAAAAAAGTCCCGATTGAACCTTGGTTGGTCTGGCACGATTTGGAGAAATTATCTATATAGCGGTCAACACGCCAGCGGTCGGCGTGAATTTCATCCAAGCGCCGAACATGGAATGAATTTCCACGTGCGGACAGCGGAAATGGCCGCACCCGCATCCCAAATCGCGCTTCGCAGGCGCTCGGGCGTTCGTACGTCAGCTTTTGGCGATCAGACGGAACGGGGTATCATCCAGTGTCCAAGTCTCTAGACAGTTTTAATTGTCGCTCCACGCTCACTGTCAACGGTGTCGACTACGTCTATTACAGCCTGCCCAAGGCTGAGGCGAACGGTCTCGCCGGCGTTTCGAAACTTCCTTATTCGATGAAGGTGCTGCTCGAAAATCTGCTGCGCAACGAAGACGATCGCTCCGTCACCAGGAAGGATATCGAGAACATCGCTGCCTGGCTGAACGACAAGGGTACGGCTGAAAACGAAATCGCCTACCGCCCGGCCCGGGTCCTGATGCAGGACTTCACCGGCGTTCCCGCCGTCGTTGACCTCGCGGCCATGCGCGACGCCATGGTCTCGCTCGGTGGCGATCCGGAAAAGATCAACCCGCTGGTACCCGTCGATCTCGTCATCGACCACTCCGTCATCGTCGACGAATTCGGCACCCCGAACGCCTTTGCCCGCAACGTCGAGCTCGAATACGAGCGCAACGGCGAGCGCTACCGCTTCCTGAAGTGGGGCCAGCAGGCGTTCAAGAACTTCCGCGTCGTGCCGCCCGGCACCGGCATCTGTCATCAGGTCAATCTGGAATATCTGGGCCAGACTGTCTGGACCCGCGAAGAAGATGGCGAAATCACCGCCTACCCGGATACATGCGTCGGCACCGACAGCCACACCACGATGATCAACGGCCTGGGCGTTCTCGGCTGGGGCGTCGGCGGCATCGAGGCTGAAGCCGCCATGCTCGGCCAGCCGGTTTCCATGCTTCTGCCCGAGGTCATCGGCTTCAAGCTGACCGGCAAGCTCAAGGAAGGCGTCACCGCCACCGACCTGGTGCTGATGGTCGTGCAGATGCTGCGCAAGAAGGGCGTCGTTTCGAAGTTCGTCGAATTCTTCGGTCCGGGCCTCGACAACATGACGCTCGCCGACCGCGCCACCATCGGCAACATGGGCCCGGAATACGGCGCCACCTGCGGCTTCTTCCCGGTCGACAGCGAAACCATCAACTACCTCACCATGTCCGGCCGCGAGGAGAACCGCATCGCGCTCGTCGAAGCCTACTCCAAGGCGCAGGGCATGTGGCGCGACGGTGACGGCTCGGAGCTGGTCTTCACCGACACGCTCGAACTCGACCTCGGCCAGGTCGTACCGGCCATGGCCGGCCCGAAGCGTCCCGAGGGCCGCATCCCGCTCGAAAGCATCGCATCGGGCTTCGCGACCGCACTTGAAGGCGACTACAAGAAGCCGGGCCAGCTTTCCAACCGCTACGCCGTCGAAGGCACGGATTTCGATCTCGGCCATGGCGACGTCGCCATCGCCGCGATCACGTCCTGCACCAACACCTCGAACCCCTCGGTGCTGATCGCGGCGGGCCTTCTCGCCCGCAACGCCGTTGCCAAGGGCCTGAAGTCGAAGCCATGGGTCAAGACCTCGCTTGCACCGGGGTCGCAGGTCGTCGGCGAGTACCTGGCAAAGTCGGGCCTGCAGAAGGACCTCGACGCGCTGGGCTTCAACCTCGTCGGCTTCGGTTGCACCACCTGCATCGGCAACTCCGGTCCGCTGCCGGCACCGATCTCCAAGACGATCAACGACAAGGGCCTGATTGCCGCCGGCGTTCTCTCCGGCAACCGCAACTTCGAAGGCCGCATCTCGCCGGACGTGCAGGCGAACTACCTCGCCTCGCCGCCGCTCGTCGTCGCCTATGCGCTTGCAGGGTCCGTCCAGAAGGACCTGACGAGCGAGCCGCTCGGCGAAGACCGCGACGGCAAGCCGATCTTCCTCAAGGACATCTGGCCGACCTCCAAGGAGATCCAGGAGTTCATCTTCAAATACGTCACCCGTGAGCTCTACGCGACCAAGTACGCCGACGTGTTCAAGGGCGACGAAAACTGGCAGGCCGTTCAGGTGCCTCCAGGCCAGACCTACGCCTGGGACGACGGTTCGACCTATGTACAGAACCCGCCCTATTTCGTCGGCATGGGCAAATCCGGCTCGGGCATTTCCGACATCAAGGGCGCGCGCGTCCTCGGCCTGTTCGGCGACAAGATCACGACCGACCACATCTCCCCGGCCGGTTCGATCAAGGCGGCCTCTCCGGCCGGTGCCTACCTTATCGGTCATGGCGTCGGCGTCGCCGACTTCAACCAGTACGGCACCCGTCGTGGCAACCATGAGGTGATGATGCGCGGCACGTTCGCCAACATCCGCATCCGCAACCACATGCTCGGCCCGAACGGCAAGGAGGGTGGCTACACCATCCACTATCCTTCGAAGGAAGAGATGTCGATCTACGACGCAGCCATGCAGTACAAGGAAGAGGGCGTTCCGCTCGTCATCTTCGCCGGCGTCGAATACGGCAACGGCTCGTCGCGCGACTGGGCCGCAAAGGGCACCAACCTGCTCGGCGTCAAGGCCGTGATCGCCCAGTCCTTCGAGCGCATCCATCGCTCGAACCTGGTCGGCATGGGCGTCATCCCGTTCGTCTTCGAAGAGGGCACGACCTGGGAGACGCTTGGCCTGAAGGGCGATGAGATCGTCACGATCGAAAACCTCGCCAATGTCCAGCCGCGCGAAAAGCGCGTCGCGCGGGTCATCTATGGCGACGGCACGGTGAAGGACGTTACGCTCATCTGCCGCATCGATACGCTCGACGAAGTGACCTACGTCAACAACGGCGGCATCCTGCAGACGGTTCTGCGCGACCTCGCAGCCTGATCGCTGCGGGTACCCCAAGCATGAAAGGGCCGGGATACCAAAAGGTGTCCTGGCCCTTTCACATTCTCTTTTGGGTTGCCGCCGCTATCCTCACTCCAACGTGACTTCCCGTTGAAGCGTCGGCGTCGTATGTAATGATCTCCCCCGTGAAGTAGGCCTGTCGGCCGCCAGTGAAGTGACGCCATGACATTCGCAGACAGATATTTCCTTCGCCCTGTTGCATTGGCTTTCGGGCTTGTTGCGGCAGCGTCGGTTCCGGCGATGGCGCAGGACGGCAAGGTCATCAAGGGCGTCGTCGAACTCTTCACCAGCCAGGGCTGCTCCTCCTGCCCGCCGGCTGATGCCGCCTTGAAGAAGCTGGTGGATGACGGAGACGTGGTGGCGCTCTCCTACCACGTCGACTACTGGAATTACCTCGGCTGGAAGGACACGCTGGCCTCCAGCGACAACACCGACCGGCAATATGCCTATGCGCGCATGCTGGGTCGCAACGGCGTCTACACGCCGCAGGCGATCCTCAACGGCCGCGACCACATCAACGGCGCCAACCTGCAGGCGATCAAATCCCGCCTCGACGCCATGAAGGCAGACGGCAAGGGGCTTGCCGTTCCCGTCGATGCCAAGATCAACGGCGATGAGATCTCGATCAAGGTCGGCGCCGGTGACGGCAAGGCCAATGTCGTCGTCGTCTATTTCGACCGGGCAAGGGTCGTCGACGTCGAGAAGGGCGAAAACAGCGGCAAGAAGATTTCCTACTGGCATGCGGTGCGCGACATCCAGACCATCGGCATGTGGGACGGCAAGGCCGCGACCTTTACCCTTCCGGCGACAGTTCTGACGGAACAGCGTGGCAAGAGCGGCTGTGCGGTGCTTCTGCAGTCGATGAAGGATGCCGAAACGCCAGGCCCGATCATCGGCGCGACCGCCGTGCTCGCCGGCCCCCAGGGCAAGCTGTGAGTGCAAGCTTTAAGTGTCGGCCGGGCAAATCGTGAGCGATGAAGCGGCCTGCGCCATTGGGTCGGCTGAGGAAGAATCGGGCAACGATGCTGTTGCCACTGCGCCTATTGCGCGTCGTGGTGACGCCTGGCGCTTCAAGGGGTGGTTCGGCCCGGCAGCATCGAGGGGCTGGGGCTGAGGGTTCGAAGTTACCGGACCGAACCGGCCATGACTGCGCGCGTTGAAGGTCACGCAGCATGACGATCTGAGCGGACATACGGTGGCAACGACTCTGTCCGTCAGCGCCCGCGAGTTTTGCGGTGAATTGGGGCGCCGTTTTGACTGAAATGGGGCAGAGGCAAGAAATGCCGTTTGCGCCCACCGCCTTCGGCTGCTTCCAGCTTGCTTTTCGGCTCATGTCAGGCAAACTGTAATGGTTCTGTCACAACAGAAGGCCGGATTGCCGATGACCGATGAGCCGGATTTGCCGCGAGGCGAGGCGCGACATCAGCGCCAGGCCGCGTCCGAAGTGGTCGTTGATCTCTCGGAATACAAGAACGCCCGCGACGCCCCTCCCATCACCTTTCATCGTCGGGAACTCGATCAGATCCTATGGGTCTATGGCCGCATGGTCGGCGAAGGCGAATGGCGCGACTACGCCATCGACCACTTGAAGGATCGAGCGGTCTTCTCCGTTTTCAAGCGATCGGGCGAGATGCCGCTCTACCGCATCGAGAAAAACCCGAAGCTTTCGGCCAAGCAGGGCGCCTATAGCGTGCTCAACATCCACGGCACGATCCTGAAGCGTGGACACGAACTCGGGAAGGTGCTGAAGGTGTTCGACAAGGTGCTCAAGCTGGTGGAAACCTGAGGCACCGGGTGTCCGATCGCCAGTGCGATCCCGGCCACCCGCCACGCCCTCGTCCTTTCGGCCTGTTCGCTATTGGTTCGACGCTCAGAGCTGCGAAAGCATCCTCAACCCTGATAGAGCGTATCCGGGTAGGCGCCGTCCTTCGGATCGCTGGTCGATCCATCCCCGAGCGCAAGCTGCATGATCGCGGTGTCGAGCCAGCGCCCATGCTTGAAGCCGGTCGCCTTCATTCGTCCCTGATCTTCGAAGCCGACCGAGCGGTGGACCGCGATCGACGCAGGATGGGCGCCGCCGATGACCGCCACCATCTGGCGAAACCCGAGCGCCGTGCAGCGATCGACGAGGGCAATCAGGAGCATCTTGCCCGCGCCCTGCCCGCGTGCCGATGGTGCCAGATAGATCGAATCCTCGACGAGAAAACGATAGGCCGCACGCGTGCGGAAGGCGGAGGCATAGGCGTAGCCGACAATCGTACCGGCCGCGTCGATGGCGACGATATAGGGATATCCGTGGCTGATGATGGTGGAAAAACGTGAGGTCATCTCCGCCTCCGAAGGCGGCACGATCTCGTAGGTCGCCACGCCGTTCAGCACGGATTCGCGGTAGATTTCGGTGATGGCGGGCAGATCGGCGATCGTGGCGTCGCGTAAGGTCAGGGGCATCGGGGCGTTCTTGATGGTTTGGCTAGCCCTTCAGTCACACGGATCACGCCGCTCGATCAAGCTCTTTCCGCGCAACAAAAAAGGCGGCCGAAGCCGCCTTTTCCGTCAATCCATTCAAGCTTAGTTGTTCCGGTTGCCCATGAACTGCAGCATGAACATGAACAGGTTGATGAAGTCGAGGTAGAGCGTCAGTGCGCCCATGATCGCCTTGCGGCCTGCCACGGTGCTGTCGTCGGCATCGTAGTACATTTCCTTGATCTTCTGCGTGTCGTAGGCGGTGAGGCCTGCGAAGATCAGCACGCCGATCACCGAGATCGCGAAGCCGAGCGCCGAAGAGGCGAGGAAGATGTTGACGATCGACGCGATGATGACGCCGAACAGACCCATGATCAGGAACGAGCCCATGCCGGACAGGTCCTTCTTCGTGGTGTAGCCGTAGAGCGACAGCGCGCCGAAGGAGGCTGCGGTGACGAAGAACGTCTGCACGATGCTCTGGCCGGTGAAGACCATGAAGATCGAGGACAGGGAAACGCCCATCAGCGCCGCATAGACCCAGAACGTCATCTGCGCTGCGGAAACGCTCATGCTATTGATGCGGAAGCTCATGAAGAACACGAGACCCAGCGGTGCGAGCATGACGACCCACTTCAGGGGCGACGCATAGAGAAGCTGGGCGAATGCCGGATTGGAGACGGCAAGCGCGAATGTTCCGTAAGCTGCCAGGCCGGTGATCGCCAGGCCGAGGGCCATCAGATTGTAGACCTTCAGCATATAGCTGCGAAGGCCTTCGTCGATCACGGCACCCGCCTGAGCGCCGGCGGGCGACATTCGGGTTTGGTAGTTTCTCAGATCAGCCATTGTTTCCTCATTTAAGCCCCGGTTGAACTTACGGTGTCGGGCGGATGACCTGACCGATCGGCCATCATCCCATGCCCAGGCGCCGCTGCGGGGCTCCAGCATGCCTGTGGATAAATATGATGCCGAAAGCCCTTGCGTACAAGACCTTCGGCCCCCTGATTCGGCACAGCCTTGGCGTTTATCGCCTTGCATGACAGGGATTTACGGTTAATTTCCCCGCTCACAGCTCCCGCAGAACCGGCGCCGCCTTCTGGCCCAGCACCCGCCAGGTTCCCGCAAGCCCGATGCCGACAGTCATGACCAGCGCGATGACAACGGTCGCGATCGCGACGTCCGGCAGGAAAGTCGAGGGCAGCTTCATGATCCTGCTGACGACAAACCAGGCCGAGACCCCGCCGGCAAACAGCGCAAACACCGCCGTTGCAAGGCCAAGGATGATGTACTCGTAGCTGAAGGCGCGGATCAGCGTGGCGCGCGTGGCACCCAGCGTCTTCAACACCACTGCATCGTGGATACGTGCCCTGTTGCCGGCGGCAAGCGCACCGGCCAGCACCAGCACCGAGGCAACCAGCGCCACGGCGGCGGCAGCGCGTATCGCCGTTGCCAATTGCCCGAGCAGCGTGTTCACAATGTCGAGAGCATCCTTCACGCGCACGCTGGTGATCGTCGGATAGGCGTTCGTGACCGCCTTCAGCACCGTCGCCTCTTCCTCAGGCGTCGCACCGGGATCGATCACCGTTGCCAGCCACGCATGCGGCGCACCGGCAAATGTGTTTGGCGAGAACACCATGACGAAGTTGATCGACAGCGATTCCCATTCGACGTTGCGGAAATTGGCGATCCGGGCCGTCACGTTGCGACCGAGCACGTTGACGGTGACCTTGTCGCCGATCTTCAGGCCGAGTTCGCCCGCCTCTTCGGCCGAAAACGACACCAGCGGCTCGCCGCTGTAATCGGGCGCCCACCAGGTGCCCTCGGCCAAGGTCGAATTCTCCGGCTTGTTCTTGGCATAGGTGATGCCGCGATCGCCGCGCAGTACCCACTGGCCGCTCGGCGGCACATTGCGGGCGTTCACGTCCTCGCCGTTGAAGGCGATGATGCGACCGCGCAGCATCGGCACCTCGATGACCTTGCCATCCGGCATCGATCCTTCGAGCAGGGTGCGGAACCCCTGGATCTCGCTGCCCTGGATATCGACGAAGAAAAAGTTCGGCGCACGTTCGGCCATGCTGCCGGTGAGCTCGCGCCTGAGATTGCCGTCGATGAGCGCAAGGGTGACGAGCAGCGCGAGCCCGAGGCCGAGCGACAGCACGACGGAGGGCGTGAGCGCGCCCGGCCGATGGATGTTGCCGATCGCCAGCCGCAACGATGGCGAACTGACGCGCGGGCTGCGGCGCGCAAGCCAGGAAATCAGCAGCGAGACGCCGCGCAGCACGACGAAGGCAAAGGCGATCGCGCCGAGGAAGACGAGCGAAATATAGCGGTCATAGGCGGTGAAGATCGCAAGACCCGCGAGCGCACCAAGGCAGGCAAGCGCGCCGACGAGATAGGGCCAGGCCGGAAAGCCGGCGGGATCGAAGCCCTGCTGGCGAAAGAGCGCCGTTGCCGGGATGCCACGTGCGCGTCCGAGCGGCAGGATGGCAAAGGCAAGCGCCGTCAGCACGCCGAAGAGCGCGGCAATGCCGAGCGCGCCGGGATAGACCCGGAACTCCGTCGATATCGGCAGGAGATCGGCCAGAAACTGCGCCGCGACAAAGGGGATAAGCGCACCGAGAAAAAGCCCGATCGCGATGCCGATCAGCGCGATCAGCAGGATCTGTGCCAGATAGATCATCGCGACAAGCGAGGCGGGTGCGCCGAGGCATTTGAATGTGGCGATGACGCTGCGCTTCTGGTCGAGATAGGCGCGCACCGCGTTGGCGACGCCGACACCGCCGACAATCAGGGCGGTCAAGCCCACAAGCGTCAGGAATTGCGAGAAGCGGGTGATGTTGGCCGTCAGCGACGGCGCGGCGTTGGAGCTGGTGCGGATCGACCAGCCGGCGGCCGGAAAGCGTTTCTCGGCATCGCTGCGAACAGCGGCAACCTGCGCGGGATCGCCGAGTTTCACCTTGTAGCCGTGCTCGACAAGGCTTCCCGTCTGGACGAGACCCGAGGCGTCGAGGGCTTCGGCCGAAACCATGAGCCGCGGCGCAAAGCCGAAGCCGTCGGAAAGCGCATCCGGCTCACGCACGATCGTGCCCGAAATCCGGATGCGGGCATTGCCGAGCAGGATTTCATCGCCGACGGAAATGCCGAGACGGTCGAGCAAAAGGGGTGCCGCCACTGCGCCAAATCCGTCGCCCTGCCGCGCCAGAAGATCGCCAAGCGGCTGGTCTGGCTGGCTCTCGAGCGTGCCATAGAGCGGATAGGCCGCATCGACGGCCTTCAACTCGACCAGCGCCTGGTTTGAGCCGTCGGGCAAGCGGGCCATCGAACGCAGCCCGGCCGAAACAGAAACCGGACCGAGCCCGTCGAGGAACGCCCGCTCCTCGCTGGTCGCTACGCGATTGTTGAGCTCGAAGCGGATGTCGCCGGCAAGCAGCGCCTGCCCCTGCGAGGCGATCGTCGCCGTAATCGACTGCGACAGCGAGTTGACACCGGCGATCGCCGCCGTCCCGAGCGCGATGCAGGCGAGGAAGATGTAGAAGCCCTTGAGGCCGCCGCGCATTTCGCGCAGCGCCAGCCTGAGGGCAAGCAGGGGACGCAAACGGATGGAGGATGCGTCGCTCATGCGGATGCCGCTTCCGGGCGTTGCATTTCGACGGCCGCTTCGGGCGCGCCGCTGGACACGATCTCGCCCGAGCGGACGCGCACCTGCCGCGAGCACCGGGCGGCGAGCGCCGCGTCGTGGGTCACCAGCACAAGTGTCATGCCACGGTCACGCTGTTCGGCGAAAAGCAGGTCGGCGATCTGCCGGCCGGTTTCTGCGTCGAGATTGCCGGTCGGCTCGTCGGCGATCAGCAGTTTCGGCGATGGCGCCAGAGCGCGGGCAATCGCCACGCGCTGCTGTTCGCCGCCGGAAAGCTGGCCGGGATAATGGCTGAGCCGCTCGCCGAGTCCGACGGCGACAAGCTCCTTGCGGGCGATCTCGAAGGCGCCGGGAACATTGGCGAGCTCGAGTGGCACGGCGACGTTTTCGAGCGCCGTCATGTTGGGGATGAGATGGAAGGACTGGAAGACGATGCCGATGTTGCGTCCGCGGAAATCGGCCACCCGATCCTCGCTCAGCCGATGCAGCGGCGTGCCGTCGATGACGATCTCGCCGCGATCGAGCCGTTCCAGCCCGGCAAGCACCATCAGCAGCGTAGACTTGCCCGATCCGGACGGGCCGACGATACCGACGGACTGTCCGGCGTCGATGGTCAGGCTCATGCCTTTCAGCACATGCACCGAGGCTGCGGCCTCGCCAAGGGTGAGGTCAGCATTTTTGAGCTCGATGATGGTACTGGCCAAGCGAAATAACCCTATATGAAACGGAAAGAGAAAAAGAAAACGGCTCCCGCGATTTAGGAACAGACCCATGGCATTAAAAGGTTTTCAACGGTTTTTCTTGGGGCTCGCAATGACAATTGCGTTATCGGCACCGGCAAGCGCCGAAACGATCAGCCTCGTCGGCTTCGGCGACAGCCTGATGGCGGGCTACCAGCTGCCACCCGAGGATGCCTTCCCGGCCCGGCTCGAAAAGGCGCTGAAGGACAACGGCTTCGAGGTGACGGTCGCCAATGCCGGCGTTTCCGGCGACACCAGTTCCGGCGGCCTTGCCCGCATCGACTGGTCGATCCCCGACGGCACGAAGGGCGTCATTCTCGAGCTTGGCGCCAACGACGCGCTGCGCGGCATCCCGCCGGAAGAAACGCGCAAGAACATCGAGGCGATGATCACGCGGCTGAAGGAGCGCGGCATCGGCGTGCTGCTCGTCGGCATGATGGCGCCGCCGAACATGGGCGCCGACTATGCCGCCCGCTTCAACCCGATCTTTCCGGAACTCGCCGCAAAATACGGGCTGGAGCTCTACCCGTTCTTCCTCGACGGCGTGGTCACCGAGGCCGCCCTCAAGCTCGAGGACGGCATGCATCCGAACGGCGATGGCGTCGGCGTCATGGTCAAGAAGGCGCAGCCGGCGGTCGAACGTTTCATTGCAACATTGGCAAAGGCGGAGTGAACAAATCATCCACAGTTAAGAGAGTGTTAATATTCGCAAGCGTCAAATAGTAGTTGCCTGCAGATCGGATGCGTGATTCGCTGAGACATCTGCAAGAGATTCGGGGAGCTCGCCATGCCGAGACTATTCACCGCCCTCGAAATTCCGCGCAATGTTGCGATGAGTCTTTCATTGCTGCGCGGAGGTCTTCCCGGAGCCCGCTGGATCGATGTGGAAAACTACCACATCACCTTGCGCTTCATTGGTGACGTCGACTGGCGCACCGCAGACGAGATCATAGACAGGCTCGACCGCATCGAAAGACCGGAGTTCCAGCTGCAGCTGACCGGCACCGGCGCCTTCGGTTCGAAAAAGCCGCATTCGGTCTGGGCAGGCGTCAGCAATCACCCGGAAATGCACGCGCTTCAGGCCGAGATCGAGCGCATCTGCCAGAGGCTCAGGCTGCCGGCCGACCCGCGCAAGTTCACGCCGCATGTCACGCTCGCAAGGCTGCGCTCCAGCCGGGTGGAGGATGTGGTCGAGTATCTCTCCGGTCGCGGCAACTTCATGGCCTCGCCCTTTACCGTTTCGCGTTTCGTGCTGTTGTCGTCACGCGATTCCGTCGGCGGCGGGCCTTACCTCACCGAAGAGGTGTTTCCGCTTCACGAAGCCCGCTCGTCCAGCCTTCCGAGCAACGACGAGCATCCGGCTTCCAACATCTGGTAGAGGCGTTCGAACGCCTCTTCCCCATCATAATACGGATCGGGAACGTCCCGGTCCCGATCCTCGGCGTAAGCCAGGAACAGTGCGATCTTTCCATCGAGACCGGCCGGCGCGATCTGGCGAAGGGTTTTCACGTTCTCGCTGTCCATGCCGAGGATCAGGTCGAAGCTGTCGAAATCGGCTTTTGCGACCTTGCGCCCACGAAGTCCTGAAATGTCGATGCCGTGCCGGCGCGCGACCGCAATAGAACGGCGGTCCGGCGGATCGCCGACATGCCATCCTCCCGTTCCGGCAGAATCGACAAGGATCTGCGACGCCAATCCCTGACGCGTCGAGAGCGCGCGAAGCACGCCTTCGGCAAGCGGCGAACGACAGATATTGCCGAGACAAACAAAAAGAATTCGCACCGGTTTCATGCTATCCGTTTCAAGGAGATAAGAGGTGGGCCGACTTATACGCGGCTCGAAAGCCTTGGAACAGACGCGGTGAAAGGGAGGAACGAATGAGGCCGGAGAAACTCGACGAGGCGACAATCGCCGAGCAGCTGCACAAGATGGAAGGGTGGGTCCGGGCCGAGGACGGCGCCTCGATCTGGAAAGCCTTCCGCTTCAAGAATTTCGTCGAGGCCTTCGGCTTCATGACGGAGATGGCGATCGTTGCCGAAAAGCTCGACCATCATCCCGAGTGGTTCAACGTCTACAATCGCGTCGACGTGACGCTGACGACGCACGACGCCAAGGGCCTGACCGAACTGGACTTCAAACTGGCCGCCCGCATGGACAAGGCAGCAGCCGGCCGCATGCCCGATCATTTGAAATAGATCGAGCGCTTCCCATATTATCAGCGTTGCAACATCGGAAAGAGGCGATGGACGACGTAAAGATTGGTGAAATTCTCCTTCCTGGCGAAGAGTCGGAGCAGGAACGCAGGGAAAAGCGCGTCAAGCGGCGCTTCTGGCCGACCTTTCGCCGCGCCGCCCGTCAGATACCGTTCAGCCGAGAACTTGTGGCCGCCTACTACTGCGCCATAGATCCGAAGACGCCGACGCGCACGCGCGGCATTCTTCTGGCGGCACTCGCCTACTTCGTGCTGCCGATCGACTTCCTTCCCGATTTTCTTGCCGTCGTCGGCTTTTCCGATGACGTCGCGGTTCTGACCGCCGCATTTGCGGCCATCAACGGACAGATCAAGGAAGCCCATTATCTGAAAGCCGACGAAACGCTGGCCGACAATCCTGGCGAATAACCGCAGAACATGCGGTCCATCCGCATCGCCGCCGTATTCCTGCCCAAAAGTCAAACTCTTGCCCGATTCTTTGTGGCATAGACATTTCGGAACGGTGCGGGTCGAGACGTCCTCGTCGGGGCGCGTGTCGTTTGGAATGGCTTGGAGCAGGAACCATCCGGAAGGGCGGTACAAGGCGGCGAACTTTCGACGCCGAAGGCGCGCCTTGAAAAGCACCGGACGGTCGATCTGCTGATGCTGGAGCGAAGCCCGAAAATGCTTCGTTTCGGGGCTGAAACCAGCGGATTTTGGCCCTTGTTGACGGTTTGGTAACCTGAATTAAGTCACAACAATTGAAATCATGACTACGCGTCGCCCGTCTGACCTGTTTCGGGTGATCGAAAAGCAAGAAAAGCGGCAGGACCTCATGTTTGTAAGAAAGATCGCAACTGCAATCGCACTCGTTCTGGCGACCGCCAGCATGGCTGCCGCCCAGTCGCCGACGCGCATCCAGCAGTTCAACGCCTGGGGCGCCTATTCCTACAATTCCGGCGGCGGCAAGGTCTGCTACGTCCTGTCGGTTCCGAAGGAAAAGAGCCCGGCCGGCGTCGATCACGGCGACATCTTCTTCCTGGTATCCCAGCGCCCGGGCCAGAACATCAGCTATGAGCCGCAGGCGATGATGGGCTACCCGCTGCAGGAGAACTCCAAGGTGAACGTCGTCATCGACGGCCGCACCTTCGTCATGTTCACCAAGGGCAATTCCGCATGGGTCGAAAACGCCGCTGAAGAGCCGGCGCTCGTCGCAGCGATGAAGTCCGGCAAGGCGATGTCGGTCAACGCCAAGTCGCGCAAGGGCACCACGACCACCTACGCCTATTCGCTGTCGGGCATTTCGGCTGCGCTGAAGCAGATCGAAGCCTGCAAGTAAGTTTTCGCCTCTTGAGCATGTCGCGCAAAAGTGCGCAGCGGTTTTGCGACAACGACATGCGCAAAAACAAAAACGTGAAGCGCAGTCGCGAATCTGAAAGAGCGCAACGCGCTTAGGCAAAGTGGAAGGCCGGCGCCCGACGCCGGCCTTTTCGCATTCGGGATCGACTGCGCGTGACTCCGGGCCGAAACAATGCTAAAGCCCCGGAAAATTCAGAGCCCCGCGCCCCATTGGCCGCGCTTGAAGGCTCGACCGATTTCAATTCGAGCATCAGGACGATCTCCGGACCCCTCTCCGGACGGGCGCTTTCTGTACGACAGGACACCAGAGCATGGCAGCCACTGAAATCTTGAACCGGGTGGATCCCGTCAGGGCACCGCAGGCACGGATCGCCCCTGAGGCCGAAAAGCCTTCGCTGATCGGGCTGTTGCGCGAAGACATGGCCAAGGCGCTGGTCGAAAAGGGCGTTCCCGAGCGTCAGGTGAAGATGCGCGTCAGCCAGCTCTGGCATTGGCTCTATGTGCGCGGCGTTTCTGATTTCGACGAGATGCTGAACGTGTCCAAGGACATGCGCGAGATGCTGAAGCAGCATTTCACCATCGCCCGGCCCGAGATCGTCGAAGAACAGACCTCGGGCGACGGCACCCGCAAGTGGCTGCTGCGCTTTCCCGCGCGCGGCGCCGGCCGCCCGGTCGAGATCGAAACGGTCTACATCCCCGAGGAGGGCCGCGGCACGCTGTGCATTTCCAGCCAGGTCGGCTGCACGCTCACCTGCTCCTTCTGTCACACCGGCACCCAGAAGCTGGTGCGCAACCTGACGGCCGAAGAGATCCTGGCGCAGCTGCTGCTGGCGCGCGACCGGCTCGGCGACTTCCCGGAGCGCGACACGCCCCAGGGCGCCATCGTGCCGGCCGAGGGCCGCAAGATCACCAACATCGTCATGATGGGCATGGGTGAGCCGCTCTACAATTTCGAAGAGGTCAAGACTGCGCTGCTGATTGCGTCCGACGGCGAGGGCCTGTCGCTCTCCAAGCGCCGCATCACACTTTCGACCTCCGGCATCGTGCCTGAAATCTACCGTACCGGCGAAGAGATCGGCGTCATGCTGGCGATCTCGCTGCATGCCGTGCGCGACGACCTGCGCGACATGCTGGTGCCGATCAACAAGAAGTATCCGCTGAAGCAGCTGATGGACGCCTGCCGCGCCTATCCGGGCCTGTCCAATGCGCGCCGCATCACCTTCGAATATGTGATGCTGAAGGACGTCAACGACAGCCTCGAGGACGCCAAGGAGCTGATCAAGCTTCTGAAGGGCGTTCCGGCGAAGATCAACCTCATCCCGTTCAACCCCTGGCCGGGCACCAACTACCAGTGTTCCGACTGGGAGCAGATCGAGAAGTTTGCCGACTTCATCAACCAGGCTGGCTACGCCTCGCCGATCCGCACCCCGCGCGGCCGCGACATCCTTGCCGCCTGCGGCCAGCTGAAGTCCGAGTCCGAGCGCATGCGCAAGGTCGACCGTCTTGCCTTCGAGGCGATGATGATCGCCAATCACGGCGAGGATTGAGGGACCGACGGATGTGGCGCGCTATGCCCGCCGCACCTGACATCTCACGCTTTCAGCGCCTTGCGGCGCCCAAAGATTGCAGCGATCCCCGGCATCAACCACAGGCATGTCGGGATCGATGAAGAACTTTGATGAGTGATGCAATTCCTATCGATTGATTTCATGGCCTCGGTTTCCTAAGAAAGCGGGCAATCAATCCAGGAGGAAACCCATGCGCTCACTTCTCATCGCCCTTGCCGCCACGGTGGCATTTACCCTGCCCGCACGTGCCGATGAGGTGACCGTCGCCGTAACCGCGATCGTCGAGCATCCGGCTCTCGACGCAGCCCGCGACGGCGTGAAGGACGCGCTGAAGGCGGCCGGCTACAAGGAAGGCGAAAACCTCAAGTTCCTCTACGAGTCGGCCCAGGGCAACCCGGCAACCGCAGCCCAGATCGCCCGCCAGTTCGCCGGCGAAGCGCCAAACGTGATCGTTCCGATCTCCACCCCTTCGGCGCAGGCCGTCGTGTCCTCGACGCGCGACATTCCTGTCGTCTTCACCGCAGTCTCCGACCCGATCGGCGCGCAGCTGGTCAAGGACATGGACAAGCCGGGCGCCAACGTCACCGGTCTTTCCGACATGTCGCCGGTCGCCGAGCACGTCGCGCTGATCAAGGAGATCCTGCCGAACGTCAAGTCGATCGGCTACCTCTACAACTCAGGCGAAGCCAACTCCGTATCGCTGCTGGCGGTGCTGAAGACGGAAGCCGAAAAGGCCGGCCTGACGGTGGTCGAGTCCGCCGCGACGAAGTCCGCTGAAGTCCAGGGCGCCGCCCGCGCGCTCGTCGGCCGTGCCGACGCGATCTATGTCCCGACCGACAACACCATCATCTCGGCACTCGAAGGTGCGGTTGCCGTGGCCGAGGAAGCCAAGCTGCCACTCTTCACCGCCGACACGGACTCGGTCTCGCGCGGCTCGCTCGCAGCCCTCGGCTTCAACTACTACGACGTCGGCAAGCAGACCGGCGAAATCGTCGTTCGCATCCTCAAGGGCGAAAACCCGGGCGATATCGCCGTCAAGGTTGCCGCCGGTTCCGACCTGGTGATCAACAAGAAGGCCGCCGAAAAGATGGGCGTCACGCTTCCGGAAAGTGTCGTCAAGCGCGCCACACGCGTTGTAGAATAAGCCTTCGAGCCTTTTCAGGTTCAAGTTTATTGCGTTTTGGCCGCCCTCGTTCCATACGAGGGCGGTTCGTTATGGGCGGCTGCGTTTTCCCTTCGGAAGGTGCGGATTGCCCTTGAAGTCTGAAGCTGCGCCGACGCCGGATCTTTTGGCGTCATGCGCCAACCGGGGACGCCGCGCCGATATAGAAGCTTGCGGCGCGCGGCAGGAAAAGAGGGTCGGGGATTTGAGTCAAATCGCTTTATGGGGCGCCGTCGAACTGGGGCTGGTCTATGCCTTCGTCGCCATCGGCGTCTTTCTCGCATTCCGGGTTCTCGATTTCCCTGACCTGACGGTCGACGGATCGTTTCCGCTCGGGGCCGCGGTCACCGCGGTGCTCATCATCGCCGGCGTCAATCCATGGGTCGCTGCCGGCGTCGCCATGGTGGCGGGGGCCGCCGCCGGCATGGTCACGGCGATGCTCAACGTGCGCTTCAAGATCCTCAACCTCTTGGCCTCGATCCTGACGATGATCGCGCTGTTCTCGGTCAATCTGCGCGTCATGGGCAAGCCCAACGTCGCGCTGATCAATGCCGACACCATGCTTTCGCCGTTCTTCGGCCTTGGGCTTCGCGAATTCTATGTACGCCCGCTGTTCATCGGCGTGCTCGTGCTCGTGGCCGTCATCGTCGTCTGGCGCTTCCTTGAAAGCGACGCGGGCCTTGCGATGCGCGCGACCGGCGCCAACGCCCGCATGGCCCGCGCGCAGGGCGTCGACACCAACAAGCAGATCTATCTCGGCATGGCGATCTCCAATGCGCTCGTTGCCTTCGGCGGCGCGCTCTTTGCACAGACCAACGGCTTTGCCGATGTCACCTCGGGTGTCGGCACCATCGTCGTCGGCCTTGCCGCCGTCATCATCGGCGAAACGCTGCTCGGCGCCCGCGGCATCCTGATCGCGCTGATCGGCTGCGTGCTCGGCTCGATCCTCTATCGCATCGCCATCCAGCTGGCGCTGTCGACCGACATGCTCGGCCTGCAGGCCTCCGACCTCAATTTCGTCACCGCCGTGCTCGTGACCTTCGCCCTCATCCTTCCCCGTCTTCGTCGCGGAGGTGCGGCATGATCAGCGTCAAGAACATCCAGGTCGTCTTCGGCAAGGGAACGCCGCTCCAGAAGCAGGCGCTGAACGGCGTCGACCTGACGATCGAGCAGGGCTCCTTCGTCACCGTCATCGGCTCCAACGGCGCCGGCAAGTCGACGCTGCTCGGCGTTCTCGCCGGCGACGTGCTGCCGAGTGCCGGCCAGGTGACGATCGGCAAGACAGATGTCACCCGCAAGGGCACCGCCGCCCGCGCCGGGCTCGTCGCCCGCGTCTTCCAGGATCCGCTGACAGGCAGCTGTGGCGCGCTTTCGATCGAGGAAAACCTGGCGCTCGCCGCCAAGCGTGGCGAAGCGCGCGGCCTGATGGCAGCGCTCGGGCCCAAGCGCCGCGAGCATTTCCGCGAGCGCATCGCCGAACTCAATCTCGGCCTCGAAAACCGCATGGGCGACCGCATGGATCTGCTTTCGGGCGGCCAGCGCCAGGCGGTCTCGCTTGTCATGGCGACGCTTGCGGGCTCGGAAGTGCTGCTGCTCGACGAGCATACAGCCGCCCTCGACCCGGGCATGGCCGAGTTCGTCATGAACCTCACGCAGAAGATCGTGTCCGAGCGCAAGCTGACGACGATGATGGTCACCCACTCGATGCGCCAGGCGCTCGACTACGGCCATCGCACGGTCATGCTGCACGGCGGCGAGATCGTGCTCGACGTTGCCGGCGACAGCCGCAAGGAGTTGCAGGTCGAGGATCTGATCGCCATGTTCCGGCGCATCCGCGGACAGACGCTCGACGACGACGCGCTGCTGATCGGCTGAGACCGCCCGCCTCGGCGTCCGCGTCTGCCCCTCATCTGCCTGCCGGCATCTTCTCCCCGTCAAGACGGGGAGAAGAGCATGTGCCGCGATGTCGAGCACGAAGCGCGCGCTTTTTAGAAGAATGCAACGAACGAGAGAATCGAGCAGCCGCCGCTCGATCTCTTCTCCCCGCGTGCGGGGAGAAGATGCCGGCAGGCAGATGAGGGGCCAAGCCCTCCGAAGACGACTTACCGCGCTGCCGTCATGAAGATCTTGGCGGCAAACACCGAGAAGACGCCGGCGAAACTGTAGTCCAGCGCCCGCATGAAACCCTTGTTCCTCTGCAGCCAGGAGGACAGGCCGTCGGCAGCAAACACCACGAGCATGTTGACCGGCATGCCGATGACGATGAACAACCCTCCCAGAAACAGGAGCTTGCCCGTCACCGACGCATCGCCGGCGCTGACGAATTGCGGCAGGAAGGTCATGAAGAAGATGATGACCTTGGGGTTGAGCAGGTTCACCCAGAAGCCCGAGGAGATATTGGAAAGCGCCGTGCCGCTGACGCCGCCGACGGCCTTGACCGAGAGCGTGGATCCGTGCCGGATCGCCTGGACCGCAAGCCAGAGCAGATAGGCGGCACCGCCCGTTTTCAGCACCAGGAACGCTGTCGGCGAGGCGGTGATCAGCGCCGAGATGCCGAAGGCAACCAGCAGCGTGTGAACGACGATGCCGAAGCTCGTCCCGAGCACCACGAAAAGGGCTGCCTTCTTGCCCTGCGACAGCGCCCGGCTGATCGACAGCGTCATGTCAGGCCCCGGCGTCGCCGCAAGCAGAAGCGTGGCGGCGGCAAAGCCGAACAGCGTTGGCAGGCTGGGAAGAAAATCCATATGCGCGATCCCCGGAACACTCGATCGCCCGGTCTATTCCTGCCCGCGGGCTTTTGCGAGCGGATTCGGCTGTTGCAGCGTTCTTCCGCTTGTATCCAGGCGTGTTCTGGATAAAGTGCCGCAGAATTTCCAAGGCGGCACGCCGCCCTCTCCCAAGACCAGACGGACGGAAACCATGGCATCGCATAAAGACGTGAAAAAGGTCGTTCTCGCCTATTCGGGCGGTCTCGACACCTCGATCATCCTGAAGTGGCTGCAGACCGAACTCGGCGCCGAAGTCGTCACCTTCACGGCCGACCTCGGCCAGGGCGAAGAGCTGGAGCCGGCGCGCAAGAAGGCCGAGATGCTCGGCATCAAGGAAATCTACGTCGAGGACGTGCGCGAAGAGTTCGTGAAGGATTTCGTCTTCCCGATGTTCCGCGCCAATGCGGTCTATGAGGGCGTCTACCTGCTCGGCACCTCGATTGCCCGGCCGCTGATTTCCAAGCACCTGATCGACATCGCCAAGAAGACCGGCGCCGACGCGATCGCCCATGGCGCCACCGGCAAGGGCAACGACCAGGTCCGCTTCGAGCTGTCGGCCTATGCGCTGAACCCCGACATCAAGATCATTGCGCCGTGGCGCGACTGGTCGTTCAAGAGCCGCACCGACCTGCTCGAATTCGCCGAGAAGCACCAGATCCCGGTCGCCAAGGACAAGAAGGGCGAGGCGCCCTTCTCCGTCGACGCCAACCTGCTGCACTCCTCGTCCGAGGGCAAGGTTCTGGAAGATCCGTCGCAGGAAGCGCCTGAATACGTGCACATGCGCACGATTTCGCCGGAAGCGGCCCCCGACAAGGCGACCGTCATCAAGATCGGCTTCGAGCGCGGCGACGCGGTCTCGATCAACGGCGTGCGCCTTTCGCCGGCAAATCTGCTGGCCAAGCTCAACGACTATGGCCGCGACAACGGCATCGGCCGCCTCGACCTCGTCGAAAACCGCTTCGTCGGCATGAAGTCGCGCGGCGTCTACGAGACCCCCGGCGGCACGATCCTGCTTTCCGCCCACCGTGCGATCGAATCGATCACGCTCGACCGGGGTGCTGCCCACCTCAAGGACGAGTTGATGCCGCGCTATGCCGAACTGATCTACTACGGCTTCTGGTTCTCGCCCGAGCGCGAAATGCTGCAGGCCGCGATCGACCGCAGCCAGGAGCATGTCGAAGGCGAAGTGACGCTGAAGCTCTACAAGGGCAACGTCATGGTCACCGGCCGCGAGAGCGAGAAGTCGCTCTACTCCGACAAGCTGGTCACCTTCGAGGACGACCAGGGCGCCTACGACCAGAAGGACGCCGCCGGCTTCATCAAGCTCAACGCGCTGCGCCTGCGTACGCTGGCTGCGCGCAACCGCTAACGCGGCAGCCTACACCGCACAAAACAAAGCCTCCGCGACCCGGGTCGCGGAGGCTTTTTCATGCGCCTTGATATCGCGCGAGAGTCTCTGTCATTCAGCCGCTTCCGGCAGCGCATTTTGACCGTCGGTCGGTGCGGCCAGTGGCCTTAGGCGAACCGTGCGCCGATACCAGACATAGCTGAGGATGCAGGCGAGGCCAAAACCGGGAATGATCGTGCCGAGTGCCAGCACCGGGACGCCCACGGCAGCGGCAATCGCCCCGCCCAGCAGACCGGACCCCATCTGGATGAAGCCCATCATCGCCGATGCCGTGCCGGCGATCTCGGGAAAGGGTGCCATCGCCGCAGTCATCATGTAAGGCATGACAAAGGCGATGCCGAAGGCATAGACACCAATCGGCAGCATCACCGAAAGGAAGCTCGGCGGCAGTGCGTGCATGGTATAGGCAAGCACGAGACTGGCCGCGCCGATGAAGACGAGGCCCGCCGGAACCAGCGCCTGCGGCGTGAAGCGACGCATCAACAGGCGCACCACCACCGTTCCCGAAAAGAAGAGACCCGATTGCATCAACATGCCGACGCCGAACTGGGTCGGCGTCAGGCCGACTTCATTGATCAACACGAAGGGGAGCATCGTGGCCCACGCGTAGAGCGCGCCGACCGCCCCGGCGATGACGAGCGTTGAGGACATGAAACGGCTGTCGCTCACCAACAGGCGATAGGCGGCAAGGATCGGCTTCAGGTGCCCCTTGGCCGGGTCTGGTGTCGCTGTCTCAGCCATGAAGAACTGCACGGTGATACAAGCCATGGCGGCAAAGCCGACCATCAGCAAGAAAATCGACTGCCAGCCGAACAGGCCAAGCGCCAGACCGCCGAGTGTCGGCGAAACGGCCGGCCCGAGCGCCAGCATCATGCCGATCATGTTCATGATCCGGGCTGCCTGCAGGCCGGTGAACTGGTCGCGCACGATGGCACGTGCGACCGTCATGCCGACGGAAGCGCCGATGCCCTGTACCAGTCGTCCCGCGAGCAGGACCGAGACCGACGGCGCGAAGGCCGCCATCAGGCTGCCGGCGAGATAGATGGCCATGAAGATCAGCGTCGTGCGCCTGCGGCCGATGACATCGGAAAGCGTGCCCGAGACCAGCTGCGCAAAGGCGAAGCCGGCGAAATAGAGAGACAGCGTCATCTTGATCGCCGCCTCGCTGGACGAGAAGGCGCGCACCAGTTCGGGCATGGCGGGCGTATAAAGCGCCATCGAGACCGGGCCGAGCGCCACCAGGAAGGCACCGATGATGCTGGTGCGCCGTTCGCTCATGCGGCGCGTCATTCCTTCGCCCCCTTCTCCTTGCCGGCGGCGCACGGGTCGAGGCGGCGGAGATTGTCGCGCAGGATACGCAGGTTGCCGCGCAGCATCTCGCGCGTCTCCTCGTCGAGCCCGGCCGTATAGGCATTCATCATTTCACGCAGGCCCGCCATCAGCTCGGCGAGCAACGGATCGGCCTTGTCGGTGATGACGACGTTCTTGGCGCGGCGATCGGCAGGATCCGGCATCCGGGCCACCAGCCCCATCGCCTCCAGCCGGTCGAGATAGGCCGACAGCGTCATCGGCTCGATGCCCATGCGGGTTGCGATCTCTGCCTGCTTGATGCCCTCGGTCAGCGCCACCTGGATCAGCGTGCGGGCTTCGCCCGGCGTGATGCCGAGGTCCATCGCATTGACCTTGCGGTCAAACGCGCCACGCAGCAGCCTGGAGACATCGGTCAGCAACATGCCGATGGTTTCGGATTCGAGTTTTGTCGGCATCTGGATCGTTCACAAGAGATATAATAAGCTTTCCTTATCATACCCCTTGGCAACATTCAACGCGACGCCGGCAGGCTCAGCCCTCGAGTTCCTCGCGCAGCATCTCCAGCTCGAGCCATTCCTCTTCCATGCGCGCGAGATCGCCGCGAAGCTTCTCCAGCTCCTGCGCCAGCTTGGCGAATGTGTTCGGATCCTTGGCAAAGAGATTGGGATCGGCCATGCGCTCCTCGCGCTTGGCCGCCTCCGCTTCCGCCTTTTCGATCTCCTTCGGCAGATTTTCGAGCGCGAATTTCTGCTTGTAGGAGAGCTTGCCCTTGGCCTTCGGCGCCTCGGCAACGGGCGAAGCAGCGTCGGACGCCTTCGCCTTTTCCGCCTTCTCGGCCTTGCGACGCTCCTCGATGGCGCCCTTGCGCTGCGCCATCATATCGGTGTAGCCGCCGGCGTATTCGATCCAGCGACCGTCAGGCGCTTCCGGGTTGGCCGGCGCAATCGTCGAGCTGACGGTGCGGTCGAGGAAGTCGCGGTCGTGGCTGACGAGGATGACGGTTCCGGCAAAGCCGGCGACGACCTCCTGCAAGAGATCGAGGGTCTCGATGTCGAGATCGTTGGTCGGTTCGTCGAGGATCAGCAAGTTGGTGGCGCGGGCAAGAATGCGCGCCAGCATCAACCGCGCGCGTTCACCGCCGGACAGTTCGCGAATGGGGGTGCGGGCCTGCTCCGGCTGGAACAGGAAATCCTTCATGTAGCCGGTGACGTGGCGCTGTTCACCGTTGACGATCAGGCTCTCGCCGCGTCCGTCGGTCAGGTAATGAGCGAGCGTGTCCTCGAGGTTGAGGTCTTCGCGCTTCTGGTCGAGCGTCGCCATTTCAAGATTGGTGCCGAGCTTCACCGTGCCGGTATCCGGCTCGATCTGCCCGGTCAGCATCTTCAACAGCGTGGTCTTGCCGGCACCGTTCGGGCCGACAAGGCCGATCCGGTCGCCGCGATGCACGCGGATCGAAAACGGCGCGACGATCGTGCGATCGCCGTAAACCTTGCTGATCTTTTCCGCCTCGATGACCAGCTTGCCGGATTCCTTGGCGTCGGAAGCGGTCGCCTGGACGGATCCCTGCGGACCCTTGTGGCCGCGATGGCGCGAGCGCATGTCCTGCAATTCGCCGAGACGGCGCATGTTGCGCTTGCGCCTGGCGGTCACGCCATAGCGCAGCCAGTGCTCCTCGCGCTCGATCGCCTTGCCGAGCTTGTGCTGCTCCAGTTCTTCGGCTTCCAGCACCTCGTCGCGCCAGGCCTCGAAATGGCCGAAGCCGCGGTCGAGCCGGCGCGACTGGCCGCGATCGAGCCAGACGGTGGCGGTCGACACCTTTTCGAGGAACCGCCGGTCGTGCGAGATCAGCACCAGGGCCGAACGGCTGCGTGTCAGTTCGTCTTCGAGCCATTCGATGGTCGGCAGGTCGAGATGGTTTGTCGGCTCGTCGAGCAGGAGAATATCCGGCTCCGGTGCCATCACCCGGGCAAGCGCCGCGCGGCGCGCCTCGCCGCCGGAAAGCCGCGCCGGATCTTCCTCGCCCGTCAGCCCGAGATGCTGCAGCAGATAGGCGACGCGATACGGATCGTCGCTCGGGCCCAGGCCCGATTCCGCATAGGCCTGCACCGTATCGTACCCTTCAAAATCCGGCGCCTGCGGCAGGTAGCGCACCGTCGAGGACGGATGACGGAACACTTCGCCCGACTGCGCCTCGGCAAGGCCGGCGGCGATCTTCATCAGCGTCGACTTGCCCGACCCGTTGCGCCCGACAAGGCAGATGCGGTCTCCCGGCTCCACCTGCAGGTTGGCGCCGGCCAGAAGCGGCGTGCCACCGAAGGTCAGGAAGATATCGTCGAGTTTCAGAATGGGAGGCGCCAAGGCTCAGGCTCCGGAAAGGTCATAGGGGCGGGCGAGAACGATCGCCCGGCCGGTGTCGAGGGAAATGCGAAGGGGACCCTCCGCAACATTGGAAACGGTACGGGACGATCCGAACGGCAAGGTGAAATCGGCAAGCGGATAGCGCGCATTGACGATGGTCAGCCCGAAGAGATCGGTCAGTCCGAGGATCGAGAACAGGCTGCCCTTCGGCAGATCGATGTCGATCTCGCCTGCAAGCAGCGGATAGGCCTCTTCCTCGCCCGAGGTCATGAACACCGGAAGCCCGCGCTCGGCAAGCGAGGCGGCCTGAAGCAGATGCAGGAAAGCATGGTCGCTGCGCGACCCACCGAGCGCGCCGGCAAAGATCAGGGCTTGCGCACCACGCGAAAGCGCGGCCTCGACGGCGATCTCGCCATCGGTCGCAGCCTTGGCGGCAGGATAGGGCTCGCGCGGAACGCCGGAAAATTCGGCAAGCAGCGCCTCTTCGGTCGAATCGAAGTCACCCACCCAGACGTCGGGCATGACCGACAACGTCCGCGCATGCCGCATGCCGCCGTCAGCCGCGACAAAGCGACTGCCGGCGAGCTGTCGCGCTAGGCGGTCGGTCGGGGTCAGCGCACCGCCGAGCAGAATGGTGAAGGTGGATCGGGCCATGGCAAAGCCCATAGCGCAAAGGCACGTCCAAGGAAAAGCAAGAAAACCGAACAGGGCCGGTATCGGGCGATTTTGCGCCCGCTGTCGTCAGTGTTGGTCGGGCAAGGGTTCCGGAAACAGCATGTCCGCATAGATGCCGGGCGTGGAATCGGGGATCTCGATGGCGCCAACGGTGCGCCGGTAGAAATCGGCCGGGCCAACGCCGCCGATAACGGCGTAGCCGTAGCCCGCATTGCGCATCGCGATCAGGCTCTCGCGCAGGAGCGCCTCGCCAATCCCTCGCCCACGCATCGCCTCGTCGACACCCGTCGGCCCGAAGAAGCCGAGTGCGGTGACGTCGTGGCAGGCAAATCCGACGATCCGCTCCTCAAACACCGCGATGTGCATGCGCGTCGGGGTCGCAGCGAAGGCGGCCTCCGCCTCGCCCGCCCAGCCGGCGCCGAAGGTCTGCTCGATCCACGCAACTGCGAGCCGGCGCTCGGGCGCCATCGCACGGTGAATGCCGATCCCCGCACCAAGCGGCGATGTCGGCCGGGCCGGCAGGGCATAAAGGCGAACGAGCATGTCGGTCATTGCAGCGTCCTTCCGCGTCCGGATCTCCCATGTCCGTCGGCAAACCTATCGCATATGGCGCGGAAGGCGAAACGCCGCGTACCGCCTTTGCTGCCAGCAAACTTCGCTTGCCATCAAACCGGCGCAGCGGTAAATCTCTTCCCGCTCTAACGGGGTGCCTTCCGGCCGCATGCGGCTGAAGGCTGAGAGGCGTTTGACGCCAACCCGCGGAACCTGATCCGGCTCATACCGGCGGAGGGATTAGACGCGATCGGATCGATACGCCCTTTTCCCATGCAACATCAATTTTAGGGAGAGGTGCCTGCCATGTCCAATTTTCCGCAAACGAAGCTCCTTAGCCGGCTAGCGCTTGCTGCTGCTGCCAGCCTTGTCTTTACGACCGGCGCTGCCGCCGCTGAGAAGACGCTGACGGTTTACACCTATGAGAGCTTCATCACCGAATGGGGCCCGGGCGCCAAGGTCGCCGAGGCCTTCGAAAAGACCTGCGAATGCAAGGTCACCTATGTCGGCGTCGCTGATGGCGTCGAGCTTTTGACCCGCCTGAAGCTGGAAGGCGCTGCCTCCAAGGCCGACATCGTGCTCGGCCTCGACACCAACCTCGTCGCCGAAGCCAAGGCGACCGGTTTCTTCGCGCCGCATGGCATCGAAGCCAAGGATGTCAAGGTGCCCGGCGGCTTCACCGACGACACGTTCCTTCCCTATGACTACGGCCATTTCGCCGTCGTCTACGACACGCAGACACTGAAGACGCCGCCGAAAAGCCTGAAGGAACTGGTCGAAGGCGACCCGTCGCAGAAGATCGTCATCGAGGATCCGCGCACCTCGACGCCGGGTCTCGGCCTGCTTCTGTGGGTCAAGGCCGTCTATGGCGACGAGGCCGGCACCGCCTGGGCGAAGCTCAAGGACCGGGTCCTGACGGTGACGCCGGGCTGGTCGGAAGCCTACGGCCTCTTTACCAAGGGCGAGGCACCGATGGTGCTGTCCTATACGACCTCGCCCGCCTACCACATGGTGGCCGAAAACACGGATCGTTATCAGGCAGCCGAATTCTCGGAAGGGCACTATATCCAGATCGAAGTCGCCGGCATGACCAAGAACGCCAAGGAACCGGACCTTGCCCGGCAGTTTCTCGGCTTCATGACCGGTCCGGAGTTCCAGTCGATCATCCCGACCACCAACTGGATGATGCCGGTTGCAGCCACCAAGGAGCCGCTGCCGGACGCCTTCGGCAAGCTGGTCAATCCGGAAAAGACGTTCCTGCTGCCGTCGGAAGAGGTCGCGGCAAACCGCAAGGCCTGGATCGACGAATGGCTGGCAGCCATGAGCAAGAACTGAGGCGCACTTGTTCGCGCCTGCCGAAAATCGCACAATCATAACCGCCGGGGCCCTCAGCCTCGGCGGCATTGTGCTGTTCGTCTGCCTTGCGGTCGCAGCACTGCTGCTCGCGAGCGGCGACTTCGGCAATGGCACGCTGTTCGATGCCTATATCTGGCGGGTAACCCGCTTCACCCTTTTGCAGGCAACCCTGTCGACGCTGCTTTCGGTTCTGCTGGCCATTCCGATCGCCCGCGCATTGGCGCGCCGCTCCGCCTTTCCCGGCCGCGTCTGGGTGCTGCGGCTCATGGCCCTGCCGCTCGGCCTGCCGGTGCTGGTCGGCGCTCTCGGCCTGATCGAGATCTGGGGCCGGCAGGGTGTTCTCAACACCGCCCTTGCCGGGCTCGGGCTGCAGCAGCCGGTCAGCATCTACGGCCTCTTCGGCATCCTGCTCGCCCACGTCTTCTTCAACATGCCGCTGGTCGCGCGCCTCTTTCTTTCAGGGCTCGAGCGCATCCCCCCGGAATATTGGCGCACCAGCGCCAATCTCGGCATGCCGGCAGGCGCGGTCTTTCGCTTTGTCGAATGGCCGGTGCTGCGTGGGCTCCTGCCGGGCGCCGCCGGCCTGGTCTTCATGCTCTGCGCCACCAGCTTCACGCTGGTGCTGACGCTTGGCGGTGGGCCGGCCGCCAGCACCATCGAGGTTGCGATCTACCAGGCGCTGCGCTTCGATTTCGATCCGCAAAGGGCAATCGCCCTGTCCGCGTTGCAGATCGCCATGACCGGCGTGCTGTTGCTGATCCTTGCACGCCTCGCGACCGAACCGGCGGAGGGCGCCACCGGCGGCGGTGCGGCCAGACGCTACGACACCGGCAGCGGCTGGTCGCAGGTGTTTGATGCCGGCTGGATCCTGTTCGCGCTCCTGTTTATCGGCGCGCCGCTGATCACCGTCCTTGCGTCCGGCCTCAGCGCCGACCTGGTCAAGCTGGCGGGCGACCGCACAGTCCATCGCGCCCTGATCACCAGCATCGTTATCGCCGTCCTCTCGGCTTTGCTGTGCGTCACCATTGCCGCTGCGATGATCCGCGCCGGAGGCACCGTCACGGCGCGCCGGCACGTCCCGACCCTGGCCAAGGCCTTTGCCGGGACGATCACCGCAAGCACATCCCTGGTGCTGCTGGTGCCGCCGGTCGTGCTGGGAGCCGGATGGTTCCTGCTTCTGCGGCCATTCGGCGACGTCGCCCGTTTCGCACCCGCCATCGTCGTTGCCATCAACGCGCTGATGGCGCTGCCCTTCGTTCACCGCATCCTCGCGCCGGCAATGGCAACCCATGCGGCGCGCACCGACCGATTGACGGCGAGCCTCGGCATCCGGGGCTTCCATCGCCTGCGATGGATCGACCTGCCGCCGCTCCGCAAACCGCTGCTGATGGCCGCCTCCTTTGCCATGGCGCTGTCGCTCGGCGATCTCGGCGCCGTCGCGCTGTTCGGTTCGCAGGACATGGTCACCCTGCCCTGGCTGCTCTATAGCCGGATGGGCAGCTATCGCACCACGGACGCGGCCGGGCTGGCGCTGTTTCTCGGCCTCCTCTGCCTGATCTTCACCATGCTTGGCACCGCCGGCGACAGGCGCATGCCGGAAGGGCGCAACGCATGAACTCAAAGGCGGCAGTAGAACTTGCCGGTGTCGATATCCGCTATGACACCACCGCCCTTCACTTCGATTGCGTCGTCCCGCCCGGCGGCATCGTTGCGGTTGCGGGCGCTTCGGGGTCGGGAAAATCGACGCTCTTTCACGTCATTGCGGGGTTCGAGCAACCGGACAGCGGCGAGGTTCGCATTCTCGGCGAGGCTATGTCGGGACGGGCGCCATCGGAACGGCCGGTGTCCGTCGTCTTTCAGGATAACAACCTGTTTGCGCATCTCGACGTCGTCACCAATGTCGGCTTCGGCATCAGCCCCTCGTTTCGCCTTTCCACGGCGGATCGCGGCCGCATCGACGACGCACTTCATCGCGTCGGGCTCGACGGTTTCGGCAAGCGCCTGCCGTCGACCTTGTCCGGTGGCGAGCGCCAGCGCGTAGCACTCGCCCGCGCCCTGGTGCGGCACCGGCCCCTTCTGCTGCTGGACGAGCCTTTTGCCGCGCTAGATCCCGGCATGAGATCGGGCATGCGGGCGTTGTTGCGCGACCTGCATCGCCAGGAAATGAACACCATCCTGTTGATCACGCACCATCCCGATGACGTGAGGGCACTGGCCGACAGCGTGCTTTTTCTCGACCGCGGGCGTATCATCGCCCATGACCCGGTCGAGCGCTTTCTCAACCGGCGCGACGTGGCGGCGATCAACGACTTTCTCGGCAACGGTGATGCAGCCTAGAATCGTGCCGCACCGGTGCTTCGCCACAATTTGACCGCTGCGCCATGCGAGGCGCGGATGATCCGGGCGGAACAGGCGCGAATATTCGCGCATCCGTTGCCGTGATACCACGGGGCAATTATGTGTGTGGGGGTATGCTGCAGCCCCGCGTGCCGGGCATGACGCGCGAGGGACGCTGTAGCACTATGAAACTGCTGCACAATTTTATCCCTAGATCGGGTCCGGTTTAAGGAATTATGCAGTAGGCAGGTGGCGCTGAAATCAGATACAGCAAGACCTGGGCTGGAATACGCATGCCGGATCAGGTGTATCCGGCCGAAAAGGTAAGAGTTTCAACGCCATTGGATACAATGATGGGGTGGCGTTGGACGGGAAACGGGCTGAGGCATGGAACGTCATACAGTCAGAAACGACCGGTTCCCGCGCAAACGCGGTGGCCTCCGGGCACGTGCTGTGGTTGCATTGCTGGCGACAACATTGCTTTCCGCCTGCCAGTCCGTCATCGAGCAGACCTACGAGCCGACCGTTTCGCCGTCCTCCAATCCGCAGATCGTCGACGAAGTCCAGAAAAACGACCCACGGGCCCAGCTCGGCGCGCGCGAACATCCGCGCATCGTTGCGAGCTATGGCGGCGAATACAAGGACGCAAAGACCGAGCGGCTGGTCGCCCGCATTACCGGTGCCCTGACGGCGGTGTCGGAAAATCCGCAGCAGTCCTACCGCATCACCATCCTCAATTCCCCGGCGATCAACGCGTTTGCTCTGCCCGGTGGCTACCTCTATGTCACGCGGGGCCTGCTCGCGCTCGCCGACGACGCCTCCGAGGTTGCAGCCGTTCTGTCGCATGAAATGGCACACGTCACCGCCAACCACGGGATCGAGCGCCAGCAGCGCGAGGAAGCCGAAGTCATCGCCAGCCGCGTCGTCTCCGAGGTGCTGTCGTCGGATCTCGCCGGCAAGCAGGCACTGGCGCGCGGCAAGCTGCGTCTCGCCGCCTTCTCCCGCAACCAGGAGCTCCAGGCCGACGTCATCGGCGTGCGCATGCTCGGCGAAGCCGGCTACGATCCTTACGCGGCGGCGCGCTTCCTCGATTCCATGGCGGCCTATGCCCGCTTCTCGGCGGTCGACCCGGAAGCCGACCAGAGCCTCGACTTCCTGTCGAGCCACCCGAACGCGCCGCAGCGCGTCGATCTCGCGCGCCGCCATGCGCGCGCCTTCGGCGCCGAGGGCACGAGCGGCGACCGTGGCCGCGACTACTATCTGGCCGGCATCGACGGTCTCCTCTACGGCGACAGCCCGCAGGAAGGCTATGTCCGCGGCCAGACCTTCATGCATGGCCAGCTCGGGATCAGATTTGACGTGCCGACAGGCTTCCAGATCGACAACAAGGCGGAAGCCGTGCTGGCGACAGGCCCGGGCGACGTGGCGATCCGCTTCGACGGCATCGCCGACACCGCGCGCAAGAGCCTGACGGACTATATCGCCAGCGGCTGGGTGACCGGCCTGCAGCCGGACACTATCCGTCCCATTTCCGTCAACGGCCTGGAGGCGGCAACGGCGCGTGCGTCCGCCGATCGCTGGGACTTCGACGTGACGGTCGTGCGCATCGACAATCGCATATACCGCTTCCTCACCGCCGTTCCGAAAGGATCGCGCGCGCTTGAGCCGACGGCAAACCAGCTGCGCACGACGTTCCGCAAGATGACGCCGTCAGAAGCGCAGTCGCTGAAGCCGCTGCGCATCCGCGTGGCCGTGGTCAAGCCCGGTGAGACGATCGCCACCCTGGCCGCCCGGATGATGGGCACCGACCGCAAGCTCGACCTGTTCCGGCTGATCAACGCCATGCAGGTGACCTCGACCATCAAGCCCGGCGATCGGGTCAAGATCATCTCCGAGTAAACGACAACAGCGCCCGGCCATGTCTGGCCGGACGCTGTCAATTATCCTGTCAAAACAAATCTGGTCGGCGCGCGTCGCGCCAGCCTGATGCCACCGGATCCTGGCACGACCAACCAGCCGCACCTTTGCTCATCCGGCCGAGACCATTAGACGACGCGTGGCGCGCCGTCCGTGGCCTCAATGCACGACGGACGACAACGCCGGCGCCTTGGTGGCAAGCGCTGCCCGCAGCTTTTCAAGTGCGCGCGTCTCGATCTGGCGGACCCGCTCCTTGGAGATGCCGAGATCGAGCCCGAGTTCCTCGAGGGTCGCGCCTTCCTCTGACAGGCGACGGGCGCGGATAATCCGCATTTCGCGCTCGGTCAGGGCGCACAGCGCGTCCCGTAGCCACAGCCGGGCACGCTCGCCGTCGATCATCTCGCTCACCTGTTCGTCAGGCAGCGGCGCATCGCTTGCGAGAAAGTCGAGCCGTTCGCCGCCATCGCTATCGGCCCCGCCGACCGGGGCCTGCAACGAGGTATCGCTGCCGGAAAGGCGGGCATCCATGGTCTGGACGTCGGCGATGCTGACGCCGAGTGCCGCGGCGATCTCCTCATGCATGGCCTGCGATGTCAGTTGGCGATCGCCCTGGGCGAGGCGAGCGCGCAGTCGGCGCAGATTGAAGAACAAAGCCTTCTGCGCCGAACTGGTGCCACCACGCACGATCGACCAGTTGCGCAGCACATAATCCTGCATCGACGCCCGGATCCACCAGGTGGCATAGGTTGAGAAGCGCACCTCGCGGCTGGGCTCGAAGCGCGCGGCCGCTTCAAGCAGGCCGATATGGCCCTCCTGGACGAGATCGCCCATGGGAAGGCCGAAATTGCGGAATTTTGTCGCCATCGAAATCACCAATCGCATGTGCGACATGGCGATCTTGTTGCGGGCATCCTGATCGTGTTCGTTGCGCCAGGCCTTCGCCAGTGCGTGCTCTTCCTCACGCTCGAGATAAGGGGCCTCCATCGCAATCTTGATCATGCGCCTGTCTGCTGTGAGAGTCCTCATCGATCGCTCCATGGCGGGCGCCTGGACGCCGCTTGCGGGTGAAGTCCATGGGCCGGACGGAGGAACCCGACCGGCGCCGGCGGCGGCTGGTGCGGCAACACCGAAGCTTGAAGAAACGGTGCAGCGCCCTACTTCCAAACTACGAAGCTGAATTCTGACAGTAGATCAGAGCACCCAGATCGGCCCGGCAGGAAGGCGGCGCATCCCTGCCGGCCTTGATAAATGCGCGTCGGCGCAAAAAGTTCCGTCGACCGGAGCAGAAACCCGCAAACAACAGATTTAGGAACGAAAAAGCCCGGCGCGATGGCCGGGCTTCGTCTTGTCTTCAGGGGAAGGACTGGCGCTCTTTAAGCCGCCTCGTCCTGGGCGTCGTCTTCTTCGATCGCCTTGCCGCGCTTCGGACCCTTGTTGAGATTGGCCTCGACCAGGCGCACGGCCTCGGTCTCGGACATCTTGTTCACGGCGGCGATCTCGCGCGCCATGCGGTCGAGTGCAGCTTCATAGAGCTGGCGTTCGGAATAGGACTGTTCCGGCTGGTTTTCGGCACGATAAAGGTCGCGCACGACTTCTGCGATCGAGATCAGATCGCCGGAATTGATCTTGGCATCGTATTCCTGTGCGCGGCGCGACCACATGGTCCGCTTCACACGAGCCTTGCCCTGCACAACCTTCAACGCGCGATCGACGAAATCGGTCTCCGAGAGCTTGCGCATGCCGATGCTGACGGCCTTGGCGACCGGCACCTTCAGGCGCATCTTGTCCTTTTCGAAATCGATGACAAAAAGCTCAAGCTTCATGCCGGCAACTTCCTGCTCCTCGATAGCAATGATCTGTCCGACGCCATGGGCCGGATAGACGATCGATTCACCGGTCTTGAAGCCGTGGCGTGTCGAAGATTTTTTCTGCTGGGTCGTCATTCGTTTCAAAAACTCCCTGTTTCGCACCCGGCCATTGTTGGCCGGGGCCGGGTCAGTGAGGCCCGGGATAGACGGGGATACCGCCGGGTGGGTCCATCCTGGTCCGTCCAAAGGAACGCAGACAATCCCATCAAACGCGGTCACAAAAGAGAAACGCAACGGTGCGTATCTGGTAAAGCCGCGCTGTGGAGATCGTTTGCTTTCGTGAGGTTTTCGGGCGCGCAAAAACACCCTGTGTGGATCAGTAGAAGGACCCTATCACAAAAAACTGCGGAAATCAATAATTTGCTGCATGGCAGCCATCAAGCCGCCATTCTCGCATCTGCGAGGGCAGAGCGTGATTTTCCCCAGATTTGACGCTGGGGTGTTTCGGTTCCGTCATCCGCGATGGACGAACCGGAACCCTGGGTATCAGTCGCCCTGGCCAGGCTCGGCGGAGAAGTAAAGCTCGTACTTGCCCTCGACCCCGTCCATTTCCTTGGCCTCCGGCATCGCGTCGCGCTTGATCGTGACGTTCGGCCATTTGGTCGCAAAATCAGCGTTGACTTTCAACCACATATCAAGACCCGGCTCGGTGTCCGGCTTGATCGCCTCGGCAGGACATTCCGGCTCGCAGACGCCGCAATCGATGCATTCGTCGGGATGAATGACGAGAAAATTCTCACCTTCGTAGAAGCAGTCCACCGGGCAGACTTCAACGCAATCCATGTACTTGCAGCGAATGCAATTGTCGGTCACGACATACGTCATGAGGTACTCCAGCCAAGGCTCACGTTTGATGGCAGACCGCAATCAATGGTGATGCTCATGTCCGCGCATGCTAGAAATGTCCGGCGCGCATAGCTGCCGAAGCAAGACCGATGCACCCAACGTGGCTTGTCAGGTAAAGGCTTTATCGGACCTTTGCAAGAATATTCAATGCGCGAAACGCCGCGCTGAAGGCAGAGTTTTCTAATCGTCGCGCGGATTGAAACCAGGCTTCAGGCGGTCGGTTTCACGCCGCTCCTTCTTGGTGGGGCGCCCGGCTCCAGCCTCGCGCGTCGCCTGGTCGAAAGCGGAGAGTTTTTCCCGAGGCTCCGTGGGCGTCAGGTCTTCGTAAAGCAGCCGCGCCTCTTCATAGGGGCCGCGCCGCACACCTGGCAAAAGCACGCGCGCGATCACGTCGCGCCGCTCAAGCGAAAGGACAAGCACGTCGCCGGCCTTCAACTGGAAGGAGGATTGCTTGACCCGCTCGTCATTGATGATGACGTGCCCCGCCTCGATCGCCTTTTGGGCGAGCGAGCGGGACTTCATCAGGCGCGTGAAGAACAGCCATTTGTCGAGACGCTGGCGCGATGCCGGGTTGGACGACGACTGCTTCTCCATGGCGTTCCTACTTCTTCATCTGCTCCTTGAGAGCAGCGAGCTTGGCAAAGGGCGAATCCGGATCGATCGGCTTCTCCTTGCGGGGCGGGCGTGCCTCGAACTTGGCCGCCGCCGGCTTGCCGCCGCGATCGTGACGATCATGGCGATCCTGCCGCTGGCCACCCTCTGGCTTGCCGTCGTGGCGCTTGCCACGGGCCGGCGCGCCGCCCTTGCGACCACCACCTTCCCGGCCCTCGCGGCCTTCGCCCTGGGCCTGGCCTTGTCCGTGACCCTGTCGCGGACCGCTGCCACGGCGCTGGTCGCCCTGATGACGGCCACCCTGGCGCTGGTTGTCCTGGCGGGTGCCCGGACGCCACAGAAGGACCGGCTTGGCTTCGGCAGCCTCGGCTCCCTCTTCCACCGGAGCGTCCGCCACGGTAACGTCGGCCACGGCAACGTCGGTTTCGGCCGCGACCGGTTCGCTGGAAGCCGGCGCTTCGGCTTCGGCCGACGCTTCGCTCTCGACGCTTGCATCCGCATCGTCATGATCGGCGGGCGCTTCAGCGGCAGCCTCGGCCTGAACGGCGGCAGCGCCGCCCTGGCTTGCCAGGAACGCGGCGGCGTCTTCGGCCTTCACGCTGTCGGCACGGTATCCGAGACCCTTCAGGATTTCTTCCATGTCGTCAGGCGTTGCGCCGAGAATGGACAGCATCGAGGTCGTTGCGGTGAAGCGGCGGCCGTCATAGGCCCCTTCCGGACGCGGCTGCGCACCCGGCTTCCACTGCAGCAACGGACGGATGAGATCCGCCAGGCGCTCGAGGATGTCGATGCGAACGGCACGCTTGCCGAGGAAACGGAAACCCGCGAGCTTGTAGAAAGTGCGCTCGAACGAGGGGTCGGTGACGACCGAGGTGCGGCCGGCGGCCAGCATCGGGATCAGATCGCCGTAGCCGGCCTTGTCGAGACCGTCGTTCTTCAGCGCCCAGAGCAGCGTGATGAGCTCGGCTGGCGCCGGCTTCAACAGCGCGGGCAGGAAGATGTGGTAGGCACCGAAGCGGACGCCGTACTTGCGGATCGAGGCCCGACCGTCCTGGTCCAGCGACTTCACGTCTTCGGCGACATCGCGACGGAACAGGACGCCGAGGTTCTCGACGAGCTGGAACGCCAGACCCTTGGCGAGGCCTTCGAGGTCCTCGGCGCGCGAGATATCGTCGAGCGGCTTCAGCACGGTGCCGATATGGTGGTTCACGAAGCGTTCGATGCGGGCGACGACGTGCTCGCGGGCATTGGCCTGCAGCTGCTCGTCGGCAAGCAAAATGACGCGCGGGCGCATGACGTGGTCGCTGGCGGTCAGCCGCGCCACGGGATCGCCGAGCCAACGCACGAGGCCGTCCGAAGACAGCGCAAGGTCGCCGTTGCCGGACGCATGCAGACGCGCCGCACGCGCCTCGAACTCGAGCGCCAGCGCCTTCTGTGCTGCACCCTGCACAGCCTTGGCATCCGGTCCGTCTCCGCCGGTCGCCAGCGTAAACCGGAAACCGGTAAGTTGTCCTACGTGATGGCCTTCTACGAAGACGTCACCATTCACACTGATTTCAGCTTCCAGCATAGCATTCTCTCTCAGGCGCTTCATGAGCACAGATGTCCTGCGATCAACAAAGCGTTTCGTCAACCGTTCATGTAGTGCGTCGGACAATCGATCTTCAATTTCCCGCGTCTTTTCTTGCCAGTGTGTCGGATCGGCAAGCCATCCGGGTCGGTTCGACACATAGGTCCAAGTTCTGATCTGCGCGATTCGCGCCGAAAGTGTGTCGATCTCGCCGTCGGTCGAATCCGCACGTCGGACCTGTTCTGCCATGAAATCCTCGTTCACGGCACCCCGACGAACGACATCAATATAGATCGTGGAGATCAGATCGGCGTGTTGAGCCGGCGTAATGCGGCGATAATCCGGCAACGCGCAGACTTCCCACAATTTCTCCACCCGCTCCGGCCTCGTCGCCAGATCGGCGACTTCGGGATAGCGTGACAAATGTTCGAGCGCCTGCTGATCCACCGCAGGTAGTGCGCGCGCGAGACCCGGAATGGTCGGCGCGGCATCAAGGCTGCGCTTCAGGGCCGCCAGCGACGCATAGTCGAAGGCCTTGGTGCGCCATTGCAGTACCTTCAGCGGATCGAATTCATGCGCTTCGATACGGTGCACCAGCTCATTGTCGAACGGATCGACCCGACCGGTAACGCCGAACGTGCCGTCGCGCAGATGCCGCCCGGCGCGCCCGGCGATCTGCGCGAGTTCTGCCGGATTGAGATTGCGGAACTGGTAGCCGTCGAACTTGCGGTCCTGCGCGAAGGCGACATGGTCGACATCGAGGTTCAGGCCCATGCCGATCGCATCGGTCGCCACCAGGAATTCGACGTCGCCCTCCTGATAGAGTGCGACCTGGGCGTTGCGCGTGCGAGGTGACAGCGCGCCGAGCACGACGGCGGCGCCCCCGCGCTGACGACGGATCAGCTCGGCGATCGCATAGACCTCGTCGGCCGAAAAGGCGACGATCGCCGTGCGATGCGGCAGGCGGGTGATTTTTTTCGATCCGGCATAAAGCAATTGCGACATGCGCGGTCGTTCGACCACGGTGATGCCCGGCAGCAGCTGCTCGAGGATCGGCCGCATGGTCGCAGCACCCAGGAGCAAGGTCTCGCCACGGCCGCGCAGATAGAGCAGCCGGTCGGTGAAGATGTGGCCGCGCTCGAGATCGCCGGCAAGCTGCACCTCGTCGATCGCGACGAAGGACGCCGTCGTCTCGCGCGGCATCGCCTCGACAGTACACACCGAATAGCGGGCACGATGCGGCGTGATCTTTTCCTCGCCGGTGATCAGCGCGACGTTGTGATGACCGACCTTTTCGACCACACGGGTATAGACCTCGCGCGCCAGAAGGCGCAGCGGCAGCCCGATGACGCCGCTGTCGTGCGCGATCATGCGCTCGATCGCATAGTGCGTCTTGCCGGTGTTGGTTGGCCCGAGCACCGCGGTAACGCCGCGGCCGCTCAGGATCATGGGGTGAACGGACACGTCATCGATCCCGGGCATTCAGAAACATAAGTGGCGCCTTAAAGCGCCGGCGGCAAACACATGCCCACGCACCGCGGCAAACGCAAGGGGCGCCGGCAACTAAAACCATTTCCCGGCAGATCCGCTCACGCCCGTACCACCATATCTGGAGGCGCGATATTAACGTTCGGAACAGCCATGGAACGAATCGGCGACGAATCGCTGACTCCAGTCGATTCACTGTATGTTCACGGCTACATATAGATTTCAACCGCCAATCACGCACCACATGCTGAATCCCGTCGCGGGCCGCCTGTAAGACAGGGGTCGTTGACGTTAATCTCGGTTGCGCAAGCGTTAAAGGCGACAAAGGATTCGGAATCCAAGACTCTGGAAAGTTTAGGAAATTTTAACCGAAGAATCCGGCCGATTCAGCGGAATCGGGAAATGGGAATCGCGACGTTAACACATTGACCAAAGCCGGAACGAACCGGCGACGAATCGACGACATCCCTTCGTTCGATCTTTGTTCTCCACAACATATAGTATGCTGAACCATGCCGGGCAACGGCTGCAGGACCTGTTTCTGGCAGCCATTTGGCAAATTTCCGCCTGTCGTTAACCGTCTCTGCGGGGGCCCGGCATGCGCTGAATGGCAAGACGGCGCCCCGAGGGAGCGCCGTCCAACAAAAAATTCAATCGCCCGATCAGACGAAAAATTGCCCGCCATTGGCAGATATGGTCGAGCCGGTGATGAACCCGGCGTCGTCGGATGCAAGGAAGACCACGCAGCGCGCGATCTCTTCCGGCTCGCCCAGGCGGCCGACGGGGATCTGCGGGATGATCCGCTCGGTGAGAACCTTTTCCGGAATGGCGCGCACCATTTCCGTGCCGATGTATCCCGGGCAGATCGCGTTGACGGTGATGCCCTTGGCAGCGCCCTCCTGCGACAGCGCCTTGGTGAAGCCAAGGTCGCCGGCCTTGGCGGCCGAATAGTTGGCCTGGCCCATCTGGCCCTTCTGGCCGTTGATCGACGAAATGTTGATCACGCGGCCGAAGCTGCGGTCGCGCATACCCGTCCAGACCGGGTGGGTCATGTTGAACAGGCCGGTGAGGTTGGTGTTGATCACCTCGCCCCATTGTTCCGGCGTCATCTTGTGGAACATGGCGTCGCGGGTGATGCCGGCGTTGTTGACGAGCACCTCGACCGGCCCGAGATCGGCCTCGACCCTGGCGATGCCGTCGACGCAGGACTGGTAGTTGGAGACATCCCACTTGTAGACCGGGATGCCGGTCTCCGCCTTGAAGGCCTCTGCCTTCTCGTCATTGCCGGCGTAGTTGGCAGCAACCTTGTATCCTGCATTCTTCAGCGCGATGGAGATCGCGGCGCCAATGCCGCGTGACCCGCCCGTAACCAATGCTACCCTGCTCATGCTCGCCTCCCACTAGATCAATTCAGTTTTTCAAAGGCCTTCTTCATCAGTTTTTCGCCCATATGCTGCCCGTAGATCTTGGCCGCGGCCTGGAACTGCGGATCGGCAAGCATGGACATCGCAACCTCGCACTTGGTCAGCGCGAGGTTCATCAACAGGCTGCTCATCTGGACGAGACTTGATTTGACGCCGCCGGTGTCGTCGCTGAGGGCAGCGATCATCAGGTTCTTGAAGACTGTCTCGTCGCCAGGCGTCGTGTGGTCCAGCATGCACCGGACCAACTTGTCCTGGTCGAGCGGCTGCGGCGTCGAAAACGCCTGAGCCGTCGACACGGTGATGAACAGCACCGATAGGATCAATCCCTTGACAGGACCCATGCGGCGGCCGGTCAGAGGCGCTCGACGCACATGGCGACGCCCATGCCGCCGCCGATGCAAAGCGTCGCCAGGCCCTTGGAGACGCCGCGACGCTTCATCTCGAACAACAGGGTGTTGAGAACGCGGGCACCGGAGGCGCCGATCGGGTGGCCGATCGCAATCGCGCCGCCGTTGACGTTGACGATCGACGGATCCCAGCCGAGGTCCTTGTTGACGGCGCAGGCCTGCGCTGCGAAGGCCTCGTTGGCTTCGACGAGTTCGACGTCGCCGATCGCCCAGCCGGCCTTTTCCAGCGCCTTGCGCGATGCCGGGATCGGGCCTGTGCCCATCACCTGCGGATCGACGCCGGCGGTGGCCCAGGAGACGATGCGTGCGAGCGGCTTGATGCCGCGCTTGGCGGCCTCCGCCTCTGTCATCAGCAGGGTGGCGGCAGCGCCGTCATTGAGGCCTGACGCGTTGCCGGCCGTCACCGTGCCTTCCTTGTCGAAGGCCGGACGCAGCTTGGTCATCTGGTCGAGCGTGGCGCCATGGCGGATATACTCGTCCTGGTCGACGACGACGTCGCCCTTGCGGCCCTTGACGACGAAGGGAACAATCTCGTCGGCGAAGCGGCCAGCCTTCTGCGCGGCCTCGGCCTTGTTCTGCGAGGCGAGCGCAAAGGCGTCCTGCTCCTCGCGGGTCAGCTGCCACTGGCGCGCGACGTTCTCCGCGGTGATGCCCATGTGGTAGCCGTAAAAGGCGTCCGTCAGGCCATCCTTGATCATCGTGTCGACCATCTTGAAATCGCCCATCTTGACGCCGCCGCGCAGATGCGAGCAGTGCGGCGCCATCGACATGGACTCCATGCCGCCGGCGATGATGATGTCGGCATCGCCATTGGCGATCTGCTGCATGCCGAGTGCCACGGCGCGCAGGCCCGAGCCGCAGAGCTGGTTCATGCCCCAGGCGGTCTTTTCCGCCGGAATGCCGGCCTTCATCGCCGCCTGGCGTGCCGGGTTCTGGCCCTCGCCTGCCTGCAGAACTTGGCCAAGGATCACCTCGTCGACGTCGCTCGCCTCGACGCCGGCACGTTCGAGCACGGCCTTGATGACGGCGGCGCCAAGCTCGTGGGCCGGCGTGTTGCCGAAGGCGCCGTTGAAGGATCCGACGGCGGTGCGTGCCGCGCTGGCGATCACGATGGAGGGATTGCTCATGGGGACGTTTCCTCAGATTTTCTTGCGGTCAGGCAGCAGACTGGCAAAGCGCGGAGCGCAAGTCAAACGCCTTGATGCACTGCCGCAAAACCGTCACGGCGCGCCGACTGCGAGATTTCGCACTTGCGTCGCCGCATCGCACAAAGACATTGTCAGCGGCGTTCATTTGCGGATACTCTGAAAAGTAGAAAAAGACGGACCGCGGGTAATGAGGAGAGCCTGATGGCGAAGAACGACGGCCAGATCGTGATCAAGAAGTATGCGAACCGCCGGCTCTACAATACCGGGACCAGCACCTACGTCACGCTCGACGACCTGGCAGTGATGGTCAAGAAGGGCGAGGAATTTACCGTCCAGGACGCCAAATCAGGCGAAGACATCACCCATTCGGTGCTGACGCAGATCATCTTCGAACAGGAATCCAAGACCGGCAACACGCTGCTGCCGATTTCGTTCCTGCGCCAGTTGATCTCGTTCTACGGCGACCAGATGCAGATGGTGGTTCCGAGCTATCTCGAACACTCGATGCAGGCCTTCACCGAGCAGCAGGTGCAGATGCGCGAGCAGATCAACAAGGCTTTCGGCGACACGCCGCTCGGCAAGAACCTGCAGGCGCCGATGCAGCTCGTCGAGGAGCAGGTTCGCCGCAACACCGAGATGTTCCATCAGGCGATGCAGATGTTTTCGCCCTTCATCGCTTCGCCTCCCGTCAAGGAGACCAAGAAGGCGGAAGCCAAGGATATCGACGAGTTGAAGGAGCAGCTGCGCGCCCTTCAGACCAAGCTCGACAATCTCGGCTGAGCATTTCGTGACGACGCCGCTGTCCTCCTGGAGGCGCGGCGTTCCAACGCCCTTCAGCCCCCTTCAAAGACCGATAGAGACATCCCGGCCGGCCGATCGCATCGACACGGAGAAGCCGGCGATGACGTCGATGAAGCTGATCGTCATCAGGATGAAGAAGATCTGGGTGGCCGCAGGCGCGACCAGCAGGAACTCGACCAGGAACGCGATGAACAGCACCATCGATAAGAGATGGTCCATCAGCGCCCGCGTGCCTGTGCGGGTGGCCTTGAGAATTTCCACGAAGAGCAGAAGCAACGCAACGACGATCAAGAGGTCGCCGAAGCTCATGGCCCATTTGGCGCCTGATAGCATCGACAGCGACATCACGCCGGCGCCGAGGCCAGCCGTTCCGCCGAAGAGGCCGAGCATGGCGAGATTGTAGACGGCAAAGGGCAGGGTCAGCAATGGAATGGCGGCAAGCATGGAAAAATGCGCTCCCTCTTCGATGCGTGATCACCGCATGCGCCAAGTGACGCCAGAGATCACCACGCTTACTTAACCCATCCTCTCCGTCGAGAAGATGTCGGCTTTACAAAAGAAAAGGGCTGGCAAAGCCAGCCCTTTAACTCGGTCCGCCAATTCCAGCGCTTATGCGCTTTCCTTCGGGGTCAGAACCTGGCGACCGCGGTACATGCCGGTCTTCAGGTCGATGTGGTGCGGGCGACGCAGTTCACCGGAGTTCTTGTCTTCGATGTAGGTCGGCGTCTTCAGGGCGTCGGCGGAACGGCGCATGCCACGCTTGGACGGGCTCGTTTTTCTTTTAGGTACAGCCATTTCATTCTCCACTTATCGGGCAAAACACTGTTCAGCAGCCGAAATGGCCGTATAAAACAGATGTTAATCACGGAAATTTGGCGCGCTTATACATGGCGAACTGCCGCTTGACCAGTCCCCGAGCGCAATTTTTCGACTCCTCGTTCAAGGAAGATCGATTCAGACTTCGTCCTCGGCAACGATCCACGGCTCCGCGCGTGCGTCCGCTTCCCATTTCGCAAATGCCGGGTGCGCCTTTATTCGTTCCATATACCCCAAAGTCGTGGGGTCGCTAACGAGATTGTAGACGTCGAAGCGGTTAACCACAGGCGCGTACATCGCATCGGCAGCCGTAAACGCCCCGAACAGGTACGGGCCGCCGGAGCGCGCAAGTGCTTCAGCCCAGATCGTCTCGATGCGGGCGACGTCAGCGCGCACCTCGTTTGATACCGCGAACGCCTGCGGCTTGCGACGAATGTTCATCGGGCATGCGCCGCGCAAGGCACGAAAGCCGGACAGCATCTCGCAAGCATAGCTGCGGGCTCGCGCCCGGTCCTTTTGGCCTTCAGGCCATAGTCCTGCGTCAGGAAAGAGCTCGGCGACATAGTCGATGATCGCCAGCGATTCCCAGACCTTGAAGCCGCCATGTTCCAGCAACGGCACGCGACCGGTCGGCGAGATCTCCTTCAGCTTGGGGTTTCCGGCGGCAAAATCGAAGGGGATGACCACATCCTCGAAGGCGATGCCGGCAGCTTCCAGCGCCAGCCACGGCCGCAGAGACCAGGAGGAGTAGTTCTTGTTGCCAACGTAAAGGACGAGCTTGTCCATGCATGGATCTCCCTGTGCTTACCCTCGCGACCCTTAAGCCACGACGAACATCAGGACCAATGAATAGACGTCATCTCAATCATAAAGACAGGTGATGTATTCGCCCGACCGGCTCGCCCGGCGCTCGATCAGCGATGCCAGGCGTTTCAGCCCGCGGCCGGGTTTTCCGGCATTGCGCTCCCGTGGATTGGGCAGCGACACGGCGAGAAGCGCTGCCTGGCGCCTGGAGAGCTTGGCGGCGGAAACGCCGAAATGGTGGCGGGCGGCAGCCTCGATGCCATAGATGCCATCGCCCCATTCAGCGACGTTCAGGTAGATCTCCATCATCCGCCGCTTGCTCCAGACGAAGTCGGCGGCAATGGCGAGCGGCAGTTCCATCGCCTTGCGCACGAAGGAGCGGCCGTTCCAGAGAAACAGGTTCTTGACCGTCTGCATCGGGATCGTGCTGGCGCCGCGCGTCGATTCCCCTTCAAGCGCGTCCTCGACCACGCCGCGCATCTGCCCCCAGTCGACGCCGTCGTGGATGCAGAACTGGCCATCCTCCGACATCATCACCGACTGCACCAGGACCGGAGCGATCTGGTCGAACTCGACCCATTGCCGGTCGTAGCCGCGCAAGAGCACGAGGTCGCGCAGCATCAGCGTCGAAACAGGGCGAATGGGATCGATGAGGTAGAGCGCGATCAACGCATAGGGCAGAAGCACAAGGCCGACGACCACGAGAACGATGCGACGACGATGGAGGCGCAACGTCCGACGGAGGGACGACCAGCGACTGGCGGGCATGTCGCCCTCCTCTCGCGCCTCGGGAACGATGTCCACGGCCTGACTGTCCACCTCTCTGTCCATCCGTTTCTCTTAGTGCATGGTCTGACAAAGTTGAACGGGCTTTCTGGCAAAAGGCAAGGCACTCACAGCTCTGTCCTCGACAAAGCGCACCGCCGCGACACGAAAGCCCGTTGAAAGCGCCTTTCGCCCGTGCCAAAGAGCGCTGCATGAGACAGGAAACACCGACCTTCGAGACCCGATTGAAACACAACGCGCTTGCGGTCGAGACACTGCTGGCACGCCTGTTGGGTCCGAGCGTCGAACCCGACGAGATCGGCCGGCCGGAAAACCTGCTCGGCGCCATGCGTCACGGCGTTCTCAACGGCGGCAAACGGCTGCGCCCGTTTCTGGTGATCGAATGCGCCAGCCTGCTCGGCGGCAATGTCGATGCGGCGCTCCGTGTTGGCGCAGCGCTCGAATGCGTCCACTGCTACTCGCTGGTTCACGACGACCTGCCGGCGATGGACGACGACGATATCCGCCGCGGCCAACCGACCGTGCACAAGGCCTTCGACGAGGCGACCGCCATCCTTGCCGGCGATAGTCTCTTGACCTTCGCCTTCGACATCATCGCTTCGCCGGAAACGCCGCTTGCCGACGCGCAAAAGACCGCGCTCGTTTTGGCGCTTTCGCGCGCGGCCGGCCATGGCGGCATGGCCGGTGGCCAGGCGCTCGACCTTGCGGCCGAGAAATCCGCGCCCGACGAAGCCGGCATCGTGACGCTGCAAGCCATGAAGACGGGTGCATTGCTGCGCTTTGCCTGCGAGGCGGGCGCGATCGTCGCCGGCGCCAGCGCCGCCGACCGGCAACGCCTGCGCAGCTTCGGCGAAAAGATCGGCCTCGCCTTCCAACTCGCCGACGACCTGCTCGATCTGACGGCCGACGCCGAGACCATGGGCAAGGCAACCGGCAAGGACGCCGCGCGCGGCAAGGGAACGCTCGTCGCCCTGCACGGACAGGCCTGGGCCGAAACGCGGCTGGAGCACTATGTCGCCGAGGCTGAAGCGTTGCTCGAGCCCTATGGCGAGCGCGCGTCCATCCTCGCCGAAGCCGCCCGTTTCATCGCCAATCGCAGGAATTGAACCGTGAGCAAATACTGGTCGCCCATCGTTTCGACGCTCAAGCCCTATGTACCGGGCGAACAGCCGCGTATCGCCAACCTCGTCAAGCTCAACACCAATGAGAGCCCCTACGGCCCGTCGGACAAGGTGCTTCGCGCTGTCACCGGTGCGGCCAACGCCGATCTCAGGCTTTACCCGGATCCGCTTGCGCTTCGCCTGCGTGAAACGATCGCCGCCCGTCACGGCGTCACCGCCGGCGAAGTCTTTGTCGGCAACGGTTCGGACGAAGTTCTCGCCCACATCTTCGCGGGCCTGCTGAAGCACGACGCTCCGCTGCTCTACCCGGACATTTCCTACAGCTTTTACGCGACCTACGCCCGGCTGTTTGCGATCGACGCCGTCGAAGTGCCGCTCGACGCGCAGTTCCGCATCGACCTTGCCGACTATGACAGGCCCTGCGGCGCGATTATCCTGCCCAATCCCAATGCCCCGACGGGCATCGGCCTGCCGCTTGCCGAAATCGAGCGCCTCGTTGCCGCCCATCCGGACCAGCCCGTCGTCGTCGACGAAGCCTATATCGACTTCGGCGGCCAGTCGGCGATCGCGCTGGTGCCGAAATACGAGAACCTGCTTGTCGTCCAGACCTTCTCCAAATCCCGCGCTCTTGCCGGCCTGCGCGTCGGCTTCGCCATCGGCCAGCGGCCGCTGATCGAGGCACTGGAGCGGGTGAAAGACAGCTTCAACTCCTACCCGCTCGGCCGCCCGGCCCAGGCTGGAGCGACCGCTGCGATCGAGGACGAGGCGTGGTTCGAGGCAACACGCCAGAAAATCATAGCATCGCGCGGGCGCTTGACCGAACAGCTGACCGAACGGGGATTCGAGGTGCTGCCGTCGGCGGCAAACTTCGTCTTCGCCCGCCACCCCGCCCATTCCGGCGAGGCGCTGATGCAGGCGCTGAGGGAGCGCGCCGTGCTGGTGCGCCACTTCGCCAAGCCGCGCATTTCCGATTTCCTGCGCATCACCATCGGCACCGATGCCGAATGCGCCCGGCTGATCGAGGCGCTCGACGAGATCCTCTGAGATCTTGTCACGGTCACATTTCGCCGTTTCAGACACGCGATGAATTGTTCTAGCCTCCGGCGACCGAGCCGGAGTTTCTCGCATGTTCGACCCGACGCCCTATCTGCCGCAGCTTCTCGTCGCCTGGACAGCCTATCTGATTGCCACCGCTTCGCCCGGACCGGCGATCCTCGCAATCATCACCACCTCGGTCAGTGAGGGGCGAAAGGCTGGCCTCGCGCTCGCCTTGGGCGTTCTCACGGGAAGCTATACCTGGGCGATGCTGACGGCGTCCGGGCTCTCGGCGCTGATCCGCGCCTATGGCCACGCCATCATCGTGCTCAAGATTGCCGGCGCCTGCTATCTCTTCTGGCTCGCCTATAACGCGCTACGCGCCGCCATGCGCAGCGACAGGAGCGCGATCGTCCAGGTGGCGAAGACGCAGGCTTCGTTGAAGCGGCTCTATTTGAAGGGGCTCGGCATCCATCTGACCAACCCAAAGGCGATCTTCTCATGGATCATGCTGGTCTCGCTCGGCATGCCCGAGGGCGCACCGATCGGCGTCACCGCCACCTTCATCGGCGGCTGCATGCTGCTCGGTCTGGTGACGTTCTGCGGCTTCGCGCTCGTCTTCTCGCTGCCGCCGGTGCATCGCGGCTATCTGAATTCGCGACGGATCATCGAAAGCCTGATGGTCGGGTTTTTCGCTTTTGCGGGATTGAAGCTGCTGACCACGCGGCTCTGAGCATCGCCAGGCGTTCGCCGTCAGGACATGCCCGCAGACGACCTACTCGGCCGCGGCCTGCCCCTGGCCGTAGCGCTTCTCGATATAGTCGGAAACCAGCGTCTCGAAATCGCCGGCGATGTTGGGTCCGCGCAGCGTCATCGCCTTCTGGCCGTCGATGAAGACGGGAGCCGCCGGCGTTTCGCCGGTGCCCGGAAGCGAAATGCCGATATCGGCATGTTTGCTTTCGCCGGGGCCGTTGACGATGCAGCCCATGACCGCGACCTTGAGGCCCTCGACGCCGGGATACTTCTCGCGCCAGACCGGCATGTTGCGGCGGATATCATCCTGGATCTTCTGGGCGAGTTCCTGAAACACCGTCGAGGTCGTGCGGCCGCATCCGGGACAGGCGGCAACGACCGGGATGAACTGGCGAAAGCCCATGACCTGCAGCAGTTCCTGCGCCACCTGCACCTCGCGGGTGCGGTCGCCGCCCGGCTCCGGCGTCAGGGAAATGCGGATGGTGTCGCCGATGCCCTGCTGCATGAGAATGCCCAGCGAGGCCGATGAGGCGACGATGCCCTTGGTACCCATGCCGGCTTCGGTCAGCCCCAGATGCAGCGCATGGTCCGAGCGCGCCGACAGCATGGCATAGACGGCGATCAGATCCTGAACGCCCGAAACCTTGGCGGAGAGAATGATGCGGTTGCGCGCAAGCCCGATGTCTTCGGCAAGCTCGGCAGACAAGAGCGCCGACTGCACGATCGTCTCGCGCGTCACCTCCTGGGCCGTCAGCGGAAAGCCGTTCGCCTTGTTTTCGTCCATCAGCCGCGTCAGCAGCTCCTGGTCGAGCGAGCCCCAGTTGACGCCGATGCGCACCGGCTTGTCGTAGCGGATCGCCATTTCGACGATCTCGGCGAACTGTTTGTCCTTCTTGTCCTTGAAGCCGACATTGCCCGGGTTGATGCGGTACTTCGCCAGCGCCTCGGCGCAGGCCGGATGGTCGGCAAGCAGCTTGTGGCCGATATAGTGGAAGTCGCCGACGAGCGGCACGTCGAGGCCGAGGCGCTCGAGCCGTTCGCGGATCTTCGGCACGGCGGCCGCACTCTCGTCACGGTCGACGGTGATGCGCACCAGTTCCGAGCCGGCCTTGTGAAGGGCTGCCACCTGCGCCACCGTTCCGTCGATATCGGCGGTATCGGTGTTGGTCATCGACTGGACGACCACCGGCGCGCCGCCCCCCACTATGACACCGCCGACATCGACGGCGACGGACGCGCGGCGGGGCTGCGGATCAAAATCGAAGGCGGCAGACATGAAGGCCTCTTGGTCCCCCAGGTCACACCGGTGACCTGGTCTCATCGTTTCGCAAGCGGGATACGGACGGAAACCGCACGGACGCCAGCCCGTCCCGCTCCTGCTTTTCGTCCATCAGGTGGATGAGGAAAGCACTGTTGTCAACGGCGACATCATGCCCTGACGGCGATTTGATGGCGAGCGCCCGGCCTCAATGCCCCTTTGCGTGGTCCGCGTGGTGGGCGTGGTGCGACAGCAAGAGCACGACGATGAACAGCACCGGCACCGAGGCAAAGATGATGGCAAAGCCGGTATGCTCGGCGACGAAGCCGATCAGCGACGGTGCAAACAGCATGCCGGAGTAGCCCATGAAGGTCGCGACCGACAGGCCGATGCCCGGCTGCAGGCCCGGCATGTTGCCGGCGGCCGAAAACGCGATCGGCACCATGTTGGAAATGCCGATGCCGGCGATGGCAAAGCCGACGATGGCGACATAGGCATTGGGTGCCAGGCCTGCGAGCACCATGCCGACAAGCGCCGTGACCGTGCAGATGCGCAGCGTGCGCTTGGCGCCGAAACGATCGCGCACATGGTCGCCGGCAAAACGCATGGTCGCCATGGTCGCCGAGAAGGCGGCAAAGCCGAAGCCCGACAATTCGACCGAGGCGCCGAGTTCGTTGCGCAGGTAGAGCGCACCCCAGTCGAGCACCGTCCCCTCCGGCACCATCGAAAACAGCGCCATGATGCCGATCAGCCAGGGAAGCGGCGTCATCGGCAGTCGAAGCTTTTCCTTGGTGGCCGCGGCATGCGGCTTGTCGGCGAGGATCATCGGACAGGCAATGGCAATGACCGTCAGCGACAGCAGCGTGACCACGATGACGTGCGGCAGCACGCCGAAATGCGCCATCAGGAAGCCGCCGATGCCGGCGCCGATCAGGCCGCCGAGGCTCCAATAGGCGTGGCAGGACGACATGATGGCGCGGCGCATCGATTTCTCGACCTCGACCGCATTGGCGTTCATCGCCACGTCCATGGCGCCGACGAAACCGCCGAGCAGGAACATGCCGACGGCTGCAGCCCAGACATTGGGCAGAAGCGTCAAGAGCAGGAGCAGCGGCGACAGCAGGATTGCGGTCACCTTGACCACCTTTTGCGAACCGACACGGGCGATGAAGCCGCCGGCAATCGGCATCAGCACCAGCGAGCCGATGCCGAACATCAGGATGAGCAGGCCGAGCACGCTTTCACTGATGCCCAGGCGATCCTTGAATTCGGGGATTTTCGGCGCCCAGCTTCCCGTGACGAAACCGTTCATCAGGAACAGCAGCGACACGGCAAGCCGGTTGCGGGTCATGTAACCCTGCCGAACGGCGGTGGATGCGGAACGTTGATCCATGGGTCTGTGCCTCTATGCCGGACGGTGCCGGCTCAACTGGTGATTTCGATCAGATTACCGTCGGGGTCGCGAAGCACGGCCTCGTAGAAGCCGTCTCCCGTCCACCGCGCCGGCGCAACCAGAATGCCCTCGGCTTCGGCCCGCAACGCCATCGCGTCGACCGCCGCCTCGCTTCCAAGCGACAGGGCCACATGGGCAAGACCGGTGCGCTCAGTGCCTTCCGGATCGGCCGGAGCGACCCAGGGGCCCTCCATGATCTCGATGGCCGGCCCATCGCCAAGCGTCAGAAAGCGGGAGCGAAAGCCCGGTCGACGGCGGCTCTCATAGACCTCGCCGACGGCGGCCCCGAGGAAGCGCGACCAGAACGATGCGACCGCCTCCAGATCCCGGGTCCAGAAAGCCACATGTGCGATGCTCATCTCTCGCTTGCCTCCGCCATGACGATAGCCGTTCCAGAAGTTCCGAAGGCGGCGACGTATGTTCCCGGCGCATCCGCCTCCAGCACCAGCGTCGTCACCGCGTCGATGCCGACAACCGCGTGGGCTGCAGCCGTCCCGAGCTTGTCGTTGGTGACGGCGACGAGCACGGCGCGGCTGCGCGAAGCCACCAGCCGCTTGAACTCGGCGTCTTCGAAATAGATTGCCGTCAGTCCAGCATCGGCGTCGGCGCCACAGGTGCCGAGAATGCAGAGATCAGGCCGCAGCTGCTCGATATCGCGCTGCGCGCGCGCGCCGACGGCAGCGCCGACGGCGCGGTTGAGGGGACCGCCGACGAGGATCAGGTCGATCTCAGGCTTCTCCATCAGGGCGGCGGCAATCAGCGGCGTATTGGTGACGATGGTCGCCTTCAGCTCTGGCGCGATCAGCTGGGCGATGGCGAGGTTGGCCGAGCCGGCATCGAGGAACACCGTGCTTCCAGGCGCGATGAAGCCGACCGACGCGCGGGCAAGGGCTGCCTTTCGTTCCGGCGCCATGGCGACGCGCTGACTGAGGGTCAACGAGCTCGGCGCCAGCGGCAACGCACCACCATAGACCCGCTCGCAGAGGCCAGCCGCCGCCATCTCACGCAGGTCGCGCCGGATGGTGTCTTCGGACACCCGAAATTCCGCGGCAAGGTCTGCCGCCAGCACTCGGCCATCGACCTTCAGTCGTTCCTGAATCAGCGATTTTCGTTCGCGAAGAAGAAGTTCCGTGGACACTCGGCAAACCGTGCATAAACGTGCATGAATCGATGAAAATGTGCATATCGAATTTTGAAAGCGATTTCAACCTCGATTCCATGGCAAAATCGAAAACGGCCAGATTTGGCGACAGGCGCACTTTTTGGATGAATATTCTCCCGATCCGGGGAAAAATCTTCATCAAAACGGTCAGGAATTGGAGTTTTGTGCGCTCAAGCTGCGATTTTTTTGTGCGATTCTCCCCTCAATCCGGACGACGGGCCGGAAGATAGAAAGATGGAAAGACACGATGAAAATCCTCCCCACGCTCTTTGCCGCCGCCCTCCTGCAGGTTGCCGCCCTCGCTCCCGCCCAGGCCGGTGAGAACCTCGACCAGGTCAAGTCGGCCGGCGTCCTGAAGATCGGCACCGAAGGCACCTATGCGCCCTTCACCTACCACGACAAGTCAGGCGCGCTCGTCGGCTTCGACGTCGAGATCGGCCAGGCCGTCGCTGAAAAGCTGGGCGTCAAGGCCGAGTTCCTCGAAGGCAAGTGGGACGGCCTGATCGCCGGTCTCGATGCCAACCGCTACGACACAGTCATCAACCAGGTCGGCATCACCGAGGAGCGCAAGAAGAAATACGACTTCTCCGAGCCCTATATCGCCTCCAAGGCGGTGCTGATCGTCAAGGGCGACGACGCCGAGATCAAGGACTTTGCCGACCTCAAGGGCAAGAAGTCCGCCCAGTCGCTGACGAGCAATTTCGGCAAGCTGGCCCAGGCCTCCGGCGCCGAACTCGTCGGCACCGACGGCTTCGACCAGTCGATCCAGCTCGTGCTCACCGGCCGGGCCGACGCGACCATCAACGACAGCCTCTCCTTCCTCGACTTCAAGAAGCAGAAGCCGGATGCCAATGTGAAGATCGCCGCCGAGAAGGCCGATGCCGACTATTCCGGCATCATCATCCGCAAGGACGAGCCGGAACTGCTCGAGGCCATCAACAAGGCGCTGGTCGACATCAAGGCCGACGGCACCTACGAGAAGATCTCGCAGAAGTACTTCGGCGCCGACGTTTCGAAGTAACAGCTGGCTGAGATCGACGCCGGTTTCTCCGCCGGCCAATCTCGGTTATGAAAAACGATCCGTTCCGGCCCCCGGAGCGGATCGCGCTTTTTCGAAAGGCCTGTCCCTTGCCAACCTGGCTCCAACTCATGCTGGATTCGCTGCCGTCCCTGCTGTGGGCCGGGCTGACATTCACCATCCCGCTGACGCTGCTGTCGTTCATTCTCGGCCTGACGCTGGGCCTCGCAACGGCGATCGCCCGCCTGTTCGGTCCGGCGCCGATCGTCGCCATCGCCCGCTTCTACGTCTGGGTGATCCGTGGCACGCCATTGCTCGTCCAGCTCTTCGTGATCTTCTACGGCCTGCCGAGCATGGGAATCCTGCTCGACGCCTTCCCGGCAGCGTTGATCGGTTTCACGCTCAATGTCGGCGCCTACACCTCGGAGATCATCCGCGCCGTGATCTCGTCTGTGCCGCGCGGCCAATGGGAAGCGGCCTATTCCATCGGCATGAGCTGGAGCCAGGCGATGCGCCGCACGATCCTGCCGCAGGCGGCGCGCGTCGCCGTGCCGCCGCTGTCGAACACCTTCATCTCGCTGGTGAAGGACACCTCGCTCGCCGCAGCCATCACCGTGCCGGAGCTTTTCCAGACGGCGCAGCGCATCGTCGCCACCACCTACGAGCCGCTGATCCTCTACATCGAAGCGGCCCTGATCTATCTCGCCATGAGTTCGGTGCTGTCGGCCCTGCAGGTACGGCTGGAGCGCCGCTTCGCCCGCTATGGCGGCTTCCTGGAGGCGCGGACATGATCGAGCTTTCCCATATCGAAAAGCGCTTCGGCGACAATCTCGTGCTGAAGGACATTTCCCTCACGCTGGCGGAAGGCACCGTGACCGCACTGGTCGGCCCATCGGGCGGCGGCAAGAGCACGCTTTTGCGCTGCATCAATCTCCTGGAGATCCCGACGTCAGGCGCGATCCGGCTTGGTGACGAGGCGTTGAGCTTCGAGCCCGGCCGCAAGACCGGCTGGCAGGCAATCCAGAGGCTGCGCCGCCAGACTGGCATGGTGTTCCAGAACTTTCAGCTGTTCCCGCATCAGACCGCACTCGGCAATGTCATGGAGGGCCTGGTCACCGTCCTGAAATGGCCTGCCGACAAGGCGCGGGCACGCGCGATGGAACTGCTCGAAAAGGTCGGCATGGCACACAAGGCCGATGCCTGGCCGGCAACGCTGTCGGGCGGACAGCAGCAGCGGGTGGCGATCGCCCGGGCGCTTGCGCCATCGCCGCGCGTGCTCCTGTGCGACGAGCCGACCTCGGCGCTCGATCCGGAACTGGCCGAAGAAGTGGTCGAGGTGCTGAGCCGGCTTGCCCGCGAAGGCACGACCATGGTGATGGCGACCCACGACCTCCGGCTCGCCTCCCGCGTCGCCGACAAGGTGGTGTTTCTCGACGGCGGCGTGATCGTCGAAAGCGGCGCCCCGAAGACGATCTTCTCGACGCCCGAGCGCGAGCGCACCAAGAAGTTCATCGCCTCGCTGAGCGCGCCGCACAGCTACGATATCTGAAGAACGCTTAAGGGGCACAGCGCCTCGCTGCGATCGCGACGCGGTCGATGGAGGGCGAATGTCCGCCCCATCACCCGCCGCTGGCATTCGCCAAGCTCCGGTGCGCGTTCATCACCCCGGGATCTGTCGTCAGGCTCCGACAGGCCGCCATCCTCGGGCTTGACCCGAGGATCCACACCACAAGCCGAGGCCTTCACCGCGTCGAACAACGGTGGCGGCGCAAACCTTGTTGCGTCCGCAATGGATCCTCGGGTCAAGCCCGAGGATGACGGAGGAGAATGACGGGCTATGTCAGGAGAGCGACCATCCTCCCCCTCAGACATAAGAAAACGGCCGGATTCGCATCCGGCCGTTGTCGTCCTGCCTACACCAAACCTCAGCCGCCGAAGACGACGAGCAGGTCCTTGGCATCGATCTGGTCGCCGGCGCGCACCAGGACTTCGGCAATCGTGCCGTCCTTTTCCGCGTGCAGCGCCGTTTCCATCTTCATCGCCTCGATCGACAAGAGCACGTCGCCGGCCTTGACCGCCTGGCCCGCATGGACCGCGACCGTCGAGATCACGCCCGGCATCGGCGCGCCGAGCTGCGCGGCGTTGCCGGCTTCCGCCTTGCGGCGGATGGCGCTGGAGGCACCGCGGTTGCGATCGGGAACCTTGATCGGGCGTGGCTGGCCGTTCAGTTCGAAGAACACCTTGACCATACCTTTCTCGTCGATCTCACCCTGGGTCTGGTTGAGGATGACGAGCGTCTTGCCCTTTTCGAGGTCGGCGAACAGCTCCTCGCCCGGCGCCATTCCGTAGAAATAGGCGGGTGTCGGCAGCACGCTGACGGGACCATAGGTTTCGGCCGCCAGCGCATAGTCGGTGAAGACCTTCGGATACATCAGATAGGAGGCGAATTCGTAGTCGTTGACCTCACGTTCGAGCTTCTCCTCGATTGCCTTGCGCTCGGCATCGAGATCGGCTGCTTCAAGCAGTGAACCCGGACGCACGACATAGGCCTTCTCGCCTTTCAGCGCCTTCTTCTGCAGGCCTTCCGGCCAGCCGCCCGGGGGCTGACCGAGATCGCCCTTCAGCATCGACACGACCGATTCCGGGAAAGCGATGTCCTTGGCCGGGTTCTCGACATCGGCGACGGTCAGGTCCTGGCTCACCATCATCAGCGCCATGTCGCCGACCACCTTCGACGACGGCGTCACCTTGACGATGTCGCCGAACATCTGGTTGGCATCGGCATAGGCCTGCGCCACCTCGTGCCAGCGGGTTTCGAGACCGAGCGAGCGGGCCTGCTCCTTGAGGTTGGTGAACTGGCCGCCGGGCATTTCATGCAGGTAGACTTCCGACGCCGGCCCCTTGAGGTCGCTTTCGAAGGCGGCGTACTGGTGGCGCACAGCTTCCCAGTAGAACGAGATGCGGCGGATCCATTCGGGATCGAGGCCCGGATCGCGCTCGGAGCCGCGAAGCGCCTCCACGATCGAGCCGAGGCAGGGCTGCGAGGTGTTACCGGAGAGCGAATCCATCGCCGCGTCGACGACGTCGACGCCGGCGTCGACGGCCGCAAGCACGGTGGCAGCCGCGATGCCAGAGGTGTCGTGGGTGTGGAAGTGGATCGGCAGATCCGTCGCCTCACGCAGGGCCTTGAACAGCACGCGCGCGGCCGCCGGCTTCAACAGACCGGCCATGTCCTTGACCGCGATGATATGGGCGCCGGCCTTTTCAAGCTCGGCGGCAAGCGCGGTATAGTACTTGAGATCATACTTGGGACGGGCGGCGTTCAGAATGTCGCCGGTATAGCAGATGGCCGCTTCGCAGATCCTGTTCTCCTCAGCGACCGCCTCCATCGACACGCGCATGTTGTCGACCCAGTTGAGGCAATCGAACACGCGGAAGACGTCGATGCCGCCCCTTGCCGCCTGGCGCACGAAGTATTTGACGACGTTGTCGGGGTAGTTCTTGTAGCCGACGCCGTTGGCGCCGCGCAGCAGCATCTGCAGGAGCAGGTTCGGCGCATCCTCACGGATGCGCGCCAGCCGGTCCCACGGATCTTCGGTGAGGAAGCGCATCGACACGTCGAAGGTCGCCCCGCCCCAGCATTCGAGCGAGAACAGGTTGGGCAGCGCCCGCGCATAGGTGCCGGCGACACGGGCGATGTCATAGGTGCGCATGCGGGTGGCCAGCAGCGACTGGTGGCCGTCGCGCATCGTCGTGTCGGTGACGAGCACCTGCGGCTGCGCCCTCACCCATTCGGCAAATTTCTTCGGGCCGAGTTCGTCGAGCTTCTGCTTGGTGCCCGGCTTGATGTCGCCACCGATGAACGGCACGAGGGGGGCGGCGATCTCGTCCGACGGGCGCGGCCTGCCCTTGGCTTCCGGGTGACCGTTGACGGTGACGTCAGCGAGATAGGTGAGCAGCTTGGTGGCGCGGTCCTGGCGGCGAACCTGCTGGAACAGCTCCGGCGTCGTGTCGATGAAGCGGGTGGTGTAGGTGTTGTCGTGGAATTTCGGATGGCTGATGATCGCTTCGAGGAAGGTCAGGTTCGTCGCCACGCCGCGGATGCGGAATTCGCGCAGCGCCCGGATCATGCGCTGGATCGCTTCATCGGGGTTCGGCGCCCACGCAGTGACCTTTTCCAGGAGCGGATCGTAATAGCGCGTGATGACGGCGCCCGAATAGGCGGTGCCGCCGTCGAGACGGATGCCGAAGCCGGTGGCGCCGCGATAGGCGGTGATGCGACCATAATCCGGAATGAAGTTCTGTTCCGGATCTTCCGTGGTGATGCGGCACTGCAGCGCGTGGCCGTTGAGGCGGATGTTTTCCTGCGCGGGCACGCCCGATTCCGGCGTACCGATGGCATAGCCGTCGAGGATATGGATCTGCGCCTTGACGATATCGATGCCGGTGACGAACTCGGTCACCGTGTGCTCGACCTGGATGCGGGGATTGACCTCGATGAAGTAGAACTTGCCGCTGTCGGCATCCATCAGGTACTCGACCGTGCCGGCGCCGATGTAGTTCGTCGCCTCGGCGATGCGCTTGGAATAGGCGGCAAGCTCCTCGCGCTGGCTGGCGCTGAGATAGGGCGCCGGTGCGCGCTCGACGACCTTCTGGTTGCGCCGCTGGATCGAGCAGTCGCGCTCGAACAGATGAACGACATTGCCGTGGGTATCGCCAAGCACCTGGCTTTCGACGTGGCGGGCACGCTCGACCAGCTTTTCGAGATAGACCTCGTCCTTGCCGAAGGCGGCCTTGGCCTCGCGCTTGGCTTCCGTCACTTCGCGGGCGAGATCCTTCGGGTCGCGGATCGCGCGCATGCCGCGCCCGCCGCCGCCCCAGGAGGCTTTCAGCATCACCGGATAGCCGATCGCCTCAGCCATCCTGGCCACTTCCGCCATGTCGTCGGGCAGCGGTTCGGTTGCCGGCACGACAGGCACGCCGATCGAGATCGCCAGGTTGCGGGCTGCAACCTTGTTGCCGAGCTGGCGCATGGTTTCGGGCTTCGGGCCGATGAAGGTGATGCCCGCCTCCGCACAGGCCTCGGCGAACTCAGGGCTTTCCGACAGCAGGCCGTAGCCCGGATGTATGGCGTCGGCGCCGGATAGCTTGGCGACGCGGATCACTTCCTCGATCGACAGGTAGCTTTCGATCGGGCCGAGGTCGCGCGCCAGATGCGGGCCGCGACCGACCTGATAACTTTCGTCCGCCTTGAAGCGGTGCAGCGCCAGTTTGTCCTCTTCAGCCCATATCGCGACCGTTTTCAGACCTAGTTCATTGGCCGCGCGAAACACGCGGATTGCAATTTCAGAACGGTTGGCAACAAGGATCTTAGAGATGGGCAAGTCGGACTCCTCAAGACTTGAAACGCGGGAAATGCTGCACCCGCGAAATGAAGTATTAGCGGGTCGCAGAATGAAGCGCAATTTCAGAGTCGAGCAGAAATCCGAGAGAATTGGATCAGGAAATCAGTCCTAGTCGGAAGGCAATCGCCACCACATGGTGCCGGTTCTTGCCCTTCAGTTTCTCCTGGATGCCATTCATGTACCAGTCGACCGTGTGGCTGGAGATGTCGAGCACCTTGCTGATGTCGTTCGAGGTCATGCCGTCGGCGAGATAATTGAGCGCTTCCATTTCGCGCCGCGTCATCTGTACTTCGACGCGGGATGCAAGATCGGCCGAGATTTCCGGATCGGTCAGTTCCAGCAGCTTCCAGAACAGGCGCTTGGCGATCTGGTCGAACAGGCTGATCTCGACAGGGCTGAGATCGACGACCCGCCCCCCGACCGTCAGGTTGCCGAGCAGGCCGCGGCGACCGTGCACCGGGAAGATGTAGCCGTCGTGAAGACCGTGGTTGCGGCCCTCGATCATCATGCTTTCCATGCGCTTGCGATGCGGGTCGGAGCGAAAGGCAAACAGCGTGTCGCGCCAGCGAAACCCGCGCTGGGCATGGCCGAGGTAGCGGATGGTCGGATCGATCACCACATACTTCTTGCGGATGTAGATCTGTGGCCAGCCTTCGGGCCAGCGACCGGCAAGCAGCAGCCTCAGCGGGTTTTCGTGGGGCTTCGGCTGCCTGACGACCCCATAGAAGTCGAAGCCGCAACGGTCGAGCAAGCGCTCGAATTCCGGCACGATTTCCTCGCGCGTCTTCATCTCTTCGATCAGCGCGAGAAACTGCACGAGCAGCGTGATATTCATGGGTCACCTTCCAGGTAGAACAGGCGTGCGGGGCCCGCAAAGCGGACATGAATGAACCGTTCAGGGGCCATTCATGTTGCACCCGCGATAATCCGACATACCATGCCCGGTCTTGTGCGAAAATCGCAAGAAATCGGAATTGGGCGGAAAAGATAGCAAACTATGAATGCTCGCGCCAAGCTCGCAGTTGGGCAACCGGCATTCGGCCATCAATACCGCCTCAAGCTCCTGATTTCCCTTGTTATTGCCATGACCGTCCCAAAGCGGCCTTGACGGCCGGCAGAACGAGCCTCGTGCCCGTATGTCGGAGAGTGTCTAGGCGTGACACATTTGCCGCGCGAAATTTGCTGCGGCGCAAAATCCGGTACCCGGAAGGGGTGAGACAGTGTCATTGTTCCAAGTGTATGCGAGAGCGCTCCAGTATCTTGCGGTTCACAAGTTTCGTGTCTCGGCGATCGTGCTTGCCAACGTCGTGCTCGCCGCCATCACGATTGCCGAGCCGATCCTGTTCGGCCGCATCATCGACGCCATTTCCTCCAAGGGCGAAGTCACGCCGATGCTCCTGATGTGGGCAGCGCTTGGCGTGTTCAACACCGTCGCCTTCGTTCTCGTCGCCCGCGAAGCCGACCGGCTGGCCCATGGCCGCCGGGCAACGCTTCTGACGGAGGCCTTCGGCCGCATCGTTTCGATGCCGCTGTCCTGGCACACCCAGCGCGGCACGTCGAATGCGCTGCATACGCTGCTGCGCGCTTGCGAAACGCTGTTCGGTCTCTGGCTCGAGTTCATGCGCCAGCACCTGGCGACCGCCGTTGCCCTGATGCTGCTGATCCCGACTGCCTTTGCCATGGACGTTCGCCTGTCGCTGGTGCTCGTCGTGCTCGGCATTGCCTATGTCATGATCAGCAAGGTGGTGATGAGCCGCACCAAGGAGGGCCAGGCCTCGGTCGAGAACCACTACCATACGGTCTTCTCCCACGTCTCCGACGCCATCAGCAACGTCTCGGTCGTCCATAGCTACAACCGCATCGAAGCCGAAACGCGCGAACTGAAGAAGTTCACCGAGCGCCTGATCTCGGCCCAGTTCCCGGTGCTCGACTGGTGGGCGCTGGCAAGCGCGCTTAACCGCGTTGCCTCGACCATCTCCATGATGGTGATCCTCGTCATCGGCACCGTGCTCGTGCAGCGCGGCGAGCTGCGGGTTGGCGAAGTCATCGCCTTCATCGGCTTTGCCAACCTGCTGATCGGCCGTCTCGACCAGATGAAGGCCTTCGTCACGCAGATCTTCGAAGCCCGCGCCAAGCTTGAAGACTTCTTCCAGCTCGAAGATTCGGTGCGCGAACGCGAAGAGCCGGCAGGTGCGACGGAACTAGGCACGGTCAAGGGCGAAGTGGAATTCCGCGATATCTCCTTCGACTTCGCCAACACCACGCAGGGCGTGCGCAACGTGTCCTTCACGGCCAAGGCCGGCCAGACGATCGCGATCGTCGGCCCGACCGGCGCCGGCAAGACCACGCTCGTCAACCTGCTTCAACGTGTCCACGAGCCGCGTGACGGCCAGATCCTGATCGACGGCGTCGATATCTCCAAGGTGACGCGCAAGTCGCTGCGTCGCTCGATCGCCACCGTCTTCCAGGACGCCGGCCTGATGAACCGCTCGATCTGCGACAACATCCGGCTTGGCCGTGACGATGCCTCGCTCGACGAAGTGATGGCTGCTGCCTCTGCCGCCGCCGCCAGCGACTTCATCGAGAGCCGCAACAACGGCTACGACACCGTCGTCGGCGAGCGCGGTAACCGCCTGTCGGGTGGCGAGCGCCAGCGCGTCGCGATCGCTCGCGCCATCCTCAAGAACGCACCGATCCTGGTGCTTGACGAGGCGACCAGCGCGCTCGACGTCGAGACCGAGGCGCGCGTGAAGGACGCGATCGATGCGCTGCGCAAGGACCGCACCACCTTCATCATCGCCCACCGCCTGTCGACGGTGCGCGAGGCCGATCTGGTGATTTTCATGGATCAGGGCCGGATCGTCGAAATGGGCGGCTTCAACGAGCTCAGCGCCAGCAACGGCCGCTTCGCCGCTCTTCTGCGCGCCAGCGGCATCCTGACGGACGAGGACGTCCGCATGAGCCACACGGCCGCCTGAGCCGCAGCCTTCAAACCCCGCAATGCGAAAAGCCCCGGATCGTCTCCGGGGCTTTTTTCGTTCAGGCCGCGCGCACCGGCTTGGCGTTGGTGATGCCGCGCAGCCATTCCAGATAGTAGCCGTAGCCGAAGTGCAGGCCGATGCCGACGATGACGAAGAGCGTGCCGGCAATCGGGTTCTTGCCGGTCACGAACAACAGCACCTGGCCGACCATCGCCAGGATCGTGCCAAAGATGAAGATCGGCAGGGAATGGCGGCCGAGCATCGCCAGCGGATGATCGGCATCGAGCCGGGCGCGGCGGTTGAGGGCCGGAAGCACCGCGACGAGATAGGCAAGCGCCAGAACATGCGTCAGCCGCGTCAGCGACAGGAAGGTCTTGTCGAAGCCTGTGAGCACCGCCGGGAGGCCGAAGGAGAGGTCGATGCTCCACCAGGAAAACAGCACCCACAGCGCCGAGACGGCAAGATAGACGCCGGCGATCGCGATCAGCCACGGCCTGCGGGGCAGCACCGCCCTCCCACGGATCGCCGTCATCGCAACGATGCCGATGACGAAGAGGAACTGCCAGGACCAGGGATTGAGAAACCAGTAACCCTCGTCGAGGAAGTTGGAGGGCACCAGCTTGAACACGCCGGCGACAAGCCAGAGCAACGCGGACGCCATCAGCAGCAGCCGGCTGCTGATGCCGTTCAGCCAGAGGATGCCCGGCAGCATCAGGAACAGAACCGCATACATCGACAGGATGTTGTTGTAGCCGAGCTGGTGGCCCAGCAGCACCATCGCGACGATGCCCTGTTCGGTCTGCTCGACGAAGGGCCGGATGTTGATCTCCCCGATCAGGTCCTGCCGGCCAAAATAGAGCGCACCGCCGGCAAAGATAGCCAAGGTGACGATACTGGTCATGATATGGGCGACATAGAGCGCCAGCGCCCGCCGCCAGATCTTCAGCGTAAGCGCCAGCCGCGCGCCTGAGACGAACTTGCCGCCATAGGCAAGCCCGACCGAGAGACCGGAGATCAGCACGAAGGCCTCGGCCGAATCCGAAAAGCCATAATTCTTGTGGGTCAGGTATTCGAGATACTGGCCCGGAACGTGGTTGACGAAGATCGTCAGCAGGCAGAGCGCCCTCAACACGTCGAGGCGCGTGTCACGCGCCCCCGGCGCGATGCGAGCGGATACCGTCGGGTCCAGGCCGCCCCCAAATGTCTTCTGCAGCATGCGGTCTTTTATCCAGGATCTGGCGCCCCTGCCCCACCCCAGTTGAAACGGGCTCCGGAATGTCCATGGCGGAAGCCAACGAATGTCCCGATGCCGTCGATCGATGCGCAAATCCGTCAGGGCTCGCGCAGCCGGCAAATCCGCAAGAAAAAACCGGCCTTGCCCGTTCGGGTGCAAAGCCGGTTTCAACGTTCACTCAGTGCCGGCAGTTACAGCAAAATGCCTTCATGCGCGTTTTTTGTGACACTATTATTGATGCTGACGACCGGGCTGCGGCTTTTCGCATCCCGCGTGACCGAAATCTTGTGTTTCGTGCCGTTCAGCGTCACTTCGGCCGAGTAGCCGTCCCATGCCTCCGGCAGCACCGGACGGATGACGAGCTTCTCACCTTGCCGGCGAATGCCGAGGATACCCTCGACGCCGGCGCGATAGAGCCAGCCGGCCGACCCGGTATACCAGGTCCAGCCGCCGCGTCCGGCAAGCGCGCCTTCGCCGTAGATATCGGCCGCAACCACATAGGGCTCGACCCGGTAGTGATCGGCGTCTTCGCGGCTGAGCGCATGCGAAACCGGGTTCAGCATCTGGAAAACACGCCAGGCTTCCTCAGCCCGTCCCTGCTCGGCAAAGGCCAGCGCGACCCAGGTGGCCGCATGGGTATATTGCCCGCCGTTTTCACGCACGCCGGGCGGATAGGCCTTGATGTAGCCCGGGTCCTGCCTGGTTCGTTCGAGCGGCGGCGTGAACAGCCGGACGATGCGGCGGTCGGGATCGACCAGTTCGGCCATGACGGCATCCATCGCGTTCTGCGACCGTTGCTCATCACCTTCGCCCGAAAGCACGCTCCAGGACTGGCCGATAGAATCGATCCGGCATTCGTCGCTGTCGCTCGAGCCGAGCGGCGTGCCATCGTCGTAATAACCACGACGATAGTAGTCGCCATCCCAGCCTGCCTCGTCGAGCACCGCCTTCAAGGCAGCGAGGTGCGTCTCCCAATGGGTGACGCGCGCCTTGTCCTTGCGCTCGCGCGCAAAGGGCAGGAAACCGCGCAGGGTGCCGGCCAGGAACCAGCCGAGCCAGACGCTGGTGCCGCGGCCGGCGATGCCGACGCGGTTCATGCCGTCGTTCCAGTCGCCGCCGAGAATGAGCGGCAGGCCGTTTTCGCCGCTGCGCTTGATCGCCAGATCGAGCGCGCGGGCGCAATGCTCATAGACGTCGGCGATCTCATCGGAGATCTCAGGCTTGTAGAAGGCGTCGTGCTGGCCTTCCTCGAGCGCCGGGCCGGTGATGAACGCGATCTTCTCACCGAGGATATCGGCAGACCCCGTCACTTCGCAGTAGTGGGTGACGGCATGGGCGAGCCAGACGACATCGTCGGAGATCATCGTGCGCACGCCGGCACCGGTGCCCGGCAGCCACCAATGCTGCACGTCGCCTTCGACGAACTGCCGAGCAGCTGCGTTGAGGATCTGCGCACGTGCCAGTTCCGGTCGGTGGATCAGGAACGCCAGCGTGTCCTGCAACTGGTCGCGGAAGCCGAAGGCACCGCTTGCCTGGTAGAAGGCCGAACGCGCCATGATCCGGCAGCCCAGGCTCTGATAGGGCAGCCAATTGTTGATCATGGTGTTGAAGGCCGCATCCGGTGTTTCCACCTTCACGATGTCGGTGAACGCGCTCCAGAAGGATTTGGCTGCATCGATGATCGTGTCGAATGGGGTCTGGCGCAATTCGCCGAGCACCGCGCGCATCTGTTCTTCAGTGTCGGCATCGCCGAGAATGAAGGTAAGCTGCCTTTCGGCGCCGGGCTCGATCACCAGGTCGGTCGCCAGCGCCGCGCAGGCGTCGCCGTCGACATCGATAGAGCCGGAAAGGTCGGCACCGGCAAGAACCGCCTGCGGCACGAGAATGCCACCGACCCGACCGAGGAACTCGCGGCGGCTGGCCGTGTGGCTCAACCCTTCGCCGCCCTCGACGGCGAAGAACGCGGAACGGCCGGCATAATCGATGCTGTAGGGGTTGGTGGCAACCAGTGCACCGGATGCCTCATCCCAGCTCGACAGCACGAAGGGCGCCATGCGTGCGCGGTTGTTGCCGAGCACCCATTCGGCAAAGCCATAGACCTTCAGCTGGCGGGCAGACGTCGAGCGGTTGCGGATCGTGACTCGCACGAGCTTTGCCGGCAAGGTGGCGTGCACCGAATGCGCGGCCTCGATATCGAGATCGTCCTGCGTGCTGCGGAAGGTCGAATAGCCAAGCCCGTGGCGCGTCTCGAAAACGACCGACCGATTGCGCGACAGCGCCGCATAGGGCGTCATCACCGCGCCGCTCGCCATGTCGCGAATGAAGATCGCCTCGCCCGGCCGGTTGACGACCACGTCATTAGCCCAGGGCGTCAGCTGGTAGTCGCGTGAGTTGCGGCTCCAAGTGAAAGCGGCCCCTTCGGCCGAAACGTGGAAGCCGAACTGCTCGTTGGAGATGACGTTGATCCACGGCTGCGGGGTCGCCTCGCCGCCACGCAGGCGCACGACATATTCGCGCCCGCCTTCGGCAAAGCCGCCGTACCCGTTCCAGAAATCGAGACCATCGCCGACGATCGCCGCATCGACGGCATCCGCCGGCTGCTGCGGCGCCGCCAACAGCGGGACGCTTGTTTCGCTGCCCTTCACCGGTGGCGTCGAATAGAGCGAGTTGGCACGGGCGATCTGGTCGGAGATCGTGCCGTTGCGGGCGTGGAAGACGGCGCGCGAGGCCGATAGCAGCGTCGACCAGGTCTCCGCCTCCATCAGGTCGCGGCGCACCGAGAAGATGTGCTGGCGCGGGCCGTCCGAGAGGCCGCGAAGCCTCAGGTTCTCGCACATGGAATCGAGCGCGTGCTGCATATCCTGGGCATAGGACGAGGCGCGCTCGTTGATGATCACGAGGTCGGCGGTAATACCGCGGGCGCGCAGATACTCCTGCGCCCGAAGGGCTTCGCGGGCAATGCCGAGATCGCCGTCGTCGTTGATGCGCAGGCAGAAGATCGGGAAGTCGCCCGAGATCGCCAGCGGCCAGAGGGTCGACTGCGATGCGAGCCCCGCCTGAACCGTCGCGGTATCGGCGCGCAGGTGCATGTCGGGGTAGACGAGATAGCGGCCGAGCATCTGGAAGCTTGCGGCCTCCTGCGAGGTGACGCCGACATGGCGCATCTGCACCTGGCTGCGCGTCCACGCATGGATCAGCTCGTGGTTGAAGGTTTCCGTGTGCCGGTAACGATCGATCGCGCGATCGACGGCTTCGCGGTTGGGTGCGGCGATCGTCCAGAAGACGACGCTGACCTTCTTGCCGGCCGGAACGCGCACGACGCGACGCAGAGACATGATCGGATCGAGCGTGAAGCCGTCCGTTCCCGAAAGCACCGCGTCGGTGTCGAAGGCAGCAGCTTCAGCAAGCGTGCGCCCCTGGCCGATGAAGCGGCGACGATCGGTCTCGGCCTCGGTCGGACGATCGCTGCCGGCATTGTCGGTGACGAGATGCGCCACTTCCATATCCGGGTCACTGGGGCTGCGCTTGTTGCGGCTGACGTGGATGACGTCGCCGCGACGGCTGATTTCCGTGCGCAGGAACATCTTGGAGAAGACGGGATGGGCGCTGTCGGCCTCGTCGGTCGAAAGCACCGGTTCGGCGTAAGAGGTCACCTCGATGAAGCGGTCCTGGGTGCCGGTGTTGAGCAGGATGACGCGGCGGCCTTCGGCATCGTGCTCGGTGGCGACGATGCACTCGACCTCGCTGGTGAGGTCGCCGACGGTCTTGACGAATTCGGCTTTGTCGTCGCCGAAGCGGGTCAGAAGCTTTTCGCCGACCGCACGCCGCGGCTCGGCAGTCGCCGACCACCAGTCGCCCGTCGTCGTATCGCGCAGGAAGATGAAGGTGCCGGTGCGATCCTCGACCGGATCGGGCTTCCAGCGGGTGACCGACTGGCCGTTCCAGCGGGCATAGCCGGCACCGGTTGCCGTCAGCATCACGGCGTAGTGGCCGTTCGACAGGAACACGGTTTCGCGATCCTGGGCGAGCGGATTTTCGATGACGCGGACCTCCGGACGCAACAGGTCGTCCTGGCCCTTGCCGAGCGATTCCGGCTCGCGCTTAGCGTTCATGATCGGGATGTCGCGCGGCGCCTTTTCCTGCAAAAGCAGTTCGGCCGCCTCGATCACCGGATCGGCATGGAACCATTCGCGCAGCTTGCCGGTGAAGACGACGTTGGCGACGGCCGCGATCGACATGCCATGGTGGTGGGCATAGTAGTTGCGCACCACGGCGCATTTCTGCCCCTCGGGGACGCGGGTCGGCGTGAAGTCTACGGCGTCGTGGAAGCCGTAGACGCCGAGCGCGCCCACTTCGCGCAGGCGACCGAGATTGGCGAGCGCCGCCTTCGGATCGTACATGCAGGCGAGGATCGAGGCGTAGGGCGCGATGACGGCGTTCTGGCCGAGACCACGCTTGAGGCCGAGCGTCGGCACGCCGAAGTTGGTGTACTGGTAGGTCAGCTCATGGTCGCGGGCGTTGAACGCGGCTTCCGAGATGCCCCACGGCGTGCCGAGACGGCGGCCGTGATTGATCTGCTCCTTGACCACCAGATTGTTGGTCTGGTTGAGGATGCCGCCCTGACGTTCCTGCATGACCAATGGCGGCATCAGATATTCGAACATCGAGCCGGACCAGGAGATCAGCGCGCCGCGCGCGCCGATCGGCACGATCGGGCGGCCAAGCTTGTACCAGTGCTCGGTCGGGAGATCCCCCTTGGCGATGGCAAACAGGCTCGTGAGCCGCGCCTCGGACGCGAGCAGGTCGTAGCAGGCCTCGTCGAGCTCGTTGGCATTGACGCGGAAGCCGATCGAAAGCAGGCGGCGCTCCGGCCGGAACAGGAAGCCGAAATCCATCGAGAAGGCGATGTCGCGGGCGCGATCCTTCAGAACCGCCAGTCGCTGGCGCAGCGCCTCGATGGCGCCAAGATCGAACACGCCGTCGGCAATATGCGCCTCGCAGGTGGTGACGAGCGCGTTTGCCCACTTCGTCACTTCGCTGCTCTGGGCCGTGCGCACCTCGTGGTCGAGATTGACGGTCAGCTTGTGCATGTCGCGCGCGAGAACGGCGAGGTTGATCACGCGGATCGATGCAAACTCATGCTCGCGCTTGACGGCGGCGAGCGCGTTCTGGAAACCGGCGATGCGCTCCTCGATCAGGCGGCGCAGCGGACGAACAGTCTTGCGGTCGTCCGGCAGCTCCTTCAGCACTTCGGCGAGAATGGCGACCACGTCGCCGATGCCGTCGAGACTGCCCTGGACGTGCGCCGACGGCGCCTCGGCCCATTCGCGGCACATGGACGACACGGCGATCAGATGGCCGGCCAGGTTGCCACTGTCGACCGACGAGATGTAGCGCGGCTCCATCGTCTCAAGCGTGTTGGTGCGGTACCAGTTGAACAGATGGCCGCGATATTTCGGCATCCGGTCGATGGTTGCGATCGTCTGTTCCAGGCGGTTGATCGTTTCTTCGAAGCCGATCCAGCCGAAGTCGCGGGCCGACATCACCGAGAGCAGGTAGACGCCGATATTGGTTGGCGAGGTGCGCTCGGCCAGAACCGGTTGCGGCGTTTCCTGGAAATTGTCCGGCGGCAGGAAGTTCTGCTCGGCGGTGACGAAGGTCTCGAAATACCGCCAGGTGCGCCGCGCGATCAGGCGCATCTCCTCGATCGCCTCGTCGGAAACCACCAGCTGGTCCTCGGTCTCGGCCGACTGGCTGACGAACCATGCGACGGCGGGCGACAGGGCCCAAAGCAGCGCAAAGGGAATGCCGATGAAGGGCAGGCCCGTATCCGAAATGGCAGCAAGCGCCAGCGAGATCGCCGACAGCGCCGGTGCGATCCACATCGCCTTGTAATAGTCGACGATGCTACCGTGTCCCGCACTCTGCACCTGAGCGGCGGTCCGCCATTCCAGCATTAGCTTGCGGCTGACGAAGGTACGGTAAAGCGAGCGCACGATCGCGTCGCACATCATCGCAGCGCCATGGGCGATGAAGACGATGCGAAGTGCAACCTGGGCATTGGCTGCACGAACTTCGGTCAGCACCGCGTGAAGATGGGCGCGCGCGACGATGTCGTTGCGGCGCGGCAGGAGGCCGTTGATCAGCGACAGGGTCGGGGCGACGAACAGGCTGAAGATCAGCACGATCTGCCAGATCAGCGCCTCGGTCGGCTGCATGTAGTACCAGCCCATGACGGAGGCGACGAGCCAGGCACAGGGGATCAGCGAGCGGCGCAGGTTGTCGTACATCTTCCAGCGGCCGAGCATCGACAGGCCGTTCGACGGATTGAAGATGTAGGGAAGCAGCTGCCAGTCGCCGCGGGCCCAGCGATGCTGGCGCGACATCTCGACCTCGTAGCGGGTCGGGAAATCCTCGACCAGCTCGACATCGGTTACCAGCGCGCAGCGCACATAGGAGCCTTCGAGCAGGTCGTGGCTGAGGACGGCGTTCTCCTCGATCCGGCCCTTGAGTGCCGCCTCGAAGGCGTCGACGTGATAGAGGCCCTTGCCGGTGAAGCTGCCTTCGCCAACGATGTCCTGGTAGACGTCGGAAACGGTGAAGACGTAGGGATCGATGCCGCGATTGGCCGAGAAGATGCGCTGGAAGGCCGAGGCTTCGCTTCCCGTCGTCAGCGACGGCGTCACGCGCGGCTGCAGCAGGCTGTAGCCGGCAATCACCTTCTGCGTCTCGGGGTCGACGACCGGGCGGTTGATCGGGTGGTACATCTTGCCGACGAGCTTCGTCACCGCGTCACGCATCAGGCGCGTATCGGCGTCGAGCGTCATGACGTACTGGACGTTCTCCGGCACGGTGTTTGCGCCCTGGAGGAACGAGGTGTCCCGATCGCCGCGCAAAAGCAGGTTCAGCTCATGCAGCTTGCCGCGCTTGCGCTCCCAGCCCATCCACACGCCTTCCGCCTCGTTGAAGAGACGGCGGCGATGCAGCAGGAAGAAGCGCGTCTTGCCGTCATAGGCGTAGCGCGCCGAAAGCTCGGCAACCTCGCGACGGGCATAATCGAGCACGTCGGTATCGGCCGCCGTTTCCTCGAGCTTGCTGTCGACCCAGTCGCTGAGGAGCGCGAAATAGATCTCGCCACGCGGATTGGCGAGGTAATGAACCTCGAGGTTGCGCACCAGCTCGTCGACATGATCGCGCTTGGAGATCAGGCAGGGCACGACGACCAACGTGCGGGCATAGTCCGGCACGCCATCGAGGAACTCGTAGCCGACCAGCCGCGACGGTTTGACGAAGAGCGTGACCAGCGTGTTGAAAAGCCCCATCGCGCCTTCCGACGCCGGCAGCGCGAACAACAGCAGCATGATCAGCTTGGCGCCGTTCGGGATGTCCATCGGGCTGACGAAGGAATAGACGGCGAACATCGCCAGGATCGTCAGCAGGATGTTCGGGCCGGCGATGGCAAACCAATCGAGCTTGCGGCTGAGGCGGATGATGCTCTGCAGCACGGATGGGCGGTAGCCGATCTTCTGCTCAAGCGCCTTGCGCTGCTTGCCGACGAGGAAGGAGCCGACGTTCGGCTCGTGGATTTGCGGCTCGACGGCCGCCGCCGCTTCGGCTTCCTTCACCATCGCGATGGCAATCTGGGTGACTTCGTACTCGCTGTGGCCGGAACGACGCGCCAGCTTTTCGATCGTGTCGCGATACTTGTTGCGCGAGCCGAATTCGAGCGCGGCGTAGTCGGAACCCTCGCGCAGCGCCGCATCGATCTTGCTGACGCTTTCGAACCAGACGGCCCAGTCGGTATCGTCGATCTCGCGCAGGCTGCGGATGATGTTGCTCATCGTCGCATTGCCCGACGACAGGCGGTTCTGTTCCGCAACCAGCGCGTCCTCGACGTCGCTGCCGCGCTTTTCGAGCTGCTCTTCGATCCAGGCGATCACCGAGCCGGAAGTCTGCGAGCCGTCGCGCATGCGGTAGAGCAGCTGTGCGACGAAGGTGTTGTCGGCGGCGAGCGCCTCGGATTCGGACAAGAGCGCGCGGGATTTTTCCGGGTCATTGTGCCGGATGATCTGGTCGGCGATGTCGTTGGCCTTGCGCCGCATGCCGCGCGACCGCTCGACGCGGATGGCGATGCGCCTGAGATTCTCGATCAGGACGAAGCGCAGGATCGACGGCAGAGCCCACAGCTCGCCGATCTTGAAGGTGTCGTGCTTCTGGAAGCCCTCGACCATCGCGGTGATGCTTTCCCGCGAAACGGTGCTGTGCGTATGCGCGACATAGAGCCAGGCCAGCGCCATGGTGCGCGGTATGACCGTGCCGGCAACGGAAATCGTCGGCAGCTGGCGGTAGAACTTGCGCGGGAAGTCGCGGCGCACTTCCTGGATAGCTTCCTCGACCACGTGATGGTTGTCGAGCAGCCATTCGGCGGCCGGCGTGATCGACGCCCCCGCTTCGACGTCGGCGGCCGTCGCCCGATACACCCTCAGGATTTCGTTTTCGTTCTCGCGATGGCGCGGACGGAACTCGAACGGGAAGAAGCCCGGCAGCGACGGTGCGCCCTTGAGCGCAAGGGTCTCGCCGCTTTGCCTGAGATCCTCCAGCGAGAAAAAGGTCGAGCGGATCGAATCGTTGTAATCGATCAATTTCGCTTCCGGTTCGCGAGAAGAGGAGGACGGCGTGTTATGAAGGGGCATGGGTGCTGGTTCTGAATCCAACCGGGGTTGATCGGCCCGGCTCTCGTTGTTGTGCCGGGTTGGCTGCGGTCCTGAGGTTCCAGGCTTGGCCGGCGCGTTGCTAGACACGGTCATGTGTCCTCCCATCCGCCGTCAATTCCCGGCAAAGCGGAAACTGGCGGAAACTGGCACCGCCCTTGAACTGGGCATCGGAAAAAGCAAAGCCGGCGGCGCATTGGTTTTCAAGGCCGCGTGATGCATGAAAGTGGCATTTTTTAGCCGTGCTGCCAACAGCTTGCAAGGATCGACGGCTCAAGTTTGAACGAATTGCGCACACTCTGACCGGGCGAAAGCGCACGCGCCTTTGCCCGCCGATGGCACCCTCGAAACGATCTGTCAATTTTGCCCCTTCCCGGCGCATCTCTGGGTGGCCGTCCGTCGCCAAACGCTGCCGCGACGGGAAGGTTCCGATCGACGACCCGATCAGGCAGAGGCGAAAGGAACCGAGCCGACCTGTTCGGTGATCCATTCGCGAAAGGCGAGGCTGATCGGGTTTTCGAGTTTGCCTTCCGGAACCGCGAGATAATAACTGTTCTCCGTCTGCATCGGCCGGTCGAGAACGATGCGCAATGTTCCCGCCGCCAGCTCCTGCTCGATCAGATAGCGGGGCAGCAAGGCGAAACCGAGACCGGCGGTCGCCGCCTCGATCACCATCGAGAACTGATCGAAGCGATTGCCGCGATAGGCCCCCCGCCCGTCCATGCCGTTGGTCTCGAACCATTGCGCCCAGAGCTTCGGCCGCGTCGCCAGATGCAGGAGCGGCCCGCCGACGATATCCTCCAGCGTTGCGACCGGATTTTCGGCAAGCAGCGTCGGGCTTGCCGCCGGCACGATGATCTCGCTGCAGAGATAGCTGCAGGTGGCGTGCGCCCAGACAGGCTGACCATAGTGAATGGCGATGTCGAAATTCTGCTCGTCGAAATCGAACGGCGCCGATCGCGATGCGATGTTGACCACCGTATCGGGATGCTGGCGCAGGAAACCGGGAAGCCGCGGCACCAGCCAGCGGCTGCCGAAGGTCGGCAGCGAGGCGATCGACAGGGTCGAGTCTGCGCGGGCTGACGCCATCGCCCTGACCATCAACTCTTCCGTCTGGTTCAGCAGCCGGCGAACCTCGGGCAGGAACTTCTGCCCGGCCTCCGACAGAATGACGCGCTGGCGCACGCGCTCGAACAGCAGCACGCCGAGCTGGTTTTCCAGATCCTTGATCTGACGGCTGACGGCACTCTGGGTGAGATTGAGTTCGGCGGCCGCCTGCGTGAAGCTGCCGTGTCGCGCCGCGCATTCGAACGCCTGCAGCGTCGTGACGTCAGGAACCAGTCTGCGGCTTAACTTCATTCCAGCCTCGCATCAACATAGTCACAAGCAACGCGATCAATGCCCAGTTCCTTCAGATATGATCCGAAATGAGAATGACCTTGTCCTTCACCCATAGCGCGAGGCGAGCCCCAGTGAAAGAGAATAGTTTCGTATCCGCCGATGACATCCGTTCGGCCTTTTCCGCAGCCATGTCGGTCATGTACCGCGAGGAAGTGCCGGCCTACGGCACGCTGATGGAGCTGGTCGCCAAGGTCAACGACGATACGCTCAGTGCCGACCCGGCCCTCAAAGAGCGCCTCGACGCGACGGATTCGCTCGACCGCATCTCCGAGGAGCGTCATGGCGCAATCCGTCTCGGCACGCCCGCCGAACTGTCGATGATGCGCCGCGTCTATGCCGTCATGGGCATGTACCCGGTCGGCTACTACGATCTCTCGACCGCCGGCGTCCCCGTGCACTCGACGGCTTTCCGTCCGGTCGGCGACGCCGCTCTGAAGCGCAATCCCTTTCGCGTCTTCACCTCGCTTCTCCGCCTCGACCTGATCGCCGACGAGAGCCTGCGCACCGAATCGGCCGCCATTCTTGCCGAGCGCCGGATCTTTACCCCCCTTGCGATCGAACTCACCGAAAAGGCCGAGCGTGACGGCGGCCTCGACAAGACCGACGCCGAACGTTTTGTCCTGGAGGTGCTGGAAACCTTCCGCTGGCACGACAAGGCCAATGTCAGCGCCGACATGTACAAGCGCCTGCATGACGCGCACCGGCTGATCGCCGACGTCGTGTCGTTCAAGGGCCCGCATATCAACCACCTGACGCCGCGCACGCTCGATATCGACCAGGTTCAGAGGCTGATGCCGGAATACGGTATCGCGCCGAAGGCGGTCGTCGAGGGGCCGCCGACGCGCAAATGCCCGATCCTGCTTCGCCAGACCTCATTCAAGGCGCTGGAAGAAGCCGTCTCCTACCGTGATGGCGACGGCGAGTGGAAAGCCGGTTCGCACACTGCCCGCTTCGGCGAGATCGAGCAGCGCGGCATTGCGCTCACCCCCAAGGGCCGCGCGCTCTATGACGAACTCCTTGAAGCCTCGCGCAAGATCGTGCGCCCGGCGGCCGACGGCTCCAACGCCCGAGAATACGAGGCAGCGCTTGCCCAGGCCTTCGAAAGCTTCCCCGACACCTGGGCTGGCATTCGCGAAGCCGGACTTGGCTATTTCAGCTATTCGCTGACCGAGAAGGGCCTGAAGACCCGGATCTCCGACCGCCGCCCGCTCGACAGGCTGATCGCCGACTGCCTCGTGCAGTTCGACGCCATCGTCTACGAAGACTTCCTGCCGGTCAGCGCCGCGGGCATCTTCCAGTCCAATCTTGGCGACGGTGCGCAGCAGGACTTTGTCGCAAGCCCGAACCAGAAACGCTTCGAGATCGACCTCGGCGCTACCGTTCTCAACGAGTTCGATCATTATGCCGGCATCGAAGAGGCTTCGATCGAAAGCTGCATGCGGGCCTTGACCGCAGCCATCGCTGCGGAATGATGTCGTCCCGATGATCGAACAGGTACACATCGACGCGCTGACCTGCATCCTTGGCGACAAGGGTGTGGTCAAGCGCGCTGAAGACAGGCAAGCCTACGAGACCGGCGCACGCTACGATCACGGCCAGGCTTTGGTCGTTCTGCGGCCGGCAACGACAGCGGAAACTTCGGCAACGATCGCCTATTGCGTGCGCCACGGCATCGCCCTGATCCCGCAGTCGGGCAACACCGGCCTTGTCTCCGGCTCGACCCCCGACGCATCCGGCACCGAAGCGATCCTCAGCCTCGACCGCCTGGCCAAAGCCTTCGAACTCGATCTCGACAACCGCTCGGTGCGGGTCGATGCCGGGCTGCGGCTATCCGACCTCAACCGCCGGCTGGAAGAACACGGCCTCTTCTTCCCGATCGATCTCGGCGCCGATCCCCGGATCGGCGGCATGATCGCCACCAACACCGGCGGCTCGCGTTTCCTGAAATACGGCGACGTGCGCCGCAATGTGCTGGGCATGACCGTGGTCCTTGCCGATGACGACGGCACCGTGCTCGATCTTCAGTGCGATCTGCGCAAGAACAACACCGGCGTCGACTGGAAGCAGCTCTTTGTCGGCACGTCGGGCGCCTTCGGCGTCGTCACCGAATGCGTGCTCAACCTGGAGCGCCTGCCGCAACAGACGGCAACGGCGCTGCTGGTGCCGGCAAGCGGCGCCCATGTGATGCCGCTGCTGCGCGCCATGGAAGAACGGCTCGGCGCCTATCTCTCGGCCTTCGAGGGCATGTCCGGCAACGCCGTCACGGCGGCGTTCGCACACGTGCCGTCGCTGAAAAACCCGTTCCAGGGCGGGCATGTGCCCGATTACGTCATCCTGGCCGAAATCAGCCGCACCTGGGCCCCCCGCGAAGGCGAACAATCGCTCGACGCCGTACTCGAAACCGTGCTGGCCGAAGTATGGGAGATGGAGACGGCGCCACTTGCCGATGCCCTCGTCGGCCCGCCGCACGAAATCTGGGCGCTGCGCCACGCGCTTTCGGAAGGTGTGAAGCACCTGGGCAAGCTGATCGCCTTCGACGTTTCATTCCGCCGGGGTGACATCATGGCCTTCTGCGACCATATGAAAGCCGAAATGCCGGAAAAGTTTCCAGGCGTCACCGTCTGCGACTTCGGCCATATCGGCGACGGCGGCGTGCACTTCAATCTGGTGGTGGCGAAAGACAGCCCTCTTCTCGGCGATCCGACATTCGAGCCGCGTTTGCGCGAATGGGTTTTCGCCGTGGCCGTCGAGACGTATCACGGCAGCTTCAGCGCGGAACATGCGATCGGCCGCCGCAACCAGGCCTATTACGACCTTTATACGAACGACAAACTCAAGGACATGGCCGCAGGCCTGAAGACGCTCACATCGCCGGGGAAACTCGGCAGCGTGCGCTTCGGACCGGCCAGGGCGGAATGAGGAAAAGCGTGCGCGGTTTTCCGCCCACATTCCGCTCTAACCAATGATCTAAGACAGGAAAACGGGAGTTCAGACCATGAACATTGCAACGAAGACGATCGACGTGACCAAGGAAGCAGCAGCGCTGCTCGAAAAGATGGGCGTCGCCAAGGAACTCTACACCGGCGGCGACATGGCCTCGTTCAGCCCGGTCACCGGCGAGCAGATCGCCAGCCTGAAGACCGTTTCGGCAGCGGAAGCCGCCGCCAAGATCGACAAGGCCCATGAAGCGTTCAAGGCCTGGCGCCTGGTTCCGGCCCCCAAGCGCGGCGAACTGATCCGCCTGCTCGGCGAAGAACTGCGTACCTTCAAGGCTGACCTCGGCCGCCTGGTTTCGATCGAAGCCGGCAAGATCACCTCCGAAGGCCTCGGCGAAGTCCAGGAAATGATCGACATCTGCGATTTCGCCGTCGGTCTGTCCCGCCAGCTCTACGGCCTGACGATCGCCACCGAGCGCCCCGGCCACCGCATGATGGAAACCTGGCATCCGCTCGGCGTCGTCGGCGTCATCTCCGCCTTCAACTTCCCGGTCGCCGTCTGGTCGTGGAACACGGCGCTGGCGCTTGTCTGCGGCAACTCCGTCGTCTGGAAGCCGTCGGAAAAGACCCCGCTCACGGCCCTTGCATCGCAGGCGATCTTCGAGCGCGCCCTTGCCCGCTTCGGCGATGCGCCGGAAGGCCTGTCGCAGGTGCTGATCGGCGACCGCACCGTCGGTGAAGTGCTCGTTGACAACCCGAAGGTTCCGCTGGTTTCGGCAACCGGTTCGACCCGCATGGGTCGCGACGTCGGCCCGCGCCTTGCCAAGCGTTTCGCTCGCGCCATCCTCGAACTCGGCGGCAACAATGCCGGCATCGTCTGCCCGTCGGCCGATCTCGACATGGCGCTGCGCGCCATCGCCTTCGGTGCCATGGGCACCGCCGGCCAGCGTTGCACCACCATGCGCCGCCTCTTCGTGCATGAAAGCGTCTACGACCAGCTCGTTCCGCGCCTGAAGAAGGCTTACGGTTCGGTTTCCGTCGGCAACCCGCTCGAAACCACCGCCCTCGTCGGCCCGCTTGTCGACAAGGCTGCGTTTGACGGCATGCAGAAGGCGATCGGCGAAGCCAAGGCCCATGGCGGCACCGTCACCGGCGGGGAACGCGTCGAGCTCGGCTATGCCAACGGCTACTACGCCAAGCCCGCTCTGGTCGAGATGCCCAAGCAGGCCGGTCCGGTTCTCGAAGAAACCTTCGCGCCGATCCTCTACGTGATGAAGTATAGCGACTTCGACGCCGTCGTTGCCGACCACAATGCGGTCGCTGCCGGCCTCTCCTCGTCGATCTTCACCCGCGACATGCAGGAATCCGAACGGTTCCTCGCCGTCGACGGCTCGGACTGCGGCATCGCCAACGTCAACATCGGCACCTCTGGTGCTGAAATCGGCGGCGCCTTCGGTGGCGAAAAGGAAACCGGCGGCGGCCGCGAATCGGGCTCCGATTCCTGGAAGGCCTACATGCGCCGCGCCACCAACACGGTGAACTACTCGAAGGCTCTGCCGCTGGCGCAGGGCGTTTCGTTCGACATCGAATAACCGGCGACATCGAGTAGGATCGACCATGACCATCAACGCAACGGTCAAGGAGGCGGGCTTCAAGCCCGCCTCGCGGATCTCCTCGATCGGGGTATCCGAAATCCTGAAAATCGGCGCACGCGCCCAAGCCATGAAGCGCGAGGGCAAGCCGGTCATCATTCTGGGCGCCGGCGAGCCGGACTTCGATACGCCCGACTATGTCAAGGATGCCGCCTTTGCGGCGATAAAGCGTGGTGACACCAAATACACCGCCCTCGACGGCACGCCGGAACTGAAGAAGGCGATCCGCGAAAAGTTCCAGCGTGAGAACGGCCTTGCCTACGAGCAGGACGAGATCACGGTCGCCACCGGCGCCAAGCAGATTCTGTTCAACGCCATGATGGCGACGATCGATGCCGGCGACGAAGTCGTCATCCCGACGCCCTACTGGACCTCCTATTCGGATATCGTCCAGATCTGCGAAGGCAAGCCGGTGCTGATCCCCTGCGACGCGGCCTCGGGTTTTCGCCTGACCGCCGACAAGCTGGAAGCGGCGATCACGCCGAGGACGCGCTGGGTGCTGCTCAACTCGCCGTCGAACCCGTCGGGTGCCGCCTACAGCGCCGACGACTACCGGCCGCTGCTCGACGTGCTCTTGCGCCATCCGCATGTGTGGCTGCTGGTCGACGACATGTACGAGCATATCGTCTATGACGGCTTCCGCTTCGTCACGCCGGCCCAGTTGGAGCCGCGCCTGAAAGACCGCACCCTGACGGTCAACGGCGTCTCCAAGGCCTATGCCATGACCGGCTGGCGCATCGGTTATGCCGGCGGCCCGCGCGACCTGATCAAGGCGATGGCCGTCGTTCAGAGCCAGGCAACCTCCTGCCCTTCGTCCGTCAGCCAGGCCGCTTCGGTGGCAGCGCTGACCGGACCGCAGGAATTCCTGAAGGAGCGCACGGCCAGCTTCCAGCGCCGCCGCGATCTCGTCGTATCCGGCCTCAACGCCATCGACGGCCTCGACTGCCGTGTTCCGGAAGGGGCGTTCTACACCTTCTCCGGCTGCGCCGGCATGCTCGGAAAGGTCACACCTTCGGGCAAGACCATCGAGACGGACACGGACTTCTGCGCCTATCTGCTCGACGATGCCCACGTCGCCGTCGTTCCCGGCTCGGCCTTCGGCCTGTCGCCGTTCTTCCGCATCTCCTATGCGACGTCGGAAGCGGAACTGAAGGAAGCGCTGACGCGCATCGCCGACGCCTGCGCAAGGCTTCAGGGCTGACACATTTGCGGACCCGGGGGCGCGTTGCGCCCTCGGCGTCTGTTGTCGGCATTCTCAAGACGAAGACCAGGGTCGCGGGCACTTGTGGCCGGATCCTTGACTGCAATCCAGGATGGCATATACACGCGCCAGACAGCCACCGCTCGCCGGGAGTAAAGCGCGATGTCCGACATGCTTTCCGCCATCGTCAAGACACTCATCATCTGGTTGCTTGGCGGGTTCGCCGGCGCATTCCTTGCTGTGGTGGGCACCATTATCCTCAACGATGCCTTCAACATCATCGGCGGCTGCCAGGGCCTTGCATGCCTGCACCCGACCTATACGATCATCATGCCGCTGGGGGCGATCCTGGGGGCCATTCTCGGTATGGTGCTGGTCGCAAGGTTCGAGCGCGAATAGCCGCCTTCAATAGGCGATCTGTGCACTCCACCAGAACGACCGCATTTCGGCAGGATTGACCCCTCAAAATGTCGGCGGGGTGCACGCGCTGATCACCTCGCAGGGCACCGGCCCGACGCAGCGAAACCGGTGCGGCCGCCGGCTTTCGAAATAATAGGCATCGCCCGGTCCGAGGATCCGCCGCTCGTCGTCGACGGTGACCTCGATCCGCCCCGACAGCACGATGCCGCCCTCCTCACCGTCATGCACCAGCGGCACTTTTCCGGTGTCGGCGCCCGGCTGGTAACATTCCTTGAGGATCTGCAGGCTGCGGCCGAAGAGGTTTTCGCCGATCTGGCGATAGGAGATCGGGCCCTTGCCGATCTCGACCAGCTCCTCTGCGGCATAGAACGCCTTGCGCGGTCGCTCCGGCTCGAAGGAGAAGAACTCCGCTAGCCCGATCGGAATGCCGTCGAGGATGCGCTTCAGCGCCCCGACCGACGGATTGGAGGCGTTCGACTCGATCAGCGAGATCGTCGAATTGGTCACGCCCGCGCGCTTGGCCAGTTCCCGTTGCGAGAGATTGTGCATCAGCCTGAGGTGACGAAGCCGGTTTCCGATGTCGACGCTCATGGCTGACCATTCCAGTGTTCACGTTGTTCGGAATACCGCAACTCTCAAACCTTCATCCTATAAAATTCAATAGCTTGAACGACAGCAGAAAAGGACTTGTTTGGCAAATCAAATCATGGCGTCAATCGCCGACCTCAGGAGGATGCCATGAACCAGCACACCAAGCCCAACGCCCCGGTACTCGACAGCTACTGGATGCCCTTTACCGCCAATAGGCAGTTCAAGGCGGCACCGCGCCTGCTCGCCTCCGCCGAGGGCATGCACTACACCAGCACCGATGGCCGCACGATCCTTGACGGCACGGCCGGCCTCTGGTGCGTCAATGCCGGCCATGGTCGCCGGCAGATCGCTTCCGCCGTCGAGCGGCAGCTGACCACGATGGATTTTGCGCCCTCGTTCCAGATGGGCCATCCGATCGCCTTTGACTTTGCCGAACGTCTCGCCGAGATCGCGCCGGGCCCTGAAGGCCAGAAGCTCGATCGCGTGTTCTTCACCGGCTCAGGATCGGAATCGGTCGACACCGCGCTGAAGATGGCGATCGCCTATCAGCGCGCGATCGGCCAGGGCACCCGCACGCGCCTGATCGGCCGCGAACGCGGTTATCACGGCGTCGGCTTCGGCGGCATTTCCGTCGGCGGCATCCTCAACAACCGCCGCGTCTTCCCGCAGCTTCCCGGCTCCGACCATCTGCGCCACACCCACGACCCGGCGAAGAACGCCTTCGTCAAGGGCCAGCCGGAACACGGCGCCGAGCTTGCCGACGATCTCGAGCGGCTGGTGGCGCTGCACGGCGCCGAGACGATCGCCGCCTGCATCGTCGAGCCGGTTGCCGGATCGACCGGCGTGCTGATCCCGCCGAAGGGCTATCTCGAGCGGCTGCGCGCCATCTGCGACAAGCACGGCATCCTCCTGATTTTCGATGAGGTCATCACCGGCTTCGGTCGCCTCGGCGCGGCGTTTGCCACCGACTTCTTCGGCGTGACGCCTGATATGGTGACGGCTGCCAAGGGGCTGACCAACGGCGCGATCCCGATGGGCGCCGTCTTTGCCAGCCGCAAGGTGCACGACGCGCTGATGCACGGTCCGGAAAACGCGATCGAGCTCTTCCACGGCTACACCTATTCCGGTCACCCGGCCGCCTGCGCCGCCGGTATCGCCACGCTCGACATCTACCGCGACGAGGGGCTGATGACCCGCGCCGTGGACCTGCAGGACGCCTGGCACGACGCAATGCATTCGCTGAAGGGCCTGCCCTATGTCATCGACATCCGCACCATCGGCCTGATTGCCGGCATCGAGCTGCAATCGCGCGACGGTGCTGTCGGCGCCCGCGCCTACGACGTCTTCGTCGATTGCTTCGAAAAGGGCCTGCTGATCCGCGTCACCGGCGACATCATCGCTTTCTCGCCGCCGCTGATTGCCGACGAAAGCCACTTTGGCGAAATCGTCTCGATCCTCGGCGATGCGCTGAAGCGCGCCAAGTAAAACAAAACGACACCGCCGCCGAGATCTTCGGCGGCGGTGTCACATTTTCAGATCCAAGGCTGAATCCGGCTAAACTCTCGGCGGTAAATCTGCGCCTATCGGATCAGCATCGCCCTGAAGTCATTGACATTCGTTCCGGTCGGGCCGGGCACGAAGAGATCGCCGCTCGCAGAAAACGCCGACCAGGCGTCGTGGTGGGCGAGATGTGCGCGCGGATCGGCGCCCGCGGCCCGCATGCGGGCAACGCTTTTGCCATCGGCATAGGCGCCGGCATTGTCCTCGGATCCGTCGATGCCATCGGTGTCTGCCGCAAGGGCATCGACCCCGTCGAGCCCTTCGATGTCGAGCGCCAGTGACAGCAGCAATTCACTGTTGCGGCCGCCCTTGCCATAGTCCTTTCCCGAAATCGTCACCGTCGTTTCGCCGCCAGACAAAAGCACGACCGGCTTTTCGAAGGGACGATTGCGCAGCGCGACTTCACGCGCCAATGCAGCGTGCATACGACCGATATCGCGCGCCTCGCCCTCGATGGCGTCCGACAGAATGCGGGCTTCGATGCCCAGCGCCTTCGCCTTGTCTGCGGCGGCTTGCAGGGAGACGCTCGCCGAAGCGATCACGTGGCATTCGTGCCGACCGAAAACCGCATCGGACGGATCGGGCGCATGCGCTCGCTCGGATCGCAGATGAGCCATCACGCCGTCGGGAAGAGCCATGCCGTAGCGGCTGACGATCTCCAGCGCTTCCTTCACCGTCGAGCCATCGGGCACCGTCGGGCCTGAGGCGACGAAGGCGGGGTTATCACCGGGAACGTCAGAGACGACGAGGGTAACGACACGCGCCGGTCCGGCCGCGGCGGCAAGACGCCCTCCCTTGATGCGCGACACGTGCTTGCGCACGACGTTCATCGCCGAGATCGGCGCGCCGGAGGCAAGCAGCGCCCGGTTGACGGCGATCTCGTCGGCAAGGGTCAGGCCCTCAGGTGGCGCTGGCAGCAACGACGACCCGCCGCCTGAGATCAACGCGACCACCAGATCGTCTGAAGTCAGGCCTTCCACCCGCTTCAACAGCGCTTCTGATGCACGCAGGCCGGCCTCGTCCGGCACCGGATGGGCCGATTGCAGCACGCGAATGCGTGCGCAAGGTTCGATCGGGCCATGGCGGGCGACGACAATGCCCTCAAGCGGATGATCCCACAGTGTCTCGAAGGCCGCCGCCATCTGGCTTGCGGCCTTGCCAGCGCCCACGACGATGGTTCGCCCCTTCGGCTTTTCCGGCAGATGCGTCCGTATCGCCTCATAGGGATCGGCAGCACGAACGGCGGCCTCAAAAAGGGTGGTGAGGAAGGCACGCGCCTCGAGGTCCGCCATCGCCGCGTCAGCCCGGTATTTCGAGATCGTAGACGAAGATGCCATCGATGCCGCCCTTGGCGGCCGCAACGATCTTGGCGCCGGTCTTCTGGTGCTCCGGGTCGGCGAGATAGGCGTCACGGGCGGCCGCATCGGCAAAATCGACGATGAAGCCTTCGGAGTAGCCCTTGTCCATGCCGACTTCAGGGCTGACATTGCCGCCCTCATAGGTCGCCAGCAGCCCGGAAAGCCGGCTTTTCAGCGCAGCGATCTCGGAAAAGATCAAGGTTTTCTCGTCCGCCGAAATTTCGGGGCGGAAGCGAATGAAGACACAGTGACGGATCATGATTTTCCTCAGCGGATATCGGCGCGGGCGCGCGGCCTGCTATCGTTTCGTTCATGGGCGAAGATCGCCGGCGGCAGGGGCTGGCGTTCGCGGATGATGTCGGCGCCCTTTTCGCCCATCATGATCGTCGGCCCGTTGGTGTTGCAAGAGGGAACGCGTGGCATGACGGAACTGTCGCAGACGCGAAGACCTTCGAGGCCGCGCACTTTCAGGTCGAGCCCGACGACGGCCATGGCGTCGGTGCCCATCTTGCAGGTGCCGACGGGGTGATGGTCGGTCTTGGCATTGGCGCAGCCATAGTCGAAGAACTGCTCGTCGGAAACGACACTGTTGCCCGGCAAGCGTTCCGCGAGCACGAAGGGCTTGAGCGCCGCCTGCTGCATGATCTCGCGGGCGATCTTCAGCCCCTCGATCGACATCTTCCGGTCGTGCGGGTCTTCCCAGTAGTTGGGATCGATCAGCGGAGCGGCCGCCGGGTCGGCCGTCGAAAGCCTGACCGTGCCGCGCGAGCGCGGATGCAGATAGGCGGAGTTCAGCGTCACGCCGGCATTCTTCAGCTTCTCGACCCCGGCTTCGATGCCGGAGCCAAGGCCGAGGTGGAACTGGATATCTGGGGAACGCGCATCGGGATCCGCATACCAGAAACCGCCGGTCTCAAAGAGCGATGACGCGACCGGTCCGGAACGGAACAGCACATATTGCAGACCTGCCCATAGCGTACGATGCAGTTTCGCGACGCCGTCATAGGTATGGTCGCCGGTGCATTCGGAAATGACGAACAGATCGAGATGGTCCTGCAGGTTGCCGCCGACGCCGGGCAGGTCATGCTTGACGCCGACGCCGACGCCGACCGATTTCAGGTGATCCGCCGGCCCGATACCCGACTGCAGGAGCAGTTTCGGCGAGCCGATGGCGCCGGAGGTGACCAGCACCTCGCGCTCCGCCCGGATCGTCTCGCTCCCCTTGGCCGTCACGACCTCGACACCCACCGCTCGCGAGCCTTCGAGCACGATGCGGGCAACGCGCGCGCCGGTGCGCACGGTCAGGTTCCGGCGATCCTTGATCGGCGAGAGATAGGCAAGCGAGGCGCTCGACCGGCGCCGATTGCGCTGGGTGAGCTGGTAGAAACCGACGCCCGCCTGCTGGCGTCCGTTGAAATCGTGATTATAGGGAATGCCTAGCTCTTGGCCGGCGCGGATATAGGCGTCGCAGATCGGCAATGTCGCCACGGGCATCGAGACGCCGAGCGGCCCGCCATAGGCATGATAGTCGTCGGCAAAGCGCTGGTTGTCTTCGGCGCGCTTGAAATAGGGAAGCACGCTGCGATAGTCCCAGCCGGCGCAACCGTCTTCCGATGCCCAGAGGTCGTAGTCCGCCGCATTGCCGCGCGTGTAGAGCTGGGCATTGATCGAGGAGCCGCCGCCGATGACCTTGGCCTGGGTATAGCGCAGCACCCTGCCCTTCATGTGCTTCTGCGGCACGGTCTCCCAGCCCCAGCTGGCGACGCCCTTGGTCATCTTGGCAAAGCCGGCCGGCATGTGGAACAGCGGGTTCCAGTCGCCGCCGCCCGCCTCCAGCAACAGCACGCGCACGGACGGATCTTCCGTCAGGCGGTTGGCGAGAACGCAGCCTGCGGGGCCGGCGCCTGTGATGATGTAGTCGTATGTCATTGTCTGTCTTCCTCCACGGTCGGAATTTGGATCGTTCCAAATTTTCGACGTGACCAATTCCAAACTCGCTCGCTGCCCTGCATTGTTCCTAGAGCCGCCCGATCGAAAGGCCGCCATCCGCCTGGATGACCGAGCCGGTGGCAAAGCCGAATTTTCCACTCGCAAGCCCGGCCGCGATGTTGCCGATGTCCTCGGGCTCGCCCCAGCGCTTCATCGGCACCAGGCCGCCATCGATCAGCGCGTCGTATTTCGCCGAAACGCCGGCGGTCATGTCCGAGCGGATGATGCCCGGCCGGATCTCGAAGACGGCGATGCCGGTGTCGGCCAGGCGCAGCGCCAGCCCCTGGCTGAACGCAGCGAGGCCGGCCTTGCTCATGCAATAGTCGAGCCGCTCGGGCGAGCTCATGGCCGCCGAAACCGAGGTGATGTTGATGATCGACCGCGCCGCTGCACCGGGTCCGTCGGCCAGCATCGCGCGCAGCACGGCTTGCGTGAAGAACACCGTGCCGCGCAGATTGGTGGAAACGATCGTGTCGAAATTCTCCGGCTGGAGATCGAGGAAGTCGCCGCGCACCACCGAGGCTATACCGGCATTGTTGACGAGGCAGCAGATCGGCCCCAGGTCCTTGCGGATACGCTCGACGGTTTGCGTATGGGCACCGACTTCGGCGAGATTGGCTTCGAGATAGAGCGCACGGCCGCCCTCGGCCGAAAGCTCCGAAAGGGTCGCCTCGGTCGTCTGGTCCGCGGCACCGAGCCCGGTCAGCGCGATATCGAAGCCGTCCCGCGCCAGCGCGCGGGCAACACCAAGGCCGATGCCGCGCCGGCCGCCGGTCACGATCGCCACGGGACGCGCCGATGTCGTCATGCTGTCAACTCCTTGGCAACGATATGGTCGGCGACCCGCAGCGCCTGCGCCGCCACCGTCAGCGCCGGGTTGACGGCGGCTGAAGTTGGCAGGAAGCCGGCATCTATGACGAAGAGGTTTTGATGGTCGAACGCGCGGCAATAGACGTCGAGCGGCGCCTTTCCCGGTTCGGTGCCCATGCGAATGGTGCCGCATTGGTGCGACGGGGTGCGCTTGTCGAAGGCCTGCGACAGCACGATCGGATAGCCTGCCGCCTTGAAGTGCCCACGCATCTTGGCTTCGAGCCCGGACAGCGCTTCCATGTTCGAGCGCCGCCACTGCATGATGATGCCGCGGCCGTCGACCATGATCCGACTTTCCGGGTTCGGCAGATCCTCCGTCATCATGTACCAGTCGACCGCGTGACCGGCCATGAAGTCCAGCGCGAAACGCGGTGCCCACTTCGGCGCATTGGCTTTGAGAATGTCGCCGTTGATCTTGCCGAGCAGCTGGACGTTGCCGAGCGGCAGGCCGTCCCGGCCGCCGGTCAGGTAATAATCATTCAACATCAGCGTCTTCTGGTAGATGCTGTCGTTGCGCTTGAACGGATTGATCGCCAGCATGGCGCTGCAATTGTGGTTCATGAAATTGCGGCCGACCTGGTCGGAGCCGTTGGCAAGCCCCTTGCCGTCGCCCGACCGCAGCAGGATCGCGGCCGAGTTGATCGCGCCGGCCGACAGGATCACCAGCTTGGGCGACAGCCGCTTCTTCTCGCCCCGATGGGTGTAATGGATCGCCTCGATCCGGCCGCCCGGACCTGCCTCCAGCGTGTCGACATGCGCCGAGGTGATCAGCTCGATATTGGGATCGTTAAGAGCCGCGGCGAGCGATGCCGTCTCGGCGTCCTTCTTGCCCTTGCCTGTATTCGGAAACCCATCCCAGGGTGTGCGCCCGCCGGCAAGCCAGGTGTCGATGTCGACACCGAGTGGCAACGTCGCCGGGTTCAGCCCTTGCGCCTTCAACTCGGCGCGGGCGCGGGCAATGGCCGGTTCGTCCGGCACCGGACCATGCGGATAGGGCGAGGCATGGAATGGCTCCGTCGGGTCGTCGCCCAATTCACCGCGCACCTCGAACAGCCGCTCGGCCTTGCCGTACCACGGCTCCAGCTCGTCATAGGTAAAGGGCCAGGCTGGCGACACGCCGCCCAGGTGCTGCATCTCGGTGAAATCCTCGGCGCGGTACCGCAGCAGCACCGCGCCGAAGAGCTTGGAGTTTCCGCCGACGAAGTAGAAGTTTCCCGGATTGAACTCGGTGCCGTCGGCTTCGCGCCACATCTCCTTCGGCCGAAAATGGCCCTTGACGAAGATCGAGCTGTAGCTGCGCGCGTCCGGCGTATCGGGCAAGCGTTCGCCGCGCTCGAGGATGGCGATTCGCGCGCCGGAGCCGGCAAGCCCCGCCGCCACGGTGGAACCGCCAATGCCCGACCCGATGATGACGATATCCGGCTGCTGCATCGTTCGTTACGCGATCCGCTGCTGCGTCTGGGGATCGAAGAACACCGCCTTGTCGAGATTGAAGGCAAGCTGCGACGTCTGACCGGGCGCGATGCGCGCGTCGGCGCGAAGACGGGCGACGACTTCCTTGCCGCCCAGCCGCGTGACTGCGAACGTGTCCGAACCGGCAGGCTCGACCACCTCGATCAGGCATTCGCCCTCGACGATCGCCTTGGCATTGCGGTCGGCGCCATCAGGATCGGTGAGCGCTTCCGGGCGAATGCCGAAGACGACGTCCTTGCCGGCATAGGCCGACAGCGCCCCGTTGGCATGCGGCACGGCGAGCTTCATCGGCTCGGCGTTCGGGCGCGCCAGCGAGACGGCGACATCGGCGCCGTTCTTTTCGATGCGCGCCGTCAGCAGGTTCATGGCCGGCGAGCCCATGAAGTCGGCGACGAACATGTTGGCCGGGTTGTTGTAGATCTCGGCCGGCGTTCCGAACTGCTGCAGCACGCCGTCCTTCAGGACCGCGATCTTGGTCGCCAGCGTCATCGCCTCGATCTGGTCGTGCGTGACGTAGACGATCGTCGTCTTCATGCGATGGTGCAGCCGCTTGATCTCCGTGCGCATGTCGACACGCAGCTTGGCGTCGAGGTTCGACAGCGGTTCGTCGAACAGGAACACCTGCGGCTTGCGCACGAGCGCGCGGCCCATGGCGACGCGCTGGCGCTGGCCGCCGGACAGCTGGCTGGGTTTACGATCGAGCAGATGGCCGATCTGCAGCATGTCGGCGACCTGCTTGATCGCCCTTTCGCGTTCGTCCTTCGGAACGCCGCGGATTTCCATGCCGAAGGCGATGTTGCCCGCGACCGTCATGTTCGGATAGAGCGCGTAGGACTGGAACACCATGGCGATGTCGCGCTTGGACGGATGCAGATCGGCAACCGACCGCCCGTTGATGGCGATCTCGCCCGAGGTGATCGGCTCGAGGCCGGCGATGGTGTTGAGCAGCGTGGACTTGCCGCAACCGGAAGGGCCGACGAGCACGAGGAAACCGCCCTCGTCGATCTCCAGATTGATGTCCTTGAGGATCTCCAGCGAGCCGTAGGATTTGCGCAGGTTGCTGATTTTGAGGAACGACATGGCTTATCCTTTCACGGCGCCGGACATCAGCCCGCGCACGAAGTAGCGGCCGGACACGATGTAGACGATGAGCGTTGGCAGGGCGGCGAGGATCGCGCCTGCGAAGTGAACGTTGTATTCCTTGACCCCGGTCGACGACGAAACGAGATTGTTGAGCGCCACCGTCATCGGCGTCGACGACGCGCCGGAGAAGGACGCCCCGAACAGGAAGTCGTTCCAGATGTTGGTGAACTGCCAGATGACCGAGACGACAATGATCGGGCCGGATGACGGCAGCATGATCCGCCAGAAGATCTGGAAGAAGCTGGCGCCGTCGATCTGGGCCGCCCGCACCAGCTCCGTCGGGAAGGCTTCGTAATAGTTGCGGAAATAGAGCGTGGTGAAGCCGAGGCCGTAGATCACGTGGACGAAGATCAGGCCCCAGATCGAGCCGGCAAGGCCGATGATCCCCAGCACGCGCGCCATCGGGATCAGCACGATCTGGAACGGGATGAAGCACGACAGCAAGAGCATGCCGAAGAAGATGTTTGCACCGGGAAAGCGCCACTTCGTCAGAACGTAGCCGTTGAGCGCACCGATGATCGTCGAGATCGCGACGGCCGGCACCACCATCAGGATGGAGTTGATGAAGAACGGCTTCAGGCCCGTCGGCTGCACCCCGATCTGCGCCGTCGACCAGGCTTGAAGCCAGGGCTCGAACGTCAACGTCTGCGGCAGGTTGAGCATGCCGCCCTGGCGGATCTCGTCGAGCGGCTTCAGCGAGTTGGCCAGCATCACGTAGAGCGGCAGCAGCGAATAGAGCGCAAAGAGGATCAGGATCGTGTAGATCAGCGCCCGCATCAGGCGGTTGTGCGAGATGACGTTGTCTGGGCTGGGAGCGCTCATGTGCGTTTTCCTCCGCGGATTTCGGAGTAGAGATAGGGAACGATGATCGAGAAGATCATCACCAGCATGATGATGGCCGACGAGGCGCCGATGCCCATCTGGTTGCGGGTGAAGGTGTAGGAATACATGAAGGTCGCCGGCAGTTCGGTGGCCTGACCCGGCCCGCCGCCCGTCAGCGCGATGATCAGGTCGTAGGCCTTGATCGCGAGATGCGCGAGGACGACGAAGGCGGAGAGAAACACCGGTCGCATCAGCGGAATGATGATCCGCCGATAGATCGTCGCGGTTGGCGCGCCATCGATCTGGGCCGCCTTGATGATCTCGTTGTCGACGCCGCGCAGGCCGGCGAGGAACATCGCCATGATGAAGCCGGTCGATTGCCAGACGGCCGCAATCACCACGCAATAGATCGCGTAGTTGCGGTCCTTGATCCAGTTGAACGAAAAGCTTTCCCAGCCCCAGAGGTGCATGGTGTTTTCAAGCCCGATGCCGGGATCGAGAAACCACTTCCAGGCCGTGCCGGTAACGATGAACGACAACGCCATCGGATAGAGATAGATCGGCCGCAGGAAGCCCTCCGCCCGGATCTTCTGGTCGAGCAGGATCGCAAGCGCGAGCCCCAGCACCGAGCAGATGGCGATATAGAGAGAAGCGAAGATCGCCAGATTGCTCACCGCCCGCCACCAGTGCGGCAGGGCCCAGAGCTTCTGATAATTGCTGAAACCGACGAAATTGTAGGACGGCAGCATCTTGCTGTCCGTCATCGACAGGAAGCCGGTATAGGCGATGAAACCATAAACAAAGATCAGGACGATAACGAAGCTCGGGGCGAGGACCAGTTTCGGTATCAGGTCCTGCAGGCGACTGCGGTTATCCATGAACGTTCACCACTTCTGGCGCAGCGCCATCGGAGACCTTCCCCGATACGGCACCCACGCAGGTTTTTGGTATCAAAAGGCTTCCCTGCGTCCGCGGTGCAACGCGGCGCCTGAAAGACGCTTGCATGTCAGAATGGGTGTCCGGGACGCTTGGTTTCGCGTCCCGGACCGGGTCTTGCCCGTTACTTCGCGGCCGCGACTGCGGCGACGAGTTCCTTGACCGCCTCTTCGGAGGTCAGTTCACCATTGAACTCGCGCGTCACGACGTCGTAGATCGCGTTCTTGACGGCGGCAGGGTTGGCATGGCCATGGGCCATGGAACCGAACAGCGTGCCATTGGTGTTGGCTTCGGCGAGATCCTTGATGCCCTTCTTGCCGCAAGCGTCGAAGTCCGTATCCGGAACGTCCGTGCGGGCCGGAACCGAACCCTTGACGACGTTGAAGGCCGACTGGAACGTCGGGCTTTCGATCGCCGACGCCATGGCGAGCTGTGCCGGAACCTTGTCTTCAGCAACCTTGAACATCGCGAACTGGTCGGAGTTGAAGGTGACAGAGCCCTGCGTGCCCGGGTAGCGCATGCAGACGAAATCGGTGCCCGGCACCTTCTTCGCCTTCAGGAATTCGCCCTTGGCCCAGTCGCCCATGAACTGCAGGCCGGCCTTGTTCTCGATGACCATCGCGGAGGCCAGGTTCCAGTCGCGGCCCGAGAAGTTGTCGTCGACATAGGAGCGCAGCTTCGTCATGCGGTCGAAGGCTTCCTTCATCTTGTCGCCGCCGAGCGCTGCCGGGTCGAGGTCGATGAAGGCCTGCTTGTAGAAATCATTGCCGAGCGACAGCACGACGGCGTCGAAGATCGTCGCGTCCTGCCACGGCTGACCGCCATGGGCGATCGGCGTGATACCCTGGGCCTTGAAGTTGTCGAGCAGCGCAATGAGCTCTTCCCAGTTCGTCGGCTCCTTGCCGCCGGCCTTGTCGAGAGCCGCCTTGTTGATCCACACCCAGTTGGTCGAGTGCACGTTGACCGGAGCGGCGATCCAGTGGCCGTCATACTTCGAGAACTGCTGCAGGGCAGTCGGGATGACCTTGTCCCAGCCTTCCTTGGAGGCGGTTTCGTCCAGGTTGCCGAGCGCGCCTTCCTTGGCCCAGTCGAGAATGTCGAAGCCCAGCATCTGCACGGCGGTCGGAGCGTTGCCCGAGGTGACGCGGGCGCGAAGCACCGTCATGGCTTCCGTGCCGCCGCCGCCGGCGACCGGCATGTCGGTCCAGGAAATGCCCTTGCCTTCGAGGTCCTTCTTCAGAACGTCAAGCGCGGCCGCTTCGCCGCCGGATGTCCACCAGTGCAGCACTTCCACGTTTTCTGCCGCGCGCGCGGCGGTGGCCGCCATCATCAGCGCCACAACAGCCGTCGTCGTCATCAACTTGCGCATCGTTATCCTCCCGTTTGCAAGTTATCGAGGCGGAACCTCCTCCCACCTCGGATATCGCACCGCCTAAGGCGGCGGCTGGCCAATTTAAAACGTTATAAATTCAGCAAGTCAAGCATTCCGCACGCGTGCGCTTCTTCACCTCAAGAAGCAATTGAATTTGCTGAATTATATGCAACTTCCGACTTTTTGCATTGCAGCAAATCATATCGCAAAGCGAGATTTAAAACGTTTTCATGATTCGATTGCCTAAGCGTTCGTGCCACGTTACAAAACCCGCTCCTGACCGCCTCGAGGATGACTAGCATTGGCCGATCCCTCCAAGCCCGCCCGTTCCGAAGACAATGGCCAGCCCGGCCGACGCGGCAAGCCGACGCTGCGCACCATCGCCGAGATCACCGGACTTGCTGTCACCACCGTTTCGCGCGCCCTTGCCGAAGCGCCGCAGATCTCCGCCGACACCCGCAGGCGCGTTCGCGAGGTGGCGATCGAAATCGGCTACTCGCCCGACCGCGCCGCGCAGCGTCTGAAGACCGGGCGCACCAACGTCATTGCGGTGCTGCTCGATCCGCATGAGGAAATCCTCGGCTACGGCACCTCGATCATGAGCGGCATCTCCAAGGCGCTGCAGGGCACGTCCTACCACGTGATCGTCATGCCGAACTTCCTCAACACCACCAATGTCGAGGCGGTGAACTACATCACCCGCAACAGCATGGCGGACGGCGTCATCTTCTCGCGCACCGAACCACTCGATCCGCGCGTCATGCTGCTTTCCGAAATAGGCTTTCCGTTCGTCACCCACGGCCGCACCGAGCTTTCGACGCCGCACGCCTATGTCGACTACGACAACTTCACCTTCTCCTACCAGGCAACGCGTCGGCTGATCGCCAAGGGGCGTCGCAAGCCGGCCCTCATCAGCGGTCCGGCCGGCTTCACCTTCGCCGGCCACCTGCAGCACGGCTTCATGACCGCAGTGCGCGAGGCGGGCTGCGCTTACGAAATTCTCTCCGGCATCGACCTCGACAGCCCGGCCGGCGACATTCGCGACCGGGTGCGCCAGCGTTACAGCGAGCCCGATCCGCCCGACAGCTTCATGTGCGGCGGCGAGGTCTGCGCACTCGCCACCATCACCGGCATGAGCGACTGCGGCCTGACGTTCGGCCAGGAATACGACATCGTCGCCAAGCAGACGTCGCACCTGTTGGGCGCCATCCAGCCCCAGGTCGAGACGATCTACGAGGACCTGACGGCGACTGGCGAGGACATGGGTCGCGTGCTGCTGCAGCGCATTGGCGGCGAGACCGACGTCGACAAGGTGCAGATGCTGCTCTCTCCGCAAATCCCCTCCAACTGGTAGGGACCGAGACAGGCCGCGCGACAACAGCCCGACGGCGGCGGTCGATGACGCCCCGTCCCGTGTCGTTGTTGCGGCCCCTGCCCTCATCATCCGTCTCCTCCTGTCGCCCGTGTCAGCGCGGCATCCACCAGCCGGTGCGCGCGCCGATATGCATGTTGAGCGTCTTGGTTTCGGTATAGTCCTCGACCGCGTGGCGGCCGAGTTCGCGGCCAAGGCCGGACTGGCGATAGCCGCCGAACGGCAGCTCGGATGCGCCATCCATAAAGGTGTTCATCCAGACGGTGCCCGCACGAACCCGACGACCGATCGTCAGGCACGTGTCGAAGTCGCGACTCCAGACCCCGGCCGAAAGCCCGTAGTCGATCGAATTGGCGATGCGGATCGCCTCATCCGTGGTCTCGAAGGTCAGCACCGACAGTACCGGTCCGAAAACCTCCTCGCGGGCGACGGCCATATCGGGCCGTACCTGCGAGAGAATGGTCGGCGCCATGAATTGCCCCATGCCGAGATCGAGCGCCTTGCCGCCATGGGCGACGGCGGCGCCATCCCTGGACGCGGCGGAAACATAGCCGGCAATCTTTTCCAGGTGCTGCGGCGTGATGATCGCGCCGACCTGGGTGTCCGGGTCGAGCGGATCGCCGACCTTCACCTTGGCCGACAGCGCCGCGATGCGCTCCGTCACCTCGTCGGCAATATCGCGATGAAGGATCAGCCGCGAACCGGCATTGCAGCATTCGCCAGCGTTGAAGTAGGCACCGAACACCGCCGCGTCGATGAACTCGTCGAGATTGGCATCGGGAAAGACGATCTGCGGGTTCTTGCCGCCGAGTTCCAGCGAAACCTTCTTCAAGGTCTGGGCGGCGTTCGCCATCGTCAAGCGGCCGACGCCGGTGGAACCGGTAAACGAGATCATGTCGACATCGCCATGCGTCGTCATCGGCGCGCCGACCTCCGGACCCGTGCCGGTGACGATGTTGACGACGCCGGCCGGTACGCCGGCCGCTTCCAGAATTTCACCCAGCACCAGCGTCGAGGCGGAAGTCATCTCCGACGGCTTGACCACGGCGGTGCAGCCCGCGGCAAGCGCAAACGGCAATTTCTGGCTGACAATCAGGAAGGGGAAGTTCCACGGCGTAATGATCGAGATGACGCCGATTGCTTCACGCAGTACGACACCGAGCGTGCCATCTCCCAGCGTATTGTAGCTTTCGCCGTGAAGATCACGGGCAAGGGCGGCGGCATAACGCCAGATATCGGCAGCGCCGCCAAGCTCGCCCTTGGCCTGACTGATCGGCTTTCCCGATTCGATCGCGTCGAGGAAGGCAAGCTCGTCGGCGCGCGCGGCGATCATGTCTGCCGCCTTGAGCAGGACCAGCGATCGCTCGGACGCCGTCATGCGCGGCCAGGGGCCATCGTCGAAGGCGCGGCGGGCAGCGGCAATCGCCCGCTCGGCATCGACGCTGGATGCCGCCTGATAGCGGCTGACGACGACGCCGTGGCCGGGTGCGACGCGATCGATCGTGCGCCCGTCGGCGCTATCGACCCATTTGCCGTCGATCAGCATCTGGTACGTGCGCACCTTGTGATCGTCGAGTGCCTTGGGCCTCACCAGAACCGTCATTACCATTCTCCCTTGAACTGGGCTTCGCGCTTTTCCGTGAAAGCCGCGACGCCTTCCCTGAGATCGCCGGTCTTGGCGACGAGGATGGAGCCGAGCGCTTCGACCGCAGCCCCCTTGTCCTCACCGTTGGCGCAGGCGATCATCAGCTTTGAAATTTCGAGTGCGGCCGGGCCGCGCTTGGCAACGCGCGCCGCATAGTCCCGCGCCGCCTGCATCACCGTACCGGTGTCGACGACGGCATCGACCAGGCCTTCAGCCTTGGCCGCCGCGGCGGTAAACATCTCGCCGCCGAGCACCATGCGCCGGACAATCTGGGCGCCAAAGCGGGTGACGAGCCGCTGCGTGCCCGACCAGCCGGGAACCATGCCAAGGCTCGTTTCCGGCAGGCCGATCCTGATCTGGCTTTCGGCGATGCGGATGTCGGCGGCCGCGGCCAGCTCCAGACCGCCACCGAGCGCATGGCCGTTGAGGGCCGCGATCACGGGCATTCTGAGCGTTGCCAGCCGTTCGAAGACGCGATGCCCGAAGCGCACCCAGTCATGGCCGAAGGCGGCCGCGTCCATGGCGCCCCACGCCTTGATGTCGCCGCCGGCCGAAAACGCCTTGCCCTCGCCGGTCAGGATCAACACGCGGATATCGCGGTTTGCTTCGACCGTGTCGCAGGCATCGGCCAGCGCCTTCAGCATGTCGATGTCGAAGGCATTGAGCTTCTCGGGACGGGCAACCGTCATGGTCGCGATGGCGCCGTCGACGGCGATCCGGATACGGTCCTCAGACACGGGCGCCTCCAGCAAGGGTGCGGGCGGGCTTTGCCGGCAATGTCAGGCCGATCGGCGCCTCATGGAACAGGGCCGCATCCATGGTCTTCAACCGATCGGACACGATGAGCGGAAATTCGGACTGGTCGAGGATATGTGCCTTGAGGTCGACGCCGGGCGCGATCTCGGTCAGCATCACGCCTTCGGTCGTCAGCTTCATCACGCAGCGCTCGGTGACATAGGTAATGTCCTGGCCCTGCTCGATGCCACGACGGCCTGAGAACGTGACGTGCTCGACCTCGTTGACCAGCTTCTTCAGCTTGCCTTCCTTCTCGATCACCAATTTTCCGTCCGCGACGGCCAGCTTGGCGCCGGCATTGAACATGCCGGAAAACACGATCTTCTTTGCCCGCGCCGTGATGTCGACGAAGCCGCCGGCACCGGCCGTCACATGCGGCCGGAAGGAGAGCTTCGAGACATTGACCGAACCGTTGCGGTCGATTTCGAGGAAGGACAGCAGCGAGGCATCGAAGCCCGCGCCCTGGAAATAGGTGAACTGATAGGGCGACGGCATGAAGGCGTCGGCGTTCGAGGCACAGCCGAAGGCAAAATCGAGCAGCGGCACGCCGCCGACGGCGCCCTGCTCGATCACCCAGGTGACGGCACCATGCAGGCCCTCTTCCAGCAGGATGCGCGGTACATTGGCCGAAATGCCGAAGCCGAGATTGACGGCGCTGCCGCTCTGCAGCTCCTGCGCCACCCGGCGGGCAATCACCTTCTGGATGTTGAACTCCGGCACGCGGAAACTGTCGAGCGGGCGGAAGATCTCGCCGGAGATCGCCGGATCATAGAGCGTCTGCGTCGTCTGCTTCTGGTCGGGGTCGACGACGACATAATCGACAAGCACGCCGGGAACCCGCACGTCATGCGGCTTCAGTGAGCCTTCCTTGGTGATGCGCTTGACCTGGGCAATGACGATGCCGCCATTGTTGCGGGCGGCCAGCGCCTGGTCGAGGCCGCCGAGATAGGCGCCCTCGTGCTCATAGGTGAGATTGCCGCGCTCGTCGGCCGTGGTCGCACGGATGATGGCCACCTGAGGCGCGATCGCCTTGAAATAGAGCCAGTCCTCGCCCTCGAAGGACACCTTCTTGACCACCGGTTCGGCTGCTGCCGAAGCGTTCATGGCGCAGCCTTCGCGCGACGGATCGACGAAGGTGTCGAGCCCGACCTTGGTTATCACGCCGGGGCGCTTGGCCGCCGCCTCGCGGTGCATGTCGAAGAGGATGCCGGAGGGTACGTTATACGCGGCCACCTCGTCGGCGCCGATCATCTGCCAGATCAAGGGCGGTTCGGCGCTCGACGGACCGGATGGGTAGGATCCACCGATAATCTTCTTCAGTAGGCCTTTTCTTGCGATGTAATCGACACCCTTGATGCCGCTCATGTCGCCGGCAGCGATCGGGTGCAGCGTCGTCAGGTCGCGCGGATGGCCGGTCGCCTCGAAGCGCTCACCGATGGCCTTCAGCATCAGGTCCGGGCAGCCAAGGCCGCTTGAAGACGAGACCGAAACGACGGCGCCATCCGGGATCAGCGCGGCGGCTTCAGTGGGCGAGATATGCTTGTTCATCGACATCAGCTCAGAGTCCCGTTTCGATCGCCACCGCCTGGCCGGTCGCCGCCGCCTTGACCACGGCAAGACCTGTTGCCAGCGACCAGACGCCATCCTCACCCGTTGCCGAGGGCCTGCCATCGCCTTCGATGGCTGCGTGGAAGGCGGTAAGCGCGGTTTCGTAGAGATTGGCCGGATCGAGCGGCAGCAGGCTTTCGCCCTCGGCATTGCGAAGCGTGACCGTGCCGACCGGCTTTTGCGTCATGACATCGCGGCCGATCAGCGATCCTTCCATGCCATGCACCTCGAACCCGGTTTCGGCGAACTTGGTGGTGAAGGCATCATGGAACTGGGCGATCACCCCGGAGCGAAAGCGCAGGACACCCATGACGCCATCCTCCAGCCCTTCCTTGCCCATGCCGGCGCTATGGCTGATGGCAACGGCTTCGGCCGGGTCGTCGTTGAGCACGAAACGCAGGGTGTCGGCATCGTGAACGGTGATATCGAGGATGACGCCGCCTCCGGCCTCCGGCCGTTCGAGCCGCCAGCCCTGCAGATGCGGCGGAAGATAGACGGCGTGGAAGACCCTGGCAGCGATCGGCCGACCTATCCGGCCTTGCGCAATGGCGTCCCGCATCGCCCTGTGGGCGGCGGCATTGCGCAGGTGGTGGTTGGTGGCAAGCACCACGCCGGCTTCGCGCGCTGCGACCACCATGTCGCGCGCATCCTCCAGCGTCATCGCCAGGGGCTTTTCACACAAGACGTGCTTGCCGGCGCGAATGGCGGCCAGCGTCTGCTCGCGATGAAGCTCGTTGGTGGTCGAGACGTAGACCGCCTTGACATCGGGATCGCCGACCAGTTCTTCCAGCGACGTCACCGACTTGCCGATACCGTTTTCCGTGGCATAGAGCGTGCCGCGCTCGGCGCTGGTGCTCATCACCGAGATAACTTCGCCGCCCGTCGCACGAATTGCGCCGATGACCCATTCACGCGCGATCGTGCTCGCGCCGACCAGACCCCATCCCGTCATGACAATGCCTCCCTCGTTCTGCGCTCGACCGCAGCACCACAGCTCTGGCGAACGACGAGGCGCACCGAACCGACGATCGATTCGGCCTGCGCCTTGCCTGCATTGATCTGCTTCAGCAGCAGCTCGGCCGCCCGCTGCCCCATACCCTGCGGATCGACCGAGACGGTCGTCAGCGCCGGCACCGCCGTCTTTGCCTCGATCACGTCGTCGAAACCGATCACGGCAAAATCGGCCCCAGGCTCCAGCCGCCGCGCCCGCAGGCCGTCACAGACGCCGAAGGCCACCGCATCGTTGAAGCAGAGCGCCGCCGTCGGCCTGTCGGAAAGCATCATCGCCTGCTCGATCGCGGTCACGCCACCGGCGCGCGATGGCGCCGAGCCGATGACAAGCGCCTCGGTGGCATCGAGTCCCGCCTCGAGCAGGGCATCGCGATAGCCGCGCATACGCGCTTCGAACACGGCGGTATCGGGAAAGCCGCCAAGGAAGGCGATGCGTCGATGCCCGCGCTCGATCAGATGGCGCACGGCCGCCATGGCGCCGGCATGATTGTCGGATGTCAGCGAGGAAACGCCGGCATCGGCGATATCACGAACGACCAGCACCACGGGAATGCCGCTCTCGACCAGCGGCGCCAGATCGGCCGCTTCGGTGCCGCGTGCCGGCGAAATGATCAGGCCGGAAACCCCATGCTCGCGCATGGATGCCACGACCTCGCGCTGACGTTCGATCTTTTCACCGGTATTGGCAAGAAACTGGACGAAGCCGGCCTGCTGCACCATGACGTCGACGCCAACCGCAAGCTCGGCAAAGAAGCTGTTGGTGAGATCGTTGACGACGATACCGATGATCTTCGACTTCGACTGGCGCAGATTGGCGGCGCTGCGATTGTAGACGTAGCCGAGATCGCGAATGGTCGCATTGACCTTGGCGCGCGTGACCTCGTTGACCAGCGGGCTGCCCTGCAGCACGAGCGACACGGTCGACTTCGACACGCCGGCTGCGTGCGCTATATCGACCACCGTTACCCGTTCCTTGACCACGCCATCCTCCCAAACATGCCTTATTTTTCACATTCATAATTGGAACGTTCCAAATCCGTCAAGTGAAATTTGCGTTTCACTAGGCTTCATCGAGCAGAGTTGATCGTCGAAACTGAGCGATCAACTATGGCTTCAGCGAAAAAGTTAGGCCTTCTATGATCATAATATGATATTTTTACAGGTACTTATAGAGATCTGAATGCGACTGCCGCCGGCCAAAGACGACGCCTGGCGTGGCGGCAGCGAGAAATGCCGCTTGAAATTTGGAACGATCTAAATTATTCGAATGAAACGGTCCGAGGAGGAGACGAAAGCCGATGACAAGCCTGACGTTGCCACGCCAAGACGGCTCGCTGGAGCAATACCGGCTGACGGGAACCCCGATTGAGCGGCCGCGCGCTGCGCCGACCTTCAGCCGCATCGCCTATGCCGCCGCACACGTGGTCTCCGACCCGCTGCGCGACACGGATCCCTGGGGCAACGCCGCCATCGACTGGGAACAGACGATGGCGTTTCGCCATCATCTCTGGAGCCTGGGCTTCAAGATCGCGGAGGCCATGGACACGGCCCAGCGCGGCATGGGCCTGGCCTGGCCGGGCGCACAACAATTGATCCGCCGGTCGCTGGCAGAAGCGCGAAGCGTGTCCGGGGCAGACCTTGCCTGCGGTGCCGGCACCGACCATCTCTCGCCCGCAGACGCCCGCTCGCTTGACGACGTCATCGCCGCCTATGAGGAGCAGATCGGCTTCGTGGAGGGTGAGGGTGGCCGCGCCATCATGATGGCAAGCCGCGCGCTTGCCCGTGTCGCCCGTTCGCCCGACGATTATCGCCACGTCTACGGCCACATCCTGCGCCAGACGAAGGGCAAGGTGGTGCTGCACTGGCTCGGCGACATGTTCGATCCGCAACTTGGGGGATATTGGGGATCGCACGATTTCGATGACGCACTCGACGCGGTGCTGTCGATCATCGAGGCCAACCGCGGCAAGGTCGAAGGCATCAAGATTTCGCTGCTCGACAACGCAAAGGAAGTTGCGCTGCGCAACCGGTTGCCTGACGGCGTGCTCTGCTTCACCGGCGATGACTTCAACTATGCGGAACTGATCGAGGGCGACGGGCAAAAATACAGTCATGCGCTGCTCGGCATCTTCGACGCTGTGGCGCCTTCCGCCTCCAAGGCGCTTGCGGCATTGGCCAAGGGCGACTGCGCCACCTTCCGCGGCGTGATCGAGCCGACCGTGCCGCTGTCACGCAAGATTTTCGAGGCGCCGACGCAGTATTACAAGGCCGGCGTCGTAGTGCTTGCCTGGCTGAACGGCCATCAAAACCATTTCACCATGCCTGCCGGTATGCAATCGGCCCGTGGCCTGCTGCACTATGCTGATATCTTCCGGCTTGCCGACAGGGCCAATGTGCTTGACCAGCCGGAACTTGCGGTGAAGCGGATGCAGAACCTTCTTGTGACCCTCGGCGTCGAACAGGCCGGCTGAAACGGGAAGCGGCGCCCATAGGGGGCGCCGTCCATGATCGGGGCAGGGGCTCGTTGGTTTGCCTCAGAACGTCGCCGTCAGGCTCATCCAGAAGCGGCGGCCTTCGCCGACGGCATTGAAATCCGTCGGCTCCACCTCCTTGTCGAAGAGGTTGTAAACGGCGGCATTGAGGATCAGTCCTTCGCCGAGTGCGTATTTCGTGCCGATATCGACGGTCGTGTAGGCGTCGTACTTGCGGCCCTGCTGGCCGTTGATCGTCACCGGCTTGCCGTTGGCGCCGATGCGCGCCCCGGCGGTAATCTCCGCGCCGTGATAGCTGACCGATGCCCAGGCCTCCAGCCCCTCGACCGGCGTGAACCAGTCTGCCCTGAGATTGGCCATATGCTCCGGCGTGCGCGCCAGCGGAAAGCCGGCATAGGTTCCGGTCATCTGTTCGGACTGCGTATAGGTGTAGCTGCCGCGCAGCGTCAGGTCGGCGGTCGCATTCCAGGTCGCCGTCAACTCGACGCCCTGGATGACGGCATCGTCGATATTGTAGTTGTACCAGAGCAGGTAGTTCGGATCCTCGCTCCAGCGCACCTGCCTTCCGGCGGCATCGAGAACCGGCAGGTTCGTGATCTTGTCCTTGAAATCGGTGTAGAAATAGGTGCCGCCGAGGATAACGTCGCCATTGTCCCAAACCGCACCGATTTCATAGCTGGTGCTCGATTCGGCCTTCAGGTTGGGGTCGGCGATGATCACGCCGCAGTTACCGGCCGGCCCGTAGATGCAGCCGCCACCGCCGGTGGTATAGGCATAACCGGGCGCGATGCTGCGGATATCAGGTGCACGGAAGCCGGTGGAGACGCCGCCCTTGACCGTCAAGGTGTCGGTCGCGTCCCAGACGCCATAGAGGCGCGGGCTCAGGTGGTAGCCGTACTGCTCGTGGTGATCGAGACGCAAGCCCCCCGTCAGCGCGAAATTGTCGACCATGCGCCATTCGTCCTCGGCAAACAGCGCCCACTGCGTTGCGGAGAATTTTTCCGTAAGAGCGGTGCGCCGTCCGGGGTTCTGGTCTGACAGGCGCGCCTCGAAGAACTGTCCTCCGGTGACGAGCGTGTGGCTGCCTGCGAGCTCGAACGGCGTCGTGAACTTGCCGTCGATGACCGTGTTGCGCACCTGCGGCGCGCGCGGCTGCTTGATGAAACGGCGATCCGCCTGGGTGTCGTTGTAGGTTCGCCGCTCGGCCCATTCCTGCAGGATCGAGAATTCGGACGTGGTCGGCCCCCAGCGCCCGGTATGGGAGAACGACCAGTGATCGCGGTCGTTCTCGTTGTAGGTGCTGGCGGCCCTGGGACCCGGCGCGATCGTGTTGCCGATGTTGGCGTCACGCCGCAGCCGCGCCTTGCCGCCCTCGAGGAAGAAGTCATGGTCCTCGTTCGGCGTGTAGGCAAGCCGCGCCGTCAGGTCGTGCTCGCGGGCACCGGTGATGCCCGAGAGGAACTTGTCCTCGCCGCGCTTCAGCCCGCGTCCCCAGATCTGCATGCCGAGCGTATCCTTCAGGATCGGGCCGCTGGCGTAAAACGACGTCTGTCCCGAATTGCCGAAGCGCTGGTGCTGCTGCATCGTGCCATCCATGGTCACCGAGCCCGACCACGTGTCTGCAACCTTGCGGGTGATGATGTTGATGACGCCGCCCATGGCATCGGAACCATAAAGCGACGACATCGGCCCGCGCACGATCTCGATGCGTTCGATGGCCGCCGCCGGCGGCACGAAACTCTGTTCGAAGCCAGAATTGCCGTTGGTGCGGGCATCACGCGTGCTCTGGCGCTTGCCGTCGACGAGGATCAGCGTATACGAGCCGGGCAGGCCGCGGATGAAGATGTCGCGCTCGTTGGCAACGCCGGTGACCGCCACGCCCTGAGCATCGCGAAGGGCGTCGGTCAGGTCGCGGAATGAGCCTTTTTCCAGCTCCTCGCCAGTTACCACCGTGATGCTTGCCGGTGCGTCCTTGACGTTCTGCTCGAAGCCGGCCGCCGTGACGACGATCTGCTCCAGCTCCGTGCTCTTCTCCTTGCCTTTGGCTTGCTGTGCCAGGGCCTCCACCGGCACGCTCAGCGCCGTACCGGCGAGGCAGGCGTAGAGGAACCGCTGCGCCTGCCGAGACGGCTGCGGCGCGGTCCCGCGCCGGAACGGTAACGCGAATGTGTGCCGCTCGATACGGCTATCCAGCGGGCGGCGCGCCTCTATGCTCATCTTTGTCCCCACAAATAACTTGAGTGCTACGGTCCACTTAGATAATGGCCGAACTGGTGGCAACGGCGCTGTTTTAGAACAGCTCTAAATGTGAATGGGCGCAAAACACCGGTTTCGAATATGCCCGGAGCCTGTTGAGGGACGGACGACGATGAAGACTCGCGCGCGGATGGCGCCAGCGCCGCAAGACCGGCAGACCGACATGGGCAGGCTACGCCTGTTGCTCGCGCTCGATGCGCTGTTGCGCGAGAACAGCGTCAGCCGGGCAGCGGCAAGCGTCGGCCTGCAGCCATCCGCCATGAGCAGGCTGCTCTCCCAGCTGCGCGAGCAATATGACGACCCGCTGTTCCTGCGCACCGGCCATGGCTTGCGGCCGACACCCCTTGCCGAAGCATTGCGGTTGCGCGTGCGGGCCCTTGCCGCCGAGACGGAAGCGCTTTTCCATCGGTCGGGCGATGCGGCGGCGACGTCCAACGCGGCGCACAGCGGCTGGGAAGGGGTAGGGCTGATCGCGGCGCCCCCGCTCGCCGCGCGGCCGAGCCTGATGCTGGATGGCGAACCGACGCCGGAAGCCTTCGCCGCCAAGCTGGCGCGGATCGGCGACGACGCGGCGCCGCAGCGCCGGCTGGCGCGCAACATTGCTACCATCGGCACCGGCGCCGGTCGCAGCCGGCCTTTGAGCGAGACGGAAGCGGAAGATGCCTTGGCGATCATCCTCGCCGGGGAGGCGGATCCCGTGCAGATCGGCGCGCTGATGGCGGCCCTGCAGTATCGCGGCGCGACCGCCGTGGAGATCGCCGGCTTCGTCAGGGCGATCCGCCGCCACATCGGCGCTACCAGCCGTGGCGCGGCCGATCTCGACTGGCCATGTTATCTCTCACCGAAGCTGAAGACCGCGCCATGGTTCCTGCACGCGGCAAGGCTCGTGGCGAGCGCCGGCTTCCGCGTCGTGCTGCACGGCCATTATGGCGAACAAGGCGCCGAGCGCGGCAAGCTCGAAATCGCCGCCGCCCGCAGCGGCATCGCCGTCTGCGCGTCGCTCGACGATGCCAAAAGCGCGCTGGCAAGGACCGGGATCGTCTATCTGCCGCTACCGGCACTATCGCCGCAGATCTACCGCCTTCTCGGCCTCTATGGGCTGATGGAGATGCGGATCCCGCTCGGTTCCGCCGTGCATCTGATCAATCCCATGGGCGCGCGCACCAGCCTGCTCGGGGTCGCCAACACGGCCGCAAGGACACTGAGCCGCGACATCGCGCTTCTGCTCGGCGTCAAGGAACTGACGATCCTCGGCAACACCCGCGACCACGCCGAGTTCACCCCCTATCGCCAGACGCCGTTGTTTCGCCTGGTTGGCGGCGAGGTGGAGGACCTGGTCATTCCCGCATTGACCGCGCCACCCGCCGAAGCGCGCACCGGCCTCAGCACCCGCGAGTACTGGGAGGCGGTCTGGACGGGAGCGGCCCGCGACGAACGTGCCGAGACGACGATCGTCACCACGGCGGCGACCGCCCTTCTGAGCCTCGGCAATTCGTCGGACTTCGAGGCCGCCTGCGAGACGGCGCGGGCACTCTGGGCGGGCCGATCGCGCCAGATGGCGCGATAGATCCGCCTCAATGCTCAGGCCGCCAGCCCTTTCTTGGCGAGCATCGCATCCGGGCTCGGCAGCTTGCCGCGGAAACCCTTGTAGGCGTCTTCCGGATCGATCGAGCCGCCGACCGAATAGACATTGTCCTTCAGCTTCTGCGCCATGCCGGGATCGAAGGCATTGCCGGTCTCTTCGAAAGCGGCAAACGCATCCGCGTCGAGCACCTCCGACCACATGTAGGAATAGTAGCCGGCGGAATAGCCGTCGCCGGAGAACACATGCAGGAAGTGCGGGCTGCGGTGGCGCATGACGATCGACCGCGGCATGCCGATCTTCTCCAGCGTCGCCGCTTCGAGCGCCATCGGTTCACCCTGCGCTTGCGCGGTGTGGTAGGCCATGTCGACCAGTGCCGAGGACGTGAACTCCACCGTCGCGAAACCGGAATTGAAAGTGCGCGCGGCAAGCACCTTGTCGAGCAGCGCTTCAGGCATCGGTTCGCCGGTCCGATAATGCACCGCATAGCGCTTGAGGATATCAGGAACCGTCAGCCAGTGTTCGTAGAGCTGGGACGGCAATTCGACGAAGTCACGCGACACGCCAGTGCCGGAAACGGACGGGTAGGTGACATTGGATAGCATGCCATGCAACGCGTGCCCGAATTCGTGGAACAGCGTGCGCGCATCGTCGAGCGACAGCAGCGCCGGCTTGCCTTCGGCGGGCTTGGCGAAATTGCACACGTTGTAGATGATCGGCAGCTCGCCGACGGCACCGTTCTTGAGTGTCAGCTTGTGTTGCGACTGGAACGAGCTCATCCAGGCGCCCGAACGCTTCGACGACCGCGCGAAATAGTCGCCGAGGAACAGGGCCGTAAGCCTGCCGCTCGCATCGCGCATCTCGAAGACCCGCACGTCGGGGTGATAGCCGGCAACGCCCTTCTTCTCTGTCGCAGTGATGCCGAACAGACGCTGGGCGACATCGAAGCTGGCCTCGATGATCTTTTCCAGCTGCAGGTACGGCTTCAGCTCGCCTTCCGAGAAGTTGAACTTTTCGGCACGCAGTTTTTCGGCATAGTGGCGCCAGTCCCATGGCATGACGTCGTGATTGCGACCTTCAGCGGCAACCAGCGTGGCAAGATCGGCTTCCTCCTCGCGGGCACGGGCAACAGCCTTCTCCCAGACCTGCATCAACAGGCCGTTCACCGCCTCCGGCGTCTTGGCCATGGTGTTGTCGAGCTTCAGCGCCGCATAGTTGTCATAGCCGAGCAACTTTGCCTTCTCGGCCCGAAGCGCCAGGGTTTCGGCGATAAGGCCGCGATTGTCGGTCTCGCCGCCGTTCTCGCCGCGCGCGATCCAGGCGCGGAACGCCTTTTCCCGAAGCTCGCGATTGTCGGAGAAGGTGAGGAACGGCTCGATGATCGAGCGCGACAGCGTCACCGCGTACTTGCCCTGCTGGCCGCGGTCGCTGGCGGCAGATGCCATCGCATCGCGCAGGAAATCGGGAATGCCAGCAAGATCCTCCTCGCTATCCAGAAACAGGGCCCAGTTCTTTTCGTCGGCAAGCACGTTCTGGCCGAACTTGGCACCGAGACCGGCGAGGGTCTCGTTGATACCGGCCAGCCGCTCCTGCTGCTCCTTTGGCAGCTTCGCACCGGACTTGACGAACCCCTTCCAGTGCCGCTCCAGCACCCGGGTCGCTTCGAGATCGAGGCCGAGACTTTCCCGGTTTTCCCAGAGCGTATCGATGCGTTTGAACAACGCGGCGTTCATGCCGATCTTCGAATAGTGCCGGGACATTTTCGGCGCGATGTCGCGCTCCAGCGCCTGGATCGTCTCGTTGGTGTCGGCGCCGGCCTTGTTCCAGAAAATCGAGGAGATCCGCGAAAGCGCGTCGCCGGCGATCTCAAGCGCGATCACCGTGTTTTCGAAGGTCGGTTGATCGGGGTTGCCGGCAATGTCATCGATCTCCGCCTCATGCGCCTTGAAGGCGGCCTCGAAGGCCGGTGCGAAGTCCGTGTCCTTTACCAGGTCGAAGCGGGGCAGGCCCTCATGTCCGGTCCAGGTCGTCAGGGCGGGATTGAGCGGGGTGCTGGCGGTCATGAAAGGTCCTTTCGCATGCACAGACCGGAGTGGAGCCCGGGAGGGTAGCGCCCGCGACGCCGGCGGCACGTCGGGCGGAAGAGCTTGAGGTGGTCGCTGACGATCTCGACGTCAAGGCTTGTGCGTCAGGGCTTGCGCAGACCGAGAAGACCGGGAGCGGCATGCCATACGGCCTGGATGGCAAAGCCGATGAACAGCAGCCCCGACAGCCGAACGATCGCCAGCTCATGACGCCGATAGAAGCGCCGCACCACGGAAGCACCGATGATGACGATCAGGATCAGGTCGGCGACGAGAAAGCCGATGAGCGAGACCCCGAGCAGCATCGGCAGCGCGTCGAATTCCAAGGCGTTGGCGGAGCCCGCGAGCAACGCGGTGAAAGTGGCGAGCGCTACCGGATAGCCCTTGGGATTGGTCAGGCCGAAGATCAGCCCGCGCCGAAGCGGCTTCTCCACGGTGATCAGCGCCCGGTTATCGCCTTTCGGCCGGGCGCGCAGCGCCGTCCATCCGATCCAGCCGAGATAGAGGCCACAGAAGAGACCGAGAATATCGAACACCGTCGTTCCGACCGAACGGGCGCCGATGATCGCCACCAGCGCAAGCCCCGACCAGAGGATATCGCCGGCAAGGTGCCCGCCCATGAACAGCGCGCCCGCCTTGCGGCCCTGGCCGGCACCGATGCCGAGCAAAGCGAGGAAGGCCGGCCCGGGAATGAGCGTATAGGAAAGGGCAGCGAGAAAGGCACCGATCAGCAGCGTTTCAGACATGGCAGGTCCCCGGTTGTTTCGGCGGCCATTCGATCCCCAGCCGGTGATTCCGTCAAGCGGAAAGGCAAGACGCAGCGGATGTCCAGGCAAAGACGGCGGACGGCGCGCTTCGACGGCTTCGTGGCCGGCGCCGGCGTGTCGCTAGCGACCGAAAACGCCAGTCCGGCTGCGGCCGAAGGTCAGTTTCCCGAGACTGACGGCGAGCAGGTTTATGATCTCGATGACGAAGCTGCGCATGGTCCCGATCCTTTCGTGGGCGTTGCAGGCCGTGAACGCAACAATTCCAGCCTTTCCGCCAATGCGCATTGTCGCCGGGAACAGCCAGCACACCGGCATTGCGACGCACAATTCTTTCGTCGCGACGATTTCCCTCGATACGAAGTTGCGCTAAGACGCGCGCAAGTTTTCCCCGCGAGAAGGACTTTCCATGACAGTGCGCAATCTCTTCCTTCTGCCCGGCGACGGCATCGGCCCGGAAGCCATGGCGGAAGTCCGCAAAATCATCGCCT